>CAZQJC010000048.1:0-75558 GCA_964593795.1 uncultured Myxococcales bacterium | reverse complement strand
GCCGCGGTCGAGTTTCGGCAAGCGCGTGCTGGTCTGGTTGGGTGGAAGCTCGATGTGGAGCTTGGCGAGGGGCACGGCGTCGAGCGGACGCGCGCACTCGATGCCCTGGCCCGAGACGAGGTGCACGCTGATGGCGGTTGCCGCGAGGCGCGTCTCCTGGGTGGGGAAGAGCAGCTCGAGCGTGTGGGGGCGTGGATCTGCACCACACGCAGCAAGGACGATGCAGCTCCAGACGGCGTGCCGGATCCCCGCAGGTCTCACACGGCCAGGATACGCCGGCCGCGCGCCGCGAACAGCGGGCGGGATGCAGAAAATCCACGAGTTGAGCCAGGTTGTGCAGGTTCGCGCAGCTTCGCGCAGGCATGCGACGTGCTCGCCCACGAGGACATGTCCTCCATGCCGGTTCATGGCGCCGGAAGGCTCCTCCACCCGTTGATGCCCTCGACTCGCGGCCTGCCCGGCCTCCGCGGTACCATGTTGCCGGTGACACGCACGACCGACGGGGTGGACAGTCCTGTCTCCCCCGCCTCGCTGCCGGAGGGGGCCCGCCTGGCGTGTCTGGTGAGCATGGGGGGGGTGAGCCGGATGGTGGCGCTCCCGGACGAGGGCGAGGCCCGCATCGGCCGTGGTGCCGATCAGGAGATCCAGATCGAGGACAGCAGCGTGTCTCGTCAGCACGCGGTCCTCGAGATCACCGCCGGCGGGGTGGTGTTCCTGCGCGACCTAGGGAGCCGAAACGGCACTCGCCTGCGGGGGCGCCGGGTCGAAACGCGCGAGCTCGTGAGCCCAGGCGACATGATGCAGGTCGGGCGCGCGGTGCTGGTGCTCTCGTCGAGTCGCCCCACGCGCGCCAACGTCTGCTCGAGCGACGAGTGGCGCTTTCGCTTGCTCGAGGAGGCGGAGCGAGCGGAGCGAGCGGGGCAGCCGCTGTCCGTGCTCGTGGCCCGCGCCTCCGGGACGGACGGCGTCTCCGTCCTGCTCGAGCTCGCGAGCGGGTGCGTCCGTGCGGTCGATTCGGTGTGCCACTTCGTGGGGCCCGACGTGCAGCTGTTGCTCCCGGGAACCCCGCGGTCCCAGGCGGAAGAGTGTCTCCGGCGGCTGCGCGCCGCGTGCAAGACGCGCGGGCTGCCGGTCACCTGCGCGGTGGCGAGCGCGCCCGACGAAGGCAGAGACGCATTCGATCTGCTCGTGCAGGCGCGCGCGCAGCTCGGCGATCGGCGCAAGGTCAAGCCGGCGCCACGCGAGCCGCGGTTCGCCAGCTCGACCATCCAGCGCGCCCTGCACCAGGTGAAGCTTTATGCTCGGGGAGACATCCCGATTCTTCTGCTCGGAGAGACGGGCAGCGGCAAGGAGGTGTTCGCGCAGCTTGTGCACGCACATTCGCCGCGCGCCAAGCAGCGCTTCGTCTCGGTGAACTGCGCTACCCTGCGAGGTGAGCTGGTGGACGACCTGCTCTTCGGGCACTGCAAGGGTGCCTTCACTGGCGCGGGGTCCGACCAGGCAGGGGTCTTCGAGCACGCCCACGAGGGAACGCTGTTCCTCGACGAGCTCGGCGAGCTCCCGCTGTCGACGCAGGCCACGATCCTCCGGGCCCTCGAGGAGGGCCAGGTGAGCCGGCTAGGAGATTCCACGCGCGCGTTCCCCGCGGACGTCCGCTTCGTCGCGGCGACCAACCGCGACCTGGAGACGATGGCGCGCCAAGGCACCTTCCGCCTCGATCTCCTGCACCGCATCCAGGGCGCCACCGTGCGCATCCCGCCGCTGCGAGAGCGCCCTGACGACGTGCTCGCGCTCTCTGCCATGTTCCTCGAGCAGGCGTGCGACCGCATGGGAATAGGCCGCAAGCGGATCGCCGAGTCCACGCTGCGCGCCCTGCTCGGGCACGCCTGGCCGGGCAACGTGCGCGAGCTCAAGAACGTGATCGAGAGAGCGAGCCTGCTCGCCGCCGAGGCAACAGAGGTCCAGCCCGAGCACCTCGGGTTGACGGCCAGCCCCCTCAGTACCACTGGGAGCTTCGACGCGGTCCCGGTGCCTTCGCCCTCTGGCGCCCTGCTCGAGGCGGAGTCCGCTGCGGTGCCACCCTCGCCCCTCGCGCCCGAGCCCGCCGCGCCTGCGGTGTCGCCTGCCGAGGCGCCTCGCGATCCGGCCCACTATCGCGCCCTGCTCGTGACCAACGAGCGCGCCGCCCTGGTGGCGGTCCTGTCGTTGTTCGGGAACAACCAGACCAAGGCCGCCGAGTTCCTCGACATCCCGCGGCGGACCTTCGTCAACATGCTCGGCCGGCATGGCCTGCTCAAGGCGCAGACGCGTCAAGCCAAGCCCTGACGGCGGCGGTTGGAGCGGTACGGCTTCGCTGGCCGCCTCGTGGATGGGTATGATTCGGCTACGGCATGTCGAAACCACCTGGCGACGGGCTGGACGGCTCGGAAGGCGTGGGTGCCCACGGCACGGCACGGCCGACCACTCCCGAGCCGCTCGCCTATGCCGCCACTCCCCCAGCCGAGCGGCCGACCACGCCGGAGCCTGCCAGCACCGAGCGGCCGACGACCCCGGTGTCGGACAGCGCGCCCGCGCCTGACGGGGAGGCTCACGTCTCGGACGAGAAGCTCCCTCCCGGTAGCCAGGTCGGCGAGTACGAGGTCATCCGCCGGATCGGGGAGGGCGGGATGGGGGTGGTCTACGAGGCGCTACACCCGCTGATCGGCAAGCGGGTCGCGATCAAGCTCCTGTCAGATCGGATCGCGGGCGACGGCCGGTCCGTCGTGCGGTTCGTCCAGGAGGCGCGCGCAGTCAACCAGATCGGCCACCGCAACATCGTCGACATCTTCCTGTTCGGTCAGCTCCCCGATGGTCGCCATTACTACGTGATGGAGTTTCTCGACGGCGAGAGCCTGTCGCGTCGCCTCGAGCGACAGGGCAAGCTCACGCCCGCCGATGCGATCGCCGTCGCGTTGCCCGTCTGCGAGGCGCTGGCGGCCGCGCACCGCAATGGCATCATCCATCGCGACCTCAAGCCCGACAACGTCTTCATGGCAGACGACCGCGCGGGGGGCGAGGTGGTCAAGCTGCTCGACTTCGGCATCGCGAAGCTCGAGAGCCTCCAGGGCGTGGGGCCGACCGCGACGGGGGCTCCCATCGGGACGCCCTACTACATGGCCCCCGAGCAGTGCCGGGGGCTCCCCGTGGACGCGCGCGCGGACCTCTACGCGCTCGGCGTCATGTTGTTCGAGCTCCTGACCGGCAAGATGCCTTTCGAGGCGCCGACGTTCGTCGCGGCGCTCTCGCGCAAGCTCACCGAGCGGCCGGGGCCGCCGGGCCGCCTCGTGCCGCTTCCGCCCGGCCTCGACCGCCTCGTGCAACGCCTCATGGCGGAGGCTCCGGAGGATCGGCCGGAGAGCGCCATCGCGGTCAGGGACGAGCTCCTGCGGATCAACAAGGAGCAGCGCCTCCTCGGAACCCAGACGGTCGAGCGCTTGACCTCATCGCCCCCGAACGTGCCCGCACGGGCGCGCTGGAAGGTCGCGGCCGCGCTGAGCGCGCTCGCGGTCCTCGCAGTGGGCGGCTGGTTCCTCTTGGTGCCTGCGGGACGTACGCAGCCGACCGCCGTCGCAGCCGCCCCGCCGGATGCGGCGAGCGCCCAACCGCTGCCGGATGCGCTCCGTGCACAGGTGGCGGCGATCGCGCCGCCCGTGCTGGCCGCGCCCGCCGGCGTCGACGCAGCCGCTCCGAGTCCGCCGAGGCCCGTGCGAGCCCCCGTGCCGCGCAAGGCGCCGGCAGAGCGCGCCCCGTCGGCGGCGGCGGCCACGGATCCGAGCGCCGCGGCGGAGGTGGGAACCGGATGGGCCACGCTCGACGTGATCGGCGGCTGGGCGATGGTGGAGGTGGATGGACGAGCGCTCGGACAGACGCCGAAGACCAAGGTGCAGCTCCCGAGCGGATCGCACGTGGCGCGCTTTGCGAATGTCGAGCAGGGCTGGAGCCGCGAGCAGCGCTTCAAGGTGGAGTCGGGGAAGACGGCGATGGTGCGGGTCGTTCCGGGGCGGTGAGGGACGGGCGACGACGCGACGCGGGATCCGGGAGTCTGGCCAAGCGCCCCTCGGTCTAGCCGCAGCTCCATCGTCGCCTCGCACATCCGGACTGGCATCGGAACGCAGGGACGATCCCCTCGCCCACCGGTGCGACGAGTTGCAGCAGCGCAGCCCCGCTCGTAGAAGTTGGGGCCGCCTGCGCAACATCGAGCGATGCAGGGAAGATCTGGCCTGGCCTGCGCTTCGCACTGACGGGGCCTCGTGGTCGGCACCGCCCCCGGCGGCTCTCACCGACCCGCAAGGAGGCCCCATGGTGCGAACTGCGATCACGCTCGTCCTGCTCGGTGTTCTCGGGTGCGGTGGTGAGGCCGTCAACCAGCCGGACGTCGGCGTCTCCGAGGAGGAGCTGGTCGGCCGGGCGAGCCCGAGCGACGAGGCGATCGAGCACAAGCGGTGTGCGCACCCGGTGCCGGGACACCCGACCTGTGATCTCACGCGGCCCTGGAACTTCTTCGCCACCGGCGCAGCGAGGAGCCAGGTCGATGCCCTCAACCGGGTCTGTCCCATCCCCCTACGTGCCCGCAACGTGGCCGGCGCCTGCGGCGTGAGCGCTCCGAGCGGCGCGGGGTGCGAGTGCGCACCCGTCGGCGGCGGCAAGTGGACCTGCATCGCCTACGGCTACGCCTATTGCATCTGAACCGGATCGCGCTCGGCGCGGCCTCGGTCGCGCGCCGCTTCCAGGAGGGATCCGCATGAACCCAGTGATTCTGATCGTGAGCTTGGCGCTCGCAACCTCGGCTTGCGACGTCGAGCAATCCGACGTCGATCCGCCCCCCGCGCCGACGCGCGGGGCGCCACCGCTCGGCCGGTTCGAGCCGCCGTCCCCGCCTCCGCTGCCGTCGCTCCGTTACCTGCGCGCCCAGCGGGGCGCGAGGTCGGCGACGACCGCGGCCCCACCGCCGGTCATGGAGAGATCGCCCGCCCTCGATCCAGCCGTGCGCTTCGCAGGGCTCGAGGCAAGCATCGCATCGCTCATGCGCGGCCAATCTCGCGACCTCGGTCAGGAAGAACACGAGGCGCTGTTGGCGGATCTGCGCCGACAGCTCGCCTCGCTCCAGACGCTGCAGGTGGATCCGGCCGACCTGCAGGCGGCGCGCGATGCCGTCCACGCGCTCTACCAGCCGGGCGAGGAGCACTGAGATGTCCTATTCGAGGTGCCGACCGGCTCGCGCGGCCCTGGCGCTCGGAGCGGCGCTGGCGCTGCTGGCGCTGCCGGCGCGGGCGCGCGCGTACTACACCCTCGCGCCCGCTCCCGCGCTGGATTACGAGGTGCCCCCGACCCTGGCCACGGCGCTCGACAACACCGGTGTCGGCGACTTGGCCGTGGACTTCGGCCCCTGGGGGTTCTCCTTCCCCTACTACGGAGAGACCTTCACCTCCATCACGATCAGCGTCAACGGATTCGTCGTCCTCGGACGCGGTCCGGCGCAGTCGCGAACGGCGCGCACGCTGACTGTCTCGCAGTTCGACGCGCCGCCCGGCGAGAACGTGGTCCTGGATCACGTCATCGCCCCGTGGCTCGACGACTGGACCACCGTGCCCGGGCCGGCTGCCGGCGCCGCCGTGCCCCACGTGCGCTTCGGGTTCGGCAGGCAGTCCTTCCTGGTGGCCTGGGACGGCGTGCGCCGCGCGGGGGATGGCACCTTCGGGACCTACCAGTTCGAGCTCAAGCTGTTCTCGACGGGCCGCTTCGAGTTCCACTACAAGCGCGTGGCCGGCGATGGCGGCGCGTCCTGCCGCACGGCCTTCGATTGCGGCCAGCAGGGAAGCTCCGGCTACCGGCACGCGGCCAGCACGGTCGGCGAGACGGTTCATTTCAGGGCTCCCGCGCTCCGAGCCCGCGCCGTCGCCCGCGAACGGCCTGGCAAAGACGTCGTGTACATCCGCGTCGTGGACACGGAGGGGAGACCGCGCCCCGGCGTCGAGATGCGCCTCGATTGGCTGGTCTCTGGCATTCCGGGTTCGGGGCCATGCGTCCGGGTGGGCGACCAGTCGGGCCTGTTCCCCAATGCGATCCACGTCTCCGATCCCGCGCACTGTGCGACCGTGCAGAACGCGCAGGTCTTCAGCGAGGGCGCGGGCTGGGCGCGGGTCGTGCTGCCGGCGGGTCCGCCAGCGCCCGACCTGGCAACCCTGTCCGTGAGGCTGCAAGCCCGGTTCGACGGAATGCAGTTCGGTGGACCGTTCTCCGTCGAGCAGATCGTGGCCAGGGCCGAGCATCTCGGCGCGTACGTGTACGCAACGCAGGTCGTGACCCCCAAGGCGACGGCCGTCCTCTCCAGTGACCACGCCTACTCCGCGCGGGCCTGCGCGACGGTGCTCGATTGTCCCATCGGAGACGACGCCGGGGCGGCCCGGGTTGCGATGGGATCTGACCTCGAGGCTCCCGGACACGCGTACTCTGCCTCCGACCAGGTGGCCCTGCCCGACCG
Source organism: uncultured Myxococcales bacterium (assembly GCA_964593795.1). Taxonomy (GTDB): domain Bacteria; phylum Myxococcota_A; class Polyangia; order JAHFDS01; family JAHFDS01; genus JAHFDS01. Next base: position 69,038 of record CAZQJC010000048.1, on the reverse strand, counting down.
GGGGCTGGCCTATGGCCAGTGCGTCGCCGGCAGGTGCGCGTTTCGCTCCCGGCTCGAGGTGTGGCAGGGCGGCGAGTCCCTCGGCGATCGCATCGTCCTCGTCGTGCCGGGGATCGACGCCTTGAACGAGGATGGGCCAGCCCGCTACTTCAAGCTGCTGAACGCGACGCCGCAGGCGTTCGAGGACGGAGAGCAGCGCCTCCTGAGCCGACTGCTGGCGGCAGGCTACGACGTCATGATCGGTGACTGGGGGGACGGTCGCCGCACGATGGAGCAACTGGATGTAGAGGTCGCCGACTGGATTCGGACCGCGAGCACGCTCTCGACGCGCCCCGACCGGAGGATCCAGGTCGTGGGTATCAGCCAGGGTGGGCTCAACGTGCGCTCGGCGCTGGTTCGCTTCCCGGACGTCCAGAGCCACGTCCAGTCCTGGTTCGCGCTCGACTCGCCGCTGCGGGGCGCGAACCTCGGCGACGCTTCGCAGGGCATCCAGACGCTCCTGCACTGCGCCAGCCGTGGGTCGGCCGACTGGTACCGGGCGAACAGCCCGAGCGCGGCGCAGATCCTCGCGGACCGCGCCGATCCGGACGATTGCTCGTGCGACGGTTGGGCCGAGGACTTCTCGTGCGCCCGGGACAACGCACCGGCGGACGCCTTCTTCCAGTCGCTGCAGCGGGCCGGACGCCCGCCAGCGAGCATCCCGAGCTACGCAGTCGCCAATGGTGCGGGCCTGGAGCTGCGCTCGAACACCACCGACGCACGGGCCGAGCTTTTTCATTTCCATTACGAACCAGGGAGCGACGGCAGCTGGTCGGTCGGGAGCAGGGACTGCCTTCCAGGATCCCTCTACCTGACGCCAGCCGATCTGCACGAACCGCCCACGTCGATCGGTTTCGGCGCGATCGCCGAGGGCGCCCTCGAGTCGACGGGGCTCGCCGCGGTCGCGACGCAAATCGGGCAGGCGGGGATCGGCCCCCTGGCCACGTCGTTCTTGGACGGGATGTTCAAGAGGCTCGCGAACTTGTTCTCCATCGAGCTGGAGGTGACCTACCGCGCCACGCCCGCCTTCATCCCGGTTCACTCCGCGCTGGACGCCAGGGGCGACTTCGCGAACTGCAAGTCGGCAAACGGAGGCTACGTGGTGGACCGCCTCGTCTCGGACGGCCAGCGCTGGACCGAGACGGCGACCAACTACCAGAACTGGCCGCACTGCACGGTGAACGGCTTCCTGTCCTGCAAGGTGGAGGGCTGGCTGCGGCAGCAAGGCGAAGGGCGCGTGCCCCAAGGGTGCAATTCGCTCCTGAGCGCGCCCGCGACGATGCCCAACGTCCGGTGTGCGGAGTAGGCGATGCGGAGGCGCGCATTGATCGCTGCATTCCTCGCGCTCGCCCTCGGGTCGCTGCACCTCTTGATGCGGCTCCGGCCCGGCACCGAGGAAGTCATTGCCGACGGCGGCGGCGTGGCGGTTCCTTTGCCGACCTCCGAACCGACGGGACGCGGCGTCTCCGAGTGGGTGCGGCGCCTCGCGCGGGAGCCGACGTCGCCCCGCGCAGACGCGCAGCGCGACCAGGAAGCGCGAAGGCGGCACATCGCCGATTTGCGCAAGGAGATCGCGTCGGCGCTGGGGCGGCAAGATCCCTGGGTCTCCGAGGAGTGGCGAACCAGCACAGCGACGCTCGGTCGTGCGCTGCTCGAGAACGGTCAGGTCGGCGAGTCCCTCGGCGCATACTGGCAGCTCCTGGCCACGAGCGCAGCGGACGATCCCCGGTCCCGGAGACATCGGGCAGGCTTCGGGCTGGCCGCCGTGCTGCTCGGGCGAAGGGACGATGCCCTCGACGCGCTTCGCGAGGCGGACAGCGAGAACTCCTACGCCGGCCTGTGCGTGCTCGGCTGGTTGCTGGAAGGTCGTGCGGATCTCGCGGGTGCGCTCGCTGCCTACGAGCGCGCGACCCTTCGCCATGCGGCGAGACCCGAGGCGTGGCTGCGCGGCGCGAGCGTGCTCGTGCGCCAGGGCCGCGAGATCGAGGCGCGCCGCTGGCTCGAGCAAGCCGAGCAGCACACACGGGACCTGCCCCGGGCGATCGGAGGAGATCCCGAGCTCGCCCCGTTGCTCGCGCTTCGTGCGTCGGCCCGCTTGCACCCCTCGCCCTGAGTCACCGCAACGACTCGACCCGCTGGTCCGGCGTGATCGGGTGCGAACCAGCTTCCTCTGCACCGAGGGCCTCGGCTGCGACCCGACCTAGCTCCTGATGGCGGCTGGACCCGAGGCGGTGCGCCGGCTGGGGATCGATCCGTGCAAGCGCATGGAGCCCACCTTCACGAGGACCACGCTCGATGGGACGAGACGCCTCGGCACGCGGCTGCTCGATCGCACCCAGCCAACCTTCGTCCGCTTTCCCTCGGGCGCCGCGGTCCCGGCGGCCGCGTCGGGCTCCGGCGACAACCCGATCGATCCGCTACACACTTGGCACGGCCAGATCCCCCGGCGCGAAGCCGCCGACCCGTGCCCCCATCTCGTCTGCTCAGGCGAGTCGCCGGCTGACCAGGGTCGCGGCGCCCCTCCCAGACCTGGCGCTCGATGGCGAACGCCCGCGATTCGGGCGAACGATCAATGCTTGATCGACCAGGCCTCGTTCTCGGTGATCGCGGTGTAGGCGGGATTGGAGAGCGGGTCGCCGTAGCTGTCGACGAGGCTGCAAGAGAGCTGGCCGCCCGAGCCGCCCGGGGCGACGGATCCGGAGCCGCTGCTGGGCGTCCACGTGCACCGCACGTCCCTCAGGTACGCGCAGTAGCCCTCCGCTTGTGCCCCGACGCGCGTCTCGGGAAGTCCCAGCTCGCGCCAGTACAGGACGCGCTGGCAGAGCGTCAGCCCAGGTCTCCCAGCTCCGTCGACGCACGTGGGGACCGTGACGTTGGGCGGGATCGTGTAGTTGACGTTGCAGTAGGTGCTGCCGAGCCGGCCTTTCGAGACGGTGATGGCGCCGAGCTCGTCGTACGCAGCGTCGTAGCCCCAGGCGAGGTTGGGGTCGTTCTTCAGTGCTCCGAGGAGATCGTCCCAAAGGTCGATGTCCTCGCCGGTTCGGGTCCAGCTCACCCCCTCGCCCGCGTAGTTTGCCCGCAGCGTCTGCACGCAGGCCGCGTGCGTGCGACGGTGGTCCTCGTTCAGTCCTGGCACGTAACCGAGCCACTGGACGCACTTCGCCACCGCGGAGGTCTCCTGGAGGGTCGCGCCCGGGCACGAGAGGTTGAAGAAGCCTCGCTCGGTGCCCTTGACGACCGTGCCACCGTGGAGGTGTCCGGGCGTCAGGAGCGCCCGACCAGCAGGGTTGGGGCAGAAACGAAAGCGCTTCCAGGCCCCGGCAGCGGTCTGCTTCCAGAGCCACGCCTCGTAGGTCCAGAGGCCGATGGCCCGTGGGGCGGCTCCGCGCTGCGGGACCGTGGTGACGCTGAAGTCCCCCCCGGTCGGCGAGACGGTGCCGCCCGCGCCGATCTCGACGCGCAGATCGGGGCGGCCGACGGGCATGAGGCGCATGCCTGAGGCCAGCCCGGTCACGCGCCCGCTCGTCGGCCGTCCGTCCGACACGATGGTCTCGAGCCTCACGCCGGGGGCCCACCGTCCGAGCGGGTGCTCCAGCCGCGTGTCCGCTCCACCGTTCGCGACGGGATCGTAGAACCCCCCTCCGATCGGCATCTTCGTGTTCGACGGCCCGCGCACCTCGAGATCGTAGAGGCGCATCGTGCTGCTCCCGGCCCGGACCCCGATCCAGAACGGGGTTCGACTGATGCCGTCGCTCCAGGCCGCGCCGCAGGCAACCGCCGGCAGCGACGCGACGGCGCAACGGTCCTTCGCCCGGCAGTCGTACGTCGTCTCCGTCGGTGCGGCGCATCTCCGGACGAAGACGGAGTGCCCGGAGCCGAGCGTCAGCTCGGCGGTCAGCGAGGCCGCGTCGGGCACGTGGTAGGGGCCGTAGTAGCGCCACTCCGAGTCGGTTCCGAGCGCCAGCGCACCGTGCTCCTGGGCGGCACTCGACGACACCCACAGCGGTTCCAAGGGCAGGACCAGCTCGGTCTCGCCGGATCCGTCGCTCGCCAGACCGGTGATGAGCGGGTCGGCCTTTCCGGGAGCCAGCACGGTCGATCCAGCGACGACGAGCCCCTGGAGTGTCGAGATGCCGATGGCAGTTCCACCGAGCGTGGACGCGCTGATCGCGGGGTCAGTCGGGGGCGCAGCGAGCCCGGGCCCGCTCAGGCCGGTTCCATTGACGGTCGGCGCATTGACGGTCGGCGCATTGACGGTGCTCGCGGCCAGCGAGACCTGGCCCGGGGCATCCTCGGGCAGCTCGCCCTCCGCACAGGCCAGCGCCGCGATCGCGCAGATGCTCAGGTTCCGGATTCTCGACATCCACATCCTCCTAGCTGCCCTGCGGAGCAGGGGAAATCCCGGCGCAGACGCGGAACCCGACGTTCGGGTCGCGGATGGCGCCGTCCACGACGGAGCGAAAGGTGGCGAGCACGACGAAGCGTGCGAAGTAGTAGGAGCCGCCCCGGAGCACGTACCGCTCTCCCTCGAACGTCGAGCGCGTCCACTCGCTCGCGTTGCCGCACAAGTCGTCGAGCTCGAACGCGCTGCGGCTGGCGGGGTGCGCGCCGACCTCGTCCGGGCCGAAAGCGGCGAGGTCCTTTCCGTAGGTCTCGTCGAAGTTGGCGTCGTCCGCGGCCAGGCGATCGCCGTGCGGGTAGCGCCGATCGTCCGCGCCTCGCGCGGCGCGCTCCCACTCCTTCTCCGAGCAGAGGCGCGCCCCCGGCACGCGCCCGGTGCGGTCGAGCCAGGCGGCGTAGGCCTCCGCGTCGGCCGCGGAGACGCCGATGACCGGAAAGCGCAGCCAGTCCTGCTCCGCGCGGATGCGCCGCGCTCCGTACCGCAGCGCAGCGCCCGAGCGCGCCGCGTAGGGGCGCGAGCCCGGCTGCATCGACAGGCGATACGCGCCGTCGGAAAGGCGCGTAAGGCCGAGAGGCCCACCGGTCCCCCCGCTCGGCAGGTTGATCATCCGAAGGGCGCGCTCGGCGGGCGGGAGGTCCTCGAGGAAGGCGATCCAGTCCGAGAACGTCACCTCGCGCCTCGCGACGAGGAAGGCCTCGGTCGTGGTCTCGTGGCTCGGCGCCGTGGCCATGAGGTCGGAGCGGAGGGACTCGTCGTCTCCGCTGCCGAACACGAACCGCCCGGCAGGGATATGGACGAAGCCCTCGGGCACGGTGGCTTCGGGGAGCAGGCGCACCTGCAACGCGCTCGGCTGCCCCCTGTGGACGACGAACGGGTACGCCACGCGGGCGTGATCGGTGCGCTCGAGGAGGACGCGATAGGACCCCGGAGGGAGCTCGCGGCGCATCGGCGTGGTGCCCTGGCTGACCGGCTCGGCGGCGAGGCGGCCGGAGGCGTCGGCGTGGTAGCGCTCGAGCCTGTACCGGGCGCCGGCAGGCGAGGTCTCGATGGACACGGGCGCTGGCGCTGACCAGCGCCCGACGAACTCGCGGCTCTCGTCCCAGACGGCGAGCCGCTGCAGGTGACCCGCGAGGGACTCCTTCCGGTGCTCGCGCTCGGCGAGCACCGCACGCTCGAACGTGATCTCGGCCAGGGAGCGGCGCACGTCCGGGCGCCCGCCATCGAGCATGAGGGCTCGCTCCAGCACCTGGCTGGCCGCCTCGAGGTGTTCCTCGGCGGCGAGCGCCGCAGAGCGGGCGCGGCCCCAGCTCCCCTCGGCGCGGGAGACGGCACCTTCGTCGAACCTCGTGAAGGCCTCGCGGCGGAGGGACTCGTGCGTAGCCATCGCCTGCCGGCCCTGCGCGAGCCGCGCGGTCGCCGCGCGCTGGAGCCCGTGGACCTGAGCCTGGAGCGCATGACGTCGCTGCAGCCAGAGGCCGGTCGAACCGAGCACGAGGAGGATCGGCACCATCGCGACGGTGCCGGTGCGCATCCACCGACGCCGGCGCTCGCGGCGGTGGCACGCGTCGAGGAAGTCCCGCTCGCGCGGCGCGAGCAGGTCGAGCTCGAGCGCCGCGACCTCCGCGAGCGGGCGTCGGCCCCAGAGCGCGTCGGGCGACCGGCCGAGCTGCGCCCAATCGAAGGCGGCGCGACGCACCCGCTCGACCATCGCGCGCGTCCCCTCGCGGTCGTCGAGCCAGCCCCGGAGCGTGGCCCAGCAGGACAGGAGGGCTTCGTGCGCGACCTCGTAGCTCCCACCGTCCGCGCCCTCGCGCGCACACAGCAGTCTCCCCCGCACCAGCGCGTCGAGTACCGGCGCTGCGTCCGCGGCGGCGTCGAGCAGCTCTCCGGCAGGGACGATCGCGCGGGTGCCGCTGTTCGTCGCCAGCCGCACGAGGATCCGCCTGGCCACACGGCGCTCCTCGTCGCCGAGGCGCGCGAGCACGCCATCGGCGTGACGCACGAGGGCGCCCTCCACGCCGCCGATCTGCTCGACGAGGTCGCCGGTGATCACCGCATCGCCAGGCGTCAAGGCGTCCCAGAGCTCCGCGAGCGCGAACTGGAGGAGCGGCAGCCCACCGGCCGCGCCCAGCGTCGTCTCCACGAGCCGACCGACGAGCGCGTCGGACTCGAACGAGACCCCGCGTGCACGCGCAGGCGCGAGGATCGCCTCGCGCAGGCTGGCCCGCCCCGGCATCCGGAGCAGGTGCACCGCTCTGGTGAGGTGGTCGCCGAGCCCCGGCAGCGAAGCCACCCGCGTGAGGTGATCGCCGCGGATGGTGCAGAGCAGGCGCAGGCCAGGCTGCCCCGTGCCGAACAGCGCCATCGCCTCGGCCGCGCCCCGCGCACCGGCCTCGCTGGAGAGCGTCACCAGCTCCTCGAGCTGGTCGGCTAGCAGGAGGAGCCCCCTGCCGCGGCTCGTCACGCGCTCGAGGTGCAGCGCCAGCGCGGCCGAGTCTCCGAGGATCCAGGGGACCACACGCCCCGTCTCGACGCCGAGGACCGGCGCGAGCGCCGCCGCGAGGGCGTACGCGGGATCGCCGCCCGGTCGGTAGAGGATGGCGCTCCAGCGTCGCTGGTCCTCGAGCGCACCATCGAGCACGGCGGGCACCACGCCCGCGCGGCACAGCGACGACTTCCCGCACCCCGAGTCCCCCGTCACCAGCACCGCCGCCTCGGTCCCGAGGCGCGCCACCACGGCGCGGATGTCCTCGTCGCGCCCGAAGAAGCCTGCGCGATCCTCCAGCTCGAACGCGCGGAGCCCCCGGTAGGGGTTGCCCTCGCGCGCCAGGCTCGCCACGCTCGGGAAGAGACGCTCCAGGGCGAGCCTCATCGCGCGAGCGCTCGGCCACCGGGCGGCGGGGTCTCGGGCCAGCGCGCGGGCGACGATCGCGGACAGCTCCGGGTCGGTCTCCGCGCGCAGGTCCGAGAGGGGCGGAGGATCCTCGACCAGCACCTTGCACGCCGCCTGCTCGTCGTCGAGATCTCCGAACGGAGGCTCGCCGGTGCAGAGCTCGTAGAGCAGGGCGCCGACGGCGTAGATGTCGGACCTCGGGGTCGCAGGCTCGCCGCACAGGACCTCGGGCGCCATGTAGCAGGGCGTGCCCACGGCGTATCCCTGCTGGGTGATCCGGGCGCCGGCGCCCCCGCGACCGCCGCGGACGGGCTCCTGCACCTCGACGAGCTTGGCCACGCCGAAGTCCAGGAGCTTGACCGTGCCGTCCTTCGCCACGATCGCGTTCGTGGGCTTGATGTCGCGGTGCAGCACGCCAGCCGCGTGAGCAGCCTCGAGGCCACGGAGCAAGCCGACGGTCAGCTCGACCGCCCGCCGGGCCGGTGCGGGCGCGAGCGAATCGAGCCGGTCGCCGTCCACGTACTCGCTGATGAGGTAAGGGTGGCCGAGCGTCTCGCCCACGCGATGGACGGCCGCGACGTTCGGGTGGTGGACGCGCGCCGCCGCCCTCGCCTCGACGAGGAACCGCGCCCTGGCCTGGCTGTCCTCGCAGGTGACGAACTTGACCGCGACGCGCCGCTGCAGCGCCGTGTCGTTTGCGAGGAAGACCGCGCCCATGCCGCCCTGGCCGACGAGGCGCAGGAGCTGGTACTCGTCCACGCGATCAGGTGGCGTGAAGCAGGCGTCGCGCACGGCGGCGCCGCCGCCGACGGTCTGTCGGTGTTCGCGAGCCGTTGCCGGCTCCAGCGAGGCCAGCCACGTCTCGCGATCCGCAATCTCGGGCAGCAGCGAGCGCAGCCACGGACCGACTGCGTCGACCTCGGACAGCTGCGCGAGCTCGTTCGCGAGTTCCTCCCCAGAGCTGGGCCGGTGCTCGGCCGACAGCGCCGTGCAACGGGCGATCGCGGCGACGAGGTCTCTCGGCAGGTCCGGTCGCAGCCCGGCGAGATCGCCGACCGCGGCCAGCTCGAGCGTGCCCTGCTGGGCCTCGTTCTCGCGGCGCACGAAGGGCGAGCGCCCCGCCAAGAGCTCCCAGAGGGTCACGCCGAGGCCGAAGAGGTCCGCGCGCCCGTCGAGGGGCTCGCCACGGAGCTGCTCGGGCGACATGTACTCCGACTTGCCCTTGAGCACGCCCGTGCGCGTCCAACGCGGGTCCGAGCGCATCCGCGCGACGCCGAAGTCGAGCAGGAGAATGCGTCCGTCGAAGGCGAGCAGCAGGTTCTGCGGGCTGACGTCGCGGTGCACGACACCGCACGCGCCGAACACGTATCCGAGCGCAGCGGCAGCTGCGCGGCCGATCTCTGCGGCGACCGCGCCGGGGCAAGGCTCGGCGCGGTCGGCCAGGGCCCGCTCGGCACGGGCCAGGCTGACCCCGTGCACCAGCTCGAGGACGATCTCGCCGTCTCCGACCGACAGGACCGGCAGGACGTTCGGGTGTGCGAGACGTGCGGCGATCGCTGCCTCGCGCTCGAACTGAGCCGCTAGCGCCGGGAGGCTCCGCAGCCTGGGCAGGAGGCGCTTGACGGCGACCAAGCGGCCGCCCCGCTGGACCGCCACGACCTCGCCCATGCCGCCCTGGCCGATGCGGAGCTCAGGAGTGCGCGCGCTCTCCCGGCGCGCTTCGCGGCGACGATCGGGGCGTGTGGGGATCAGGTCCGGGAGGAGTTCCGACACGCCCCCGACCCATCGCAACCGGCATACCAGCGCGGAGCTGCGCAATCCTGCGCAGTCCTGCGCTTCCCGGGGGGCGCCTGGTTGCCGCGGGCCTCATCGCAGCCGGCCCGAGGGCGCGCGGATCCGCGCAGCCTCGCGCAGGGTCGTCAGCGCCGGCCGACCAGGACCTCGGGGGAGACGGCGGTGGGGTCTCCCGGCCGAGTGGCGAGGAAGACCGCGCTGGTACCCAGGACCAAGGCTCCTCCGACTACCGCCCAGAACCACGCCCTCGACCAGAGCGAGGCGGCCTCCATCGCTGGGGCCGCCGGAGCGATCGGAGCGGCTGGCGCCGGCAGCAAGAACAGCGGATGATCTTGGCTAGCCACGGCTGCCACCCGATTGCCAGCGCCGTCGAGCCCCTCGATGAAATAGGAGATGCCTGCACGTTCCGCGCGCCCTTGCTCGCGCAGGGGCTCGAGGTCGATCTCCGTCCCCGCAGCAGGCAGGGCCATCTCGTCCACCCGCCAGGCGCGCCTCGGTGCACGGCTCACCAGCTTGATGCGGGCGACGAGCTGGTAGGGGTCATCGACCGCACGCACGCGCAGCGGCGGCAAGGCTCCCGGCTGCGCACGCCCCGCCCCGACGTCGAGGCGCACCCCGCCGCGCCCGGCGTGCAGCCGAGCCGCGAGCGCGAACACCTCGACGATCTTGGGCGCGGAGCCGGGCGGCAAGGCTGCAGTGGGTTCAATCGACAGGGCCTTGCCGAAGGCCGCAGTCGCGAGCTCTCTCTCCTCCCCGGCCGCGTGCGCGCGCCCGAGGAGGAGATAGCGGACCGCGAGTCCCGTCCGATCGAGCCCGCCGCGCGCGATCTCCTTCTGAGCAGCCACGACCGCCTCGTCGTAGCGAGACTCCGCCAGCAGCGCCTCTGCCGAGGGTGGCAGCACCGCTGGATCGGCGAAGAGACACCACAGCCAGAAGAGCATTCGCCGATTACACCACGCGCCTTCGCGCCGTGCCACCGGCGGACCGAGCCTGCGCAGGCGCATCCCGGTCTTCCAGGTAATCGCGCAGCATCTCGTCCCACTCCGTCGGCGACGAGGTCGCCTCGACCGTCGCGCCCTCGTCGGAGCGGGCTGGGCCCAGTCCCCGCTGGGTCCGCGTCGCGGTCATCGTGCCCGTGGCGACCCGAACTGTCTGCGTCACCCGTGAGAGGTCTCGAGGCGCGGCGCGGGGCAGCTCCACGAGCACCTCGCAGGAGCTCCCCGCACCACTCGGTCGACCGGGGTGCCACTCGCAGCTACCGAGGGCGCCGTTCAGGACAAGGCGTGTGGCCGGAGCCAGCAGAAGGCTGAGCTCGACGGGCTCGCCCACCCGGAGGCGGCGCGCCGTGCGCAGCCGGACGAAGCTCTCGGAAAGTTCGAGGCAGGTGCCTCCGACGAGCTCGCCGCCAGGGAGCCTCACGACCGCGGGCACGAGGAGGTCCAGTCTGTCGTCTTGCATGTGCACTGGCGACTGCAAGCGCCGTGCGGAGGCGACAACGCCAGTTCTGCTCAACCTCGCTCGCTCTGGCGCTCACACCTCGCTGTCTCGATCGCGCGGCAGTCCTCGGCGAACCTCGCGACCTCGCGCGCGAGAGCGCCGACGAAGAGCCGCTCCTGCGGGCGGCCGAGCGCCTGGGGCCCATCCTGGGCGCCGCGGCGCTGACGCTCGAGACCGACGGCAAGGTGCTCGCGTGGAAGGCCCCGCACGGGGCCACGGCGGACGCGCGGGAGCACCGGTTCTCCGCCGTGGGCCCCGCGGGCCAGCCGATCGGCACGCTGGCGCTGCACCTGCCGGCCGCGGACGTGGGCGATCTCGGCTTCCTGGTCGAGAGCCTGTGCCGGTTGATGGCGCGGCAGCCGAAAGGGCTCCCGGCGACTACATGCCGTTGACGGGCTGGCCGCCCAGGGTCGGGTGGCTGCTCTTGCAGACCGGGCTCTTCGGACCCTCGTAGCCGCACTCACCCTGCGTGGTGAAGGTGTTGCAGTTGACGTCGAACCCCACGCCGTCGGACTGGTCGTCCGCCTGGTTCGCCGCCCTGTTGGTCCCCCTCCCGTTGGCATCGCGCACGCAGGGATCCTGATAGAGGGTGGCGGGGTCCGCGATGCCGCCCTCGACCGTGTCCCGAAACACGTTCTTGCCACACAGTCCGCAGACCTGGCTGCGCACGGTCGGCGACTTCCAGCCCTGAGAACCCCAGGAACAGGTGTTGAAGGCCGCCGTCAGGGCGTTGCCGTCGGTGTTGCTGTTGTGGCCCCACTTGCCGCTGTAGACGGGGAACCCGGTCAGCCCCGAGGACAGGCACACGTCGTTGGTCGCGTCGCTGTTCGACCACGTCCCGCAGCTCGTGAACGGCGACGGCGCCGCGTAGCGGTAGATGTAGCGGCCGGGACTGCCGTAGAGGCTGTCGGCGCAGGAATAGGCGTTCGGGATGGCCGAGTCGCACGTCTGCGAGAACGTCAGGCCCCCGTCCTCGGGCACAGGGCACGAGGACTGCGCGCGGTAGGCGTTCCCGTTGCACGGGCCGTAGTGCTTGGAGCTCTCCACGACCTTCGTCTGAGGTGGGTTCCAGGTACCGAGGACGCCGTCGCCGCAGGCGGAGCCAGGGAGGACATAGCTGCAATTGCCGCACTGCGAGTCGCAGAAGCCGTCGGTCTCCGAGGTCGTCGTCGCCGAGTTGTTCATCCCCGCGCAGTCGCTCATCGAGGAGAGGTTCGCCTGCCACGTCTGGGCAGCGGCGGACGTCGTGTCATCCTGCCGGGTGCTGAGCGGTGACTGGCGGGTGGCCACGACGCGGCGCTGGCTCTTCGAGTGGTGGACGGTGCGTCCGTGGTTGAAGACCTTCTTGATCTTCGGCTGCTGCGGCGAGCCGCACATGATGCCGGGCGGCACGAAGGTCGAGCCGTCCACCTCGGGGTCGTTGAAGACCGCGCTGCTCGTCCAGCGATCGTCCACCCAGTAGAGGCTCTCGACGAGCATGTAGCCCGTGTGCTCGCCGTTGCCCCACGTGTAGGGGATGTTGTAGCTGGTGGCGAGCAGTTGCCAGCGGACGTACCGCTTCCGGCAAGCGAGCGTGCAGGCCGCCAGGACAGGGGAGCCCTGGGCGTCCCTGGTGTCGCACGTCACCGTCCCGCCGCTCCCGCTCCCCGCGGTGCCGCCGCCGCTGCCCGCGGTGCCGCCGCCCGTTCCCGCGGAACCGGTCCCGGCTCCGCCGGTGGCGGCCAGCGCCACGACGCCGAGGTCCCGGCCCGGTGACGGGCGTTCGGTCCCGCCGTCTCCGCCGCAGCCCAGGCCAAGCACGCCCAGCGCCATCAAGCCTCGGGCAGACCAGGATCCAACATACAGCTTCCTCATGGAGAGACACCTCTCCAAGATGGATGCCATGTGCTGGATCAACAGGTTACCAAGATCTCCGGCCGCCTGGGCACCAGGATGTCAAACAAGTGCACAACATGATGTCTACGATCTTGACACCCGCGAGCTCCAGGCGTGGCCGCAGCCTCGACCCGGTGCCTTCAGGCCTTGCGGGGCCGGGGCAGGCCGAAGGCCTCGATGCGGGCGATCAGCGTCTGTCGCGAGATGCCGAGGAGGCGGGCCGCCTGGCTCTGGTTGCCGGCACAGCGCCCGAGGGCATCCACGATGCGTTGCCGCTCGAGCTCCCGGACCTGGCTGCGGAGCCCGGTCTCATCGGGCGTCCGGAGAGCCGGCTGCGGCGAATCCGCGGGCCCGGTCGGTGGTGGCCCGGTGAGGTTGCGGTCGCTCGCCCAGGCGGGGCTGGCCTGCGCCGGCGGCGTCGCGGGCGCGAAGGCCGGCACGACCACGTCCTGGGTCAGCTTGTCGACCGGCAGGTGCTCGGGCTCGATGCGGGGCCCGGTGCAGAGCAAGACCGCTCGTTCGAGGACGTTGCGGAGCTCGCGCAGGTTGCCGGGCCAGGGATAGCCGAGCAGCAGCGTCGCCGCCTGCTCCGACATGGCCGGTGGCACGCGCCCGTATAGCGCGGCCGCTTCTCGCAGGAAGCTCGTCGTGAGCGTGGGGATCTCATCACGCCGCTCGCGCAGCGGCGGGATGACGAGGGAGACGGCGTTGAGCCGGAAGAAGAGGTCGGCGCGGAAGTGGCCGCGGGCCACCTCGGCCTCGAGATCCCGGTTCGTGGCGGCCACGAACCGTACGCTGACGGGCCTGGGTCGCAGCGCGCCGATGCGCTGCACCGTGTGCTCCTGCAGGACGCGCAGGAGCTTGGCCTGCAGGGACAGCGGGAGCTCGCCGATCTCGTCGAGGAAGACAGTGCCGCCGTCGGCGCTCTCGATGAGCCCGAGCTTGGCCTGCGAAGCGCCCGTGAAGGCCCCGCGCTCGAACCCGAAGAGCTCGCTCTCCAGCAGCGCCTCCGAGAGCGACGCGCAGTTGATGGCCACGAAGGGCCGCGCGCTCCGGGGGCTCGTGCGGTGGATGACGCCCGCGAGGACCTCCTTGCCCACGCCTGTCTCGCCGAGCAGCAGCACGGTGATGTTCCCCTGCGCGACGCGCTCGATGAGCGGGGCCAGCCGCGCCATCGCGCCGCCGAGCCGCACCTCGCCCGGACCGTCGGCGGTCGCCGGGGGGTGCGCCTGGCGGCCTGCGACAGCCACGAGCTCCTCGGGCGTGCGCCCCTCGCGCGGGAACGACGACAGCCCGAGCCGGGCCGGCAGGCCGGCCGTCGCCAGCTCGACCGCGATCTTGTCCCGCACCGCGGCCGCGTCCGTGGGTGCGATCGCCGGCAGGATCGCCTCGAGCTCACCCGGACCGTACTGCGCGACGACGTCCCCGGCGCGCAAGAGCCGCGAGACCCGCTCCTCGAGCACGCGCAGGTTCACGCCCGGATCTCCGGCCACGCGCATCACCGCGAAGGTCTGACCGGTGCGCTCGGCGCGCGCGCACTCCTCCTCGAGGCGCGCCTCGAAGAAGCCGTGGCTCCAGATGCGGCGCGGACGCCCCGCGGAGACGCCATGCTGCAGGACGAGCAGCGCGGAGCCGATCTGCACGGGCTGATCGATCGCGAGCTCGATGGCCTCGCCGCTCCGGAGGACCCGCTCTCCGACGCGGGTGCCGTTCGCGCTGCCGACGTCCTCGATCCACACGACCGGACCCACGCGCAGCTCGGCGTGGCGCCGCGACACCGACGGGTGATCGATGCGCAGGTCGGCGCCAGAGGCGCGCCCGATCGTCAGCTTGCCGTCGCTCGGCAACGGGTGGGTGGCGAGTGCGCCATCGAGCAGGACGCGGAGCGCCAGGCGCTCGTGGTGGAGCCGTGGGTCGGGGCGCTCTTCGGGGGTGACCGGTTCGGTGTCGCCGGAGTGAGACATCCGCAGGCTCAGTCTAGCCGGTCAGCCCCGGTCATGGCGCGAACACGGCGCACAGCCGGCCGGGCTGCACGATCGCATGTGCCTGCACATAGTCGTCCGAGCGACGCTCGAGCGCGGTGGCGCGGTCTCCTGTGACCAGCTCGGCCAGCCTCCGCTCCGCGGCCCACGCGAGCAGCTCGAGGTGCTCCGCCTCGAACATCGACGCGGCCGCTTCGAGGTGGGCGACCGCCCTGAGGCGTTCCCCGGTGCGCGCGCACACCAGCGCGGTCACGAGCGCGCCCAGGCCGCGGGCCATCGCCCCGGGCTGACGCGAGAGCGCCCTCGCGTCGTGCCCAGCCTGGGCGAGCGCGGCCGACGTGCCCACCGCGAGCGCGGCGCGTGCGCGAAGGTCGTGCATCCACGTGCGCACGATGGCGATGCGCAACAGCTGGGCCCTCGAGAGGGTGCGCCAGCTCGCCTGGACGAGCGCCAGCGCCTCCTGCCCGCGGCGCTCGTACAGCAGCGCGTGCACGATGGCCAGCATGTGGTTGAAGTGCTGGAGGTGGCCGCCGGACCTGGACCAGGCTGCCATCGCCTCGTCGGCAGCGCGCCTCGCGCCCGTCGGGTCGTCGCGCACCAGCCAGATCACGCTCGGCGGGCCGATGCAGAGGTTCGCCGCGGCGTACTGGTCGCCGCGCTCCGTGGCCTCGGCATGGAGCTCGGGCACCTGCCGCACCAGCTCGCCCAGGCGGCCCGTGAAGTAGAGGGCACACATTCGCAGGTACACGGTGCTGTCGAGCTCGAAGGCGACGCCGACGCACCGCTCGCGGAAGATTCGCTCACACCGGGCAAAGATCTCGATCGATCCCGAGAAGTCTCCTGCCAGGTAAGCGACGAGCCCGCGCACCGAGTCGAGCTCGGCGAGCAACTGCGGGCGCTCGGGGCCCACCAGGAGCGCGGCCGCGCGGTCGAGCAGCGCGCGAGCACGAGGGGCCACGGCGGGCCCCTGCGCCGCGAGGTAGCCAGCCTCGATCATGAACCCTCGCGCGATCCGCGCCGGCTCGCCGCATCGCAGGGCCCGGAGCAGATAGCGGCAGTGGAAGTCCGCGCTCCGGATGGGATCGACGAAGGCGAGGTTGAGCGCGACGGCCCAGCACAGATCGAGTCGCGCCAGCTCCGCGGGGGCGATCTCGCCGGGATCCCTGGGCGAGAAGCGGGTTCCGCGCAGCCGCATGCGGGCACGCTGCAGGCCGAGGGAGACGAGCGCCCGGACGGGTGTCGACGGATACCGGAGACCCGCCGCCTCGAGCACCGTGCGCAGCGTCGCCAGCCCCTCGTCGATGTGCCCCGAGCGCAGGAGCTGTTCCCCGGCCCGCCGCCGCAGATCCACCGCGTCCGCCGCGCTCGCCGCGCTCGCCGCTGCCAGAAGGGCCCCCGCCGCCTCGGGGCCGCGACCGCCCATCGACAGGACGGTGCCGAGGCGCGCGAGCAGTCCGCCGCGCTCGGCCGCCGCCGCGTCCAGCTCCAGCGCCATGCGATACAGGCGCGCGGATCGGTCGAACGCCAGCGCCTGCGCGGACTCCTCGGCAGCGCGAAGCGCGTAGGCGAACGCCCTCCCTGGCTCTCCGGCGCCGCGCCAGTGCAGCGCGAGCGACTCGGCCTCCGCATCACCCGTACCCTCGAGGGCCACGGCGAGGCCCCGATGGATCGCCGACCGGGCCTCGGGCGACAGGTGCTCGACCACGGCTCGCCGCACGCGATCGTGATACGGCTCGAGGCGTGCGGCGCGCCCCATCCCGATGGAGCGCACGAGGCTCTCGGCGCGCAGCGCGACCAGGCGCTTGATGCTGTCGGGCCGCTGCGCCCCCGCATCGCGGAGGGCGGCCGAGATCGCGACCTCGGCCGCGACGGGTCGCCCGGCCACCGCGATCACCTCGAGCAGGCGTCGCACCTCGGGCTCGAGGTCGGCGATCCGGGTCCAGAGCGCGTCCTCGAGCCGAACGGGATGCTCTCCGGCCGGATGGCGAGCGAGCTCGCGCACGAACAGGGGATGCCCCAGCGCCTCGCGCGCCACCACGGCCGCGTCGATCCCGTGCTCGCCGCCCCGGACGAGCGCGCACAGGCGCGCGGCGTCCTCGGGAGGAAGACCGCCGATCGCCAGCCGCCGCACGTCCGTGGCGAGCGAGGTCAGGCCCTCGGGCAGCGCGACATCGTCCGTGCGCACGGTGGCCAGCAGGAGGATCGGCGGTGAATCCGGCGAACGGACGAGCTCGCGCAGCATCGCGAAGCTGTCCTCGTCGGCCCACTGGAGATCGTCGATCGTCGCGATCACGGGCCGGGTCTCGGCGAGCCGCCCCAGGAGCTCCCGGAAGGCGGCGAACACGCGCTGGCGGCGCTCCTGCGGATCGATCACGGCCGACGCCTGCGGTGACTCGGCGAACGCTGGCACGCGGCCCAGCACGGGGAACGCTTGCACGATCAAGCTCGCGCGCCGCGGCACGAGCGCGGCCGCCGCGGTGCCGGAGAGCTGGCGCAAGCTCGCGGACAGGTCGTCCACGATGCCGTCGAAGGCCTTGAATGGCACGGACTCCTGCGCGTGGCAGCGGCCCCGCAGAACCAGCAGCCCCGGAACCTCGCGCGCGAGCTCGGCGCAAAAGCGCCGCTCGAGCGCGGTCTTGCCAATGCCGGACTCCCCCTCGAGCAGGACCACGACCAGGCGATCGCGCCGGGTGTCCTCGAACGCGGAGCGCAGCGCCCCGAGCTCGGAAACGCGGCCGACGAACGTCGACTCGGAGCTGGCGAACGAAGAGGACCGGGAGCGTGGCGCGCCCACCGGGGCCCCGCACACGTGGAGGACATCGAAGCCGCCGGCGCGCGCGCTCGGATCGAGCCGCAAGAGCGAAGCCGCCAGGTCGCACAGGTCTCGCGGGGCACCGGGCGCGTGCGCGCTGGGGGGCTCCGCTTCGAGACGCTGCTTTCTCTCGAGGACCTCGGACGGAGCGCCCCGGAAGGGGGGCGCCCCGGTGAGCACCTCGTAGAGGAGCACGCCGACGGCATACCAGTCGGCCTCGGAGCCCACCGCCTGGCCGGCCGCTTGCTCGGGGGCCATGTAGTCGACGGTGCCGCGCTGATCGGTCGGGCTGTCGTCGCACCACCGCTGCGCCTCCTGGACCAGGCCGAAATCGAGGACCACCACGCGCCCACCGTGGGCCACGAGGAGGTTTGAGGGCTTGATGTCCCGGTGGACCCTGCCGAAGTCGTGCAGCGCCAGCAGCGCGTCCGCGATCTGGCGCAGGCATTGGCGCAGCCTCGCCTCGTCGAAGCGCGCCCCGCCGGTCAGGGCGGCGCTCGGAGACGCCGCCGGCGGACCGCCTCCGCGCAGGTCCATCGTCGGAGACTCCGGGATCGGCTGCGCGCGCTCGAAGCGGACGAAGTCGTGGAAGCGCTCTCCCTCGACGAGCTCCATCGTGAACGCCCACTGCTCGTCCATCCCGAGGAGCTCGCCGAGGCTGACCAGGTGGGGATGATGCAGGTCGTGGAGGAGCTGGAACTCGCGCTTGAAGAGCGCGAGCGCCTCGGGTGTGAAGCGCCTCAAGGTCTTGAGCGCGACGCGCTCGCCACACGCGGTGTCGAGGGCCTCGTACACGATCCCCATGCCACCCGCACCCAGCTGGCGCAGGACCTCGAAGCGCCCGTAGACGTGACGCGGGGCCGTTCCCAGGGTCAATCGACGCCCCCCCCAGGACGCGGTGCGAACACCGAGACGAGCCGCTCGGGCTCGAGCAGGCCCTCGCGCTGCGCGTAGGTCGCGCACTCGGCCTGCGCCGTGGCGCGCGCGGCACCCTCGAGCAGCTCGGCGCGCCGGTGGGCGGCTGCCCATGCGAGCAGCTCGAGGCGCTCGCCCGCGTACGTGGCCAGGGCGCGATCGAGCGCCGCGAGCGCGCCCTCCCTTGCCCCCGCGTGGGCGGCGAGCTGCGCCTCGATCACGTAGGCGCTGCCGCGCGCCCAGGCGCTCGGCTCACGCGCGAGCGCCCGGGCGTCCCGCGCCGCTCGGGCGCAGGCGCTCGGCGTGCCCAGCGCCAGCGCGGCGCGCGCACGGAGGTCCAGCATCCAGACTCGAACGACTCCGATCCGGAGGAGCTGCGCCGACTCGACCTCGCCCCACCGCGCCTCGAGGAGCGCGAGCGCCTCGGCGCCGCGGCCGGCGTAGAGGTGCGCGTGTACGAGGGCCAGCAGGTGGTTGAAGTGCTGGAGGTGGCCGCCCGCCTTCGACCAGGCTGCCATCGCCCGGTCGGCCGCCAGGATCGTGCCCTCGGGATCGCCGCGCACGAGCCCGATCAGGGCCACGGGGCCGATGGAGAGGTTGGCCGCGGCGTAGAGATCGCCCCTGTCCGTGGCTTCGGCGTGGAACCGAGGCACGAGGCGCCCAAGCTCGGCGAGGCGGCCCGTGAAGTAGAGGCCGCAGAGCCGGAAGTAGACCATCGTGTCGATCTCCCAGGTCACGCCGGTGCACTGCTCGCGCAGGATCGACTCGGCCTGTTCGGCCAGCCGGAGCGACTCCTGGAAGTGGCCGCACAGGTACGTGGCCACCGCGTGCACCGAGTGCAGGTGCGCCCGCGCGTGAGGCTGGCTCGCGCCCTCCACGAGGGTTGCGGCACGGGCGACGAGCGCCCGCGCGCGGCGCTCGCCTGCCGCCGTCCCCGAGGTGGACACGAAGCCGGCCTCGGCGAGGAGTGCGCGGATGACGCGATACCGCTCGCCGCATCGCAGGGCCATCTGCACGTGCTGGGTCTGGAAGCCAGCCCCCCGCACGGTGTCGACGAAGCCAAGCGTCAGCGCGACCGACCAGCACAGATCGATGCGCATGAGCTCGGCGGGGGAAACGTCGTGCTCGTCGCGCAGCTCGAAGCCGAGCCCCCGGAGCGCCGAGCGGAGGCGATGGAGCACGAGCGCCACGAGCGCGCGACGTGGCGTCTCCGGATAGCGGAGGCCGAGCGCCTCGAGCACGCCACGCAGGACGGTGAGCCCATCGTCGATGTGCCCCGAGCAGAGGAGCTGCTCGCCCGCCCGCCGGCGCAGGTCGAGGCCGTCCGCCTGGGAGGTGCGGCTGGCGGCTTCCAGGAACGCCCGCGCCGCCGCCGGGCCGCGCCCCGCCATCGCGAGGGCATTGCCGAGCTGCGCCAGCACCCCGGACTGTTCGTCGGCCGGGATGCCGAGCTCGAGCACGAGCTCGTGCAGGCGCGCCGCTCGCTCGAACGCGAGCGCCTTCTCGGCCTGCGCCGCCGCGTCTCGCGCGTACGCCAGCGCCCGCAAGGGCTCCCCCGCGCCGCGCCAGTGGACCGCCAGGATCTCGGGCTCCGCCTGCCCCGCGCGCTCGATCGCCTGCGCGAGCCGGCGGTGGGTCTCCCGCCGCGCGTCGGAGGACAGGTGCTCGAGCACCGCGCGTCGTACGCGGTCGTGGTAGGGCTCGAGCCGCGATCCCTCGGCGAATCCGCTCGTCCGGATGAGGTGGGCCGTCCGCAGGCGCACGAGGCGCTGCACGAGCGCGGGGCGCTCGTCCGTGTCGGGCCGCAGCGAGGCCGTCATGGCGACCTCGGTGGCGATGGGCTGACCGAGCAAGGCGATCACCTCGAGCAGCCGACGTGTGGTCGGCTCGAGCGCGGCGATGCGGGCCCAGAGTGCGTCCTCGAGGCGCTCTGGCAGCGCCTCCCCGTGCTGACGCGCCAGCTCGCGAACGAAGAAGGGATGCCCTGCGGCCTCCCGCGCGACCACGTCGCTTTCCAGTGTCGCTCGCTCGTCCGTGCCCTGGACGAGCGAGCACAGGCGCGAAGCCTCCTCGAACGAGAGGCCGGCGAGCGCGATCCGGCGCAGCTCGGCGTCGAGCTGGGCGAGCGCCTCGGGCAGCGCCGCGTCGCCCGTGCGCAAGGTCGCGACGAGCAGGAGCGGCGGCGGATCTGGTGCGCGCACCAGCTCGCGCAGCATCGCGAAGCTGTCCGGGTCCGCCCACTGGACGTCGTCCACGAGCGCCACGAGAGGCCGCCGTTCGGCGAGGTGTCCGAGCAGCTCCCGGAGCGCAGTGAACATCCGTTGCCGCTGCTCCTGGGGATCGACCACGGGCACGACAGCGGGTGCCTGGGCGAAGGCAGGGACGCGCCCGAGCACGGGGAACACCTGGGTGAGCAGGCGGGCGCGCCTCGGAACGACCGCGGCGAGCTCCTCCGCCGGGATCGAGCGGAGGTGGCTCGCCAGATCGTCGACCAGGCCGTCGAAGGCCTTGTAGGGCACCGACTCCTGGGCGTGACACCGTCCGCGCAGGATGACGACCTCGGGCGACCCGGCTTCGAGCTCCCGGCAGAACTGCTGCACGAGGGCCGTCTTGCCGATCCCGGACTCCCCCTCCACGAGCACGAGCACCTGCCTGTCGCCGCGCATGTCCGTGAAGGCCTGCCGCAGCGTCCCGAGCTCTGCCGCCCGCCCGATGAACGTGGTGTCGGCCGTGCCCGCGAGGAGCGCGTCCGCTCGCGCGGGGGAGACCGAGGCGCCGCACACCTGGAGGATGTCGAAGCCGCCCGCGCGCAGGTGGGGATCGATGCGCAGGAGCGCGGCCGCCAGCTCGCACAGCGCGCGAGGCGCCGCAGGCGCGAGGGCGCCCGGGTCGGGCGGCTCGAGCCGCTGCTTCCGCTCGAGGACGTCGGCCGACGGTCCCGAGAACGGAAGCCGGCCCGTCAGGATCTCGTAGAGCAGGACGCCCACGGCGTACCAGTCCGCCGGCTCGCCCACGGAGCCGCCACCAGCCTGCTCCGGGGCCATGTAGTCGACCGTGCCCACCGCGGCTCGAGAACCGTCCACGATCCTCGGCTGCGCGTCCTGGACCAGCCCGAAGTCGAGCACGACGACCCGACCGCTCACCGTCACGAGCAGGTTCGGCGGCTTGATGTCGCGGTGGATCTTGCCGGCGGCGTGCAGGGCGAGCAGCGCCTCGGCGAGCTGCGCGAGGCAGCTCCGCAGCCGCGCCTCGTCGAAGGTCGGCGCGCGCCCCGGGGCGGCCTGAGCGGGGGGCGCAAGCGGGCTCTCTCGCGCAAGCCCGGGCACGTCGAGGCGCTCGGTGGCCGCCTCGGGCGGCGGGTCCCTCGATGGCGCGAAGCCCACGTAGTCGTGGAGCGAGACGCCCTCGACGAGCTCCATCGTGAAGCACCACTGGTCGTCGACGCCGAGCAGCTCTCCGAGGCTGACCAGGTTGGGATGGTGCAGGTCCTGCAGCGAGTGGAACTCGCGCTTGAACTGCGCGAGGCCTTCGGGCGAGAAGTGCCGCAGCGTCTTGAGAGCGACCCTTTCGCCCCGCACGGTGTCGAGCGCCTCGTAGACGACGCCCATGCCGCCGGCACCGAGCTGCCGCAGGATCTGGAACCGGCCAAAGGAACCGGCCCCGGGCCCGGTCAGCGCTGTCACCGCGCGCGCGATTGTAGCAAGTCCAAGTGGCCCGGACCGATGTAGGAGAATGCGCACGGGTCGCGGTGCGGGCCGGAGAGCTCCTTCTCGAGCTGTCTGCCGCCTTGACAACGTGTTGATTGACAGATTGTCCATCCCCTGGACAACCTCGCTCCAAGGAGCCGGAATCACGACAGCGGTGTCCTGGTGCGCCATTCGCATTTGCCCGATGCATGACCACCTTGCTGCGAGTCGCGCTCCTGGGCTGGATGCTCGTCGCGGGCTGTGCTCAGCCGCCCGAGGAGCCCTCACCTCCGATCGCCGCCTCGATGGCCGAGGTGGAGCTGACGTGCGCTAGCGATCAGGGCGTGATGGGTTGGCCAAGGGTGTACGTCGGGAGCGCGAGCAACTGCGCTGGCTGCCCGAGCATGGCTTCGTTCTGCGCGGATCCAGCCCACGCCGGGGTGGGCGTCACGATGTGTTACGATCTCATGCCCTGCAGCGGAACCAGCAACGGCACTCCGGCCGTTTGCCCCTGTCCGGGGTCTGCTGGCAGCGCGGGGTCTGCGGGGTCTGCGGGGTCTGCGGGGTCTGCGGGCAGCGCGGGGTCTGCGGGCAGCGCGGGCTCTGCGGGCAGCGCGGGCTCTGCCGGGAGCTGCCAGCCGGTCTCCTGTACCGGCGACTCCCAGTGTGGCTGCGAGGAGACCTGCAGCGCTGGCTACTGCACCGCGATGCCGAAGGTGTGCGGCGGCCGCGCACGCACGGGCATGGGCACTTCGGCCGGATCCACCAAGCCCAGCACACCCGCCTGTGGGTCGGCCGGAACCGGCGGCTCCTCCTCGGGCTCTTGCTCGTCCCCGAGCGGGACCGTGAGCTGCGACGGCCACCCGCTCGTGTCGTGCAGCTGTGACAGCATCCCGGGCTTCGCCGGGGACCCGCCCGACGTCACGCAGTACCAGCCGACCGAGAAGAAGCTCAACAGCGTCGAGGCAACGGCGTGGACGATGCCTGCAGGCGCCGCGTGCCCGATATCGGTCACGCGCACCATCCGCAACGACCGCTACCTGGACGGCGGCGGAGCACCGCAGGATCTCGTCAATGCAGGCACGCTGTCTGCGACGACCACGGTGTACATCCGACTCTACAACACGGCGGGCCTGTCGCTCGGGCTACGCGTCAACGGTCGGGCGGCGGGCAGCGTACCGGGCGCGGGCTGCGGCTGGAGCACCGTGACGATGGAGATCCCGACCTCGTTGCTCCTGTTCCCGGCCCAGCGTAGCACCAGCCAGAGCAACCTCTTCGAGCTCTACTCCACCAGCAACACGCTGACGAAGGAGCAGTGGATCGGGTTCGCCTGGGTCTCGATCAAGTTCAAGGCGCAAGCGCCCATCGTGCTCGTCCACGGGATCAACGACAACAATGCGAACGCGTGGCAATACTGGGCCCCGACCCTGCCCACGCTTGGCTACACGGTCAACACCGAGGTCGACCTGCCGTGCACGGGGACGTGCAACAACGCGGGCGCGTACAACGACTCGGTGACCGCCAACCGCGCCAAGCTCAGCAGCCAGTTGCCCGCGCTCGCCAGGTCGTACGGGACGGCGGATTTGCACCTCGTCGGCCACTCGATGGGCGGGATCAACCTGGGGAACTGGCTCGTCATCGACTACCCGGACCGCGAAGGTACGGTCTTCCCAAAGATGCGAGTCATCAGCTTCACGACGCTGGCGACGCCGCACAAGGGCTCGGTGATGGCCGCGGCGATCGAGCCCTACAAGGGTCTCCGCGCCCAGGCCGCAACCGGGATGGGGTCGGTGTTCAAGGAGGACCGGATCTCGTTCCGCGTCGGCAGCGCAGGCTGGGACGCCGTCAACGCGTTCTACGAATTCGCCGGTCGCGACAGCATCCTGAGCAGCCTCGGGTGGTTGTGGGGAAGCGGCAGCGGGCCACGTGCGCCAGGCTTCCCCGACCTCTATCCGACGTCCGCCGCGGTGGCGACGCAGGCGTGTCTGATCCTCGACGTCCCGTTCTGGGCGGTCGGGTTCGACGCGGACTACGACGGCTACGCATGCCACGTCTCGCGTACGTTCGGCCTCTACTCCTGCATCTCCTCCGAGGAGGAGGAGGACTTCTACGCTGGCACCGGCTTCTCGGGGTGGGCTGCCTCCCAGATGGGAGGCAGCAGCACGGGCTACGAGCTGCTGGCGAAGGTCAAGGACGTCAGCTACAGCCCCTGGATCTACGATGGTGAGACCCCCCCCGCCGACACCGTCTACGAGCTCTTCCACGCGGACGTGCAGTTGACCCCGACCGCCAGCTTCCAGTCGAACGACCTGTGCGTCACCGCCGACAGCGCGCTCCACCCGAACGCGCAGACCGTCTTCTATCAGGGCGCCGCTGCGAAGACGTGCACGCACAAGAAGAAGGACGGCGCCATGTACTTCTGGAGCCAGGCCCACCTCGGGGCGAACCACATCAGCGCGCTCCGCTCGAAGAAGCCCTGCGTGCTCATCGACTCGGTCAACCGCATCGACGCCGCCTACCCGATGTGAGCGCTCGCCCGGCAAGTCGGCGGCTCACGGCTGGAAGCAGCGGCTGGTGCTCGACACGCGCCGAGCCGCCCTTGCCAGACCGGATGCCGCCTCGGGCCGCGCCTACCGCGTCCGCTCAGGCGCGACGTGCGGCTGGGGGCCGGGACGGCGGCGGAGCTCGACGATCGCGCGGTGCGGCAGGGTGACCGCGGCGGGCATCGCGGTCACGCCCGACCAGCGGGAGATGGCGGCCAGGGCCTCGGTGCGCGCGGGCTCGGGCAGATCGAGGATGCCGGAGCCGTGGTTGCCGACCGGCACCACGCGCGTATGGTTGTCGCGCGCGGCGTCGGGCAGCGTAAACGCGCCGGCGCTCCACGGATCGTTCTCGCCGTAGACGAAGAGGAACCGCTCGCCGCTGCCGGCCAGCCAGCCGCCACGTCGGGCATCGCCGCCGTGTCGAACGCGGGCACGGCCACGCCGGTCGGGCAGTAGGGCAGCAGGCCGTACTCGGCCGCGTGGCGCAGCACGTCGAGCAGGTGCGGCTCGGTGAAGCCAGGGGCGCCGAGCTGCGTCGCGGCCTGGTAGTAGTACGGTGCGAAGGCCTCGACCTCGGCGTCGCCGTACGCGCTCCCGCTCGAGCCCGAGTACGAGGCCGAGCTGCTCGACCCGCCCTTCCTCACGGCCGCGGAATCTTGGCGAACGTGATCGACGGATCGACGGGCAGCCGGTCGTGCAGCGCGACCAGGTCGACGTCGTGGCCCACGAGCGTGCTGCCGCGGAGCGCGACCTACTCGCCACGATGCTCGCTCGCGTGCTCGCGGAGCCAGGCCGAGCTCTGCCCCATCTCGTCCGCCGTGTCCGACGTGGTGTCCAGGGCGGTCACGGTCGGTGGCGCGAGGAGGTGGCGCCAGAGAGCGATGCCCTGGACCTCGTCGCCCACCGTCTCGAGGTAGCGGCGCGCCTCGAGCACCCGACCCGCCTCGGCGAGTCGACGCACGTGCTCCGCCGGCTCGACGCCGGGAGCGGGCATGGCGTGGGCGCTGCTGGCCATGCCCAAGGGTAGCAGTGCTTGATCGTCCCCTCGAACGGCATCAATCGGGCCGGGCTTGCCTGTGGCCCGCGTTCGCGGCAGGCTGGAAGCATGAAGGGTGCGGTCGTGCCGGTCCCGGCAGCGAGACCTCGAAGGCTCAGAGAGCTGACGCCGGAGGAAGAGCTCGCCCAGGGCACGAGCTTCGTCTACGGCAACCTGCACATCGAGAATCCGACGATCACCAAGGAGAGCGTCGCCGCGACCGGCGAGGAGCTCGCCAGGCGTGGCCGTCGCTGAGCTCCCGGCTGAAGACCGGTCACGGATAGAGCGCGAGAACGGCTGGCGGCAGTTCTACCGGACCCTCGAGCTGATCCGACAGGCGCTCGCCTCTCCCTCGACGAGGCTCCTCACGCCGGCCGTGATCTGCGAGCTCAACGCGCTGGCCGTCGATCGACTGGTGTCTCCACCCGGCGCGTACCGGACCGAGCCCTGCGCGATCGATCGTTCCGCGCACGCCCCGCCCCTGCCCAGAGATCTCGACCGTCTGGTCGAGGAGCTGTGCCTCCACCTGGAGGCGCACGTCGGAGATCGGTCGCCGATGTACCTCGCGGCCTACACGATGTGGCGCGTGAACTGGATCCACCCCTTCGAGGACGGCAACGGCCGCACCGCACGCGCTGCTTCGTACCTGGTCCTCTGCACCTGCCTCGGCGAGGTGCTCACGGGCACGACGACGATGATGGAGCTCGTCGCGCGGGACAAGGCGCCGTACTGGGCCGCGCTCGAGGACGCGGACCGTGTCTGGCGCTCCCGGAGGGTAGACGTCTCGATGATGGAGACCCTCCTGGAGCGATGCCTCGCCGAACAGCTCGCGACCGACACCGGCCTTCCCGCCGACGTGAGACGGGAGCTGCTGGTGCTGGCCTCGATCCCGATCACGCCGCCAGCCGCAGACGAGTAGCCAGCGTGTCCTAACGGGTCCTAACGGCGTCTCCGTGGCTCCGCCAGCAGGCGCGCCAGGTCCACCGGTGCGACGCGGATGGCGCTGCCGATGCGGTGGTGCGCGAGCTCGCCCCGCGCGCAGAGGCGGTACACGCTGGCGGTGCACACGCAGAGGCGCTCGGCCACCTCGCGCACGGTGAGCAGGCTCGTCCCGCCGACCACCGCGAGCACGGCTCCGCTTGCCAGCAATTTGCCAGCAGAGGGCGCTGAAACGGGGCCAATGCTGGCAATTCGGGGCAAAGGGGCAATTCGGGAATCGCGAGCGATGGCCAGTGCTTGCGACGTCTGCGCAGCCCCGGCAAAGGCGCCCGGATGCCCTCCGGAGCCAAAGGTCACAGGTTCGACTCCTGTAGCGCGTACTGCTAACCGGTCGGAATCACTCTCCGCTGGCCGCCTCCCGAGCCCCTGTTGGCACCACGTTGGCACGCGCAGCGAGCATCCGCAGCACGCGCCGGTCTGGGTCGGCTTCTCCCTGACCTGCTGCGAGCACCTCGGCCGGCTGCTCGCGCGCGTGTGCCTCGGCGACGTGGACGTACCTCTGGGTCATGTCCATCGACTTGTGCCCGAGCCAGGCCTGCAGCTTCCAGGGGTTGATGCCGAACATCGCCGCGTGCGTGGCGAAGCTGTGCCGGAGCACGTGCCAACCCCTGATCTTCACGCCGGCACGCTCGGCGATGTCCTCCATCGCGTGCTGAGTCTGCGAGTCCGTCTTACCGGTGCCGTCCTGGTTCCGCACCACGAACCCGCGTCGAAGCGTACTGAGCGAGCGGAGCGCCTCCTTGAGGTAGCTCGTCATGGGGACGGTGCGCCGCTCGCGGCCTTTCGGCGGCCCGAGCTCCCCGTGCCTGATCTGCTTGTTGACCGTGATGGTGCCGCTCGTCATGTCCACGTCGCGCTGCCAGTCGAGCGCGCGGACCTCTCCGATGCGTAGCCCCGCCTCGCCCGCCAGGCACGCCGCCGCGTACCAGTCGCCCCCGTACTCCCGAGCAGCGGCGAGCAGCCGCGCGTACTCCTGCAGCTCGCACCACTCGATCGGGGATGCCTCCACCTTCACGATGCCCGCTCGAGGCGCCCGGTCTAGCACCTCGACCTCGACGGCGTAGCGGAGCGCCGTGGAGAGCGTCCCGAGGATGTTGTTGTGCGTCTTCCTCGAGTGCGCCTTGCCGTTCTTCTTGCGGAGCTTGAGCAGGTCGGCCCGGAAGGCGAGCACCTGCGCCGTGTCGATCTCGTCGATGCGCATGTGCCCGAACCGCGGGCCGAGATGGTTCCGGTAGATCGACCGCTTCTGCTCCTGCTCACCGGGGCCGTTCTCGACGAGCACGTGCTCGTCCCAGAAGCGGCCGTGAAACCAGTCTTTGAGTGTCTCCACCTCTCTCTTCGGGGGCGGCGCTGGCGCGGCAGTGAGGAACCTGGCGACCTCCTCCTGCTCGAGCATCAACGCAGCCTGCTTCGTGTTCACCACGGGCGTGCCGGACAGTCGCCCGACGGTGCCGTCTGCACGGCGAACCTTCCGGCGAAACCGCCACTTCCCGTTGCGCTTATCCCTGGCGACCCCCATACGGGTCCTCCTTGTTGGGGACGCGCGACTCTGCACCCGCCAAGCGTGCCTCGTATCGCTCGAGGTCGTCTAGGCGGACGCGCACGCACATCCGGCCGAACCGGCAGGCCCGGAGCTCTCCGCGGTCGATGATGCGGGCAACGGTCTTCTTGCTGCACCGCCAGCGCTCGGCGACCTCTTCCAGGGTCAGGAACAGGGGGGCGCTCACGTCACCGACCCCGAGCGCTCAGAACTTGCCGTCACTCCCGTCACCGCCGGCATCGCCCTGAATTCACAGGAGGTATCGGGTGACGACGACACGCCTGAGGTGCCGTCATCGGTGCCGTCACCGCCCGGCTTGCAGCGCCGAATGGCGGTGGTGCGGCGAGCCTTCGTGCGGTCGGTTGCGACGTCCACGCCGGCGCGACGTAGGGCCGGCGCGAGCCGCTTGAGCATTTTTCCGAGCGCAGCAGCTCCGCGGGGAAGCTCTCGCTTGGATGTCTCGCCTACGCGCTTGGCGATGGCCTCGAGGAGCTCGGTCGGCGTCAAGCTCCACTCCCCCTCGTCGGCCATCGAGATCACGGCTTGGGCGATGGGGCTGCCATCGAGGGCTGTCTCGACCGCATCGGCGATCACGCGCTCGTACGCCGAGAGGAACGCGGTGTCGGGCATGCCGAGCGCTCGCGCGACCGCCACACCCAGGTGTGCGAAGTCGGCCATGCGTGGC
This sequence comes from uncultured Myxococcales bacterium, assembly GCA_964593795.1. GTDB lineage: Bacteria > Myxococcota_A > Polyangia > JAHFDS01 > JAHFDS01 > JAHFDS01. The sequence continues at coordinate 40,340 of CAZQJC010000048.1, read as the reverse complement.
GCCTCGACGAGCCGAACGCTTGGGAGCTCCTGCATCGTCCTCGCGTAGACGTCGAGGAGCGCGCCAAGAATGCGGCCCCGAGATGCGGCTTCGAGGGCCCGCTGCACTCTCTCGGTACGGCGCCTTGCCTTCGGGATCACGGGCATGCGGAGCGTGACGGTGCGGTCCAAGAAGTCGGGCCGAGCCCCCAGGTCACCGATGCCGTTGAGCGCGATCGGGTTGCAGGCCTCGATCACGACCTCGTCGTGGTTGGTATAGAGCGCGCGCCCCTCGATGCCGGCCCCAGTGGCGACGCGGCAGAATGCGTCGGACAGCCAGTCCTCGAGTCGGCTCACGTTGTCGGGCGCGATGACGTGCGTGTTGTGGCACGCGATGCCGAGCGTCCGCTCGTCCTGTGGTAGCGCGCGCAGAGCCACCTTGCGCGGATCGATCGTCGAACGCAGGACCCTCAACGTCGTCGACTTCGCGCTGCCCTGCTCGCCTTCGAGCAGAAGGATCGGGTAGGGCCCCTCCGGCCACAGCGAGGCGATGAGCCAAGCCACTGCCAGCGGCCAGTCCGGCTCGAGCACGTTGATCAACGACTTGAGCTCGTCGAGTGTCCCGCCGCGCACCGGCGTGGGCAGCGCGCCCATGTACCTGCTGCGGCGGAAGAGGGGACCGTCGGTGACGACCTCCCAGCCGTCCGGCGTGACGCGCACGAGCTCGCGTTGGTCGTTGGTGAGATCGAGGTAGTTGGCGTCGTCGTTGTGGCCGACGCGAAGGAAGACTGGCGACTCGCTGCCCCGATCCGGGTGCATCGCCAAGGCCCGCAGGTAGCCCGACACCTCGGTCAGGACCTGAGCGGATGGGGCGACGTCGAGCTTGTCGACGGACAAGACTGTGATCCACTCGTTGAGGGCCGCGCTTGGAATGTCGAAGACGTCGAACCCCGAACAGCGCGCGACCTGTAGAAACGGGTCGCCCCGGTGGCGGATGGGCTTCACGCCCTGATCGAGAACGAGCTTGATGATCTGGCGCGCCTGCTTCTCGCCGCCCTCGGCCTTCTTGGCCCGCGCCGCTTTGCCGCCCTTGACCCGACGCTCCGCCGGCTCGGCAACCTGATCGCGATCGCAGTCGGCGTCAGACGGCGGCGGAACGTTGTCGAGCCAGCACGACGGTGCGCGTGCGTTTTTGCTCACGTTGCACCTCGCTGCAACCGACCGCGGACCGCACCAAGGATCGCGAAGCGCGTCTCGTCGTCGAATGGCTCGAGCAGCGACCCGATCACGCCGACGACGCGCGCCTTCCGAGCTTTCAGGTGTGCGGCATGCTCGTCGGCCAGGCGTCGCGCGAGCGCGTCGAACACCTCCGCGCCGAGGTGCTCAGGCACGGCCACCGCACGCAGCTGCGCGACGTGTCGATCGCGCACGCCCGCCTCGAGCGGCACGAGCACGCGGAGCAGCTCGGCGATGTGACCAGGTCGCTCGGCGACGGGGAGCCGCCCCAGCACCTGCGCGATCGCCTCACCGGCTGCGTTCGCGGTCATGGGTTCGCCTCCCGCGCCAGCTCGAGGTCGGCCTCGCGGACGACGTCGAGGCCAAAGGCCGTCCCGAGCCACTCCCTCCAGCGCGACAGGATCTCCTGACGATCGGGGGAACCGGCCAGCAGGTCACCAATCTGCGACGTGGCGACGCGCGCCGTGATGCCACGAAGCGCAGGCTGGACGCCCTCCACCAGCTGGCGCCACTTACGCAGCTCGGTCGCGCGAGAGGGCACCGACGGAGTGGCCGGCCGTCGCACCTCGCACGTAGAGTCGTTGTAGCTCGCCCCCATCGTCGTATCTCCTGTCGGTCGAAGGGCTCCGGTCGCCGCCAAGCACCCGGGGCCCTTCCGCTATCAGGCGTTCGTGGTCCCCGACTCACTCACCCGTGCCGGGGCCATCGCCCGACGCCGCGCCTCACGCGCCTCCCGGAGCGCGAGCAGGTCCCCGACCCGGAAGAGCCAGGCGCCCGACGCGTCGCGCTGGGCCGGGATGCGGCCCGCCTCGCGCAGGTGATGCAGGTACCGGCTGGTGACGCCGGCGTAAGGCCGCGCGCCCTTGCCGGCGGTGACGAGCGCGCTCAGGTCCTCGGGCTTCATGGAGACCATGAAACGCGCGCTGATTGAAAGTCGCCCTGAAAGTCGCCCTGTCGAAACGCTCCCCGCCCTCACGCCGCTCCCCGCCCGCCCTCGAACAACGCCCGCAGGTCCTCGAGGCAGCGCTCGATCGTGGCGGCCTCGGCCTGCTCCCGGGCGACGCGCGCCTCAGCGATCGGGTCGTGCACGCCGCGCGCGCGAGCCGCCTCGGTGAGGCGATCGACGCAGTCGTCCAGAGCAAGTCGTACTTGCCCACGCCCACCACCTCGAGGTGCTCCGTGATGTGCACCAGAGCGTCGCCGGCGACGCTCTGTACGGTGTCCGCGGGCGCAGCCGAGATGTCGTTCGCGAGCCGGGTCGCCAGCGCGATCACGCGCGTGACGACGTCGGTCGGGGGCTCGATGGTCATGGCCGGGTCCCGGACACAACCGCATCGACCGCCGCCGCCTCGGCCTGGAGCTGGTCGCGGAAGGCCTCCACGTCCCCGAGGCGATATCGATGGTGGCCGCCCGCCGTCGTCGTGAAGGGGATGCGGCCGTCGCGCGCCGCGGCGCGCACGAAGTCGACCGATCGCCTGAGCGCGCGCGCCGCCTTGGTGCTGCCGATCAAGATGTCCTTGGTGTTCATCGTCAGGTCTCCTGCGTTCAACCCGCGGTCAGGCTGCCTGCGACCTGTGCCGCTCCCGCTTGTTTCCTTACAAGAAAGTCGGCAAGATGTTGATGTGGCAGCGAAACTCGGCAGGCCGAGGAGGGTCCGCGCCGGAACATCCGAGGAGCGCGTCTCGATCCCGGTGACCCCCGGCGAGAAGGCCGCCCTCCGCCGGCGCGCCGGCAAGACGCCCCTCTCGACATGGGCACGCGCGCGCCTTCTCGCGCCGGACCGCGTGCGGGATCTCGAGGAAGAGGGCGCCGATGCGGACGACGCCCCGCCGGCGGCGCCTGCCACCTCGCGAGACGTCAGCTCGCGCCAGCCGCGCACCTTCGTGCCCACGCCCGACGCGGCGCTTGAAGACCTGCGCTTGCGCGCCGACTCCGACCGCCAACGCGAGGCGATCCGCTCGATCGAGAGCGCGATCACGACGATCAGGATGAACGTGCCGGGGCTCCTCGCCGGATCAGCGACGCCGCGCCTTGGGCTGCTCCTGCAAAGCTTCTTGGGCGGGGCGATGGAGGAGCTGCGGCGCCTCGGCTGGAGCGAAGACGCCTGGACGATCGCCCTCGCGGTGCAACTACTGGAGCGGATCCCGGAGGAGTGGCAAGAAGCGGCCGACACGGCGCAGTGGCTGGCCGAGGAGCTCGACAACTTGATCAGCAGGGCGGCAGAGGCGGAGGAGTAGTCGAGGTCAGGCGCAGCGATCGCACACGAGGCGCCACTTGCCGTCGCGCCAGGCCCAACGCGTGGCCGGGCGTTCGACGCAGGCGCCGCACGTCGCGCCGGCCGGCATCGTCCCGGGCTTCGGCGGGCGCTTCTCCCGCGGTGCGCGACGTGGCTGGTCGAGCGGAGCTGGCTTCACGGCGCGCAAGCCGATGAGCGGTCCGCGAGTTCCTCGGCGACAGCCCGGACGCGCGGAAGCCTCGCCGCGACCGAGCCCGAGATCATCCCGAAGTCGGAGGCGTCGACGTGGATCGGGTTGTAGATCCCGGTCGCATGTGCGTGCCAGACGTGCGGGTCGTCGTGCGCGCCGCGGTGCTCGTGGGGCCCCTCGATCGTGATGCACGGCCAGAGGCCCCCGCGCACCTCGAGCACGCGATGATCGTCGAGATCAACGATTGTCGCAGCACTGAGGAGCCGCCACACCAGGTCGTCCCTGTGGTCCTCGGCGTCGCCCCGGAGCCAGCGTGCGAGCAAGCCAGTGAGCGAGATCGTCTCGATGCCCCTGTCCCAACCACGCTCGACGCCCCTGATGACCAGGTCGTCGCAGTCGACTGACGGCTCGGCCCGGAGGTCAGAGAAGCGCGAGCCGAGAAGCGCGAGAATCGTCGTGCACTCGCGCGCCAGCTCGAACGCGGGCGCCTTCGCATCGCCCGTTGCAGCGACATAGCCACCGAAGCGTCCTCTGAACCAGAGGCTCCGCGGCAGATCACGCTCGACGCCCGCGCCCGCGCCCCCGGGCTGGCGCGGCCGGTTGCGGCGCCCGGTGCGAGCCCTGCTCGTCATCTTCGGGTTGTGCGCGGCGGCCTTCACGCTGCACCGCCAGCGCGGCGGCCTTCACGCTGCACCGCCAGCGATGAACCCACCCCGCACCGCACCCATGACCAGCTCGAGGAGCTCCGCCTCGGGAACCTCCATGCGCTGAGCGGCCAGCCTGCCGGCTGCGCGGGCGAGCGCGAACGGCATGGCGAGATACGCGGTCAGCTCCTCGGGGTGCGGTGCGCCCGTCGTGAGCACGAGCGCGAGCGCGTCGGCGATCTTCTCCGCGGCATCGAGCGTGGCCTCGGGCGTCGGGAGGGCTCGGCTACCCGCGGCGCCTCTGCGCTTGGCGGTCGGCTTGCGGGTCGTGGTCTTCGTCGCGGTCGTCTTCATGAGCGATCTCCTCTCGGTTGTCGGGCCCTGCGAGCCCTTGTCCATTAAGTAATACAACAAGTTTTACTTCTTGTCAACCTAGTCGAGGAGCGTCATGATCGCCGGCATGAGCGCTACCCTCTTCTCTGCAATGGTTGGCATCCCGGTCACCGGCAAGACGCGAGACAAGCTCCTCAACTTCAAGGTCACAAAGGAGGAAAAGGAGCTGATCGAGGCCGTTGCGAAGCGTTTCGGGATCGCCGCGTCCACCTGGGCGCGTGATCTCGTGCTCAGCGAGGCGGAGCGCCTCGGGGATCTCGCCACGGGTGGCGGCTCGATCCCCGATCAACCACTGAGGCCAACCGCGGGCCAGTCGCGCGCCGCGCGCCTCTCTCGGCTCGTGGATGCCGTGAGGGCTGCGCCATCGGCTGGCGCCGCGCCGGTGCCTGTGGTGACGAAGCGTCCGAAGTCGCGAGGCCCCAAGTGAGTCGGCGCAACGGGCCGTCGCTTGAGGCCATCGCGCACCACGAGGCCGGCCACGCCGTGGCCTCGTGGTCCTACGGCAGGCGCTTCAAGTACGCCACGATCGTTCCGGATGATGAGGGTGGGTCCCTGGGTCACGTTCGATATGCGCCGTATCCGAAGGCACTCGCCGACGACATCGAGGTCGCGATGTCTCCTCGCGCGCGCGTCTTCTGCGAGCAGTCGATCATCTGCTCGCTCGCCGGCCCCGCTGCCGAGCGCCGCCTCACCGGTCGCCAGAACCATGTCGGTGCGCGCGGCGACTACGACCGGGCGACGGACCTGGCGCTACGGATCTGCGGAAATGGCGAGAGCGCGACGGCCTTCCTTCGTTGGCTCGAGATCCGCACCGGAGATCTGATCGACGGCCACTGGAGGCGCATCGAACGGCTCGCGGCCGCGCTCCTGGCTCATCAGCGTCTGGACTACGAAGCCTCCGCGAACGCGCTCGCGTCGCCGGGGCTCGCAGTGGCGAAGCCGAAGAAAGTGAGGAAGTAGATGCGAACTCCCAAGGCCAGCGTCCTGCGAGCGACCGCTTTTCACGAGGCGGGGCATGCCGTGATGGCCTGGCGCTTTCAGTGCATGGCTTTCCGCAGCATCACGATCCTGCCCGAGCCTGGATCCCTGGGCCACGTGGACCTCTTGGAGTTGCCGAGGTGGGCAGACGAACACAGTGAAGACTTCGATCCGAGCGCGCCGCGCTCGCGCCGTCGCCTCGAGAACACCATCATGATGGCGCTGGGCGGCCCCGCCGCAGAGCGCGCCTACCTCCGGCGCGGGAACGGGCGAACACTTCCTGGCTCCGCCGCTGACTACAAGCACGCGCAGAGCGTCGCGGCGCTGTTGTTCCCCAGGGCGAAGACGGCGAAGGCTTATGTCGAGTGGCTCGAGCATCGGGCCTTCGACGCCGTGCAGGAGAACTGGGGAGAAATTCGTGCGATCGCAGCGGCGCTGCTCGAAAAGCAGACGATCAGCGGTTGGAAGGCACGCGCCATCATCAAGGACGTGGAGCGTGCTCGGATCAGGGCGGCGCTGCCATCACTCGCGTGACCTCCGCAGTCGCCAGATCCCGCGCCCGCGTCGTCCTTCTCGCCGAGCCGCACGCCCTGGCCGATGCCGGGTTACGGTAGACGTCCATGCTCACCGACTTCACCGGCTGCAACGTCTTCTCCGCCACGATGGCGAACGACCGCGCCCACCTCGGCGAGAAGGTCACGGCGTGGCTGCAGGCGCACCCCGCGCTCGAGGTCGTGGACGTCGTCGTGACGCAGTCGAGCGACGAGGCCTTCCACTGCGTGACGATCACGGTGTTCTGGCGCGACGCGCAGTTGTCGATTCTCGATGAGGTGTACAAGGCCGAGGCCTCGTGCGGGGCGCGGCAGACGCCGGCTAGTTGGGTGGCGGAACCGGAGGTCGGAGGTGTGGCGCGACGGTCCCTACGCAGATAGGGCGGTGAAAGATCCAGACATCCTTAGCCATGCCCACGTACCGCTGCTGGGCGAAGTCTTGTAGATATGCGTGCCGTCTGGCCAGGTGCTGTCCGCCGGGATAGTGTCGGAGTACATGCGTCCGTCGAAGACCTCTCTCACATCGCATCCCCGCACACGGATCTTCGCTGTGGATACCGCCGACTGAATGGAATCGAAGATGAAGCGGAATGCCGACGAAGGATGCCTGTATTCGCTATCAATCTGAGTATCCAAGAGGAACACTATTCCATATGACGGCGACGACTGACGATCGACCGTCGTTCCAAACCTTAGAAAGAGAAGGCGATCGGCGTAGCCGCCGCCAGCAGCTCCATTCTTGACCCACACCGGGATGTAGGAGTTCCCAGATCGGCTTCGTATGACATAATTGTCGACATTGAGACGGCCGCCGCTTCCGGAGTCAACCGTGTCAAGCACCACGACATCATGCTCCGTCGAGTTCTCCGTGATCATTGTTCCAATGTCAATGCTATCAACGAGTTCCTGAACGACCATCGCCCCCTTGCAGCTCTTGGCCTCAAGCGTGCCCATCACTTGAAAACGCTCCGTGCTCGCGATGTTGACAACGTAGCCGGCCACATCCGTGGCGTAGATGTTTCCAATCTGGACCCTGCCGAACGTGCCATACAGCGACCCATTATAGAGGGCCGTAATGTCTACGGCGGATGCATTTCCACTATTGGTGCCAGAGATTCGCGTGATGTCTCCGATGGATATGTCGTCGACCACGTTTTCCGGATTCGGAGACTCGTAGCGACGGACAATGAGCGCACTCAGCCCGCTTCGAGACACGATTGAGCCGACTCGCAGGTGAACGGCAGAGCGAAGGCTCAGCGCACTTGACTGAGCGTTGTCCTGCAAGTGAACATCGATGGACTCTATGGTTATTCCGTCGTTAGGGCATGTTTGATCGTTCTCATATCCCGGCGCCAAGTACACGGCGGCTTTATAGATATTTTCTCCGGAGATGTTTCCAATTCGTCCATTCTTGCAATGGCTCATTGCGACAAAATCTCCGCCGTGATCGTTCCCGGATCCGGGTTGGTATCCCCGAATCATGTCGCCGGAAATCGTGTTTACATTCCATCCGGACTCGCACTTGTAGAGGACGACGCCGTATCTGACGTTCTCCACGCGGATTGCGTCTGCGTAGAATGCAGCGCATTCGTTGAACAGGACTCCATCGAGCCGTGTCGTCTCGCTAGGGGAATTGTAATTGCAGACACGAAGTGTGCCGAGAACTGAGCCGCCGAAGTCGGGCTTGAACGTTACGGCAGCATAGTACGAGTCCTCACCACTGGGCGCCCATCGACACTGGATGCTGCCCTCACAGATCAGCGTGCGGACCGTGGATTCCACGGTTATCGGCGAATCGATCCGGCAGTTGCTAAGGACGATGTCCTTCGCTGCATTGAGAGCAGCCTGAACCCTCGTCGTGTCGTCAACGGACTGGTCGTCATGAACGCCAAACCAGGCGAGGCGAACGGGCCCCTCGAAGATCCGGATCCAGCGCCCCGTCGTGACCCCGGTTGCCTGGATAATGGTTCCACCATTGTCAGCTGCTGTCGAACTGGCGTCCCAGTAGAAGACACCTCCGCCGCCGTCTCCAACTGCATAGAATCCGTGCGCCACCGCCACCCAGCCCGCAGCCGCCGACGTCAGGCCGCGCAGGTCGCCGGGAGAGCCGCTTGTGCCGATGGTGTCGACGTACTTTACGGTAGCGGTTCCGCTAAGTGCAGCCGAGGAATTACCGACGGCGGACTGGCGGTCCTCGGCGCCGCACCCGGCCAGCGCACTCGCCCCCGCCGCCCCTAGCAGCGCCACGAACAGCCCGCGTCGCCCTTCGTCAACGTCCTGACTTCCTGCTGCCTCCGAGACGTCCAGATCCGCACCGCTCGCCTTCGTCGTCATGCTCGCCTCCCCCTCAGCCAAAACGCTGAGCGCCGGCATCGTCCTCCACCCGCCCCGCCCCGTCCATAGCCATCACCGTCACAAGCTCGCACCTGTCGGCCGCCCAGCGAATTTTCGCCACCCGTGTCATCGACGAAAATTCGTTGCGGGGGTGCGCACCGAGGTCCACCCACCGCGAAGGCTGACGACCTACAGCCCCGGCGTGAGCGCTCGCGCCGCGCGCACGGCGTCCCGATCGAGCAGGGGCAGGTAGTCGAGTATGCGGCGGTCGATGATGAACGCGGGGAGGCCGCCGAGAGAGATCTCGCGGATGAAGTCGATGTTCAGGGCCGAGCCGAGACCAGCCCCGGAGTGGCCCGTGACGCCGACGTCGTCTGCTCCGCAGCCATCGCCCACGTCACGCGTCCCACTCAGGAAGATCCCGTCCTCGGCGGCATCGGAAGGGACGTGACCAGTCGGTGCCGCGCCCCACATCGCCCGCACCATCGGGTGCGCGCTCGCAATCGAGGGCAGGAGTACGGAGGCCACGAGGACGAGCGCTCGACGGGAGCTCATGGCTGAGCGCCGGCGTCCGGTGCAGCCTCGATGATCGAGCACACATCCCGGCCCACGGGCACGCGCTCGAGGTACTCGCGTTCGAAGTGGATGCCAGACGGGCGCGGCGCAGATTCGTCGGCACCACCGCACGAGAGGAGTAGGGCCACGAGGGCGGCGAGCTTCATGCCTCGAGCGTGCCCGAGGGCGCGCCGTCGATCCTCACGGGTCGGTCATCGCCTACCCACGGCGCCGCGAGCGTTGCCCCACTCCTACAGCCCCGCCCCTACTTGCAGGTTTTCGGCAGCACGATGCAACGGAGGCTGGGCTTCTTCCGCTCGGGATCCGTTGGGGGCGGAGGTGGCGTCTTTGGAGCCCGCGGCGGCGACGCGCTGGGGGGCTCGTGAGGAACGCCAAACGCATCCTCGCAAGCACAGAATCCCACCTGCTCCGTGTACTTGGCAAAAGCGATTCCCGCGACGGCCCTGGTTATCCATCCGGCACGCAATGCTTCCCCAGCTAGCTTCGCGAAGCCACCCGCCTCCCGCGCAAGCTCGCGACAAGCCCCAACGTCCTTCGGGACGCTGGCGTGCTTGCTGGAAGCCCGGATGACGTCTACCAGATGCTCGTAGTTGCTGAAGGATCCCTTCGCGACCTGGCATGCCTGGTTCGGGCTCACCGCTGCAAGAAGAACTGCCAGCGCGATCGCTGCAATTGCCCCCATGCGTCTAGTATGGATCTCGCGCCGGCGGGAGCAAGGGGGAGCTCCGAGTCACATCCACCCTCGAGCGCCCTCCGCCGCACATGCGGCTCCTCGCCCTGGCGCTGGTCGTCACCTGCCACCGCCACGGGCCCACGCCCGCCGAGCTGCGGCGCACGGTCATCGGGCCGCCCGAGGGCAGGGAGTGGCACCCCGGTCACGGCTGGGTGACGCCTGCGATGCTTGAGCGACAGCAACAGGGCCAGGCCGCCGTCGACCAGCGACTGCTCGAGCAGGGCCTCGCCGAGGTGAAGCGTACGCGCGAGCTCGCGGCCTGGCGGATCCAGTGGAACCTCGAGCGCGAGCGCGAAGCCAGGCAGCATGCCGAGTGGCTGTCGGAGTTTTGCGCCAACATCACCCTTCGCGGGCACTTCGGTCGGCGGCCGATACCGCGCGCGTGTGCCGAGCCCCCTCATCTGTACTGGTCTTCGCCTCCTCTGTCGCTTAGGAGACGCTGACGTGCGCGCTCTCGCCCTGGCCGTCGTCCTCACCTGTAGCCCGCCACCGGCGCAGCACGGGCCCTCGCGCGAGCTCCTGCACTCGGTGATCGGCCCTCCCGACGGCGAGGCGCTCGGAGAGCGTCGAGGCGTGTGCGGGCTGGTGGCGCAGCGCCGGCGCGACCGGGAGAAGGCGCGCGCGTCCGCGGAGGGTCGGCGGGCGCTGCCGCCGTAGCAACCTCCCTCTGCCATCGGAGGCCCCACCCGAGAGCAGACTGGCAAGCGCTGCGACGGTAGCCGGTTCGTCCTGTGGACTCTGGCCTGGTTCTGGCTTAAGAACGGGCCGCCATGAGCCCGCGATCGCAGCTTCCGAACTCGCCACTCGTGGAGGTCGTGTACGAGGTCAAGTTCCCAGGTGACTTCGCCCTCATCGATGGCCTCGCTCGAATCCAGAACGAGCTCAGGGTGGAGTTCCCCAAGCTGCTCGTGCCCAACGCGGCGCCGGGGGAAGCACCGTCCCTGCAGCACTATCGCTTCGCGAGCGCGGACCTGCAGAACACCGTCGGGGTTGCACTCAACTCCATCATCGTGAGCACGAAGTGCTACACGGTCTTCCCTGCCTTTGAGTCTCTCGTGACGCGGGTGTTGGAGATCATTCACGGCGTGCACGAACCACCCGAGTTTCGTCGTCTCGGCCTTCGCTTCGTGAACCTCCTGCCGCTGATCCCCGGCTCTCTTGAGGGGATCCACCCGTGGCTCAAGATCGGCGCCAGTCTGCCGGACGTCGTCGGCGGCAAGCTGGTGGAGCCCGCGCAGTGCAGCTTCGTTTTGGAGCGAGACGGCGGGTCTCGCCTGCGCATCACGTGCGGCCCCGCACAGGCTGCTGCGCAGTCTCCCGGCGGTCCGAGCATCGGCAAGTACCCGATGGCCGTGGACGGTTTCCTCTTGGATCTCGATGCTTTCGTGCTGGATGCCACCGCCGGGGAGGACCTTGCGTTCCTCCCGCGCGCGCACCATATAATCGACAGCACCTTCTTCGGGCTCTTGTCCGATGCAGGTGTGGCCGCCTTGGAAGGCAGGGGCTGATGGCATACGCGATCGCCAAGACCGATCGATCTGGGTGTGAGTTCCTCGGGGATGAGCCCCGCCTTGCGCCGATCGGCACGACCGTGCGGGACGTGGATTTTCCCCCTACCGTGGTATGGATCGGTCGCCTCCTTTGCGAAGATGGCACCTTCCGGGACCTGCGAAGCCCCCTGCGCATCGACGTCTCCCGCGATCCCGACGACGGCAACTTCGTTGCCTACTGCAGGTTCGCGAACTCGGGCGGTATTGGCTCCACGCCCGAGGCCGCGCAGCTCGATCTCGGCCATGAGATCTTGCGGTTCCGCGACGAACTTGCGTCCACCGACGACGATCAATTGGCGGGCGATGCCCTCGCGCTGAAGCGCCGCCTTCTCTTCGCCCTTCCATGAAGCCTGTTGACGCCGCGGAGGCGCGGCGCGCCGCTGTTCGCAAGGGTTTTCGCGACGAGGGTGGAGACCACTACTATCTCTACTTCTTCTACGAGGGGCGAAAGACCTCGTGGCGGATCAAGGTCTCCAGGGGAGCGGATGAGTATGCCGCCAGCCACATCCGGAAGGATGCTCGGGTCTGTGGCGACATGCCCGCGGTCGAGCTTCGGCGCGTTGTGACCTGCGAGAACGACGGGGCATGGGTCGTTGCCGAGTACCAGCGCCGCGTGATCGCTCAAGGCGGCTGAGACGAAGTGCTCTCGAGCCTCGGGCGGTGCACGTCGGACCTGATCGGCTCCTATGCTGCCACGAGCCGGCGCGCCATCCGCAGGGCATCACTCTCGAGGCACGCCACGAACACGGCGGCCGCGTCGAAGACGTGCTCGCGATCGCTCTTCCGCACGCGCCCGGCGGCGCACAGCGCCTCGGCCCCGGGCCACCGCTCGAGCACGGCGCGCTCGACGTCCTGCTTCGACGCGTCCTTCCGCGCGCACACCGCCTGCTTGACGTCCTGCGGCGATGCTTCGGCGATGGGCAGGCCCCCGAGGACCTCGGCCAGGGCGATCACGCAGCCGCGCGCCAGTGCGGTCTTCGCGGCCGCGCTCGAGCTGCGAGGGAAGCTCACGGCCTCGACGCAGATCGCCGCGGGAGCGTGCCGCCGGACGATGTCCCGCAGCCCACGCCAGAGCTCGCGGCCCCGGCGCGTCAGGTCGTCGCTGGCGCGGACGCCGCGCTTCTTGTCGGACTTCTCGGTGTGGAGCACCCCGACCTCGAGCAGCTCCTCGCCGTCGCGGTGAAGCCGCGCCACAGCAAAGCCGCACGCGGCCAGCCCAGGATCGAGCGCGAGCACGATCACGAGCGCACCCCCGCCACCGAGACACCGCCGGGCCGCCGAGCGCCACCTACGCCACCTCCTCGAGGAGGATCGGCGCCACGGAGTAGACCGGCTTGTTGAGCTGCTCGGTCGTCAGGTATTCGTAGGCGAGGTGCTTCGCGTCGAACGCCGCGCGCACGCGCACAGGCGCCACGTCAAAGGTTCTCCGGCCAAACGTTGAATAGGCCCCGTCCGCCACGTGATCGTCCGGCTCGTAGAAGAGGGCGCAGATCTCCTCGCCCCACAGGGACGCCTCGAGCATGTCGAGGAGCTCCTGGTAGGTGCCGCGCAGGTCGGTCGGCACCGTCGGCGTGCTCGTCAGGTTGCTGCGGTCGGTGGCCGCGCGCAGGAAGTCGAAGCCGAACGCCCAGGAGCGCAGCGCGGGCCCGACGTTGCGGACGCTCTTGTAGAAGGGACCGCCCGCCTCGACCGTGCGCGGCGTGCGCCGATGCGAGAAGCCCCACTCGGGATCGGCACCGGGGTCGGCGAGCGCGAACGAGTAGCCGGGCACCACCAGGCCGAGCTTGAAGTAGCCCTCCGCGGTGGTCTCGGCGGTCGCCGCGGCATTGCCGACCTGAACCCGCATGTAGCGGTAGCCGGCCGCCGTCAGCGATCCGAGCGAGAACGCGATCACGTCGGGGAAGATGGCGATGTACCCGGTGGCGCCCGAGAGCGAGCCGTCCAGGTAGATGCGCGTGCCGTCGTTGCCGGTGATCTTGCGCGTGCGGTTGAGGCTCGAGGAGTAAACGTACCACGTGACGCGGTCGTTCGAGCGGTAGCGGTTCTTGGTGAGCGAGCCCGACGTCAGACGCACCACCTGATTGTTCGCGCCCTCGACCGTCCAGCCGGAGCTCAGTTTGAGATCGTAGCGCGCGATGGTCTCCGACGCGCATCCGAAGTCCACGTCGATCGACGGCCCGCCCCATGCGTCGGTGTCGTTGAGCTGCACGCGGCCGAAAGCGGCGTTGCAGCGGAAGAGGGCGATCTGCTCCGGCTTGAACCGCTCGTCATTGCCGGCGTCGAACTTGTGGAAGCTGGCCGCGCTGCAGTCGGCCGAGCGCCAGAAGTCGCCGACCGGCCCCTTGCGGATGCGCGACTGGTCGTGCGTCCATGACGACGTCACGCGCCAGTGGTCTTGGTTCGAGGGCGGCGTGGCGATGCCTGCTGCGCCCGCCCACCGCACCTTCACGCCCGACTTGATCCACGCCTCCGGCCTCGAGGTGCAGACCGGTGCGCGCGAGCCGTGGCGCAGCCCGTCGTCGTAGGCGGGGATGCGCGAGAGGAAGCTGGCCGGGTCGTCCGCCATCTCGGCGTAGGTCTGCGAGGTCATCGCGTGCGCCTGCAGGAGCGCGCGCGTCGAGAGGCTCGTGGACTGCAGGCGCCCGTGGGCGTGGAAGCGCCAGGTGGAGACCGCCGGCGTGGTGGTCATGTTGCCCCACTCGAGCGACTCGGTCGCTCCGGCGATGGTACCTACGGCGCCGGCCGAGACGAGCGCCGTCCAGGCGCCATCGCTCTCCGGGTCGGTCGCGGCGAGCACGCGGTAGAAGACCGCGGTCAGCGTGGACGCGCCGTCGTAGAGGAGCCGCACCTCGACGCCGTTGCTCAGGTCGAGGCCCGTGGCGCTCTGCAGCGTCGTCGGGCCCGACTCATCGACCACGGCAATGCTCGTGCTGGTGAAGCGGATCGAGAACGAGCAGCGCGCGCCACCGACCGTCTGCCGCAGGCGCAGGGCGATGTTGTTCGCCGTGAGGTCACCGCCGCTTCCCGGAACCACGGTGAAGCGGAGCTCGGTCGCGTAGCCCGCCAGACCCCCGAGCGTGGCCGTGGAGAAGTAGGTCGCGACGCCGTCGCCGTTGTCGATCTTGCAGCCGCCCGTGCCGGTGTTCATGGTCACGTTGCCGGCCGTGCCGGTGCGCGTCCAGCCGTAGCGGTCCGGCGTGGCGCCCGGCAGATAGCCGAGCTGCGGCACGCGGCCGCGGAACACACTGGCGGCCAGCGACGTCTCGGGCGGCAGGGCGAGGAGCTCGTCCCACACGTTCGACCGGGCGAAGACGAGGGCGCTGGTCGTCGCCGCGGTGTCCTCGAACGCGCAGACCATCCACAGCGCGCCACGGAAGTTGACCACGTCGAGCGTGCGCAGGCCGCGAAAGCTGGGGCTCGAGCGCAGGTCGCCAGAGCCGAGCCCGCCGCCGGCGATGTTCTGCGGGCTGCAGCGGCTCAGCGTGGCCGCCGGCTTGCTCGAGCCGCTGAGGACGTTCGCATTGCTCGTCGGACTGCGCTGGCCGTCCAGCCCCTTCGGTCCGGTCATCACGAAGCGGCCGGTGCTGTTGACCGAGTACGCCTCCGCGCCCCGCAAGAGCCGCCCCGCGTCCGACGGCGTCAGATCCGGGCTGCCGATCGTGAGCAGGGTCAGCTCGTCGAAGAAGCCGGTCAGCGTGGCCGCAGGGTCGCCGTGCAGGCACCCGAAGATGCGCGGCAGACCATCATCGCCGACGACGATCGCGCCATCGCTCATGCCCTCCTCGAGGAGTCCCTCCGCCTGGGAGATCACGTTGCCGGCGTTCACGTCGTTGTCCACCCACGACGCCTTGACCATGTCCTCCCAGTTGATGCCGTCGGCGGACATGAGGAAGCGCAGGCGCGGGCTGCTGTGTTCGGTCCAGCCGACCGCCGCCTCGTAGGCAGCCGACACCGCGGGCGCGATCGCCATCAGGTGTCCGGCGCGCGTTTGGCACATCGAGACGCCGCCAGGAGACGCGAGCGACATGCCGAGACTCAGCACGGGGTTCTGCGCGTACTGCCCTGCGACCTTCAGGTTCGACCACGTCACGCCGCGATCGTTCGACACGGTCGCCCACAGCGCGGCGCCGTTGTCGTGGATCAGCATCGAGAGCCGGTTGCCCGACGGCAGGATCTCCATCGCCATGCCGTCGACCGACGTGAGCGTCTGCTGCCACATCCACGTCCCGGTCGGCACGATGGATAGCGGCGCGGCGATGTCGCTATCGATGGCGCAGGAGAAGCGCTGCAGGATCGCCGTCGAGCCGCCGATGGTCGTCAGCACCATCACGACGATCTCGCCGGTGTCCGGGAACTGGACCGCGTCCACCGCGCGGATGCGGTAGTTGCCCCCCGAGATCGACAGGCTCAGGTTGGTCGTCACGCTCCACCCATTCGTGGTGGACCACGTCAGCCACGACACGCCCTCGGCGCCGTCGCTCGCCGTGCCCACGAGGTGCAGGCAGAGGAGCTCGCCCGAGGCGAGCGCGAGCAGCTTGGGTCGGGAGAGGCGCGTCCCGCTCGAGGACGCGGTGCGGAGCAGCTTGACGTCGGAGAGGTCGCCGGCGCGGCTCTTGCCGTGGTACGTGCCGGTGCCGTAGTTGCGCCAGGTCCAGCGCGCGCCGTCCGCGTCGCCGCTGCTCCGGAGCAGCACGTCGACGTCGATGTCGGCGTCAGGTGTGCCGACCGGGAAGGGGCTGAGCCGCCCAGCCTGCAGGATCTTCGACTCGCGCCGGACCTCACGCTGGTAATCGGTCGAGGCACCGCCAGAGGTCTTTGCACCGCCCGTCAGGCAAGTGGGTCGGCAGACACGTTCGGGGATCAGCAAGCGCCGCGGCATTGCCCCACGCTGCCCACCGCGTTTGAGTCGCGGCCTGTATCGCTCGTGGCCGTCCGCTGGAATGCCCCATCGTGGAATGCAGCGAGGCGACAGGCCGCGCCTCAATCAGCGTCGGCAGCCTTCGGGCATGCCCAAGCGCACCAGCCGCCCGTTCTTCTGCCTGCGGCTCGCTCCCGATGATCGCGAGCGGCTCCGCCGGCTCGTGGCGTTGGAGCGCGAGGGCGCCTCGAGGGCGAGCCTTTCGGCCTCCGAGTATCTCCGCGTCCTCATCCGCCGCGAGGAAGCCCGCATCCTGCGCGGCGCACAGGGCGCGTAAGGCATGGAGACTGCCGAGCGCTCCCATGCCACGCCGCTGATCCTCGACGACGAGGGTCGTGCGGAGGTGCGCGCGGCGCTCGAGGAGCTGACGGCCGAGATCGAGCGGCTGATCGCGGACGACATCGAGACGCGCGCCGTGATGACGCTGGCCGAGGAGGTCGGCGACAAGGGCGTGCGCTTGCGCGCGGTGAAGCCGAAGACCCCCGTCCGCGAGGTGCCGTGCAGGACGTGCGGCGGTGGGCCGAACCTCGGGCCGCGTCGGAAGTGGCGCTGCCGACGCTGCAGCGAGCCCGCGCAGATCACGGAGGCGATGACGACGCCAGAGCCCACCGAGGCGCCCGCCCTCGAGGCGGTGGATGTCGTCGACCTGGCCGTCGTGCGCGACCTCGTCGCCGGGCCGTGCGCGATGAACCCCGGGAAGCTGGTGAGCGCCTATCAGGCGCGGACCGGCGTGCGCGTCACTCTCGGCGCGATGCGTGGGGCCCTGCGGCGACTCGGCTACGCGTTCGTCCAGTCCGGCCGCAGCAAGAGGGACCGGTGACGGCGTCGTGGTTCGCGCGGCGGTTGCTGGCGACGCGGCACCCCACCCTCCGCGGTCGTGCGTACCGGCTCGTGACCGGATGCCGCGTGGTCAAGGACGAGTCGGGCGCCGACGAGCACGTCGTCACCGGCATCGTCATGGCGCCCGACGAGCAGATCAGCGCCGACGAGATCCGCGACGCATGCGAGTTCTGGATGGAGTCCGTCTGGAGCGCGCGCGCGCCGTCCGCGGACGATCGCGCCCGGCTGCTCGAGAACTGGATCGTGCCGTGCGAGTTCCGCGTCCGCGACGTGCTCGTGCCCGAGGGCGCGTGGCTGCAGTCCTGGAGGGTCCTCGATCGCGACCTCTGGCAACGCATCAAGGCGGGCGAGCTCGAAGGCCTCGCGGCCGCTGGCCTCGGACTCGGCAACCCCTGAAGGAGACAGACCCATGACCCGTGCGCACCAGACCCGAATCAACAACCTGCGACTCGTCCTCCGCGCGATCAACCGGTCGCCGGTGACGAAGGCCGAGGACGCCGATACGGAGGCGGGGATGTCCCGCGTCGTCGGCGATCCGAACGCCCGCCATCGCCGCGATCATGACGACGTCGTCGATCGCCTCAGTCGCGCGGTCGATGCCGTCGAGTCGGCCACCCGAGGCGCTCACGGCCCCAACGCGTTCCGCCGCGCCGAGGCCAGCACCGGCTTCCAGCTCGCCGTGCTCGAGGGCGAGGCAGAGAAGCTGCCGAAGATCGCGAAGGGCAGCGACATGTACGCCCTCCGCCGGGCGCTGCGTGCCCGCGCCGCCAACCGCTGCTGGCCGGCCGTCCCGGCGTAGTCCGCGCCGATCACTGCCACGACCACCCGCCACCCGAAGGAGATTCCACAATGAGCATCGAAACGAGCCACGAGCCCACTCCCTCCACCACCAAGTACTTCGGCTCGAAGATGGTCGAGGCCGACGCCCGCCGCGGCTGTCGCCGCACGTCGGTGGGCTTCGACTTCAAGGGCATCGACTACCACTTCCGCGCCGGTGGGACGTACCCCGGCGTGCCCGGTGCCGACGCGGAGCTCAAGGCGCAAATGGAGTGGTACCGCCAGGAGCACGATCCGGTGACGAACGAGCCCGCGGCCCCCGGCGAGCCCGGATCGGCAGCGGTGTTCACGTTCTTCGAGACCGACGCCAAGGGCCGTCCGCTCGTCCCCGAGGAGGACGAGACCGCGGTCGAGCCCGATCGCATCGCCGCGCTCGAGGAGCAGGTCCGCCAGCTCACCGCGCTGATCCAGGCCTCGGCGCCGGCGGCCCCCGCGCCTGCGCCGGCCGAGGCGGACCCGATCCCCGAGGAGCCCTCGGTCGAGCCCGCCCTCGAGGTCAAGAAGCCGAAGGCGGCCAAGCGCGCGCCCGCGGCCGGCCCGAAGGCGTAGCCGCCCAGCGGCGGACTGAGGGCCCACGTGACCGGTCACGATCCAGACCTGATGCGCCGCGCAATGCGGCGGTACGCGGAGCGCTTCGGCGTGGCCCGCTTTCGGGCCCTCACCGACGCCCAGCTCGAGGCGCTCCCGTACACCGACGAACTCATGTTGCGGCCCGAGCAGATGGAGCCGGACGTCTACCAGACGCTCGTGCTCCTCGCGGGCCGCGGCGGCGGCAAGAACTTCGCGGGGTCGCGGCTCGTGCAGCGGCGCGTGAAGAGGCAGCAGGCCAGGCGCATCGTCATCGTCGGGCGAACCTCGGCCGACACGCGCGACACGATCGTGCGCGGGCCGAGCGGCATCCTGACCACGAGCCCCCCGTGGGATCGGCCGCTGTACGAGCCGAGCAAGCGGTTGCTCACCTGGAGCAACGGATCGGAGGCGCTCTTGTGCAGTGCCGAGGCGCCGGACCAGCTCCGCGGACCCGGCGCGGACCTCGTCCTCTGCGACGAGTTCGCCGCGTGGGAGAAGCTCGAGGAAGCGTGGATGAACGTCGAAATGATTCTGCGTGAGGGCAACGATCCGAAGCTGGTCATCACGTCGACGCCGCGCCCGCTGAAGCTCCTGCAGGAGATCATCGCCGACCCCGGGACGGTCCTGCGCCGCTGGAGCACGTACGACAACGTCGCCAACCTGGCGCCCGCCTTCGTCGAGCGGATGAAGCGTCGCTACGAAGGGACACGCCTGGGTCGGCAGGAGCTCCACGCCGAGATCCTCGGCGACGCTGAGGGCGCGTTGTGGACGTGGGCGATGATCGAAGCTTCGCGCCTGCGAAGCCTCGAGCAGGCCGTCGATGGTGGCCTCGGCGGGCTCGATCGAGTCGTGGTCGGCGTCGATCCTTCGGTGTCCGCCGGCAGCGAGAGCGCCGAGACGGGAATCGTCGTGGTCGGCCGTCACCGAGAGCTCGTGGGCGAGAACGCTCGCCCGGTGGCGAGCTCGCGACTCTTCGTGCTCGCCGACCGCAGCGTTCGGGATCTGCCTGGCTCGTGGGCCCGACGTGCAATCGCCGCCTACCACGAGTTCCGCGCGGACGAGATCGTGGCCGAGGCGAACAACGGCGGCGAGCTCGTTCGGCACGTCCTTCGCGAGGCTGACCCGTCGGTACCGGTGCGCCTCGTGTACGCCTCGCGTGGCAAGCAGACCCGCGCCGAGCCGGTCTCGATGTTGTGGGAACAGCGTCGCGCCTTCCTCGTCGGGGACCCTGCGAGGGACCCGGAGACGCGACACACGGGCCTCGAGGATCTCGAGAGCCAGATGACGTCGTGGATCCCGGGGCGCGGGAAGTCGCCGGACCGCATCGACGCGATGGTGTGGGCGTGCACGGCGCTGATGGACGAGATCGTCTACGAGCCCGCCGACGTGGAGACCGACATCGTGTCGGCCGATACGCCGCGCGGCCGCGACGGCGAGCGGTCCGAGTACGACCCGGACCCGGACGATGACGACGAGGACGACTGAGCTGCGACCGTCGCAGAGAGGACAAGGCCATGAACGATCGACAGAGCCCCGCAACCTTCACCATGACCGGCACCATCGGGCGCGTGAAGAAGTACGACGGCAGCGGCAAGCTGCTCGCGTTCTTCAGCGTGAAGGCCGGCTCCTACTTCGACCTCCGCGCCTGGGAGGGTGTCGCCGAGCGCGTGCTGCAGATGCGCGAGGGCGACCCGATCGAGGTGTCCGGCGACTTGCGCATGCAGAAGCCGAAGGACGGCGGCGACGGGAAGTGGACGCTGCAGCTCGTCGCCCAGGACGTCCGGCCCCTCGGGGCGGGGGAGCGAGGGGACGAGGGACAGGGTGGCAAGCACCGCGTCCGCGTCGACGGCGAGGAGCGCCGCGACCGCGGCACCTCGAGGCCCACCCCTGCCGGCTCGCGCGCGCCGGCGCCGAGCCAGGGCGACGACGACATCCCCTTCTGATGTCACCGGGCGACGCCCCCACCTGCGCCCGCTGCCACGACTCCCCGGCCCAGCCGGATCGCGACGTGTGCGCGGATTGCGCCGAGGAGCGGCTCGAGCTCCTGCGCCGCCGCCTGTCCGCCCGCACCGAGGGGCCGCGACGCCTGCCGCGCGAAGCCCAGCCGGCGATCCACGAGGGTGACGACCACTGGCCCGTGCCGATCGAGCTCACGCGCCCGGCGGGGCCGCTGTGCAACCGGTGCCGCCGTCAGCCGCCAGTGCGGGGCAAGCGGCTGTGCCTGCGGTGCGCACGCTTCGAGGAGCCCGAGCCGCGCCTCGTGCCGCCGGCGCCTGTGCCGACCACCTCGAGCGCCACGCCCGCGCCCATCTGCACCTCGTGCGAGAATCGCGCGCCCGTGCCGGGCCGGAGGCTCTGCCCGGTGTGCGCGGAGCAGCGCGCAGCCTGGCGCCGCCAGAAGCGCGCCGCGGGGCTCTGCCGGTGCGGCCAGCCATCGCGACCCGAGCGGACCACGTGCGCGACCTGCGCGGCCGCCGACGTCGCTCGTGTGGCAGCCGTGCGCGCTCAGCGAGCCGCGGCGGGGATGTGCATCGGGTGCCCGGCGCCGGGCTCGGACGGCGTGCGGTGCATGGCGTGCGCGGCGAAGCTGGCGGCGGCGCAGCGGGCGGTGCGGGCGCGGAGCAGCGGGCAGCGGCACCCAGCCTGACGTCGCCCGGCCTGGGAAACACAAAGGGCCCGACCGTTGCCGGCCGAGCCCCCTGCGCCCCCCTGGCGGTATGTTGAGCCCTCTACAACGCGGCCGCGGCGGTCACCATCACGGGCTCGAGCTCGGCCGCGGCCCAGACCGCCGCGACCCGCGAGGCGGCCAGGAACGACGCGAACGCGCCGGCGGCCGCCGCGCCCATCGTGCGCAACGTGGGCGAACACCTCGTCACGCAGGCGCGGTTGCTCGCCACCGCGGCGCACATCTGCCGGTTCGACCAGGTGGTGCCGCGCGTGAAGAAGACCGCGCGGCCGTCGGCGAGCTTCGCGACGATGGTCCGGTTGCCGACGGTGCGCTCAGCGTCGAGCTCACCAGTGATCCCGGCGACCCACCACGGCGAGTGATCGGGCACGCAGGTGATGCCACTCTGGTACGTGGCGAGGTTCACGTCGACCTTGAGCAGGAGGCCGAGCGCGCGGTTGCGGAACTCGCGGTGCAGGACGGTGATGTCGGTCGCCGTCTCGCTGTTGTTGTCGGTCGAGTTCGGGGTGTACTTCGTCGTCGGCGGACAGACGTCGATGGTCGCGGCGCTGGTTCCGATGCTGACCGTCGCTCCCTCCGGGAGCCCGCCGAGACCGATCTCGAGCACGGTCGGGGAGCCCGGGGGGGCGCTGAGCTGGACGATCATCCCGACGACGCCCGGATCGATCGCGCGCCGCTGGGTGATGCCACCGGACTGTCGGAAGGTGATGTAGCCCGAACCGTCGGTCCTGATGTCGATGTAGAGGAGCGAGCCGTTCGGCAGATCGCCCGGAGCGAAGAGGACCAGCGCGCCGCAGGAGTCTTCAGCCTGCGTCCCCCCGATGCGAATGACGGGAGGATTGGGAGTCCCGTTGGCAGTCGCCGTGGCGCACGGGCTACCCATGCTGAAGAAGGTCTGCACGCTAACCGGCACCGGAAGACACACCGGCGCAGGGGGATTGTTGCTGCCGCCGTTGTTACCGCCCGAGGTGCCGTTGCCCGGGTCGGTCGGATCAGTCGGACCGCTCGGGTCGGGGTTGCCGGTCATGCCGGCGGCGCCCGTAGAACCCGACGCGCCCGCGTTGCCCGCGGGGTCGCAGTTGGCGGGCTCGGCCGCGGGGCAGGCGCCCGGATCCGTGCAGATCCCGCAGCCGCCGGCCGACACGGAAGGATCCCCGGCCTGCAGCTGGCCGTCGGTGCACGCCCACGCGACCGTGGGGATCGTGCCGTTGGGCGAGATGACGACGTCGGCCGTCTGGTCCACGAGGTACTTGCCGCTCGTCCTATACACGTAGCGGCTGACCGTGATCGTGAAGATCTCGCCGATCGGCGCGCGCACCGCGAGCTGATCACCCGCCGCGGTCACGAGCTCCCCGGGCGGGAGGACGTTGACGCCGGTCACGAGACCGAGGAGGGCGCAGTTCGTGAAGTCGCCCGTGCCCGCGTACAGGATGGACGTCTTCTTGATCGGGGCCTTGCCCGTGTTGCCGGCGTTCCCCGCGATCGCGCCGTTCGACGGCAGGACGTAGTTCGTGTCTCCGCCGCAGCCGACCGCGATGGCCGAGAGGGCCACCACGGCAGCGAGGGCAAGGGTGCGGACGGCGCTGGCCGTGACCTCCTTGACCTTGATGAGGTTGATCGCCGGACTCCCGGCGCGGCCGACGGTGCTCCCCGTCGAACGGTTCCACATGGCATTTTTGCCCATGCTTTCGAGCCTGCCTGAGCGGAAGGTGCCCCGAAAGGCGATGACTGTCGGGTTTTCACGCAACGATCTTGAGAACGATCCAAGATCGCCACATGCCCGCCCATCGAGCCGAAGACCGCTGGGAAGCAGGACCGGGCAGCCTTGCCGAGCGGCTACGGGAAGCGCTGCGCGCCGATGCGCACCTTGGCAGCGAGGTCATGAAGTACAGGGAGAAGCTGATCGCCAAGTTCGGCGGGACGGCGTCGGCTCCCGCGGCGAAGTCGAGGCGCCGCAAGTTTCGAGACCTCGCCATCATCGAGCTCGTGCTACGGGGATCCCAAACGTCCAGCCCTCCTGGCACCACGAGAGACGCTCGAACCACGGCGATCCTTCGCGTTCTTGAGCATCAAGATCTGGCCGGCGTTCATCCCCTTAGTAGGAGGCTGGTCGATCGCCTGGAGACCCGTGGAGCGGAGTGGGGCCTTCCATGCGCCTGCACCGCCAAGGCGGTCGTCGACATGGCCACGAAACGGCTCGAGGAGCTGATAGATGGGCCGCTAGACGCGCCCGAAGTGCCGGTAGTGGGCCTGTGTCTACCGGTGGTGGCGAGCGCCTTCCTGTTCTCTGTGGCTCCGGTCGGGAAGCTGGAGGTATTCCGCGGGGCCGCCCTCGCCCCGAAGGGATGGCGTCGCTGGGTCCAACTGCAGCTCGATGTCGCGTGCCTGTTCTCTCGAGAAGGTGAGGCGGCCGTGGGTCCGTACATCGAGCGCTGGCACAGCAATCCAGACTTAGCCCGATTCGACGCCACGGACAGTCTGATCTTCGCGGCGCGGAACCTCGATGAGGACGTTGACAGCCCGTTTTCTCCCGGTCGGTTTCAGCGGCTCATCAGCGAGGGGACGTCCATCGAGCCTGGGGAGTTCAAGCTGAAGGGCGTCCTCGATGCGCTTGCCGCGCACTGCGAGGACGTTTGCGAGATGGCGGCGAGCAGCGGGCGCCCGTGGCTGGTCCGAGTCGCCCTGTCGTGGTTGGATGCAGTGCGCAAACAGGTGAAGCCCGCGATGCGGGAGCACCTGACGAAGCTGATCGAATCGCTGAACGAGACGGTGGCAACTACCGCCGTCGAGCCCGCCGCAGCAGCTCCACGCCTTCCCTGAGCAGCATCGAGACGTCCGCGGCCTCGCCCTCGTCGAGGCGCGCTTCCCGCTCACATGCTCACATGCTGTAAAGCTCATATTTACATTGACTCATGCGCTCATCTCGTGCGACGGTGAAGGCATGGCAAAGGCAAAGCTCGACAAGGCACCCGTCAGTGAGCGCGCGCTGCTGCAGCGCATCAACCGTCGGCTCGCAGCCGACAACGAAGTCGTCAAGAAGTCGCGCCCCGTCTACGACCAGGGGCGGCCGGTCTACTCCAGCGACCTGGGTGAGTTCTTCCGCATCAACCTCTTGCGGAACTTCCTCGTCGAGGGAAACGTCGATCTTGAAGCGCTGGGGCGCGAGCTCGGCGTCCTGCGCGAGTGGGAGTCCCTCGCCGGCTCGTGACCGCCACCGCCTACGTCCGCGTCAGCTCCCGCGCCCAGGATCACGCGATGCAGCGCGCGGCCATCGAGCGCGCGGCCGCTGCCCGCGGGGACACCATCGGCGCCTGGTACTCCGAGAAGCGCTCGGGCAAGACGATCGCCCGGCCCGAGCTCGACCGGCTCCGCGCCGACGCGCGCGCTGGCTCGGTGCGCCGCCTGTACGTGTTCCGCCTCGACAGGCTCACGCGCTCGGGCATCCGCGACACCTTCGAGGTGATCGAGGGCCTGCGCCTCGCCGGCTGCGAGGTCGTCTCGGTGACCGACGGCTTCGACTTGCAGGGCCCGGCGGCCGAGGTCGTGCTCGCCGTGATGGCGTGGGCGAGCAAGATGGAGCGCGTCGCGATCAACGAGCGCATCTCGGCCGCGCGCGAGCGCCTCGAGGCCGAGGGCAAGGGCTGGGGACGGCCGGCTCGCGTGGTGGGCGCCGCCCTCGAGCGGGCCCGCGCGCTCCGCGCCGAGGGGCGCAGCGTCCGCGAGATCGCGGTGGCTCTCAAGGTGCCGCGGTCAACCGTGGCGCGGGCGCTGGCGCCGTCCCGAAAAGTTCCCGCGCGCGACGCCGCGTAAGCCGCGGCGACATCAAGCCCGAGGACGCCGCAGCCGGGGTCGTCCCGGTTGGACACTACTGGGACGCAGCGGCCTTCGCCCGTGTCGCGATGCAGAGCTCGGCGCACTCGGCGCGCACATCCTCGGGCGCGGCTAGCGGTGGCGGCGGTGACGGTGACGGTGACGGGCAGATCGGCTTGGTACCATCAGCACAACTCTTGATGACGAAGCCGTCGGGGACCGGCGGGTGGTGGTCGTCGCCTGGGCAGCGCGGCGATCTGCCGTCTCCGCACTTCACGATGTTCCCCTCGGCATCGAACTCTCGCGGAGGGAGGGCCGCGGCGCTGGGGCCTCCCGTGCCGGCATCCGCCAACCGCGCCTTGCGCCGGTAGTCAACCAGGGAGAGCTTCGTCGTCGTGCACAACTCGAAGCACTCAGCGAGGTCCGAGCGGTCCTTGCCCTTCGAGCACGCCGTCATCGACCAGACCGCTACGAGGACCCCCAGCGCACGCATGCCCCGATCGTAGCGGCTGCGCTGCGCGCTCATCGAGGAATCGCGCGCCAGAATGCGGGCCGGTACACATGCCGGCCGGGCTCGCCCGTGAGGCCGACCCTGCCGAAGTGGGCGATCCCGCCGAATGTGCTGAGGGGCTCGAGAGCGCCTGAGACACGACGGAGCCTGATGACGTCGTAGGTGAAGCCGCCGCGGAAGAAGCTGTCCGCCGTCGTCAGCGTGAGCATGTCTTCCTCGACGCGCACGTCCACCTGGCTCACGTCCCCGTTCAACCGCGCGGCGGCGGCCTCCACCCGTGCGGTCTCTTTCGTGGATAGCGAATGAAGCCCGGGCCCTGAGTAGTGCGGGCGTGCCGCGCAGGCGGCGAGGAGCATGGCAGCGAGAACGCGGCGCATCCGTCGATCAGGATGCCGCGGCGCGAACCCTGGCGTGGCTCACGGTTCGGTCATGCTGGCCGGCGGGCCACCGCGGAACGAGACGCCCGGCGGCGCGACGCGTTCACGTCTGGCTTGAACTGGTAGGGCCTGCCCTTGGCGACCGGGGCTTGGCGCACGGACGCGGCGATCGCGGCTGCGCGGGCCGCGACGGCACGCGCGGACATGGGCGGGCGCGTGGCCTTCGCCACCGGCGCGTCCGGCGCTGGCGCGGGCGCGAGCAGCGCCTCGAGCTTCGACACGACGCGGGCGATCGCGGCGCCGAACTCGGCCTCGGTCGGGCCGGCGCTCCCGCGGGGCGTCGTCTTGAGCACGTTGAGGACGTTCGCGAGCGCGGTCACGGCCTCGCCGACGCCAGACTGCAGGCGATCGCGATCGTTGCTGTTGAGGGTGGGCGTCATGCGACCACGATGCGCCGGCGCCTCGAGCGGGGGCCTGTCGAGCGGCTACTCGTCGTCGTCCAGGTCGTCGGCGTCGAGGTCGCCGTCCGCGCTGACGATGCTCGTGACCGCGGCGCCCTGTGCGGCCTCGAGCGCGGGCACCGGGGACGCGGGCGGCAACGCACCGCCGGCCATCTCCTCGAGGAGCTGCGCGCGAACGTCCTCGACGGCCTGGCGCTGCGCGCCGAACTGCGCCTCGGGATCCTCACCGAGCATTTGCGTCGGGCGACCCCACGCGCGATCCTCGATCAGCCGAGCAGCGTCGACACGGATTCGCTCGTCGTCGCTCGAGAGCGCCGCCTCGAGCACGGCGCGAGCCTTGGGCGACAGCTCGCGGTAGGCGTCGCGCGCCTCGCTCGCGACCTTCGGCGCGTGATTCCCCGGGCCGCGCCGGGCGTCGTGCCCCTTCGAAAAAGGTCTACCCGGCACTGGCCACCTCCGCGGGTTCGGCGAGCATCGCCTCATACTCGGCGGCCAGCGCGCGGAGCGCCGCCCGGGTGCCCTCGCGCAACCACCGCCAGGGGTGCGACTTGATCTCGATGCCCTGGGCGGCGAAGGCGTCGATCATGTCGCCCTCGGCGACGAGCGCGATCGTCCGCTGAGCCGCATCCGCCAATGTCCGCAGCCCGAGGAGCCGATCGTTCCCCTTGAGCCTTGCCACGAGCTTCGGCAGGCGGCGCTGGGCCAGAGGCGCGAGCTCGAGGAACGCGACGCGGGGTTGCAGGTGGGCGGGAACGTGGTCGAGGTCCATGCCCTCGAAGTCTGCCCGCGGCGTCCGGCACCCGTCCTGTCGTGCACCGGCTGCACGGGGCGGTGCGGGCTTGGCCCGTGCTCGGTGACGGAGGTGACGGGAGGTGACGGGGCCTGGAGCCGCTGCCGTCACCGCTCAAGTTCCCGAATCCGCACCGTGAAGCGCGACGGGTGACGGGAGTGACAGCAACTCATCCCTTCTAGCAGAGGAAGAAGACGGCGAAGGTGAGACGGGAGGGAGGGGTGGTGGCCAGATGGCGCCGCAGGCAGGCGTCACCAGCGTCACCGGCTACGACGTCTAATCCGTTAATCCGAATATGTTGGCACGCTGTTGGCACGCCGAGCCGGCTTGGTTGTCTCCGTTGTCCATCGGGGTCCTTCGCTGACGCGCGCGAGATCGGGCGGAACTTCCTTGGATCGCAGGCGAAACGGTGCAGAGTCGCGCGATCACTTGTTCTTCTCTCAACGCGCCTTGACAGGTTCGACTCCTGTAGCGCGTACTGCTGATTCGCCTGCCGTCTCGATGGCTTGGCGATCACCCGGTGGCCTGACCACCTCGCCGATCGGCCCGCTTGCCAGCAATTTGCCAGCACCCGCGGGCGAAGCGTGGAAGCGGAGCTGCTCGGGCACCAGCCCCGCAGCCGCACATCCATCCGCCCATTCTGCTCCTACTCGTCAGCGAGTCGGAGCGCGGCGCGCGCTCCCGCTTCGAGGATTGCGTCCGAGTCGTCATGATCTGGAGTCGCGCGTGCGAGTTGGAGGGTGCCGGCGAGGAGCCCGAAGAAGGCCGCCGCGTCTGCGCGACTCACCTCCTGGCCGCGACGTTTCATGAGACATCGCGCGAGTGCGTCCAGACTCGGGGCGATCTGCGATGCGAACGTCTGTCGAGTCGCGCGGGGATGCCGCGCCACTTCCGAGGCCAGGGCGGAGGCCGGGCAGCCCGTCCCCGGCGCATCGCGATGCTCGCGGCTCAGGTAGACGCGAATGGCCGTCTCCAGCTCGCCCTCGCGGAGCGCTTGCTCGATCGCCTCGTGCCTGGCCTGAAGCGACCGTAGAAGCGTCTCTCGAACCAGTGACTCCTTCGACTTGAAGTGCGTGTAGAACGTGCCGACGGTCAAGTCCGCCTCGGCCATGATCTTCGCGAGACCGACGGCGGCGATGCCGTGCTCCCGAAAGAGACGAGACGCCGCCGCCACGATCCGTTCGCGTGTCTCTTCGTTGTGTTCCGGGGCGTATCGCATCGGTACCTCTCCGCGGCTTCAGCAACAATCGACGGTGCTCCCCTTGTGCTCTCATTGCAGTATGGTCATACTGCCATAGAAAGGCAAGCGGCGCCGCCGCAGGGAGGCACGACATGATGAAGAGCAAGGTTGCGCTGGTCACGGGGGCTTCGTCGGGCATCGGCGAAGCCACGGCGGATCGGCTCGCGAGCGCTGGCTACAAGGTCTATGGCACCAGCCGACGGGGAGCGCTGGCAGGCAAGCGATCGTTCGAGATGCTGGCGCTGGACGTGACGAGCGACGAATCCGTCAAATCCGCCGTCGAGGAAGTGATCCGACAGCATGGCCGGATCGACGTGCTCGTGAACAACGCCGGCTTCAGCGTCGCGCCAGCGGCAGCGGATGAGACCTCCGTCGAGCAGGCACGGTCGATCTTCGAGACGAACTTCTTCGGCATCGTCCGGATGACGCGCGCCGTCCTCCCGTCCATGCGCGCGCGAGCCAGCGGCCGCATCATCAACATCGGGTCCGTGCTCGGCTTCCTGCCGGCGCCCTACATGGCGGTCTATTCCGCGACCAAGCACGCGGTCGAAGGGTATTCGGAGTCCGTCGACCACGAGCTGCGGACGAAGGGAATCAGGGTTTCCATCATCGAGCCCGCGTACACGAAGACGCAATTCGACGCGAACCTGCTGGAGCCGGACGCCAAGCTCGCCGAATACGACGGGGTTCGTGCGTCCCTGGCCCAGCAGATGAAGGAGACCCTCGCGGTCTCCGACGCGCCGAGCGTCGTGGCCGAGGTCGTCCTGCGCGCCGTCAGCGCGGCGCGCCCGAAGCTCCGCTATACGGCTGGTCCCCTCGCGGGCCGTCTTCGCCTACTTCGCAGATTCGCACCTGCCGCGATGGTCGATGCTGCGATTCGAAAGGAGCTCAAGCTCGACGCGCTGACGGCGACGTCGTGAAGGCGTTCATCCTGGATCGCTACGGGAGCAAGGTCGCTCTGCGGTTAGGGGAGATCGCAGACCCGGACGTCAAGGAGGACGACGTCCTCGTCCAGGTCCACGCCGCAGGGGTGAACCTCCTGGATTCCAAGATCCGGGGCGGCGCGTTCAAGCTGATCCTGCCCTACCGCGCACCGTTCGTGCTCGGCCACGACGTCGCCGGTGTCGTGGTTCGGGTCGGCGCTCGCGTCAAGCAGTTCAAGCCCGGTGACGAGGTCTACGCGCGGCCGGCGGACCGTCGCATCGGTACGTTCGCGGAGCTCATCGCCATCCGAGAGAGCGACCTGGCGTTGAAGCCGAGGAAGCTCACGATGGAGGAAGCGGCCTCGATCCCCTTGGTCGGTCTGACGGCATGGCAGGCACTCGTCGAAAGGGGGCAGCTCAAGCCGGGCCAGAAGGTCTTCATTCAGGCGGGCTCGGGCGGCGTGGGGACGTTCGCGATTCAGCTGGCGAAGCACCTCGGCGCCACCGTCGCGACCACGACCAGCGCGTCCAACACCGACCTCGTGCGCGGTCTCGGTGCCGACATCATCGTCGACTACAAGAGGGAGGATTTCGAGTCCAGGCTGAGCGACTACGACCTGGTGCTGCATAGCCAGGATGGCAAGGCGCTCGACAAGTCGTTGCGTGTGCTGCGATCCGGTGGGCGTCTCATCTCGATCAGTGGTCCGCCGGATCCCGACTTCGCGAAGGAAATCGGAGCATCGTGGCTCGTCAAGCTCTTCACGTCGCTCGCGAGCCTTGGTGCGAGACGAAAGGCAAGGAGACGTGGCACGACATTTTCGTTTCTCTTCATGAAGGCGAGCGGCGCCCAGCTGCAACGAATCGCAGCCTTGATCGATGCTGGACACGTTCGCCCCGTGGTGGACAAGATCTTCCCGTTCCGGTCGACGAATGAAGCGCTGGCCTACGTCGAAGGTGGACGAGCGAAAGGCAAGGTCGTGATCAAGGTGCGGTAGCGGGACGCGTTCGAGGGCTTGAGTAGCGGTCGTCGATCACCAGATCGAGGAGCGTGATGAGGTTGGGCTGATCCAGATCGGCGAGCACGTGGCCAGGGACCGGCTCTTGGCCCGAGCACATTCCTCAGAGGCTCTGCTGGCACTGACCGGCCGTCACGGCCGGCGGGGGGGCCACGGGACGAACGCGCTCGTCCGTGCCGCGTACTCCGCGTAGCCGGGCCTGCGCTTGCCGATGGTCTTCTCGAGCAGCGTCACGCCCGAGACTCGCAGCAGAAGGATCGTCATCAGGAGTGGGCCGGCGAGCACCCACGGCGGGCCCGCGGCGAGGCCGACGAGGCCGAGGCCCCACCAGACCACGCAGTCCCCGAAGTAGTTGGGGTGGCGCGAGTAGCGCCAGAGGCCCGTGTCGAGCACGCGCCCGGGGCTCCGCGGATCGAGGACGAAGCGCGTGAGCTGGTGATCCGCGATCGCCTCGCACGCAAGGCCCGCGAGGCACACGACCGCGCCGGCGAGATCGAGCGCCCCGAGCGGGGCCGAACCGTGCGCCGCGGCCTGCACCGGGGCCGAGACCAGCCACGCGAGCGCGGCCTGCAGCAGGAAGACCACGAAGAGGCTCCGCCACCACCACGCGCCGCCGCCGGCGCGGCGCATCGCCGCGTAGCGGTGGTCCTCGCCGCGGCCACGGGCGCGCAGTGAGAGGTGAAGGAAGAGCCGCAGGCCCCACGCGCCCACGAGCGCCATCACCAGCACGCGACGAGGGAGCGCGCCCGGACCGAGCGCGCAGCCTAGCGCGGCGACGACGGCGAACGCGAGGCCCCAGAAGGGATCCACGATGCTCGCGTCGCGCAGGTGCAGGCTGACGAGCCACAGCGCCACCATGCACGCGGCGAGCACGGCGAGGCTCGAGAGGGCGAGCGTCACGCCGGTGTCCAGCCGCGCGCGCGGCGCAGGCCGCGTACGCTCACCGCGACGACGTACGCCAGCCAGAGCGGCGCCGCCACCGCGAGCCCGCGCTGGGCGGGATCCCACACGGCCTGCAGCGCCACCGGGATCGAGGCCAGGCCGCCGAGGAGCGCGAGGGCGCGAGCCCAGCCCGCCGCGACCTGCGGGGCGTCGTGCGCGAGCAGCACGAGGCCCACGCCGAGCAGGAGGTTGAACGCCGCGTCGAGCGCGAGCGAGAAGCCGAGGAGCGCGTGGGCGGCGGGCGCGCAGCCGGCGCCGCAGGCCGCGCCGAGGTGCACGCCGACGACGAGCGGCGCGGGGACCCCCACCGCGTCGAGGCTCGCGCCTAGAGCCACGAGGAACCCGCCCACGCGCGCGGTCGTTCCCGCCTGGGCGCCGAGGAGGAGCGCGAAGCCGGCGAGCGCCACGAGCCCCACGAGGAACGCCGCGGCGCTCACGCTCGCGGCCACCGGGTGGGCGATCACCTCGCGCGTCCAGCCCTCGAGCGCGCCGAGCCGGTAGGCCGACGGCACCGGGTAGAGCGCGACGACGGCGCCCACGTTGCCGGCCACCGCGACGAGCCCCGCGACGCCGAGCCAGCGGGGCGCGGTCACGGGCCGCCGCCGGCGCGATCGAACACGAGCTGGGTGCTGCCGAGGTAGCGCTCGCGGAAGCCGGCCTCGCAGTAAGAGAGGTAGTAGTCCCACATCCGCCAGAAGCGCTCGCCGTACGCCGCGACCACCTCGGCGCGGTGGGGCGCGAGGTTCGCCCGCCACTCGGCGAGGGTGCGCGCGTAGTGCGACGTGAGGTCCTCGAGGTCCGCGAGGACGAGGTCGCTCGCCCGGCCCGACGCGCTCGTGAGCGCCCCGATCGACGGGATCGAGCTGCCCGGGAAGATGTAGCGCTTGATGAAGTCGACCTGCCGCACGTGGCTCTCCCAGACCTGATCGCGGATCGTGATCGTCTGCAGCGCCAGGCGCCCGCCCGGGACGAGCAGCGAGGCGCACTTGCGGAAGAAGGTCGGATACGCCGCGGCGCCGATGGCCTCGATCATCTCGATCGACACGATCTTGTCGAAGCGGCCGTCGAGGTCGCGGTAGTCGCGCTCGAGCAGCGTGATGCGGTCCTCCAGCCCGGCGGCGCGGATGCGGGCCCGCGCGTACTCGGCCTGCGCGCGGGAGATCGTGGTCGTGGTGACGCGGCAGCCGTGGTGGCGCGCCGCGTGGATCGCCATGCCGCCCCAGCCGCTGCCGATCTCGAGCAGGTGGTCGCCCGCGCGCAGCGCGAGCTTGTCGCACAGGCGCTCGAGCTTGCGGGTGCTGGCCTGCTCGAGCGTCGCCTCGGGCGAGTCGAACAGCGCCGCCGAGTACATCATCGTCGGGTCGAGCATGCGCTCGAAGAAGTCGTTGCCGAGGTCGTAGTGCGCGCGGATGTTGCGCCGGCTGCCCGCGCGGGTGTTGGCGCGCGCGAGGGCCCAGAGGCGACCGAGCGCCGCGCCCGCGCTCGCGAGCCCGCCCTCGAGGCCGCTCATGATGGCCTGGTTGCGCACGAACCAGCGCACGACCGCGGTGGCGTCGTCGGTGGACCAGTCCCCGTCCATGAAGGCCTCCGCGGCGCCGAGCGAGCCGCCGACGGCCACCCGCCAGAAGAACCGCGGCCGGTGCACGACGAGCCGCGCTTGCAGTCCGTCCGACGCCGGCGCGCCGAACCGGTACGTGCGCCCCTCGCTGCGCAACTCCAGTTGCCCGGTGGCGGGGCCTTGCAGGCGCCCCAGCACGAGGCGCTCCATCGGCGGCGCGCTCGAGGACAGGGAGACGGGGACGAGATCCAGGGCCTGGGCCATGACATCACCTCGTGGGAGTTGCGGCATCGGGGAGCTGCTTCTTCGGGTGGGTGAACACGGGCACGCGCCGCAGCCAGAGGCGCAGCGCCTGCGAGTAGATCGAGAGGTGGCGCAGGGCGGCTTGCGCGGGCAGCGTGGTCGCGGCGCCGAGCAGCGCGGCGCGCGTGAGCGGCTGGCGCTCGAGCGCGAGGCGCGCGCGGAACACCTCGCGCTCGCCCTCGAGGCTCTGCATGTCGACCGTCAGCGCGTCGCCGGGCGCGGAGAAGCGCCAGACGTAGCGCTGCGTCATCGGGAAGAACGGCGAGACGTGGAAGGCCTTGTCGAAGCTCGACGCGGCCCCGTCGGGGCCCGCGGCGACGACGTAGCTGTGCCGCTCCTTCCACGGCGTGTTCGTGATCTCGGAGACGACCGCCGCGAGGCGGCCGGCGCGGTCGAAGCAGTAGTAGAAGGCGACCGGGTTGAAGACGTAGCCGAAGGAGCGGACGTGGGCCAGGAGGCGCACCGGGCCGTCCGGGCGGACGCCGAGCTCGACGGCGACGCGATCCCGCACCTCGTCGGCGAGCGGGCGCGACGCGGCGCCGAGGTAGTCCCGCCTGCGGAAGGCGAGCAGCCCGGCGCGTTCGACGCCGAGCGCGGGCCACAGCGGCAACGCCGGCAGCTCGTCGAGATCCAGGTACAGGAGGTAGATCGGGTACGAGAACGCGTGCCGCGAAGGCGCGAGGCGTGCGTGCGAGATGCTCCCCGTGTAGAGGGCGCTCGCGTTCATGGCTCGACCCCGAGGCGCGCGCACACGGCGAGCGCGCTCACGACGCCGTCCTCGTGGAAGCCGTTTCGCCAGTAGGCGCCGCAGTAGGAGGTGCGCTGCCGGTCGATGAGCTCGCCGTGGCGCGCCTGCGCCGCGACGCCCGCCAGCGTGAACACCGGGTGCGCGTACTCGATGCGGGAGACCACCCGGTCCGGGCGGATCCGGTGGCCGCGGTTGAGCGTCACGAAGTAGTCGCGCGACGCGCCGAGCGGCTGCAGCCGGTTCATCCAGTAGGTCAGGCACGCGCCCTCTGCGCCGTCGTCGTCGAGGTGCGCGTTCCACGACGCCCACACCTTGCGCCGGCGCGGCATGAGGGACGCGTCGGTGTGCAGCATCGCCTCGTTGCGCTGGTAGGGGAACGCGCCGAGGAGCTCGTCCTCGAGCGCCGTCGGATCCTCGAGCAGCGCGCGCGCCTGGTCCGCGTGACACGCGAGGACCACGTGGTCGAAGCGCTCCGGCTCGGCGCCCTCCGAGCGCACGACGACCGCGTCGGGCTCGCGCCGCAGCCCGCGCACCGGCGCGCCGAGGCGCACCTGGCCGCGGAAGCCCGCGAGGATCGCGCGCACGTACGTCCGCGCGCCGCCGGGGATGGTCAGCCAGGGCACGCGGTCCCGCACCTTCAGGAACCCGTGGTTGTCGAAGAAGCGCACGAGGAAGCGCGCGGGGAAGCGCTCGGCCACGTCGCGGTTGGCGGACCACACCGCGCGCACGAGCGGCAGCAGGTGATCCTCGAGGAAGCCCTCCGAGTAACCTCGGGCGCGCAGCCACGGCAGGAGCGGCGTCTCGTCCGTGGAGTCGAGGAGCGCGCGCGCCTCGCGGAAGAACCGCAGGATGTCGAGCACCATGCGGTGAAAGCGCGGGCTGACGAGGTGGCGCGGCTGCGCGTAGAGCGTGCCGAGATCCTGCGCGTTGTACTCGAAGCCGCGGCGCTCGCTCGACGCGGAGAAGCTCATGTCGCTCTCGGCCCAGGCGACGCCGAGCTCGCCGAGCAAGCGCACGAAGCGCGGGTAGGTGCGCGTGTTGAAGACGATGAAGCCGGTGTCGATGGAGATGGGCCGCTCGCCCTCGAGCACGGTGACCGTGTTCGTGTGGCCGCCGGGCCGGCGCTCGGCCTCGAACAGCACGACCTCGTGCCGCCGCTGGAGGTAGTGCGCGGCGACGAGGCCCGAGACGCCCGATCCGACGACGGCGATCCTCACCCGCCGGCTCCCTCGCGCGGGGCGAGCCGGTAGTGCGCGACCAGCCACTCCTGGCCGGAGGCAAACCCGAACAGCTCGGCGCAGGCGACGAAGAAGAGGCTCCACCGCTCGAAGGCGCGCCTGGCCTCCTGCGGGCCGAGGTCCCTGGCGAACAGGGCGAGCACGTCCTCGCGCCGCGCGAGGAGATTGCGCTGCCACGCCCGCGCGGTGCGCGCGTAGTGGGTTCCGTCCACCGTCCAGCGGGCCTCGATCTCGAAGGGATCCGCGACGCGGTCGAGCAGGTCGAGGCTCGGCATCATGCCGCCCGTGAAGAAGTGCTGCCCCATCCAGTCGTCGTCGCGCTCCGTCTCGAACGGGTACGCGAAGCGCGCGTGCGCGAACACGTG
The DNA here is from genome assembly GCA_964593795.1 of uncultured Myxococcales bacterium. GTDB lineage: Bacteria > Myxococcota_A > Polyangia > JAHFDS01 > JAHFDS01 > JAHFDS01. The sequence continues at coordinate 4,808 of CAZQJC010000048.1, read as the reverse complement.
CAGGAAGAGCCGCCCGTCCGGCTCCATCCACGTGCGCACCCGGCGGAGCAGCGCGCGCCAGTTGCGCATGTGCTCGAACATCTCGACCGAGACGACGCGGTCGAAGCGCTCCGCCGGTTCGAAGCCGTTCATGTCCGCGGTGACCACGGTGACGTTGCGAAGGCCGCGCGCCCGGGCCCGCGCCTCGATGTGCTCGCGCTGCGGGCGCGAGTTCGACACCGCGACGATGCGCGCGGCGGGGAAGCGGCGCGCGAGCTCGAGCGTCAAGCTGCCCCAGCCGCAGCCGAGCTCGAGGATGCGCTGGCCGTCGCGCACGTCGGCCCGCTCGATCGTCAGCGCCAGCATGGCCGCCTCGGCGCGGTCGAGGTCCTCTTCGCCGTCGGCCCAGTAGCCTGCGCTGTACTTGAGGTGCTTGCCGAGCACGAGCTCGTAGAAGGCGGGGGAGACCTCGTAGTGCTGCGCGTTCGCCGCCTCCGGCAGGAGCGCGATGGGCCCCTGGTCCATCGCGTCGACCCACGCGGCGAGCGCGCGATCGCGATCGCGGTGGCGGGCGGCCTCGTCGCGCAGTCGGACGCGGAGGAGCCTTCGGACCCCTGCCCGCACGACCGCGTCCGGCAGGAGTCCTCGTTCGGCGAGCTCGATGGCGTTGGTGATCATATCCAGATGAATAGGTCGATTTAGTCGATTCGTCAACCTATAAATCGTCAAATTCGTCTGTTCAGCGGACAAAAATCGTCTATATTGGTGACGTGGACGAGTTGATGACGAGTCAGGAAGCCGCCGCGGTGCTCGGCGTCGGGGCCACGGCGGTCAAGCGCTGGGCCGATCAGGGCCTGCTCCCGTGCATCCGGACGCCGGGCGGGCACCGCCGGTTTCGCCGCTCCGAGCTCGAGCGATTCCTCGTGCCGGAGAAGGCAAGCGAGGACGCGCGCGGCGCCGCCCCGGCGGACGCGACCGCCTCCGCGCCGGCCCCGGGCTGGATCTCGATCTGGCTCGACGCGCTGCTCGAGGACGACGCGGAGCGCGAGCTCGATGGGCTCTTGCGCCACGAGCGCTACCTGCGCGGCTCGTGGCACGCGGCCGCCGCCACCGTGGCACGCGTGATCGACGACGTCGGCGTCCGCTGGGCGACCGGACGGCTGAGCGTGCTCGAGGAGCACCTCGCCTCCGAGCGCCTCTCGCGCGCGCTCGCGCAGCTCTCCCAGGCGCAGCCCATGCCTTCGGATGCGCCGCGGGCGCTCCTCTCCTGTGCGCCCGGCGACGATCACACGCTCGGGCTCTCGCTCGCCGAGCTCTGCCTGCGCGAGGCCCGCTGGCAGACCCGGTGGGTGGGCCGCGCGACGCCGACCGAGGAGATCACGCGCGCCGTCGACGCCGGCGACATCCGCCTCGTCGCGATGTCCGCGTCTGCCGCGTCGAGCGACCCGGCGCTCCTCCTCGCGGCCGCCACTCGCGTCGGCCACGCGTGCGAGGCGCGCGGCGTGGCGCTCGTGCTCGGCGGCGCGGGCGCGTGGCCGGATCCGCCGCCGTTCGGCCTCCGTCTGCAGGATTTCGACGCGCTCGCGAGGTTCGCGACCGAGCTCGCGGCGGACCCGCAACGAACCTCGAGCCGCTCGCCGTAACCTGCGTGGAGGTCGTGACGTCATGCAGGCACCGGCGATGAACGCCGACCTCACAGGAGACGCCCGATGACCAACCGACTTCTCACGCTCGCGCTCGCCAGCACCCTCTCCCTCCTCGCCGGTTGCGGCGACGACGCCACGCAGGCCCCCGCACCGGCGAGCCCCGGTGCGCCCGCCGGCGGCCAGATGCAGCCCGCCGCCCCGAGCCAGGACCTCGTGCAGACGGCGACCGGGGCGGGCAAGTTCAAGACGCTGGCGCAGCTCCTCACGCAGGCCGAGCTGGTGGCGACGCTGCAGGGGACCGGCCCCTTCACCGTCTTCGCGCCGACCGACGAGGCCTTCGCCAAGCTGCCCCCGGCCCTCGTCGCGGATCTCACCCGGCCCGAGAACAAGGCGAAGCTGCAGGCCGTGCTGACCTACCACGTGGTCGCGGGCAAGGTGGCCGCCGCCGACGTCGTCAAGCTGACGAGCGCCCGCACCGTGCAGGGCACCGACGTGCGCATCCAGGTCAAGGACGGAAAGGTGCTGCTCGACGGCGCCGCGACGGTCATCCAGGCGGACGTGTCGGCCTCGAATGGAGTCATCCACGTGATCGACACCGTCCTCGTCCCTGCGAGCTGATGGTGCGTAACCTGGCCGCGCGCCCGAGCGTCTCCACGTACAGGTGATGGACGACGTTCTCGCGATCCCCGAGCCTCCTCCGGCCGCGGTGCCTGCCCCCGGGCGGCAGCGCAGCATGAAACGCGCCGTATCGGCGGCCGGGCGGGGGGCCGTCCCGGACGAGCAGGCCGAGGAGGAGCGCCTCATGCTCGCGTACGCGGGCGGCGACCTCGCGGCGTTCGACGAGCTGTTTCGCCGGCTGCAGCCGAGGCTCCACGCCTTCCTGCTCCGCATGTGCCGCGATCGCGCGCTGGCCGACGACCTGCTCCAGCGCACGTTCCTCAAGATCCACCACGCGCGGCTCGAGTACCGATCCGAGGGCCGCCTGAGGGCCTGGGCCTACGCGATCGCGGGCCGCGTAGGCCTCGACGAGCTGCGCCGGCGCAAGCGCTCCCTCGAGGACCTCGACGAGGCCGAGCTCGAGCGGGCGGACGCCACCGCGTCGGTGCAGGAGCGGTTGCGGAATCCAGCCGAGGAAGCCGAGATCGTGGCCGCGGTGCGGGCCGCCGTGGACGCGCTGCCCGAGTCGCAGCGAATGGTGCTCCAGCTGCATCGATTCGAGGGCCTATCGTTCGCCGAGATCGGGCGCGCCCTAGGGACCAGCGAGGGCGCGATCAAGCTGCGCGCCTTCCGTGCGTACGAGCGCCTGCGGAGCACCCTCGCGCCGCTCGTCGACAAGGAGTGTTCATGAGTCAGCACAGGCAAGCGTGGCTGGTCGCGGCGTCGTTGCCCGACGGCCACCCGGATCGCACCGGGCTCGAGGACGCGGACGACGAGACGCTGCGTGCGGGGGCCGCGCTCGGTGCGCTGCTCGACCGGGCGCCCCGGGAGCCGGGACCTGGCGCGGCCCTCGCGGTCCTTGCGGCCATCCGGGCCGAGGTCTCCGCCGACCTCACCCGGCGGCGACGACCGCTGGCCCTCGCGGTGCTCCTCGTCGCGATCGTGGCCTCGCTCGGTGCCGCGCTCGGCGCGGCCGACCTGGGACGCTTCGCGCTGCTCGAGGGCTCGGTCTGCTTCTCCGTGGAGGTGATCGCCGCGGCCCTGCCCCTCTTCGGCCTCGTGCTCTTGGGACCCGGGCTCGCCCACAGCGGCCCGCAGCGCACCGCGGCCATCGCCGCCGCGGGCGCGCTCGTGGCGCAGCTCGGGCTGCTCGGGCTCTGCCCCGAGCACGACGGCGCGCACATCTTCCTGTTCCATGCCGGAGGCGTCCTCGTCGCCGCGGCGGTCGGCGCCCTCGCGGGCTGGCTGCCGCGCCGCCTCGTCGAGGCCTGAAGGCTCAGGGAGCCACCGATGACGAGCACGACCGCCCTGCCCGCCCGCCGCGCGTCCGCGCTCACCCTCGCGGCCTTCCTCGCCCTGGCGTTCGCGGTGGCGGCGGCGGGGGGCCTCGCGACGTCGAGCTCCGTCGCGACCTGGTACCCGATGCTGCGCAAGCCGGCCTGGAACCCGCCCGCGTGGGTCTTCGGCCCCGTGTGGTCGGCGCTCTACGTGGCCATGTCGATCGCGGCGTGGCGCGTGTGGCGCCGGCGCGGCGTCGGCGATCTCGCCCTTTGCCTCTACTTCGCGCAGCTCACGGCGAACCTCGCCTGGTCGTTCTGCTTCTTCCTCGCGCGCTCGCCGCTCGCGGGCCTCCTCGACATCGTGGCGCTCCTCGGCCTGCTCGTCGCGACCACGGCGGCGTTCTTCCGCGTGGACCGCGTGGCGGGCTGGCTGCTCGTGCCGTACGTGGCCTGGGTGAGCTTCGCGGCCGCGTTCAACGCCGCGATCTGGCGGCTCCAGGGCTGACATGACGCGCTGGATCGACGTGGTGGCGCAGCAGCTTGCGTGGTGGGGCTGCGTGCTGCTCGTGCGCGGCGGGCACGCGCCGGTCGCGTGGCTGCCGCCGCTCGCGGTGGTCGCAGGACACCTCGCGCTCAGGACCTCCTCGCGCCGCCGGGTGCTCGTCGTCGTGACGGGCGCGGTGGTGCTCGGCACGTTGCTCGACGCCACGCTGACGGCGCGCGGCCTCATCTCCGTGGCCGGCGCGCACGGTCTCTTCGCCCCCTGGATGATCTCCCTGTGGGCCGCCTTCGGCAGCGAGCTCACCCTCGGCATGTCGTGGCTGCCCAGGCGACCGGCGGCCACGGCCGCGCTCCTCGGCGCGGTCGCCGGTCCGCTCGTCTACAGCACCGGGGCCCGCCTCGGCGTGCTCTCCGTCGCGGGGCCCTGGGGATTGCTGTGCGTGGGCCTCGGCTGGGGCATCGCGACCTCGATGATCGCGGCGCTCGCGCGCCGGCTCGACCCCGACCTCACCGAGGCTCGTTCGCCTGTTCGCGTCGCCGAGCGGGCGATCTCGGCGACTGAAGATCCGTCGGAAGATCGACTGATCCGGATTCGTGCTCGTGCTCGTGCTCGTGCTCGTGCTCGTGCTCGTGCTCGTCCGGGACCGGGACCGGGACCGGGGTCAGCCGAGCGCGTCGGCGCCCAAGAGGCGCTCGAGCAGCTTGGTCAGCATGGCCACGATTCGCAGGAGGATGGTCTTGCCGG
>CAZQJC010000047.1:0-2478 GCA_964593795.1 uncultured Myxococcales bacterium | reverse complement strand
AGCACGATGGCCGACAACCTGTGGGCCCCGTCGACGAGCACTCCGTCATCGTCGAACGCCACGCCCTGGTGGGTGATGATCCACTGCCCTTGCTCTATGTCTTCAGCATACCGGACCACCCGGTCCACTGACAGCGCTCGGTTCTTCGTGTTGTACTTCTTCAACCACTCGTCGGCGACACCGGGTGATATGTTCACCCACTCAGTCTTGGGCAAGTCCATCCGTCACCTCCTTGATAGAGTCCGCAGAACGTTCGAACACGTCAGCCACCTTGAGGAGCAGGCCCGACAGAGACGTTGCCGCCGCGCCTGCCTTCTGAATCCGCAGCTCGATGTTGCTGAGCCCGCAGAGCAGATCCTCGAGCGCCTTGCACCGGTCTTCGAGGGACGCGATCTGTTTCGCGTAGGCGGAGTTCGCGTCCTTGTCCCGAGTGTCGATGGCGTTGACGCGCTCCCAGATCTTTCCGTCCGCCACCACGAGCCCGGAGAGCTTCTCATCGGACTGTTTCTTCCAGTCCAGATCGAGGAGCTTCGCCATCCTCTCGTGGTCCATCTGTATCACTCCGTGTTTCTGCAACTCCCCTTGCTTGGACATCTCCCTGTTGCGCTCCTGGTTGGAGCCGACGAGGTCGTGGCCTTTGAACGAGTTTCTACCCATCACTCATCTCCTTTCGAATCGACTTGGCCGCCTCGCGTAAAACGCCACCGATGCCCCGCAGCTGTTTGCACATAAAGCCAATTTCGCGCCTTGCCGCGAGTGCGTGCCGCTGATACGATCCATCAGCTTCTGCGGCTCTTAAGATCTCGTTTTCAAGAAGCTCGTTTTTGTCGCACATCTTGAGCGCAAGACCCGACATTTCATCCCTATACTTCAAAAGATACGCGCGAATCTCATCGAACTTGCGCGTGTAGTCCTCTTCGCGCGTTCTGGCCGACCGCACAGTCAAGAGGTAGGCCTCTAACGCCCGGTATACTTCTTGACAGAATTCGCGTGGGTTTATTTTGCATTCAATCTCGAACATTCCTATCGTTGTCGTTTTTAGCCTCTCTTGGTTCTTGTCCATCTCGGCCAGTAGTTGGTTGGTCGACATCACTGTTGGGTTAAATTCCATGCTCACGGATCGACTCCGCTGCACATCCGAGAATGCGTCCGACACGGCGCAGCTCTTCACTGATTCGGGCTTGAAGGTCCGTGACACAACGCCAGTATCCACTCAAAGCCTTGGTGCCAAGTTTGAACTCGCTTAGCGCTAGAGACGAGTCGTGCAACTCGCCGTATAGGTGCTCCATTTCCTTTTTGACCTCGTTTCGCCAACACTCCCACTGCGCTGCGCTTTCTGCGTTCATCCTGTTGGCTTCCTCGATTTGCTTTCTAGTCCCCTCCATATCCTTATGCCAGCTAAGCGCCATCTTGCCCAATGTCACGCGAGTCCTGGAGAGTTCCCGAGCCATGCTGCACATGAGGCCCATGGCCTCACACGCGAACTTATCCGGGGTTTCCGCGTAATATGCCAGCATCGAGTCCTTTATGGCCTCATCAAACAGCTCTGGTTTTTCTCGGGCCATTCTTTCCCAGTCGCCAAGGTCGCCGTGCCAGCCCTCCATCCAGTCATGAGACATTGATCACCCTCCAGCCGAACGGCTCGACCTCGAAGACGTGGTAGGTCGCCGCCAGCACGAGGTCCAGCTCCCCGAGCACGCCCGAGGAACCCAAGCCTTCGAGCAGCGCGAGCGCCGACGCCGGGTCGAGCGCGTCGAGCTCTAGGAGCAGGATCCGCCGCGTTGCCGTCTTCGACCTCATGAGCATCGTCAGGCTCAAGGCCGTCATGAAGCACGCCGCCTCGCCCGAGGACAGCGCTTCGAGCCGAACCTTCTCCCCATTGGAAATCCAACCGCATTCGAATGCCGGTTTTCCGCGAGCGCCTTCCAACTCGACGAACGGCGTCTCGGGCCGTCCGAAGGCCGCCAACATCCCAGCCAACTCGTCCCGAAGCTCCTCCAGCGTGGAGCCCCCCTCCCGGTCGCGCGCCTCGATGGCCGCCGCCTCGATCAGGGAGTACACCCGGAAGTCCACCGTCGCCGTCCGCACCCGATCCGCCGTCGAACGGTAGGCGTCGAGCGCCCCCGCGGCCCGCTCGGCCTTCCGGCTGGCCTCGAGCGCCACCCGCTCCAGCCCCTGGGCCCGCTCGACCATGGCCTTGAAGTCGCGGATCGCGATCCCGAGGGCGTCCTCGACCAGCTCGGGCACCTTCACCGTGGGGGAGGCGAGCCGTTCGAACTCGGCGAAGGCCTCGTCCCGTTGCCGAAGCCACGAGTCGCAGCCCCGCTGGGCGGCGTCGATGGCGTTCTGGATCTGCTGGCGCTTCGTCGCCGCAGCATCGAAGTCCTCCTGCGCCTGCCGCAGGACGGAGCACTCGAGCGCCGCCGCGCACTCGTCGGCCTCGGCGGCGATCTCCGACGTCGGGTCGTAGACGATGGC
>CAZQJC010000046.1:0-10483 GCA_964593795.1 uncultured Myxococcales bacterium | reverse complement strand
CAGCGCAGCGGGCACGACTACCCCTCCCCCAATTGGGCAAGTCATGCGTTGGCGCGCCTTCGGCGCGACCCAACTGGGCCCCCCTCCCTGCGTCTTCGCTCGCTGCGCGAGGGACGCCCTTGCGGCTCGCTTCGCTCGCCTCGGCTGAAGGCTCCGCCGGCTGGACGCTCCGCCCGGGGGGCGCCCGCCTGCGTCTTCGCTTCGCTGCGCTCGCTGCGGGAGGGACGCCTTGCGGCTCGCTTCGCGCTCGTCGCGCAGCCGCCGAGCAATCACAACACCCCGGTGGACCTCGAGGCGCGGAAAGGCGGCGTGGTCAGGGGCCGGTGACGGTGACGGCGGTCTTGTTCGCGTCCGGGTTGGCGGACGTGACGTCGGGGTAGTACGAAAACCCCTTCGGCTTCCTGGTCGCGGGATCCACGAAGATCCGGATGCGGCGCTGCGGCGTGCTGCCGCTCGGCTTGATCTCGACCTGGATGCGGCCGCCGCCCTCCGAATCCATCACGGTCAGGCGGTCGTAGACGCCCTGGTACTCCGCGACCGTGAAGGTCTTGCCGGTGTCGAAGTCGAGGTCGCCGGCGGCGCTGACGACGACCGTTCCGCGCGTGTGCATTCCGGTCGTGGCCATCACGTTCCACGTGCCGGCGTAGGGCTTGACGAGCGCGGCGCCCGAGGAGTCCTCGCCGCCTGCGCCGGCAGAGCCTCCGGCACCCGCGCCGCCGCCGCCGGCAGCGCCACCGGTGCCCGCGCCACCGCCGGCTCCTGCGCCGCCGGCTCCAGCCCCGCCCATGCCTGCGCCGCCGCTCCCCGCGCCGCCCGTGCCCCCGGTTCCGCCCGAGTCGCCACAGGCGAGCGCGATCATGGCCACGGCACCCAGCACCCACCCTCGAAGTCCGGAGATCATGCCCGGAGGATCGCACGCTGCGAGGGGCACGCTCAAGCCGCTACCGGCGGAGCTTTTCGAGCATGCGGGTGAACGAGGCGGGGAGCGGGGACTCGAAGCGGAGGGTCTTGCCGTCGGGGTGCTCGAAGCCGAGCGTGGCGGCGTGCAGCAGCAGGCGCGGGGACTCGATGGGCGTGCCGCCGCGGTTGCAGAGGTCGCGGATGTAGACGCGCTCGCCGATCAAGGGATGCCCGATCTCGGCGAGGTGGATGCGGATCTGGTGGGTCTTGCCGGTCTCGAGGCGTACCGCGCAGAGCGTCGCGCCCTCGAGCTTCTCGAGCGGCTCGACGTGCGTGACGGCGTCCTTGCCCTGGTTGGGCCGCCTGGCCGAGCCGCGCAGGCCATCGCCGCGGTCCACGACGAGCCGCGTGTGGATGGTCTGCTTCCAGACGTCGCCCTGCGCGACGCAGCGGTACTCGCGCTCCATCGTGTGCGCGCGGAGCTGCGCCTGCAGGTGGCGCTCGGCGCGCTTGGACTTCGCGAAGACGAGCAGGCCCGACGTCTCCTTGTCGATGCGGTGCACGACGTGCAGCGGGATGCTCGTCACGTGTGGGCGGCCGCTGCGCCGCCAGGCGTCGCGGAGCAGGTCCATCGCGGTGCCCTGCTCCTTCTTCTCGTAGGGCACCGACGAGACGCCCTCGGGCTTGTCGATGACGACGACCTCGCCGTCCTCGTGCACCACGGCGACGGCGACGTCGGGCGGGCGCTCCTTCCGGCGCGCGGTGGGCTCGAGGACGATCTCCTCGCCCGCGCGGAGGCGGCGGGCGTCGTCGTGCTCGATCTCGCCGCCGACCGTCACCTTGCCGGTCTCGAAGAGGCGACGCACGCGCGCCCACGACACGCCGGGCAGGCGCAGGCGGAGGGCGGCGGCGAGCGTGCGCCCGGCGTCCTCCGCGCTCGTCTGAAAGCGCAGCGCCGGGATCTCGGCGGGCGGGGCGTCCATCGGGCGATCGTAGCGTAGCGTACAGACCTGGTGCGTCGCTCGTTGTTGAGTCACGTCCATGAAGAAGCAGGGATGGGCGGCGCTCGCGCTCTTCGCGGGGCTCGTGGGATGCGGCGACAGCACCACCGTCTGCCAGACGGCAGGCGGCTGCACGGCGGGGTCGGGCGGCGGCGGGAGCGCGGGAGCCGCGGGGAGCGCGGGGTCTGCCGGGAGCGCGGGGGCTGCCGGCTCGGCGGGAAGCGCCGGTGCCGCGGGCTCGGCTGGCGGCGCTGGCGGCGCGGGCGCGGGGGGCGTCGGCGGCGCGGGTGCGGGCGGCGCGGGTGCGGGCGGCGCGGGTGCGGGCGGCGCGGGTGCGGGCGGGATGGGCGCGGGGACCACGGTCCTGCGCATCCACTATCCGAGCGCAGGTGCGGCGCGCATCACCGTGCGTGGGTCGGGCGCGGGGCTCGACTGGATGCGCGGGCAGGACACGACGCGCGGCGCCGACGTGTTCGAGTGGCGCGGCGACGCGGGGGCGGCCTTCGAGTGGAAGCCGCTCCTCGACGACGCGACGTGGGCGGTGGGCGCGAACTTCCGCGCGACGCCCGGGACGACGACCGACATCTGGCCGTTCTTCCAGCCGAGCGGCGGGCGTGTCGAGGAGCAGACGGTGCCGACGCCGGCCTTCGGCGGGACGCGCGACGTGCTCGTGTACCTGCCTCCCGGCTACGACGAGAACGCGACGCACCGCTACCCGGTGCTCGTGATGCAGGACGGGCACAACCTGTTCGACGCGCGGCGCGCGGCGTTCGGCGTCGAGTGGCAGATCGACGAGGCGCTCGACGCGGGCATCGGCACGAGCGAGGTCGCCGAGGTGATCGTGCTCGGCCCGATCCCGGGCGATCGCATGAAGGAGTACACGCCGACGATGGACGCGCAGTACGGCGGCGGCGACGCGGCGCGGTACCTCACGATGCTGCAGGCGGAGCTCCTGCCGTGGGCGCGCATGCGCTACCGGGTCGACGAGACCGCGGAGGTCGGCGTCGGCGGCTCGTCCCTCGGCGGGCTCTTCACGACGTACGCGTGCTGGACCAAGAGCGACGTGTTCCGCCGCTGCCTGGCGATGTCGTCGTCGTACTGGTGGGACGACAAGCGCCTGCTCGGCGAGGTCGAGCGCTCGACGGCGATGCCGCCGATTCACCTGTGGCTCGACAGCGGCGACGCCGGCAGCAGCATGGATGGCCTCGTGGACACGCTGCACATGCGTGATGTACTGCTCATGCGCGGCTACCGGCAGGGCGTGGACCTGTGGTCCTACACGGGCATGGGGCAGGAGCACAACGAGGCGGCCTGGGCGATGCGCTTTCCGATGGCGGTGCGCGCGCTCTATCCGGGGCGGGCGCAGTAGGACTGCCGGATCGAGCACGAGCACGAGCACGAGCACGAGCACGACGATCTGCCACCTCGCCGCCAACGAGGGCCTGTCTCTGTATTGCCGCTTGGATGAGGGGCGTCATGCGCTTTCGAGGCGAGCGCAGCGAGCCGCAAGGGCGTAGCGAAGCGCAGCGAAGCGAAGACGCAGGTTGGGGGGCCCGACCGGGCTGTGCCCGGGCGGGGGAAGGGCAGCGTGCCCTTCCTGGTGGCCGCCTTCCTAGGCGGCCACTCGCAAGAAGCTAGCGGAAGAAGGTGTAGCCGGGGATCGTGGTGTCGTCGGGCTGGTAGAGGGCGACGCCCCAGGGCGGGAGCGCCACGTCGAGGCGGCCGCCGTGCATGCGGGTGGCGGCGCCGCCGAGGAGATCGTGCAGCGGGAGCGCGTCGAGCAGGTGCGCGTACGGCGCGAAGACGCGGGCGCGCGCGGGCGCGGAGGTCGGGTTCGCGACCACGACGATGGTCTGGCGCGGATCGTCGGTCGTGCGCAGGAAGGCCAGCACGTCCGGGTTCCCCGGCTGCGGGAGCGCGCGGAAGCGGCCCTCGCGGAGCGCGAGGTGCTCGCGGCGCAGGGCGGCCAGCTTCTGCACGTGCGCGTGCGTCGCGTGGTCCCAGCGGCCGACGTCCCACAGCATCGGGCCGCGGTTCTCGGGGTCGGCGCCGCCCGTCATGCCGACCTCCTCGCCGTAGTACACGAGCGGCACGCCGGGGTACGAGAACGCGAGCGCCCAGGCGAGCGCGCGCGCGGCGCGATCGGGGACCACGGTCGCGAGGCGCGGCACGTCGTGCGACGAGAGCATGTTCCACGAGCAGAGGAGCGCCTCGGGGCGGCACTCGGCCGCCATGCGCGCGAGGTTCTCGGCCGCCTGCGCCGGCGCGACGTCTCCGGTGCAGAGGCCGATCACCGTCTCGCGGAAGAAGTAGTTCATGACGCCGTCGAGGCGGCCCTCCGCGATCCAGGCGTCGGGGTAGCCCATGAGCTCGCCGAGCGCGCCGTCGCGGGCGCCGAGGTCGCGCGCGCGCGACGCGATGGCGGCGCAGGCGGAAAGGCCGAGGTCGTTCGCGCAGTCGAGGCGTACGCCGGTGGCCCAGCGCGCGAGCCAGCGCGCGAGCACGGAGTCGTCGGCCTCCCAGAGGCGTTGCCGGGCGGCCGGGCGGTCGAGCGCGAGCTCGGGCAGGTGCCCGTAGCCGCGCCAGTGGGCGTAGCGATCGGGGTGGCGCTCGAAGCGAAAGAGGGAGGCCTCCGCCGCCCGCGCGTCCGCCCGCGCGGCGGTGAACCACGGGTGCGTCTCGCCGACGTGGTTGAAGACCGCGTCGAGCACAAGGCCCATCCCGCGCGCGCGCAGGGCCTGCGCGAGGCGATCGAGCGCGGCGTCGCCGCCGAAGCGGCCGTCGACCTCGTCGAGCGACTCCGCGTCGTACTTGTGGTTCGACGGCGCTCGCATGACGGGCGTGAGGTAGAGCGCGTCCACGCCGAGCGCGCTCAGGTGATCGAGGCGCGCGGTGATGCCGTCGAGCGTCCCGCCCGCGTGGGCCAGCCAGGGCGCTGCGCCGGCCGGCAGCGGCGGCACGGTCGACCCATCCGCCTTGGCGAATCTATCGACGAAGATCTGGTAGCAGAGGCTCCGGGGTCGCGGCGCGGGCACGGGTGGATGCTACCCTCTTCGGGTCTTGAGCGGCTCCGACGCGCACGACGATCCCGCGTCCGCCGACGCGCCCACGGTGTCGGGGCACCTCGGCAGCGCGGCGACCGTCGTCGACCCGTCGGCGAGCGACGTGCGGCCTGCGCGGCCGAGCGCGGAGCGGGGCGAGACCATCGGTCGCTACGTGGTCGTGGGGCGTCTCGGCGACGGCGGGATGGGCGTCGTGCTCGCCGCGTACGACCCCGAGCTCGACCGGCGCGTCGCGATCAAGCTCCTGCGGCCGGACGTGGCGCCGCACGGCTCGGAGCCGCATGGCCACGCGCGCCTCGTGCGCGAGGCGCAGGCCCTCGCGAAGGTCGGCCACCCGAACGTCGTGACCGTGTTCGACGTCGGCACGCACAGGGACGGCGTCTTCATCGCGATGGAGCTCGTCGAGGGCATCACGCTCGGCCGCTGGCTCTCGGGCCGTGCGCGCGACTGGCGCGAGGTGGTGCGGATGTTCCGGCAGGCGGGGCAGGGGCTCCTCGCGGCGCACCGCGCCGGCCTCGTGCACCGCGACTTCAAGCCCGACAACGTCCTCGTGGGCAACGACGGGCGGGCGCGCGTCACGGACTTCGGCCTCGTGCGCGCGGACGTGGACCGGCTCGTCGGCTCGGGCGAGGGCCCGGCGCCGAGCGACGACGCCCTGCGCCGCGAGCTGACGACCCCGGGCGTGTACGTGGGCACGCCCGCGTACATGGCGCCCGAGCAGTTCCGCAAGGAGGCGGCCACGGCGGCGACGGACCAGTGGAGCTTCTGCGCGGCGCTCTGGCGGGGCCTCTACGGCGAGCGGCCCTTTTCGGGCGAGCGCTTCGAGGAGCTCATGCGCGCGGTGCTCGGGCGAAAGCTGCGGCCGGTGCCGAAGGGCGCGCGGGTGCCGGCGTTCGTGCATCGCGCGCTCGAGCGCGGGCTCTCGCTGCGTCCGGAGGACCGCTGGCCGGACCTCGGCGCGCTCCTCGACGCGCTCGGGCGCGATCCCGCCTCGCGGCGGCGGCGCTTCGTCTACGGCGCGCTCGCGCTCGGCCTGCCGGCGGCGATCGCCACGGGCGTGGTCCTGCAGTCGGGGCAGCACCTGCGCACCTGCCGGAGCGCGGCGCCGGGCTTCGAGGGGGTCTGGGACGCGGCGCGCCGGGCGCAGCTCGCGGCGGCCTTCGGGGCCACCGGGCGGGGGCACGCGGCCGACACCGCGCGCAGGGTCTCCGAGGCCATCGACGCGCGCGTCCGGGCGATCTCGGCGATGGCCGTCGAGAGCTGCGAGGCGACGCACGTGCGCGGCACGCAGTCGCCGCAGCTCCTGGACCTGCGCGCGCATTGCCTCGGCGAGCGCGAGCGCGAGCTGCGGGCGCTGCTCGATACATTCGCCAAAGCGGATGAGAAGTTGGTGGACGACGCGGCGCTCGCGGTGGCGGCGCTGCCGAGCGCGGAGGTGTGCGCGGACGCGGCGTCGCTCCTCGACTCGCCGGCGCCGAAGGGCGATCGCGCGCGGCGGCTGGTCGATCAGGTGGACGAGATCCTGGCCGAGGCGCGGGCGCTGCGCGCGGCGGGGCGCGGCGCGGCGGCCCTCGCGCTCGCCTCGCGGGCGGTGGCGCTCGCGCGCGAGTCGGCGCACGGGCCCAGCCTCGCCGAGGCGCTGCGCGCCGAGGGCGACCTCCTCGAGGTGACGGGCAAGCTGCCCGACGCGGAGCGGGCGCTCGACGAGGCGCTCGCGGTGGCCGAGGCGTCCCGCGCAGACGTGGAGGGGGCGCGCGTCCTGTCGGAGCTCGTCGCGCTCGTCGGTGATCGGCAGGCGCGCTTCGACCTCGGGCTCAAGTACGCGGCGCTCGCGCGCGCCAAGCTCCAGCGGACCGGGGCGTCGCCCGCGCTCGAGTCGGCGCTGCGCAACCACACCGGGAGCGTGCTCTATCGCAAGGGCGCGTACCCCGAGGCCAGGGTGGAGCTCGAGCGCGCCCTCGCGCTCGCCGAGCGGCCGGGGGCGGACCCGCTGCCGGTCGCGGGGATCTCGAACAACCTCGGGCTCGTCCTGCGGGCGCTCGGCGATCACGCCGGGGCGCTCGCGGCCAACGAGCGCGCCCTCGCGATCAAGGCGCGGCTCGTGGGCGAGGACCACCCGTCGATCGCGGTCTCGCTCGGCAACCTCGCCACGGTGCTCGCGGAGCGCGGGCAGCTCGCAAAGGCGCGCGAGTACCTCGAGCGTTCGCTCGCGATCAAGACGAAGGCCTTCGGGCCGCGGCACCGCTCGGTCGGGATCGCGTGGAACAATCTTGGCGACCTCGCGCGCGACGAGAAGCAGTTCGCGCGGGCGAAGGACGCCTACGAAAAGGCGATCGAGATCCTGCAGGCGGCGCTCGGGCCGGAGCACCCGCTCGTCGCGTATCCGCTGACGGGCCTCGGCGCGAGCGAGGTGGCGCTCGGGCACGCCGCGGCCGGGGTGGCGCCGCTCGAGCGGGCGCTCGCGATCCGCCAGGCGCCCGACGCGGACCCGGCCGAGCGCGCGGAGACGGAGCTCGCGCTCGCGGAGGCCGTGGCCGGCGGCGACGCGACCCGGGCGAGGACGCTGGCGCGCGCGGCGGCGGGCAGGTGGGCGGCGCTCGGGGCGCGCGGGGCCAAGGACGCGGCGCGGGCGGAGGCGTTCGCGGCGGCGCAGCGCGTGCGGTGAAGGAATTTCCAGGGCGCCGAGCACGAGCACGAGCACGGGCACGAGCACGAGCATGGGGGCGTGGTAAGGGGGAGCGGTGAGGACGTTCGCGGCGATCTCCCGGCTGCACATCGTCGCGATCGCGACGCTCGGGACGTTCACGTTCGGCTGGCTCTTCTCGGGGCAGCACCCGTTCGGCCTCGCCGCGGTGTCGGGGTTCGACTGGTTCATCGTCAACCTCTGCAACCGCGTGGTGGATCTGCCGGAGGACCGCGCAAACGGCATCACGGGCACCGACTTCGTGTCGCGGCACCGGCGCCTCCTCGTCGCGCTCGCGTTCGGGACGCTCCTCGGGTCGCTCGTCGGGGCGCACCTCGTGTGGCCGGCGCTGCTGCCGCTCCGCGCCGGCTATCACGCGCTCGGCCTCGCCTACAACTGGCCGCTCGGCGCGGGGCGCCGCCGCCTCAAGCAGCTCTACTTCTGGAAGAACACCGCGAGCGCGGCGGGGTTCCTCCTCACGGTCTTCGGCTACCCGCTCGTGACGCTCGGGCACCCGCTCCTGCCGTGGGCCGGCATCGCCGCGCTCGGCGCGTTCTTCTTCCTGTTCGAGCTCAGCTACGAGGTGCTCTACGACCTGCGCGACGTCCCCGGGGACTCGCTCGCTGCGGTGCGCACGTATCCGGTCGTGCACGGCGAGCGCGCCGCGATCCGCATCGTCGATGGCCTCATCGCGGGCTCGAGCGCGGCGCTCGTCGCCGCGTACGCCGCCGGGGTGGTGCCCTGGCGCGGCTTCGTGATGATCGCGGCGCCGGGCATCCAGCTCGCCTACTACAAGCGCGCGCTCGCCCGCGGCATCACGGCCCGGGACTGCATCCTGCTCACCTGGATCGGCGCGGGGCTGCTGCTCGCGTACCACCTCTGGGTCGCGGCCGGCCTGCCGGGCGTCCGGTGATCGCGCTCCAGCTCGCGTGCGCGGCCATCGTCGCGACGTATCTGTCCATCCGCATGTTCCGCGCGACGGCGGCCGAGCGCGGGGCGATCGCGCGCCGGATGGCGCTCCTCCTCGTCGCCGCGTGGATCGGCGAGGACTCCGTCATCCGTGCCTACGGCTTCTACGCCTACGACGAGGGCTGGAGCCTCTTTCTCGACCGGGTGCCGCTCCTCATCGTCGTCATCTGGCCGGTGGTCATCGACTCCGCGTGGTCGCTCGGGCGCGCGCTCGGGCGAGGGGCCGCGGTGCCGGTCGTGGCGGCGGCCTTCGTGCTCGCGGACGCGTCGCTCATCGAGCCGGTGGCGGTGCACGCGGGGCTGTGGCGCTGGACGGAGCCGGGCCTGTTCTCCGTGCCGCCCGTCGGCATCCTCGGCTGGGCGTTCTTCGCGGGGCTCGTGGTCGCGCTCGCGCCGCGCGTCGGGTGGCTCGCCGTCCTGCTCGCGCCGCTCGGCACGCACGCGCTGCTCCTCGGGGCGTGGTGGGGCGGCCTGCGCTGGGTGAGCGGGCCGATCCCGGCGTGGGCGGGCCTCGCGGCCGTGTGGGGCGCGCTCCTGCCGGTGGCGGCCGCGTTCGCGCGCCGGCGCACCGGCGCCCACGTGGCGCCCATCGAGCTCTGGGCGCGCGTGCCCGGCGCGGCGTTCTTCTTCGCGCTGCTCGCCGTGCACCACGCGGGCGCGCTGCCGCTCCTCGGCTACGCGTCCGCGTTCGTGCCGCCCTACCTGGCCCTCCTGTTCTTGCGCTGACAGGCCCCGAGGGGCCGTGTCATCCTCGGCGGGCCGGTCTTTGCCGGGGGGAGGGACCGTGGACGCATTTTCCGCTGCGACGCCGAGGTTCTCGGTCGGGGGCGTGCTCGGGCGCGGCTTCTCCATCTGGGGCAAGCACGTCGTCGCGTTCACGCTCATCGCGCTCATCACGCACGCGCCGTCCATCGGGCACGCGCTCTACCAGGCGCTGGCGGCGGACGACGTCTACGACCTCCTGCGCTCGGCGAGCGGGACCGGGCAGCGGCTCGCGCAGCTCCTCGACATCGTGTGCGGGCTCATCAGCGTGGCGGCGCTCATCCACGCCATCTCGCAGGCGCTGCGGGGCCGGCCGGTGCAGCTCGGCCAGAGCCTCCTCGAGGCGGTCAAGCGCCTCCTGCCGATCCTGGCGCTCGTCCTCGTGATCGCGCTCGTGGTGGCGCTCTTCGTGATCGTGATGATCCCGGTCGGGATGATCCTGCGGCAGCTCGCGCTCGTGGTCGCCGCGGTCGCCGGCCTGTGGCTGCTCGTGCAGCTCTGGGTCGCCATGCCGGCGCTGGTGCTGGAAGGCACGGGGCCGATCGAGTCGCTGCAGCGCTCGTCGTCGCTGACGCTCGGCTACCGCTGGCACATCCTCGGCATCGTCCTGCTCATGTACGGCATCCCGATGATCGTGACGATCGTCGTCACGCTCGTCCTCATGGGCGGGATCCCGTCGCTCGGCACGATGCGCGTCGTGCTCATCGTGCCGCAGGTGATCGGCCTCGTCGTGGGCGGCATCTCGGCGACGGTGAACGTCGTCGCCTACCACGACCTCCGCGCGACCAAGGAGGGCGTGAGCGTGGACGACATCGCCAAGGTCTTCGACTGATCTACGCGTGGGCGCCTCGAGGGCGCCCACCAGGAGGGGCACGACTGCCCCTCCCCCGCCGCGGCACAGCCGCGTCGGGCCCCCCTCCCTGCGTCTTCGCTCGCGTTGCTCGCTACGCCCTTGCGGCTCGCTCCGCTCGCCTCGCGGACGGTTGGGCGACGATCTGCGGACGCAGGAGCGGCCACTCCTCTGAGCGGACACGAGGTGCCAAGCTCGCCCCTGCGCTCCGGATCGTGGACGTGGACGTGGACGTGGACGTGGACGATCCGGAGCG
>CAZQJC010000045.1:0-15377 GCA_964593795.1 uncultured Myxococcales bacterium | reverse complement strand
GGGCAGCCTCGGGGGCGCCTTCCGAGGCGCCCGCTCGAAAATAACTAGTACCTCGCCACAGAGAAGATGCCGGGTTGGTCGCGTCGAGGCGAGCGCAGCGAGCCGCAAGGGCGTAGCGAGCAAAGCGAGCGAAGACGCAGGGAGGGGGGCCCGGTTGGGCTTTGCCCAACCGGGGGAGGGGCAGCGTGCCCCTCCTGCGGCGGCCTTCCGAGGCCGCCGATCGCAACAAGCCTAGGCGGGGATGAGCGAGGGGACCTGCGCGGTGGCGCGATCGAAGGCGCGCTTCCAGCGGCTCTTCATGCGCGGCGCGACCTCGTGGACGAGGTCCGCGGAGGTGCCGGCCGCGGCGTGCGGCGCGCGGTGCAGCGGGTGCCCGAAGCGCGACTTGGCCACGAACGCGCGCAGCTCCTCGGCCGTGATGCCGTGCTGCGCGAGGGCCTTCTCGAACTCCTCACGCGCCACCTTGCGCGCCTTGAAGAGGTACATCTGCACGCGCGAGTAGACGTTGACCTTGCCGTCGCCGCTCGTCTCGATCGGGCAGAAGATCGCCTGCGGGTACTTCTCCGTGATGATCGTCTGCACGCCGTCGGAGACGCCCGAGCTCGGCATGCAGCCGAACGGCTTGACCGACAGCGTCATGTGGACCTTGTTCTTCTCCACGTTGAGGATGAGCTTGCCCACCTCCATGTGGCCCTCACCGCCGCGCAGGTGATTGTCGTAGTGGCGCGCGGCCACCTCGGCGACCTCGAACATGTCCGGCAGGTGGTAGTCGTAAAGGCCCACCGCGTGCGCGAACGCCTGGAACGCGCCGCGCACGGCCTGATCGGCCACCTTGAGCGCGATCAGCTTCTTGCGCGTGTCCACGCCGGCGAGGCCCTTGCGCCCCTTGTCCACGCCGCGCATGTCCTCCATGCGGCGCTTGGTGTCCCAGGTGGCCTCCCAGATGTTGTAGAGCAGCCACGCCGACACGAGCTGGATCTCGCACTCCGCGCCCTCGCCCTCGAGGAACTTCTGGAGCTCGTAGTTGCCGTCGCCCTCGGACGTCATCGCCCAGAACTCGCCGATGATCGACACGCGGGGCTTGGGCTGCGTGCGGTCGACCTTCACCCGCGACAGGATCTGCTTGGCCTTGTGCATCGCGACGAGGACGTTCGTGCGCTCGTGCAGGGCATTCCAGATGAGCTTCTTGCACTCCTCGAGCGCGGCATTGGTCGCGCCCGGCTCCACCTCGTAGGGGCGGATGCGGTAGCCGACGGCGTTCAGGACGTCGCCCGCGACGAGCGCCTTGACGAGCGCGAAGAAGAACTTCGGGTTGAGCTCGAGGCCGGCCGCCTCGCCCGTCGCCTGCCCGAGGCCGCCGGTCTGCTGGAACAGGAGCACGCGGAAGCCGTCGAAGCCGGCATCGCGCAGCGCCTTCCGGTACTCCGTCGCGTACATGCCGAAGCGGCACGGTCCGCACGCGCCGGCCGTCAGGAACACGTTGTTCTTGACGATCTCCTCGACGGACTGGCCCTTCTCGTCCTTGAGGTACGTCAGGTACTTGATCAGGTTTCCGACCGTGAAATACGTCGGATTGCACTGCCCGCGATTGCCGAACTCCTTGCCGTAGCGGAGCGCGTCGTTGTCGGGGCAATCGAGGTGCTTGAGCTTGTAGCCGATGCCGGAGAGGGCCCCGACGACGAAGTAGTCCTGCGCCATCGTGAGGCCCGAGACGAGGATCGTCGTCTGCGCGCGGTCCTTGGCGAGGAACTCGCTCGGGACCAGATCGCGCCAGTGCTCCTTGCCGTCGACGAGACCGAGCTTCGCCCGCTCCTCGCGCTCGAACTTCGCGAGCTCGGCTTCGATGTCGAGGTCACCACCGCCGACGATCGGCAGCTTGACGTGGCCATTGCTCGTGCGGAGCGTCTCCATGGATTATCTCCCTGTGCTCGTGAAGTCCGACAACGGGTAAACCGTTACAAATTCGATTACGAAGCCACGCGCGAGACCTGCTCGGTCCCGGGCCGCTTGATTCCCACCTTGACGAGGCCCGCCGCCTTGGCCGCCTCGGCCGCGCGCTCGGCGTCCGTCGACTTGCTGCGCAGCTCGTAGGCCTTGACCTTCTCCTCGAGATCCACGATCTGCGCCTTGAGGACCGGATCCGGACGGTGCTGCGCCTCGAGCTGCTCGACCTTCATCTTGAGGAGCTCGATGCGCTTCTTCTCGATGCGGTACTTGAGCTCGCCCTTCTGCTTGGCGAGGTCCTCGAGCCGCTCCTGGTAGAGCTTGAGCGAGTGCGCGTACGTCTTGACGCGGATCTTGATCGACCCGCCCGGCTTGTTCGCGTCGATGTCGTGCAGCGCCTGGTAGGGCGTGCCGCCGCCCGCGATGATCGAGTCGATGAGGCCGTACGTCGGCGCGTCGTGCCCGCACTTGAACGACGACAGGTCCACCACCGCGACGTTCGGGTGCCGCGACGCGAACTTCGCCGCCCACACCTTCTGCGCCGAGTTCGCCGAGTAGTTCTCCGGCCAGACGTCCGTGATGTCGAGCGGCGAGAGCTTCTTCTGCGCCTCGGACTGGCCTTCGGAATGGAAGTACTTCGACAGCCACTTCGGGTCCTTCGGCAATGAGCGCACCGAAAGGACCGGGTAGCCGAGCACCTGGAACTCGTCGAGGATCGAGTGATTGAGGCCCGGATCCGAGTGGTACGGCCGGCCGATCATGAGGATCGCGATCTTGTTGTCTTCCTCGACCTGCTCGAGGATCGCGCGGCCCTTCTCCTCGAGGTCCAGCTCGAACGCCTCGAACGCCTTCTGGGCCTCGGCGCACGCGTGCCAGTTCTCGTCGCGCGTGATGCCGAGGAGCTCGCCGAAGCACTCCCACATCTGCTTCTCGAGGTAGCTCGGCTCGCAGAACGTGACGGCCGGGTCGAGGTACTGGATCTTCCGCACCGCGAAGAAGTCCGTCTCCTTCGTGAACGCGGCCTTCATCACCTCGGGCGCGCCCGCGACGATCGGGCAGCTCGTGGTGTCCATGAGGTTCTCGAGCTTGGCCGGCACGTGCGTGATGCACGGGAAGAAGATGTAGTCGAGCGGCCGCTCGTCCGTGTGCTTGTGGAACAGGAGGTTGTGCAGGTGCGCCTGCGCGACCTTCGACGGGTAGCACGGATCGATCGACCCGTACTTGCCGCCCTCCTTCCACATCTCCTCGCTCGTGTCCTCCGAGAAGACGATGTTGCGCGGCTCGAGGCCGATCGCTTCCAGATAGGTGCGCCAGTACGGCGCGGTCGACCAGATGTTGAGGACCTTCGGGATGCCGACGCGGATCCTCGCGAGCTTGGCCTTGACCTCCGCGCTCGAGCGCTGGATCGGCCGGCGCTTGACGACCTCCTTGACCTTGCCCAGTCCGTACTTGCCCAGCAAGCCCTGCTCGACCGACTTCTCCTCGATGAGCGTGCCCTCCTCCGGGACGGGCGCGAAGTCGTAGAAGTGCCGATACGCCTGCTTGGCCTCGTAGCTGACCAGGTTCGGGAAGGCCTTCATGATGGCCTTGCGCTGCTTGGTCAGCGCGAGCATCGCCTCCTCGGACTCGACCGTGCCCTTCTCGCACGAGAAGCCCGAGATGTAGCGCGCCTTCTGGCCGTCCGGCGTCTCCGCGTCGATGAACGTCCGCGCGCAGTTGTTCGGGCAGAAATGGCAGCGCGTCGACTCGTCGTTGACGGCCTGGTAGGACAGGTTGATCGCGTTGTCCATGCCGACCCAGTCGGTCTTGCCCTTGCGCTTGACGACGCGCAGCGTCTCCAGCGCCGCACCGATCGCGCCCGCCTCACCCGTGTGCGGGTGGACGTAGATCTCCGCGCCCGGCACGCGCTCCATGATGTAATCGACCTGCGCCTTGACGGCCGCGAGGTTGTATTGCGTGCCGCCCTGGAGCACGAACTTGCGCCCCAATGCGGCCATGCGCGGGATCTGCACCACGTACTGCCACACGTTCTTCGGCAGCACCTGCGCGAGGCCCGCGAGCATCTCCTCGCGCGTGAAGCCCTCCTTCTGGAAGTTCACGCGATCCGAGTCGAGGAACACCGCGCAGCCGTAGCTGAACTTCGGCGCCATCTCCGCGCCGAACGCCACGTCCGCGTACTCCGTGACCTTGACGCCGAACTGGTCGGCCATCGCCTGGAGCAGCATGCCGTTTCCGGCCGAGCACTGGTTCGACAGGCGGAAGTTCTGCACCTCGCCGTTCTTGATGAAGAGGACCTTGATGTCCTGCCCGCCGATGTCGCAGATGACGTCGATGTCGGGGCCGAAGCAATGCACCGCGCTCATCATGTGCGCGACGGTCTCGACGAGGTTGACGTCGCTCTTGACGGTCTCCTGCAGGACGTCCGCCGCGTAGCCCGTCGCGCCGAAGCCCATCACCTCGAGCGTCGCGCCCTGCTCCTCGACCCACGTGCGGATCGCGAGCAGGATGTCCTTGGTGTCCTGGATCGGGTTGCCCTTCGACAGCGTGTACTGCTTGCACACGATCTGGCCCGAGTCGTAGTCGATGAGCACGGCCTTCGACGACGTCGAGCCGCCGTCCATGCCGATGACCGCGCGGACCGTCTGCCCGGGCTCGAGCTTGGCCGGCACGAACTTCGGGATCTGGTAGCGACCGCGGAAGTCCTCGACCTCCACCTTGCCGCCGCGCGCGAGCGGCGGGCCCGCCGAGTCGCCCATGCGCGCCTTGCGGCCGTGGTTGACGTAGTGCTCGAGGTCCGCCATGCCCTTGTAGAGGCCGACCGACGCCTCTTCGTGCATGCCGTAGATGACCGCGCCGAGCGCCGCGTAGTACTGCGCGTTCTCGGGGACGAAGATGAGCTCCTCGATCGGGACGTCCTTCGGGTAGTCGTAGCCGCGCTCCTCCCACGTCTGCGGGATGCGCAGGCGCCAGCACGCGCGCATGAAGGGCAGGTACGTGTTCGGCCCGCCGAGCAGGAGCACCTTGTGGCGCAGCGTGTTGCCGCGCGTCAGCACCGAGAGGTTCTGCCCGACGATCGCGTCGGCCAGCGAGTTCATGATCTCGGGCGACGGGATGCCGCTCTTGACGAGGTTGACGATGTCCGTCTCGGCGAAGACGCCGCACTTGGCGGCGACGTGGTGGAGCTTGGAGTCGTCGAACGCGATCTTCGCGACGTCCTCCTGGGGCATGCCCACCTTGATCATGCACTTGTCGATCGTGGCGCCCGTGCCGGACGCGCACTTGTCGTTCATCGACGTCTGCGCGGTCTGATCACCGGTCTCTTCGTTCTTCTTGAAGATGATGATCTTGGCGTCCTGCCCGCCGAGCTCGATCACCGAGCCCACGTCGGGGTGCAGGTGCTCGACCGCCAGCGTGACCGCGTTGACCTCCTGCACGAACTTCGAGCCGAGGCACGGGCCGAGCGGCGAGCCGCCAGAGCCGGTGATGAACGTGCGGATCGTCGAGTGCGGCACGTTCGGGAAGCACTGCTCGATGCGCGAGAGCAGCTCGAGCACCTTCTCCGGCTGCTTCGTGTTGTGCCGCTGGTAGTCGCTCCAGAGGATCTCCTTCGACTCGGGATCCACCACGACCGCCTTGACGGTCGTGGATCCGACATCGATGCCGATCGCGATCGGCGCGGTGCGCGCGGAAACGACGTCCGTTTCGGAAAGCTCAGTCACAGAGGCCCCCTTCGAGAAGACTGGAGCGTCGGTCTACCTTGGTTGGACCAGATAGACTGACAGTTCAGTCTATTGAACAGGGTCGAAAGTCATCGGTCAAGTGCCAACGCCGGATCGCGCAAATGATGCGGGTTGCAGGGGTGACGGATCGCGTTGTTGACTGCGGGCGTGCTGCCGATCCTCGCCACCCTGGCTCTCCTCGCGCCGGGCCCGCTCCTTCTGGCGCCGCTTCTCCCCGCGCCGAAGGGGGTCGCCTCCCCGAACGTCTACGTTCGACTCGCGAGCGGCCTGCGCGTCCTGCTCGTCGAGACGCCCGCGAGCCCGGGCCTCGCCGCGTACTACACGGTCGTGCGCGCGGGCTCGCGCAACGAGGTCGAGCCCGGCCACACCGGCTTCGCGCACTTCTTCGAGCACGTGATGTTCAAAGGCACGCCCACCTGGCCGCCGGAGAAGTGGGAGGCGGAGGTCGTCTCGCTCGGCGTCGACGCGAACGCCTCGACGTGGGAGGACTTCACGGTCTACGAGTACTTCGGGCCGGCGACGGCGCTCTCGCGGATCGTCGAGCTCGAGGCGGATCGCTTCCAGCACCTCGCCTACTCGGAGCCCGAGTTCCAGACCGAGGCGAGGACCATCCTCGGCGAGTACAACAAGCAGGCGTCGAGCCCGGAGCTGGCGCTCGAGGAGGCCCTCGTCGGCACCGCCTTCAAGCGCCACACGTACGGGCACACCGCCCTCGGGACGCTCGCCGACATCAAGGCGATGCCGCGGCGCTACGCGTACAGCCAGAAGTTCTTCGAGCGGCACTACCGCGCCGAGAACTGCACGATCCTCGTCGTCGGTGACTTCGACGGCCCGGCGGTGATGGACGAGATCCGGAAGCGCTACGGAGGCTGGGGCTCGTCGAGGCACAAGACGAGCGAGCCCGGCGTGCCGGACGAGCCGGCGCAGAAGGGCGAGCGGCGCACGCGCGTGACGTGGAAGGAGCCCACGGCGCCGCGGCTGCTCGTCGGCTGGCGGTTCCCGGCGTGGCGCTCGGGCGACAAGAACGCGGCGCTCCACGACGTGCTCTCCGAGCTGCTGTTCGGCCCGGCGAGCGCGCTGCACGCGGACCTCGTCCTCGGCCGGCAGCTCGTCGAGCGCTTCGACGGCTGGTCGATGCCGCACCGCGATCCGCACCTGTTCGCGCTGGGCGCCACGCTGCGCGACGAGAAGCACCGCGCCGCCGTGCTCTCCGCCATCGACGCCGAGGTCGCAAGGCTCGCCGCCGGCAAGGTGGACCCGTCGCTCCTTGCCGACGTCAAGGCGCACCTGGCGAACCGCGAGCGCGCGCGGCTCGAGAGCCCCGCGGCGCTGGCGATGGCGATCACCAAGGCGGTCGGTGCGACGGGCGATCCGGAGGCGCTCTGGGCGAGCCTCGACGTGACGCCGCGGATCACGGCCGAGGACGTGGCGCAGGCCGCGCGCACGTACCTCGTCAAGGACGGCCGCACGATCGTGGATCTGGTGGGCAAGTGAGAAGGGGGGCTTCGGGCTTCGGGCTTCGGGCTTCGGCCGGACTGCTGGTGCTCGTGTCGAGTTGCCTGCCGCAAGGGCCCGCGCCGACGACCACCGTGACGCTCGCCCCGCCCGGCGCGCCCCCGCGCCTCCAGGCCGCCACCCCCGCGCCCGCGCCTTCACCCTCGGATGGCCTTCGCCTGCTCGTGGCGCCGCGACCGGGCACGCCGTTCGTGACCCTCGCGCTGCGCTGGGACACGGGCAGCGCCGACGACCCCCCGGGCAAGGAGGGCCTCGCGCAGCTCACGGCGAACCTCTGGGCCGAGGGCGGCACGCGTCGCCTGGCTCCGGCGCAGCTCGAGCGCGCGCTCTACCCGCTGGCGGCACGCTTCGAGATCACGGTGGGCGAGGAGACGACCACGCTGCTCGTCCGCGCCACAGCCAAGGACCTCCCCCGCCTCGTGCCGATCGTCAAGGAGCTCCTCGCGCAGCCGCGCGACGACGCCGCCGAGCTCGAGCGCCAGCGGGCCCAGGCGCTCTCGTTCGTCGAGCGCGAGCTCCGCGGAGAGCGCGACGAGGACCTCGGCAAGGCCGCGCTCGACGCGCTCGTCTTCGCGGGGCATCCGTACGCGCACCCGCCTGCAGGGACCGCCCGCGGCCTGCGGGCGATCAAGCTCGAGGACGTGCGCGCCTTCCGCGCCCGCTTCCTCGGCCAGCGCCGCCTGACCCTCGCGCTCGCGGGGGCGACGACGGACGCGATGGCAGCGGAGCTACGCGCGATCGGCGCGGCGCTCCCACCGGGCGAGCCGCGCGCCGCCGAGACTCCGGAGGCGCCGGCGGGCGGCCCCCGCGCGGTGATCGTGCAGAAGGAGACCGCCTCCGTGGCGGTCTCGATGGGCTTTCCGCTGGCCGTCACCCGCGCGGACGCGGACTGGCTCGCG
This sequence comes from uncultured Myxococcales bacterium, assembly GCA_964593795.1. GTDB lineage: Bacteria > Myxococcota_A > Polyangia > JAHFDS01 > JAHFDS01 > JAHFDS01. The sequence continues at coordinate 7,279 of CAZQJC010000045.1, read as the reverse complement.
CTCCGCGTCGCGATGGCGGCCTTCGGCGAGCACCGCCAGTCGGGCGGCCGCCTCTACCAGCGCCTGCGCGAGGCCCGGGGCCTGAACTACGGCGACTACGCCTACGTCGAGCGATACCACGAGGACCAGGGCCGGCCGATCCAGCAGCCCGGGCACCCGCGCCGGCGGCAGCTCTTCTCGATCTGGCTCCGCCCGGTCGAGCCGCAGAACGCGGTCTTCGCGACGCGCGCCGCGGTGTACGAGCTCGCGCGCCTCGTGCGTGACGGCCTGTCGGAGGAGGAGCTCGAGCGCACCAAGCGCTTCCTCGCCGGCTACTCGCTGCTCTGGGACGAGACCGATCGACTGCGCCTCGGCTGGGCGCTCGACGACGCGTTCTATGGCGCGCCGCACGCCCTGGCGCGCCTGCGCCGCGATCTCGGCACGCTGACGCTCGCGCAGGTCAACGCCGCGCTGCGCAAGCACCTCGACCCCGCGCGGCTGCGCTTCGCGTTCGTCGCCCGGGACGCGCGCGCGCTCGAGCGGGCGCTCGGCAGCGGCGCGCCCTCGCCCATCCGCTACGCCTCGCCGCGCCCGCAGAAGCTGCTCGAGGAGGACCGGCGCATCGAGGTGCAACCGCTCGGCCTCGGCGCCTCGGACGTGCAGGTGCTCGACGGTCGCAAGATGTTCGAGTGAACATGGCATACTGATCGGTATGCGTACGCAGGTCCTGCCGGCGCTTCTCGCGATAGCGGCTTGCGGATCGTCCGGCGGGGGCAGCCCGGCGGACGGTCCCAGGCCAAGTGACGCGGCGGTGGCGGCCGACGCGCGGCGCGCCGACGCGGCCCCGCCCGACGCGCCAGCCTCGCTGCGGCCACTCCTGCCGTGCGCGGATCCGATGGCCGCGGTCTACGCCGCGCCGGCCCAGGGCTCCGAGCCCCTCGGGACGATCCTCGCGTGCGCGCACGATCGCGCGGTGCCAGCGGCCGCGCTCGCCGACGCGGCCTCGCGCCTGGCTTACAGCGGTCGCGCGCTGTCGAGCGGCACCGACGTCTACCGCATCGCGTACCGCACCGATCGCGGGCCCGGCGGGCGCGGCGTCGGCACCGCGCTCGTCCTCGTGCCCGACCGCCCGCGCGCGAGCGGCCCGCAGCCGCTCGTGATCGCCGGCCACGGCACCGTGGGCGTGGCGAAGCGCTGCGCGCCCTCGCGCGGCGAGCTCGCCGCCGGGGACTTCCTCGACGACGCGCGCGGCGTGACCGTGCCGCTCGCGGGCGACGGCTGGCTCGTGGTCGCGCCCGACTACGGCGGCTACTCCACCGACTGGCCGCCGGGATTCCTCGTCGCCGACGACGAGGGCCGCGGCGTCCTCGACGCCACGCGCGCCGCCGCGCAGCTCTTCGGGCCGGCGCTCTCGGGCAAGGTCGCGCTCGTCGGACACTCGCAGGGCGGGCACGCGGTCCTGTCGGCGCAGTCGCTCGCGCGCGCGCACGGGCACTACGGAGAGCTCGCGGCGGTGGTGGCGTTCACGCCGCTCTGGATCTCGGCGGCGAACTTCGCCGCCATCGCGTCCGACGTCTCGGGCGTGACGCCCGCCGGCGCGCCTTACCTCTTCGGCTATGGCCTGCAGTACTTCTGGACCCACGCCGAGCGCTACGAGGGCCGCGCCGCGGCCGAGGCCATCTTCCTTCCGCGCGCGGTCGCGGGCGTGCGCGCGTTCGTCGAGGAGGGCTGCCTGCTCGACGAGGAGACGCGCATCCCGGCGCTCGGCGCGATGCCCTCCGACGTCTTCGATCCCACCTTCGGCGACGACGTCGCTGGCTGCGCGGTCGCGCCCGACTCGAGCTGCGGCTCCGCGGTCGCGATGCGCTGGCAGACGCGCTTCCTCGCCGATCGCCCGCACCTCGACCCTCAGGGCGCGCCGGTGATGCTGCTCTTCGGCGGCGGCGACACCACCATCACCCCGCCGCGGGCGCAGTGCGCGATCGACCGCGTGACCGCCGACCTGGCGGCGCCCGGCGCGACGGCGACGATGCGCGTCTGCGGCGATCCATTGGCCATCCACAGCGGTATTGGCGACCCGGCCGGGCTCGGCGCCACGCGCCGCATGATGAACCCGGCGCTCGAGTGGCTCGACGAGAAGCTCCTCGGCCGCGCGGCCGCCACGCCCTGCGATCCGCGGTTCGTGCCCGCAGGGATGCCCGACCCGGTGTGCACGACGCCGCCCCCGAACGACTGATGCGCTTATCCGCATGGGTGCTCCTGGCCGCCGCCTGCTCGAGCTCCTCGGGCAGGGCGACGGACGCCGCGCGCCCCGGTGACGGCCCAGGCGCGCGCGACGCGCTCCGCGCCGGTGACGGCCCGGGCAGGGGCGACGCGGGTCGCGCGAGCGATGCCGCGAGATCCGACGCAGGCCGCGGCCCGGACGGCGCTCCCGGACGCGACGCACCGCCGCCGCTCCGCGACGGCCCGCGCGGGGACGCCGGGGCAGACGCCGCCGCGTGCACCGACAAATGCCCGGCCTCCGCCGGCGGGATCTCGTGGGGCTGCAAGCGCCGCTTCCTCTATGGCCTCAACTACGCGTGGCTGCACTTCGGCGGCGACTTCGGCGGCATCCGCGCCTTCAACCAGGGCGGCGTCGCGGCCGAGGCGCCCGCGCACGCAGCGAACCTCCAGCAGATGGCGAGCCGCGGCGCCCATACGGTGCGCTGGTGGGTGTTCCCCGACTTCCGGGGCGACGGGGTCACGTTCGACGCGACCGACACGCCCACGGGCCTCGGGCCGACCGCGGTAGCCGACCTGCAGAAGGCGCTCGAGCTCGCCGATCAAGCGGGCGTGCACGTGGCGCTGTGCCTCTTCTCGTTCGACGGCTTCCGCCCCACCGCGGACATGGCGGGCGTCCACATCCGCGGCCTCGCCCCCATCGTGCGCGACCCGGGCAAGCGGGCGGCGCTCCTCGAGCGCGTGGTGCGTCCGCTCGCACGCGCGGCGCAGGCGAGCCCGCACGCCGAGCGCCTGGTGGCCTGGGACGTCATCAACGAGCCCGAGTGGGCGATGACCGGGCCGAGCCCCTACGGCGACATGGCGTACGACCCGACGCCCGGCCTCGAGGCCCTCCCGCACGCCGAGATGGAGGGCTTCGTGCGCGACGTCTCGACCGCGCTCCGAGCCGAGAGCCGCGCGCTCGTGACCGTCGGCGGCGCAGCGCCCAAGTGGGCGCACGCGTGGACCGGCGTCGGCGTCGACTTCTACCAGTGGCACTACTACGACTGGATCCAGCGCTACTGGCCGTACACGACGCCGCCCGCGCAGTACGGCCTCGACCGGCCCATCCTCATCGGGGAATTCCCGCTCGGCGAGCTCGTCGCGGGGCTGCCTTTCGAGGCCGTGATCGCGGGCTTCTACGGCGAGGGTTACGCGGGCGGCTGGGGCTGGCAGTTCGTCGAGGCGACCGCCGCGCAGCTCGCTGACGTCGCCGCCTTCGGCGCCGCGCACCCCTGCGATACGCACCTCAAGGCGGAGGCCGCGGTCGCGATCCCCGCCTTCGCGGAGCGCGCACCAGACCTGCGCAACGTGCGTCTGTGCACGTCGAGTCAGCTCGGCAAGCCGGTGTGCAGGTAGGTCCTCGAGCACGAGCACGGGCACCGATCTAGAATCGAGGGGTGGTGCTCGCGCTTCTGACGTTGGCGCTTGGGGTGGCGGACGTGGGGATCTTCCCCGACCTCGACGGGCAGGTGGAGCTCCAGCTCCCCGCGTTCGACCGCAAGACGGCGCGCGTCTCGCACCACGCGCGGCACGGGATGTTGCTCCTGTGGGCCGAGGATCACGCCATCCGCGCGTACCCGGCGCGCCCCGACGGCTCTCCGGTGCGCGACGCGGATCGCGTGGAGCTCGACGGCCTCCCACGCGGCCCGGCGCCGCCGTTTTCCGACACCGACGGCGACGGCATCCCCGACGACCTCGACGTCGCGATCGGCGCGCGCAAGGTGGCGCTCAACGCCGCGCGCTACTCGCAGGAGTACCGGCAGCTCCCGTACCCCGGCGGCGACGTGCCGCGCGAGCAGGGCGCCTGCACCGACACCGTCGTCCGCGCGCTGCGCAACGCGGGCATCGACCTGCAGCGGGAGATCGCCGAGGACATCGCGCGGGCGCGGCGCGTCTACGCCTTCGTCAAGAGCCCCAACGCCAGCATCGATCACCGCCGTGTGAAGACCCTCCTGCCCTGGTTCGAGCGGCACTGGGCGCGCGTCGACGACAAGGCTCCGTGGCGGGCCGGCGAGGTCGTCTTCTTCGACACGTTCCCGAGCCGCCCGGGTCCGGATCACATCGGCCTCGTGTCGGACCGGCCCGGTCCGAATGGCCTGCCCCTCGTGATCAACAACTGGGACTCCGGGTACCGCGACGGCGACATGGACCTCCTGCCGTCGGTGGCCGTCACGCACCGGTTCCGGCCGCCCGCCAGGCGCGGCCCCCGGGCCGCGGCCAAGCGGCCCTGACTCCGCCGCCGCATCCATCTGGAATCAAAGGGGAAGCTGCCAATGTGGCGTGCCCGGGAACTTTTTTGGTGCTAGATTGTCGAAAGAGCATGTCGAAGCTGATCGACGTCGCGATGTGGGGAGGCCTGGCGGCCTGCGCGCTCTACTGGCCCATCGAGAACGCCGTCGCCCGCAGCCACCGCGCCAGCCTCGCGGCGATCGCCGAGGCTGCCGCCGCGGCCAAGGATCCGCCGATGTCGCGGGTCGAGCCGGGTCCCGCGCTCTCGGAGCCCCCCGCGGTCGAGGCCACGGCGGGTATCTCGCGCGCCCCCGAAGCGGAGCCGATCGCGACGATCCATCGCACGACGCTGCGTTCGAACCGCGATCCGATGGCGGTGCGCGTTGCGCTCCTGCCCGGCTACGACGCCGGCGCGCACGCGGTGGGTGGCCTCGCCCGCATCAACGAGAAGGCCGGCTGCCTCGGGTGCAATGGGGTTCCGGCGAGCTCGGAGCAGCCTTGATCGCACCGTACGCGTAGACGTCGAGCGCGATTCCCCCGAGACGTAGCGGCCAGATGAGGCCGTCCTCGACGAGGCGCCGGAGCGGCGTCTGCGGCTCCGGCCGTGGTGGCGGCACGGGCCGCAGGTCGAGCTCGTGGCGCACCTGGTCTTCGTGGATGGAGAGGTCGAGCCCCGAGGAGCCGTCGATTCGCATGTCGGTGGTATCGGGCGCGCGCCGCCCGAGTTGCGTGCCCGTGCGCTGATTCAGCGCGGCAGGCGCAGGCGCAGGAGGACCCGCGGGGGACCCGGCTCGACGAGCTCCACCGCGCCGCCGTGCGCCTCGGCCACGGCGCGCACGATCGCGAGGCCGAGGCCCGTGCCGCCCGACTGCGCGCGGGTCGTCGCGAAGCGCTCGAAGAGGCGCGTGCGGACGGCGACGTCGACCGAGCCGGCGTTCTCCACCTCGAGCACGCGGGCGTGCGGCTCGCTGCGCACGCGAACCGTGACCTGTCCGCCCTGGGCGCTGTGCTCCACGGCGTTCTCGATGAGGTTGTCGATCGCCCGGCGGATCCAGCTCGAGTCGCCGCGCAGCGCCTGCTCGCCCTGCGCGTCCACGACCAGCGTGACCCCCGCGCGCGCCGCCGTCGGCTCGAGCGCCGCCACCGCCTCGCGCGCCATCTCTTCGAGGTCGATCTCGTCGGCGTCGGGCTCGATGCCGTGCGCCTCGAGCCGCGAGAGCGGCAGGAGGCGCGAGACGATCGCCTCGAGCCGCGCGTTGGCCTCGAGGATGCGGGCGACGAACGCGCGCGCGCGGTCGGGCTCGTCGAGCGCGCCCTCCTCGAGCACCTCCGCCGACGCGCGGATGCCGGCGATCGGGTTCTTGAGCTGGTGCGAGAGATCCGCCGCGAGCCGCTCGACGTCCTTGCGGCCCTCGAGCTCGCGCCGCATCTTCTCGAACGCGGCCGTGAGGCGCCGCACCTCGCGCCCCGACGGGGGCGGCAGGGCCGCGCCGCGCTCGCCGCCCGCGATGCGGCTCGCCACCTCGGTGAGCCGCTCGATCGGCTGCGCGATCGCGCGGCCGACGACGGCGGAGGACGCCGCCGCGGCGGCGAAGAGCGCGACGCCGAGGGTCGCCACGGTGGCCGCGAGCGGCTGCAGGACGTCCCACAGCGCCGTCGCGAGGCCCGCGGCGAAGATCACGAGCAGCGTGGCGAGCGCGAGGAAGATCTGCATGCGGATCGACAGGCCCGTGCGGCGCGACCGCAGCAGGCGCCCGAGCACGAACGCCGCGAGCGCGAGCGCCGCGACCGCGAGGAGCACGAGCTGGGCTCGGGGAGACATGTCAGGCCGTCATGCGGCTTCGCCGCGTCCGAGACGGTAGCCGACGCCGCGCACGGTCTCGACCAGGTTCGGATCGACGCCCGCGTCGGACAGCTTCTTGCGCAGCGTCTTGACGTGCGTGTCGATGGTGCGATCGGTGACCACGTAACCGTCGCCGAAGATGCGCTCGATGAGGACCGCGCGCGTGAGCACGCGCCCCTCGGTCTCGAGCAGGCTCGCGAGGAGCTCGAACTCCGTGCGCGTGAGCTCGAGCTCGTGGCCGTTCGCCACCGCGCGGCGCGTTGCGCGATCAACCTCGACCTCGCTCGCCGCGAGGACGGCGGCCGCCTCGGGCGGCGACTCGGTGCGGCGCAGGACCGCGCGCACGCGCGCCACCACCTCGCGCGGCGAGAAGGGCTTGGTGACGTAGTCGTCCGCGCCCATCTCGAGGCCCGAGACGCGGTCGAGCTCGTCGTCGCGCGACGACAGGATGATGACGGGGATGCGCCGGCCGCGACGGCTCTCGGCGAGCAGCTCGAAGCCCGAGCCGTCGGGCAGCATGAGGTCGAGCACCACGAGATCCGCCGTCGGCAGCTCCACCCGCGCCTTCGCGAGGGTCGGCGCGCGCACGGTGGAGAAGCCATCGCGCTCGAGCGCGAACTCGACGGACTCGGCGATCGCGGCCTCGTCCTCGACGATCAAGATCCGCTTGGCCATCCAGCGGTCACTCCCGGAACGAGGATCCTGGCATGCCCGCGCATCATGGCACGGGCAACCGATCGCAAGATGGTGCTAGTGCTGCCCGTCAGAAGTGGACCGGCATTCAGACACGTGAGCTCTGTGCACGCCGGGTGGGGGCAGCACTCGCGCACGCGGAGCGTGCGCAAGACCAGCACCTAGGGCCGCTCGTCGGACCAGCTGGAAGCCTGGGGAATCCCGGACGGGCAGCACCAGGTGTCTCGTTGGCTCGCGCTCCGCGCTCGCGAGTGCCGCGTCCACCACGGTCCC
>CAZQJC010000044.1:0-18437 GCA_964593795.1 uncultured Myxococcales bacterium | reverse complement strand
GTGGCCGCCTCGGAAGGCGGCCACCAGGAGGGGCGCGCCGCCCCTCCCCCAGTCGGGCGAAGCCCGACTTGGCCCCCCTCCCTGCGTCTTCGCTCGCTGCGCGAGGGACGCCCTTGCGGCTCGCTGCGCTCGCCTCCGTCGGGCCTCCTTCGCTCGCTCCGCTCGCCTGGAGATCCGGCGGGAGCTCGACCGATCCGACATCGTGCTCGGGCTCGGGCTCGGGCTCGGGCTCGGGCTCGGGCCGTGCGGGACCAGGCTCAGCGGCGGTCGCCGAAGTCCTGCACCACGGTGATCTCGCCGTTGCCCGCGTGGATCCCGCAGCCGAGGAGGCCATAGTCTCCCTTCATGTTCTCGTAGTGTCCGCCGCCAGGCCCCTCGGACCACATCGCCTCGAGGCCCTCGCGCACCACGCGCATGACGTCCCCGGGCCCGCCGTCCCACCAGGGGATCTCGTTCTCCGCCCAGGCGATCCCGCCGCCGTTCTCCGACGAGAAGTGACCGTGCGGGCTGCGCGAGGCGGCGTCCTGCCGGGCGCCCTCGTTCGCGAACGCCTCGAGCTCCGCGGAGCGCGACACCGGCGGCGCGCCCACCATCGCGCGGTAGCGGTTCGTCTCCTCGATGCAGAAGACGTGCTCCGCCTCGTAGGGCCCGGCGGCGCCCGCGCCTCCAGCGCCCGCGCCCGCGCCTCCAGCCGCGCCCGCGCCACCGCTGCCGGCCCCTCCCGAGGGCGGCGTCGGCGAGGGCGGAGTAGGCTCGGGCGGCGTCGGGGTCGGCGGAGTAGGCTCGGGCGGAGTGGGTGGCGGCGGAGACGACGAGCCCGCGCCCGCGCTGCCGCCTCCTGGGACGAGCTGCCCCCCCGCGCTCCCCCCGCTCGCTCCAGGGGCGAGGCTCCCGCCTCCGCCGCCACCTCGATCCCGACCATTGACACCTCCATTGTCGCCTCCATTTCCCGGACCTCCGGGTCCACTGCCGGCGCCAGGAGGGACCACGAGCGGGGGGCCCATTCCACAGCCCGTGGCGGTGACGACGAGCCAGACGAGGAGACGCATGCTCTCCCCCAGAGCAAGCCCCCTGCCAGGGCGAATTGACATCCGACAATTCGGACGGCAAACGCCCTGCAGGCGCAGAGAAAACAGGCCTCCATCGCGCCCCTCGGAGCCCCGTTCGCGCGGCTCCGGGCCGGGTGCGCGCGCCCCGCCTGCGTGCTCGCGCCTGCAGCGCGGTGTCCCGAGGGCATTTGACGGATCTCAAGTTTCGTGGTCATTCGACCACAGCGCCGGGCCGATTCGGAGCCGCGCCCCCCACTGACGCCTCATTGACCGCGCATCCGGCCTCATTGCGGAACGCTCTTGATTCGCAATGCAATCGGACGATGTCTCCGCGAGCGAGCGCGCGGGGCACACGCGTTGCTCTGCGGAGGAGCCAGGAGGCCGACGATGAAGACCAGCGCCCTTGCGTTCCTCGCCACGCCGCTCTGCGCGGCCGTGGCCATCGGCTGCGGCAGCGACCTGGTCGTGCCGAGCGAACCCGCGCCCACGACCACCGGCACGGACACGGCGGCGCTGCACGACACGCACGTCGCCGCGCACGCCGAGATCCTGCGCTCGCAGGCGACCGGCACCGAGCTCCTCGCCAAGCGCCTCGACGCGGTCCTCGGATCGCAGGGCGTGGTCGGCTTCGACGCCAGGGCGGCGTCGGCCGCCGTCGGCAACGCCGCGCCGATGCTCTACGTGCAGGCGACCGGCGCCCGCTGCCCGTTCCTCCGCGATCCGGGCCCCGTCGGCGTCGCGTGCACCGCGCTCGCGGAGCAGGCCGTCTCCGACGTGCTCCTGCTCGACCAGGCCGCCGAGGAGGCCGCGATCGACAGGCGCGCGACCGATCTCCGCGCGCCGCTCGGCGAGGATGGCGTGCGCTTCGTCGCGATGTACGGCAAGGCCGCGCTCGAGAACGGCCTCGACGCCGGTCGCACGCGGGTGCTCCAGGCCCTGCGCGTCGCGGGCAAGTGCGACACGCGCCCCGACACGATCTCCGACGCCTACGTCTACGGCACCGAGGAGGGCGAGCGCCTCTTCCAGACCGCCAGCGCCGCGACCCTGCAGGCCACGCCGAGGACGATCTGCGACGTGGACCAGATCGCGTCGGCCGCCCGCGACGCGGCGAGCGCCCAGGTCGACGGCTACCTCTCCGGCACGCCCATCTGCCCGGGCGTCGACCTCGCGACGCTGCAGGCGCGCGTGGACTTCGCGCAGGCCACGCCGCGCCGCAAGTCGGGCGTGCACGACGGCATCGAGGGCGCTTATCAGAACTTCCGCATCTGGCTCGTGCGCAACTGGGTCTGCCAGCCGCCCACGTCCATCAACAACGGCGCCACGTGGGGCGACCCGATCGTCGTGGATCTCGACGGCAGCGGCATTCGCTTCTCCGCCTCGCGCGTGCGCTTCGACCTCTACGACGACGGCCAGGGCGTCTGGATGCCGACGCTCGCCCCCGGCAGCGCGTACCTCGCGCGCGACCTCGACGGTGACGGCGTCATCGGCTCCGGCGCCGAGCTCGTGACCAACATCGTGGACGGCCTCGCGCGCGACGGCGCCCTGCCCGCGCTGCGCGCCCTCGATCGCGACGGCGACGGCACGCTCGACCGGGCCGAGACCGCGGCCGCGCGCCTCGTCCTCTGGCGTGACGCGAACGGCGACGGCGCCTGCCAGAAGGCCGAGCTGCTCCAGCTCGCCGATCAGGGCTTCGATCACGTCTCGCTGCGCGCCACCGAGGGCTACGCGGTGGACGGCCTCGGCGACGTGTTCCGGCAGTCGATCTCGCTCGGCGGTGCGCGCACCGCGCGCGCGGTGGACGTCTGGCTCGCGGTCGAGGCCGACGCGCTGCCCGCCGGGACCGCGCTGGCGCCCCCGCGGCGGTGATGCCATGACGCGCGCGCCGCTCGCCGCTCTCGCCGCGCTGGTCGCCCTCGGCCACGCCGGCTGTCTCGAGGACAGCCGCGCCCTGGTCGTGGAAGGCCTGCCGGCCGGGAGCTGCGGCGGCGCGGCGGACTCGGCCCCGCGGAGCGGGAGCCTCGCCCTGCGCGTCCGCGTGACGAGCGGCAGCCTCGCCGCCGTGGCGCTCGAGCTCGAGGGCACCGCGGTCGCCCGCGCGAGCAGCCCGCCCTTCGACCTCGCCCTCGACACGCGCACCCTGCCCGACGGCACGCTGCGGCTCGTCGTGCGCGTCACGCTGGCCGACGGCGCAGAGCTCCTGTCCCGCCACGACACCTGCATCGACAACCACGGCCCCTCGCTCCTCGTCACCGGCCCGGCCGACGGCGCGATCCGCCATGCGCCCGGCCCGCCGCTGACCTTCGACGTGCGCGCCGAGGACGCCGCCGGCGGCGTCACCGTCGACGCCGCGGCGGCCACGCCGCTCGCGCCCTCCGGCGTCCCCGTGCCTTGCGCCCCCACCGGCGCCGGCATGCACCGCTGCACCCTCGCGCTCGAAGCGGTCGCGTCAGGCGCCTCCACGCAAGGGGTCGAGGTCCTCGTCCGCGCGCGCGATCGCTGGGGCCGCGCCAGTCTCGAGCGCCGCCGCATCCTCGTCCGCCCGCGCCTGCGCTGGAACGTGCCGACGCACGCGCCCGTCGAGCGCACGCCCGCGCGCGGCGCCGACGGCAGCCTCGCGATGGCCTCGACCGCCGACTTCCTGGTGTTCGAGCCGGACGGCACCGAGCGCTGCCGCTTCGGCCTGCCGCGCCCGGACCCGACGACGCCCGATCCTGCGGGCACCGGCGTCGCGCTCTCCCGCGACGGCGCCACCGCGTACTTCGGCACGCTCCGCCGGTTCTACGCCATCTCCACCGCCAACTGCGCCCCGAGGTGGAGCGGCCTGCCCGAGCTCGACGGCACGTACCAGGGCTCGACGCCGACCGTCGATCCGCGCGACGGCACCGTCTTCGTCGGCCGCTACGGCTTCGGCGGCGATCGCGGCGAGCTCCTCGCGATCCGCCCCGCGGACGGCAAGCTCCTCTGGCGGCTGCCGATCGCCGATCCCGGCGCCCCCGTCGCCTCGTCCCCGGTCCTCGATCCCGATCCCTTCGTCCGCCGCATCTACGTCGGCTCGTCGGATCGCAACCTCTACGCGGTGGACCTCGACGGCCCGCGCGTCGCGTGGACCTACCTCACCGGCGACGCGATCTCCGCCGCGCCCCTCGTCGCCGGCGGGCGCGTCCTCGTGGGCTCGCACGATGGCCTCCTGCACGCCGTCGCGCGAGAGACCGGCGCGCCCGATGCGTGGCGCCTGCGCACGCGGAGCCGCATCCAGTCGACGCCCGCCCGCGCCGCCGACGGCACGATCTACGTCGGCTCCCTCGACGGCAACGTCTACGCCGCGGACGTCCTGGCCGGCCTGCGCTGGACCTTCGGCGACGGCGACATGAAGCTCCTCGACACCGCGCCGGTCATCGCCCCCGACGGCACGGTGCTCGTCGTCGGCGCGCGCCCGACGCGCGTCGTGGCGCTCTCACCGGCCGGCCAGGAGCTCTGGGCGATCGCGCCCGCGGGCAGCGAGACCCCCGGCGAGGTCGCGGCGAGCCCCGTCCTCGGCGACGGCGTCGTCTACGTCGCGACGCGCTCGGGCACCCTGCAGGCCCTCGCGGTGGGGCCATGACCCGCGCGCTCGTCCTCCTCCTCGCCTGCGCGGCCTGCGGCGGCACGATCCCGCTCGATCCCGCGCCGCCCACCGCCGACGCCGGCGCCGCGGATGCCCCCGGGGGGCTCGGCGGCTTCGGCGGCTTCGAGGGCTGGAGCGGCCCCACCGCGGACGGCGGCGCGCGCCAGGGCAGCGGCGGCTTCGGCGGCACCGGCGCGTGGAACGCCGGGGGCAGCGGGGGCACGCACGGCGGCGGAGGCTTCGGCGGCCTGCCGGCGCCGACCCCGCCCGACTACGGCCCCGACTGCAACCAGCAGAACGGCCAGGCCTGCTTCTGCAGCGACTCGCAGCCCTGCCCCGGAGGCGCGAGCTGCATCAGCTTCCAGGGCGGGCCCGGCTTCTGCGCGCAGGCGTGCACGCCGCACCACTTCGGACAGACGTGCGATCTCGCCGCGGGCGTCAGCGGCACGCCCGAGTGCTTCTGGAACCTCGGCAACGGCGGCTGGGGCTGCTCCATCCGCTGCGCGAGCGCGCCCTGCCCCCGCGGCTTCCGCGCCGCCCCGACGCCCGGCTTCTGGGCCGGCTGCGCCTGCGTGCGCTAGGGGCAATGCCGGTCGGATAATGACGGAATCCGTCCGCTGACCACCTGGTCTTGGTCTTGGTCCTGGTCTTCGCCTGCGTGGTTCTGGGGGCTTCGACCAGGACCAGGACCAGGGCCAGGACCAGGCCGGCGCAAAGTGACCGGCATTGCACCTAGGCGAGGTTGTGGAAGACGCGCTGGACGTCTTCGTCCTGCTCGAGCGCGTCGACGAGCTCGAGGACTTCCTTGGCCTGGTCCTCGGGGAGCTCGATGAGGTTGAGTGGGATGTACTCGGACTCGGCCGACAGGATGGTGAGCTTGCGCTCCTCGAGCGCCGCCTGCATCTTGCCGAAGTCATTGAACGCGCAGTGAATGACGAGCTGCGGCTCGCCCTTGTCGTTCTTCGAGTCGCCCATCTCCTCGAGGCCGTGGTCGATGAGATCGAGCTCGAGGGACTCGCGGTCGATGCCCTCGGGTGAGAGCTTGAAGACGCCCATGCGCTGGAACAGGAACGAGACGCTCCCGGTCGTGCCCATGTTGCCGCCGTTCTCGTTGAAGTGCATGCGCACGTTCGCGACGGTGCGGACGACGTTGTCGGTCGCGGTCTCGACGAGGATCGCGATGCCGTGCGGTCCGTAGCCGTCGTACATGACGATCTCGTACGGCTTCTGGTCCTGGCCGAGGGCGCGCTTGATGGCGCTCTCGACCTTGTCCTTGGGCATGTTGGCCGCGCGCGCGGCCTGCAGCACGCGGCGCAGGGATGGGTTGCTGTCCGCGCTCCCGCCGCCAGCCTTGACCGCGATCGCGATCTCCTTGCTGATGCGGGTGAACATCTTGGCCATCTTGTTCCACCGCGCGAACATGACGTGCTTGCGTGTCTCGAAGATGCGTCCCATGCGTTCCTCTGCTCCCGCCAGGCTTCTACCACGGCGGCGTATGCTGCGCCCATGCCCCTTGTCGAGGTGAACGGGACGACGCTCCACTACGAGGACTCGGGCGGCGACGGACCGCCCATCGTCTTCTCCCATGGCCTGCTGTGGAGCGGGCAGATGTACGCGGCGCAGGTGGCGCACCTGCGCGGGCGGCACCGCTGCATCACGTACGACCACCGCGGTCAGGGGCAGAGCCCGCCGTCCGCGCGGCCCTACGACATGGAGGCCCTCGCGGACGACGCGGCGGCGCTGATCGAGCGGCTCGGGGCGGCGCCGTGCCACTTCGTGGGGCTCTCGATGGGCGGCTTCGTGGGGATGCGGCTCGCGGCGAGGCGGCCGGAGCTCGTGCGCTCGCTGGTGCTCATGGAGACGGCGGCCGACGCGGAGCCGCGGCGAAACGTGCCCAAGTACCGCGCGATGTCCTTCGTCACCCGCCTCGTCGGCTACCGGCTCCTGCTCGGGGCCATCATGAAGATCATGTTCGGCAAGGCGTTCTTGCGGGATCGCGCGCGCGCGGCGCTGCGGCGCAAGCAGGAGGAGCACCTGCTCGCGCTGCCCATCGATGCGACGGAGGCGGCGCTCGGCGCGGTGATCACGCGGCGGCCGGTGCTCGAGGAGCTCGGCCGCATCCGCGTGCCCACGACCGTCATCCACGGGGCGGACGATCGCGCGGTGGTGCCGGCGCGGGCGCGGGCGACCGCGGAGCGCATCGCGGGGGCGCGCTACGTGGAGATCCCGCGGGCGGGGCACACCTCGACGGTCGAGGAGCCGCACGCGGTGAACGCGGCGCTCGACGAGCACCTCGGGCGGGCAGGGTCGAGATAGGGCGCCTACCTCGGCAGCGTGACGCGCAGGAGTGGTGAGGGCGTGGCGGGGTCGTCGGCGTCGGCGACGAGGAAGGCCACGGGACCGGAGGCGTCGGGGCGCAGCCAGAGGCCCTCGATCTTGAGCGCGCCGGTGAGCGGTGACGACCACGTGACGCGGCCGTGGTCGTCGAGCTGGCCCAGGACCGAGCCGGCGCAGGGGCCGTCGGCGACCGCGTCGGGGCTGTCCTCGGCGGCGGCGCTGTAGAAGAGGCCCTGGCCGGGCAGCCAGCAGGCGTCGGTGAAGCCGAGGCGCGTGCCGCCGAGCGTACCGAGGGTGACGTCGGTGATCGCAAGGAGCGCGTCCGGATCGAGCACGGACGCGGCGAGGGACCGGTGTGCGGCGTGGAGATCGAGCGTGACGAGCGCGCTCTGGCCGCTCGCGCCGTCGCCGCGCTGGAGGAGCCAGAGGCGGCCCTCGCCGGTGGCGGCGCCCTCGACGTTGATCTCGCCGAGGCGCGCGGAGAGGGCGTCGTAGAGCGGGCCGAGCTCGACGAGGCGGACGGCGCCGGTGTCGGGCGAGAGGAGCGCGCCGCGGCGGCGCGTCGGCAGCGAGCCGGAGCCGAGCGCGAGGAGCGTCGTGGGATCGAGCCAGGTGAGCGACTCGAGATCGGCCTTGGCGCGCTTGCGAGCGGCGGGCTCGGCGGGCCACCCGCCAGGCACGAGCGCGTGGCGGCGCACGAGGGCGAGGCCCTGCCAGGTGTACTCGAGGAGGAACGGCTCGTCGTCGGCGACCACGAAGAAGCGGGCGTCGTCGGCGCACAGGCCGCTCGCCGCGGAGATGTCGAGGTCGCGGAGCTTCTCGGGGTGGAGCACGGGGCGAGCGTAGCCGGAAACAGCACGAGCACGGGCACGAGCACGGGGAGTGGGGAGGCATGGCGTGTGGCAAGATGCGGGCCTGTCCGCGATCATCACCGTCCAGGGCGTCGAGAAGCACTTCGGCTCGCGCCGCGTGCTCGGCGGCGTCTCCTTCGCCGTGCACACGCGCGATCGCATCGCGCTCGTGGGCGTCAACGGCTCGGGGAAGTCGACGCTGCTGCGGCTCATCGCGCTGCCGGGCTCGAGCGATCCCGGCGATCTGCCGGACGCGGGGAAGATCACGCGGCAACGTGGGCTGCAGCTCGAGTACGTGCCGCAGGAGCCGCGGCTCGACCCGGCGCGCACGGTCGAGGAGACGCTTCGCGAGGGCTTGCGCGCGCACGCGGAGACGGTGGCGCGGCTCGAGGCGCTCGAGGCGGAGTTGCCGTCGCTCGAGGGCGACCGGCTGGACGTCGCGCTCGAGCTGCAGGCGGCGCTGCACGATCGCGTGGCCGACCTCGGCGGCTGGGAGCAGGACCACGAGCTCCGCGGGCTCGCTGCGTCGCTCGGGCTCGCGCCGTTCGCGGCGGTGGTGGGGACGCTCTCCGGCGGGGAGCGGCGGCGGGTGGCGCTCGCGCGGGCGCTGCTCGCGCGGCCGGACGTGCTCGCGCTCGACGAGCCGACGAACCACCTCGACGCCGACACGGTGGCCTGGCTCGAGGCGCGCCTCGTCACCCACGCAGGGGCGCTCCTGCTCGTCACGCACGACCGCTACTTCCTCGACCGCGTCGCGACGCGCATCCTCGAGCTCGACCGGGGTCTGCTGCACGCGTACGAGGGCGGCTACGCGACGTTCCTCGGCAAGCAGGCGGAGCGCCTCGGGAACGAGGCCGCGCGAGAGCGGGCGCGGGCGTCGTTCGTCAGGCGCGAGCTCGACTGGATCCGGCGCGGGCCGAGCGCGCGCGGGACCAAGCAGAAGGCGCGCATCCAGCGCTTCGACGAGGCGGTGGGCGGAAAGCCGCAGGCGGCGGACCGCTCGCCCGAGGATCGCGCGATGATGCTGCGGCTGCCGACGGGCGGGCGCCTCGGCAAGACCGTGCTGGAGCTCGAGGGCGTCGGCAAGTCGCTCGGCGGCAAGCGGCTCTTCCGCGGCCTGTCGCTCGTCATGGTGCCGGGCGATCGCCTCGGCATCGTGGGGCCGAACGGCGCGGGCAAGACCACGCTCGTGCGCACGATCCTCGGGCAGCTCGCGCCGGACGAGGGCAAGGTCACCGTGGGCGTGAACACGCGCATCGCCTTTCTCGACCAGCACCGCGCGGAGCTCGACGACGGGCGGACGGTGCTCGAGGAGGTCGCGGGCGACGCCGACACGGTGCACCTCGAGGACGGGCCGGTGCACGTGCGGACGTTCCTCAAGATGATGCTGTTCGACGACGGCTTCGCGGACACGCCGATCGGCGCGCTGTCGGGCGGCGAGCGCAACCGCGTGCAGCTCGCGAAGCTCCTGCGCAGGGGGGGCAACCTCCTCGTCCTCGACGAGCCGACGAACGACCTCGATCTCTTCACGCTCGGCGTGCTCGAGGAGGCGCTGGCGGCGTTCCAGGGCTGCGCGCTCGTGGTCTCGCACGATCGCTGGTTCCTCGACCGCGTGGCGACGGGGATCCTCGCGTTCGAGGAGGACGGGCGCGTCTCGCTGCACCAGGGCAACCACAGCGAGTACCTCGCGCGGCGGCCGCAGCCGGTCATGGCCGAGGCCGCGCCGAAGGCCGCGAGGCCGAGCAAGCCCGCCCCCGCGCCCGGCGCGGTCAAGAAGGCCTCGCACCGCGAGAAGCGCGAGCTCGCGGAGATCGAGGGCCTGATCGGGACCGCGGAGGCGCGCGTCGCGACGCTCGAGGCGACGCTGTCGGACCCCGCGGTGTACAAGGAGCGTGCGACGGAGGTGCCGACCCTGGTCGCGGAGCTCGAGGCGGCACGGGTGGAGGTGGATCGGCTATACGCGCGCTGGCAGGAGCTGGAAGCGCTTCCAACGTGATCGGACGGGCCACATGAACGGCAGGGCGAGATGAGCGAGACGAGCAAGAAGACGCAGGGCGAAGAGGCGGCCACGTTCGAGACGGGGCACGCGGCGCTGCGGCGCGCGCTCGAGCTGAGAGGCTACACGACGCCGACGCCGGTGCAGGCGAAGGTGCTCGAGGCCGGCGCAGACGGGCGCGATCTCCTCGTGTCGGCGCAGACGGGCTCGGGCAAGACGGTGGCGTTCGGCCTCGCGCTCGCGCGTGGGCTGCTCGGCGACGCCATGCGCTTTCCGCCGGGGAGCAAGAAGCCGAGCGCGCTCGTGATTGCGCCGACGCGCGAGCTCGCGCTGCAGGTGGGGCGCGAGCTCGGGTGGCTCTACGCGGAGACCGGCGCGCGCGTCGTGTCGTGCGTCGGCGGCATGGACATCGGCCCCGAGCGGCGCGCGCTCTACGCGGGCGCGCACCTCGTGGTCGGCACGCCGGGCCGCCTGTGCGATCACCTGACGCGCGGCGGGCTCGACCTCGCGGAGCTGCGCGCCGTCGTGCTCGACGAGGCCGACGAGATGCTCGACCTCGGTTTCCGCGAGGAGCTCGAGAAGCTGCTCGGTGCGGCGCCCAAGGAGCGGCAGACGTTGCTCTTCTCGGCGACCCTGCCGCGCGAGATCGTGTCGCTCGCCAAGGCGTTCCAGAAGGACGCGATCCGGCTCGAGCTCGCGGGGGCGAACCGGCCGCACGGCGACATCGCGTACCGCGCGCTGCCCATCGCGCCGGGAGAGCGCGAGCACGCGGTGGTGAACGTGCTGCGCGAGGCGGACGCGACGGGGGCGCTCGTGTTCTGCGCGACGCGCGACGGCGTCACGCACCTGCACGCGAGCCTGCTCGAGCGCGGGTTCTCGGCGGTGGCGCTCTCGGGCGAGCTGTCACAGGCGGAGCGGACGCGCGCGCTGCAGGCGCTGCGCGACGGGCGGGCGCGGGTGTGCGTGGCGACGGACGTGGCGGCGCGGGGGCTCGACCTGCCGGACCTCGGCCTCGTCATCCACGCGGATCTGCCGACGGACGCCCAGGTGCTCCTGCACCGCAGCGGCCGCACGGGGCGCGCGGGGAAGAAGGGCACGGCGGTGATGCTCGTGCCGTTCCCGCGGCGGCGCGTGGCGGAGAACCTCATCCGCAACGCGGGCGTGCGCGCGACGTTCGAGCCGCCGCCGTCGGCCGATCAGATCCGCGCGCGCGACGCCGAGCGGCTCTTGCAGGCCATCACGGCGCTCGCAGAGGAGCCGGCGCAGGAGGACCTCGCGCTCGGGCAGAGGCTCCTCGAGACGGTGAGCGCGGAGGTGCTCGCCGCGACGCTCGTTCGCGTGCAGCGGAGCCAGCTGCCGGCGCCCGAGGAGCTGCCGGTGTCGCTCGCGCCACGGCCGGAGCGCCCGGCGCTGTCGCCGCGTGGGCGCGCGGAGGGCGCGACGTTCTCGCGCGGCCCGGCGCGGCCGATCGCGCCGAGCGAGCTCGTGACCAGCGAGACCGGCGCGGTGTGGTTCCGCATCGACGTGGGGCGCGAGGAGAACGCGGACCCGCGCTGGCTCGTGCCGCTCCTGTGCCGGCGCGGCGGCATCACCAAGGCGCAGATCGGCAAGATCCGCGTGATGACGCACGAGACGCGCTTCGAGATCATGCCGGACTTCGCGGAGCGCTTCGCGGGCGCGGCGTGCCGCCCGCAGCGGAGCGGACCGAACATCGACGCGGTGCGAAGGCCCACGGAGCGCTACGAGCGGCCCGAGGGACCGCGGGCGTACGGGGACGCCGGGGCGAGGCCGCACGCGCCGAGGCCCCACGCGCCGAGGCCGCAGGTGGGTGCCGCGGAGCGGGCGCCGGCGGAGCGACCGAAGGCCGCGGAGCGACCGAAGGCCGCGGCCGAGCGGCCGAGGGCACCGGCGGAGCGGCCGCACGGGCACAGGCCCGCGCCGAGACCCTTCGTCGCGAGGTCGCCGTCGCGGGACGGCGGGCACCGGCCGCCGAAGCGGCGCTGATCAAGAGGGGACGCCGGGGCGACGGACGGGGAGCCAGCGGGCGCGCCTGGCGCGCTCGGCGGCTGCGCGCTGGCGCCGCTCGAGGAGGCGCAGCTCGCTCATGATCTCGTGGTCGTTGTCCATCGACTCGGTCGCCGCGGCCTTGCGCAGGCACGCGATGGCGAGCTCCTGCTCGCCGCCGGCCACCAGCACCCGCGACAGGTAGAGGTACGAGCGTAGGCGATTCGGCCAGCGCTTGATGGTGCCCCAGAGCATGCGCTTGGCTTCCTCGGCCGGAGTGCGCCCGCCGTCCGGATCGGAGCGTTCGGTCAGGAAGCGGCACCAGGCGAGCGCGGCGCGGAAGTCCGCCTCCTCGGTGTTGTTCGCGAACGCCCGCTCGAACTCGTCGTGGGCCGCCTGGAGATCGCCGCGCCCGAGGAGCTGCTCGCCGCGCTGGTAGTGCCGCTCGGCCGCGAGCTTGCGCTTGATGATCTCGCCCGCCGACCGGTCGTCGAGGAGCGCGAGGTAGCGCGCGCGCGCCATCGGATCGGACAGCGTCATCTTCGCCTCGGAGAGGCGCTGGCAGAAGCGGTCCGCCTCGACCGTGAGGTACTTGAGGCCGAGCGCGGTGATGCGATCGGGGTGGAAGCGCCGAACGAGCTGGAGGAATGCCGCGCGGACCTGCTCGGTGCTCGCCTCCTTCGAGACGCCGAGGACCTCGAAGTGGCTCTGCCGCTCGAGGGCGTCGAGGCGGCACCGCAGCTCGTCGGCCGTCGCGTCGCGCACCGGATCGGGGGGCTCGGTCGAGACCGGGGTCGCGCTCGCCGCGCCGAGCGCGGGCCGCGAGCGGATGATCTCGTAGGCCGCGTACTCGGAGTCGGCGGACGCGAGCTGCAGCGCCATCGGAGCGCCCTGCCGGTTCGGCAGGCTGCGACGCGAGACCGCAGGCCCGAGCTCGCACAGATCGGTGAGGAGCAGCGTCGCGAGCGCGGCGCCGACCTCGAAGCGTGTCGCCTCGGGCTCCATGAGCTCTCGCGCGAGCACCGGCGACTCCACGAGGCGCCGGGCGGCCTCGGCCGCCTTCGCGCCGAAGCCGTACTGCGCGATCTCGCCGGCGCGCTCGGGACGGATGAAGAGCGGCCGGCCGGCCGTGTGCCGGATTACGGCGACCAGGTCGTCCGCGTGGCTCATGCGCGCAGCCAGGTAGATCACCTGGCGCGAGGGCGGCAGCATCTTTCGCAGGGCGTCGTCGCCGCCGTACAGGTGCGCGTCGGGGCGGAGATCGTAGCGTGACTCCCGCTGCGAGAAGATGCGGCGGAGCTTGCGGTGGAGCTGCAGGGAGAGCGCGTAGTTCAGGCGCAGCTCGTCGATGAGTTGCAGCTCGAGCAGCACCTGACCGTGGAGCTTCCCCTCCTGCTTGGCCTGTCGCATCGTCTCGGCGTACGTGGCGCGGTCGATGAGCTGCAGCTCGTAGAGCACGTGGCCGAGCGCCTCGGTGTGGTCCGGCAGCGCGACGTGCACGACCTGGCCTCCGAGCAGGTAGAGCCGGGCCACCACCGCACGATCCTCGAGCACCTCGCACACACCCACGAAGTCAGAGCGATAGACGCTCGACAGCGCCTCGAGCACGGGCACTCCTGCCTGGGGCACCCGCGTCACCGCGCAGTCGACACGGTCGAGCAGCGGGTCGGGCCTCGCGGTGGTGGGGTGGGCCCCGGTGAGCAGGTACGGGCGCGAGAGGTCGAGGACGGCGTGAAGATCGGAGTCCATCGAGGCCAGATCGTACGTGCCTCGAGATCAGGTCATCAATCGGGTTGATTTTCTGTAATCCCATCGGTCGAGGGGCGGCACATGTCATCGAATTGCTTCGAGTGGTCTCGCGCGCCACGGCGGGCGCACCGGACCCGGGGCGAGCAAGAACGGTCGTCGGTGGCGCATGATGCGGGGCATGCGAGCGATGGTGGCCTGTCTCCTGCTCTGTCTTGCCGTTCCCGCGGGCGCCCACGCGCCGCTGTGGGTGGATCTCACGTACGCGTTCGGTCCCGACACGCTGTACTGGCCGACGGAGCGCGCGGGCTTCAAGACCGAGATCGTCCACCGCGGGCCGACGCCCGGCGGCTTCTACTACGAGGCGAACCGCTTCTCTTCGGCGGAGCACGGCGGGACGCACCTCGACGCGCCCGCGCACTTCGCCAAGGGCAAGTGGCGCGTGCACGAGATCCCGCCGGAGGTGCTCGTGGGCGCGGCGGTCGTGGTGGACATCGCCGACAAGGCCGCGAAGGACGCGGACGCGCTGCTCGAGCCGGCGGATCTCGAGCGCTGGGAGAAGAAGCACGGCAAGGTCGCGGAGCGGGCGATCGTCCTCGTGCACACGGGCTGGGGGCGGCGCTGGCCGGACCGCAAGCGCGTGTTCGGCAGCGACGCGCCCGGGGACACCGCGAACCTGCACTTCCCGGGGATCTCGGCGGCGGCGGCCTCGTGGCTGGTGGCGCGCAAGGTCAAGCTCGTGGGCATCGACACGCCGTCGGTGGATCACGGGCCGTCGAAGGACTTCCGGGCGCACCGCGTGCTCGCCGAGGCCAACGTGCCAGGCCTGGAGAACGTCGCGCGGCTCGAGCTCCTCAAGCCGCGCGGGGCGCGCGTGGTCGCGCTGCCCATGAAGATCCAGGACGGCAGCGGCGCACCGTGCCGCATCATCGCGGAGGTGTACTAGCTTGCGATCTGCGGCCTCGGAAGGCCGCCGCGCCGACCCCCTACTGCTTCGTGCCGTGTGCACACCGTGCCGTCGCAGGCCCCCTGCCTGGAGGTCAACGCAGCGGGCGCGCCGCCCCTACCCCAGTTGGGCACGTCATGCGTTGCGCGCCTTCGGCGCGACCCAACTGGGTCCCCTCCCTGCGTCTTCGCTCGCTGCGGGAGGGACGCCCTTGCGGCTCGCTGCGCTCGCCTCGAATGCGGATGCGCCCTTCATTCGAGCGGAGCTCCGGATCAGCCCGGATAGCTCGGTGCTGCCCGACGCCGTCACCCGACGCCGAGGGCGCGGAGGCGGCGGTGCAGGTTGCCGCGGTCCATGCCGAGCAGGCGCGCGGCGGCGGCGATGTTGCCGCCCTCCTTTTCGAGGGCCGCACGCAGGAGCGCGCGCTCGTGGTCCTCGAGGAGCTCGCGGAGCGGGCGCTCGCCGAGGCCGCTCGGCGCACCAGGGCGCACGGCCGCGTCGAAGAGGCCGAGCGCACGGTCCACGGCGGCGCGATCGAGCACCACGGGACCCTCGCCGCGCAGCAGCAGCACGCGCTCGATGACGTTGCGCAGCTCGCGCACGTTGCCCGGCCACGACCACGCGCGCAGGGCCGCCTCGCCGTCGGGGGGCAGGGCGAGCTCGCCGCGCGGGCCGAGCAGCTCCGCGGCGAACGCGCGGGCGAGCGGCGCGATGTCGGCGGGACGCTCGCGCAGCGGCGGCACGCGGATCGGCAGCACCGCGAGGCGGTAGTAGAGGTCCTGGCGGAAGGCGCCCTCGGCGACCGCGCGCTGGAGGTCCACGTGCGTCGCGGCGACGACGCGCACGTCGAGGGGCACCGGCTCGCTGCCGCCGAGGCGCTCGATCTCCCGCGCCTCGAGGACGCGGAGGAGCTTCGCCTGGAGATCCAGCGGCAGCTCGCCGATCTCGTCGAGGAGGAGCGTGCCGCCGTGGGCCTGCTCGAAGCGGCCGATGCGGCGGCGGTCGGCGCCCGAGAACGCGCCGCGCTCGTGGCCGAAGAGCTCGCTCTCGAGGAGCGGCCCCGGGATGGCGGCGCAGTTGACGGCCACGAAGCGGCCGGCGCGGCCCGAGGCGAGGTGGAGCGCGCGCGAGACGCGCTCCTTGCCGCTGCCGGTCTCGCCGAGGACGAGGGCCACGGCGTCGCTCGGGCCGAGGCGCGCGATCGTGGCGCGGAGCGCGGTCATCTGCTCGCTGTCGCCGACCAGGGTGCCGGGCTGCTGCAGATCGGCTAGGAGGCGCTCGCGCTCCTCGGCCAGCGCGCGCAGGGCCAGCGCGTTCCTCACGGCCGTCAGCACGCGCTCGGGCTGCGGGGGCTTCTCGATGAAGTCGCTCGCGCCGAGCTTGAGCGCGCGCACGGCGTCGGAGATCGACGCCTCGCCGGAGAGGATGACGACCGGCAGCGGCAGGGGGCGCGGAAGGCGCGCGAGGAAGTCGAGGCCGCCCTCGCCGGGCATGCGCAGGTCGAGCAGCATCATCGCGGGCGGATCGCGAGGATCGTCGAGGATCCCCTCGGCCTGCCGGGGGCTGGCCGCCGAGACCGTGCGGAAGCCCTCGTCGGCGAGCAGGCCGCACACGCCGCGCACGATGGCGGCGTCGTCGTCGACCACGAGCACGCGCGGGCGCGTCACGCGGTCACCTCGTGCGCCCTCGGCAGCTCGACGAGCGCCTCCGTTCCGCCCCCTGGGCGCGGCGCGAGCGCGAGGCGCCCGCCGTGGTCGTGCACGATCTTGTGCGTGATCGGCAGGCCCAGGCCCGAGCCGCCGGGCTTGCTGCTCCGGCCGAGTCGCGCCAGCGCGTCGCCCTCGATCGGGGCGGGGATGCCTGGGCCGGCGTCCTCCACGCGCACGCGCGCGAGCGGGCCCACGGCCTCGACGAACACGCGCACCGGCGCGCCGCGGGCGGCCTCGACGGCGTTCTTGACGAGGTTGCCCAGCGCGCGGCGGAGCTGGTCGGGGTCGGCCTCGAGCTCGAGCGGGCCTGCGGTCACGAGCGCCACGTCGGCGTCGGCGCCATAGAGGGCGCAGAGCTCGGCGCACAGGTGCGACAGATCGAGCGCGCGCGGGGCGGGCGCGGGCAGCCGCGCGAACTCGGCGAACGACTGCGTCATGCGCTGCAGCGTCGAGACCTCCTCGTCGAGCAGGGCCACGGCCTCGGTGAGGCGCTGGCGGTCCTGGTCGGCGGTCTCGACGCGCGCGAGGCGACCGAGCGCCATGCGCATGGCGGTGAGCGGATTGCGGAGGTCGTGCGCCATCGTGCGCGCCACGTCCTGCCAGACGGCGATCTGCTGCGCCTCGAGGAGGCGATCGCGGTGGCGCGCGAGCTCGTCGCCCATGCGGTTGAACGCGCGCGCGAGCTGGCCGAGCTCGTCGCGGCGCTCGGCCTCGGCGAGGCGGTGCCCGAGCTCGCCCTTGCCGTAGCGGTCCATGCCCGCGGCGAGGCGCTCGAGCGGGCGCCACAGCGCACGGCCGAAGAGCGCGGCCGCGAGGAGGGCGGCCGTGAGCGAGACGGCGACCACGGCGGCGACGGCGAGCGGCGCGCGGCGCACGAGCGCCTGGCGCGCGAGCTCGGCCTGGGCGAGGGACAGGCGCGCGGCGTCGAGGTCGCCGGCGAGCGCGGGGTCGGCGGGGCGCGACGCGAGCGCGGCGTCCACGCGCTCGAGCAGCCCCTCGAGCCGTCCGAGCGACAGCGCGCCGAGGCGCGTCAGCGTGGCCTGGCCGAGGGCGGCCCAGACCAGCACGGGCAGGAGGCTCGTGCCTAGGATGACCGCGATGAGCTTGCCCCGGAAGCGGGTGCTCGGCGCGCGCGTGGCTTCGGGCGTGCTGTCCACAGCGGGCCTCATCGTACTTCGTCTACTTCCGGCGAGGTCGGCGGGTGCGCTTGGCGGTGCGTGCGGTTGCGCGCTCGTAGGCGGCCTGCACCTCGCGGAAGGTGTCCGGATCGCCGCCGTGGTCGGGGTGGGTCTCGAGGGCGCGCTGGTGATAGGCGCGCTTGAGCTCGTCGGCGGAGGCGCCCGGCGCGACGCCGAGGACCTGCCAGACACTCGCGGCGGGGGCGTCCGCCCGCGCGGGCTTCGCGCGGCGCGGCGCAGCGTCCTCGGCTCGGCCGCGCGGGAAGGCCGGCTCGCCCTGGAGCACGCGCGCCCACGCCCGCGCCCACAGCGGCTCGACCTCGACCAGGCGCCGTCCCGCTGCGCGCTCGGCCGCTGCCAGCGCCTCCGCCCGGGTGCGCGCTCCGCCCTCGGACGCGTCGGGCTTGCGGAACGGCTCGCGCTCCGGCGCGCCCGTCCACCACGCGGCCCACAGGAACCGCCGCCGCCGCGTCGGCGCGATCGAGCAGACGGCCGCGAAGAGCTCGCTCACCCGGAAGAGGGTAACCGCGAGCGCGCGCGCTCGAAATATCTGTATGGGCGAATATGCACTGGTGCCTCGACCGGGGCGCAGTGATTCGCGCCGGTGCGTTCGAGCCGAGCGCAGCGAGGCGCAAGGGCGTAGCGAGCGCAGCGAGCGAAGACGCAGGTTAGGGGGCCCGACCGGGCTTGGCCCGGGCGGGGGAAGGGCAGCGTGCCCGCTGCGCAGACCTCCAGGCAAGGGGTCTGCGACGGCACCGCGTGCGCACGGGACCGATGCAGTAGGGGGTCGGCGGTGGCCGGCTTCCGAGCCGGCCACACGCAAGCAAGGCCTCGACCTGGATGCCGCCCGCTCGATGATCAGTACGCCGTGGTCGAGGCACTAGAGCACCGAACGGGTTGAACTGCGTTGGAGAATGCGGGCTTGCGCAGGCCCGCTGATCCGTGGACGAGCGCCGTCGCTGAAGGCTTCGGGCTTCAGGCCTCGGGCTTCAGGCTCCGGATCCGGGTCAGAGACCC
>CAZQJC010000043.1:0-3480 GCA_964593795.1 uncultured Myxococcales bacterium | reverse complement strand
ATGCCCGAGTTCTCGGCAAGGCGCTCCGACTGTTGCGGGGCCCCTCTCCCGACGGGGCCCGTCGGGAGAGGGGCGGTTGCGCGACCCGAACGCTCTGCGGGGGTGAGGCCGGGCGTGGTGTAAGGGGCCAGAAGTTCTGGGGTGCTGGACTCCCAGAAGGACATTTCATCTGCCTAGGCAGATGTGACTAATCATGAGGCCCTCCGGGCTGCGCGGGTCCCTGTGGCGTGCCTTGGGGCGGCCCGGCGGCCCGCCACGTAGTACCTCGCCACAGCGTTCCTCCAGAGCTCGAACCCATCATCTTCACTGTGGCGAGGTACTAGCGGACGAAGCTCGCGCGGGCCATCGCGCTGCACGTGTACTCCGAGCCCGCGGAGGTCGAGCTCGGGTACAGCAGGGCTTCGACCGTGTAGCCGTCGGCGCGGTCGCCGTTGATCTGGATGCGCACGATGGAGCCGGGCGTGGGGCCGGGACGCGAGACGGAGAACGACGGCTGGCGGAACAGGTAGTGCATCTCGGCCGATTCGTACGTCATGCAGCGGTTCGGGCCCACGTCGGCGAGCTCGTAGTGCAGGAGCGGGCCCACGGCCAGGATCGAGGCGCAGGCGCCGCTGCCCTGCTGGATCGAGTCGATCGCGAGGTCGTGGCTCTCGGTCGGAGCCGTCTCCGTCCCGCGCGAGATGCACGACTGCCGCGGCACGAGCGCGAGCGCGGGGGCGCCCGCGGTGACCGTGCCCGCGCCCGACACGCTGCAGCTGAAGAAGCCGCTCTGGCTGTGCTCGATGCGGAAGCGACGGGCGGCCGGGTCGATGAGGTCCACGAGGTAGGCCCAGCGCGCGCTCCACGTCTCGGTGTAGCCGTTCGTGACGGGGATGGCGTCCGCGAGCTGCACGCCGGCCTGGCAGCGCGTCGCGTCGAACGTGAGCGCGGGGTCCTGGTGCGAGGTGTGCGTGACGCAGAGCCGATCACCCTCGACGGACAGGCGAATCGCGCCGGCCTGCGAGATCAGGTTCGGATCGCAGCCGCCGAGGCCGCCGCTCGCCGCGACCGAGAGCTGATCGAGCTCGGGAAACCAGGTGCCAGCGGGCTCGCAACCGGCAGGCAGCGCGCCGAGAGGCACGCACGCGCGCCGCGGCATGAGCGGCGGCGGAGGCGGGTAGGGCGATCCCGCGACGCCTCCGCCCGGTGCCCCCGCGCCGCCGGGGGTTCCGCCCGTGCCGGGGGTTCCGCCCGTGCCGGGGGTGCCCCCCGTGCCGGGGATGCCCGCCACGCCTGCGGAGCCCGCGGTGCCAGGGCCCGCGATGTGCCCCGCCGCGCCCTGTCCCGCCGCGCCCTGTCCCGCGTCCGGCGCGTCGGCGCCGCACGCCATCATCAGGAGGCCACACATCCCGAGCCATCGAGGTCCCATGCCGCTTCGCATGGCCGCCTGCAATGCAACGCCCCGGCCAGCCCTGGAGGCCTGAAAACCCCGGAGATCGTCGTCGCGACCCGCTGCGCGCGGCACAGGTGGCACAGCGCGCGGCAGGCAAGCCTTGCGTGGCGCAGTGCAGGCGCGCCCGGCGACGACGTCAGGTCGCGCGCCCGAAGCGCGCCGCGAAGGTCGCGTGGTTCGGGCCCGGCGGGACGGCGAAGACGATCCGCTCGAAGAGGCCACGACGCGTCGCGAGCGCCTCCGCGAAGGCCGCGGCCACGGCGACCGGATCGTTGCCGAACGCGCCCGCGCCCCACGCGCCGAGAACGAGCTGCTCGATGCCCTCGGAGGCAGCGAGGTCGAGGACGAACGCGGCCCGCCGCTGCAGCGTGGCCTCGACCGCGGCCGCATCGAAGGCGCCGAGCCGCCGCAGCTCGATCGCCATCGGCGCGGCGCAGGTCACGACCGAGGCGAGGATGGGCGCGTCGAGCCAGCCGCCGTCGTCGTCGCGGAAGAACGGCACGAGCGTCGAGACGATCGCGAGGTCGAGGTACATCGGCGAGCCGTGCGCGCGCTGGCGCGCGTAGTACGTCGGCTGCTCGAGCAGGCACGGATACAGCGCCGACGAGCGCGCGAGGGTCTCCTCCTGCGCCTGCGCGCCGCCGAGGAAGCCGCCGCCCGGGCTGAGCGCCGACGCGAAGTTGAGGCATCCGAGCGTGCCGAGGGCGCTGCCGTCGCCGGAGAGGCGCGCCTGGTGCGCCGACAGCGACCGCAGGGCCTCGAGCGTCGTCTCCGCGGTCACGGTGACCTCGCCGCTGCGGAGCTCGTGCGGGCGCGCGGGCACGTCGCCGGGCGCGAAGAGGCGCGTCGATCGCCTGGCCTGCTCGATCCACCGCGCGAGCTCCACCCGCTCGCCGGGGGCGCGGTCGTAGTGGCCCGCCTCGCACGCGGCGAGCGTCGCCTGCGCGATGTGCACGCGGTCGGCGCGCCTTTGCGCGCGCCCGGGAGGGTGCGGCGGCGCCTCCGCCGGGAAGTCGAGGAACGTCGGCGGCACGCGATCGGTCAGCCACACGCCGTTCTCCGAGCGGAAGAACGTGTGGCCGGCGGTCACCATCGCGTCGGCGCGCACGACGAGCACGACCGGCCGGCCGTGGCGCGCACCGACGCGCGTGGCGGTCTCGCGGTCGGCCGACAGGTGCACGTGATGGCGCGCGCGCTTCTCGAGGCCGGTCGCGCGGATGCTGGAGAGCGCGGCCGCGACGGTGCCGTGGTAGAGCCGCGTGGGTGGCGAGGCCGGCGCGAGCCCGAGCTCGACGTCGACCGAGTGGCCCTGGTTCGCGCGGATGCGCGCGCCGTCGGGCGAGAGGGCGAAGCGCTGCTTGTCGCTCGTGGCGACGATCTGCGCGAGGTCGTCGCGCGTGATCGGCACGCCGTGCGCCGCGCACGCCGCGAGCAGCGCCGCGACGTCGGTCCACCCGGACGCATCGAGCGTGATGCCGATGCGCGCCGGTTCGTGGCGCAGGACGAGGGAGAGGAACTTGGATTCGCGCTTCATGGTGATCTCGATGGTGTTCGTTCTACACTCTTATGAGTGTCTCATCAACACCTGTTCGCGTGCCCTTGTCGGCACGAGGCCCATGCGCCAGCATGAGGCCTTCTCGGGCCCATAGCTCAATTGGTCAGAGCTGCCGGCTCATAACCGGTTGGTTCCAGGTTCAAGTCCTGGTGGGCCCACCCGATTTCCCGAGTGATTGCGAATGTCTACGACACCTGTGCCCAGACCTGTGCCCAGCGGCTTGTGCCCAGGCAATGAAATCCGCAGCTTGGCGACCTCGTCGCAGAGCCTTCGCCACGGCACCGTGAGGTAGAGGTCGAACGCGCTGCCGCTCGTCGGCGTGTGCGTCACGAGCTTGATGACCTCGCGGTCGGCAACGGCAAGCGATCCGCTGCCGACCGCTGCCGCTTCCTCGACATCGCTCGCGGTTCCGCCCTCGAATGCGCGGCCTGCCTCGACGGCCTCGTCGCCAGGCGCAAGCTCACGCCGGACCAGGTGGCCACCGGCAAGACCA
>CAZQJC010000042.1:0-7896 GCA_964593795.1 uncultured Myxococcales bacterium | reverse complement strand
CCCAGGCTTCCAGCTGGTCCGACGAGCGGCCCTAGGTGCTGGTCTTGCGCACGCTCCGCGTGCGCGAGTGCTGCCCCCACCTGGCGTGCACAGCGCTCACGTGTCTGAATGCCGGTCCACTTCTGACGGGCAGCACTAGTCCACCCAGATCAGCTCCGGCCCGCCTTCGACGTTCGCGCGCTCGCCGTAGCGGTTCTCGATCGCGGCGCGGCGGATCTTCATCGTGGGGGTGAGCAGACCATTGTCGATGGTCCAGGCCTGGGTGCTCACGAAGAGACGGTCGAGCTTCTCGTGCTCGGCGACCGCGGCGTTGACGGTGGAGAGGAGCTTGCGGAGCTCGGGCTCGAGCGCGGCCTTGCCGTCCTGGTGCTGGGCGTTCGGACGCAGCGCCTCCGCGATGGAGACCACCGCCACCGGCTGCGGGAGGCCACTGCCGGTGACGCAGGCGAGCTCGACGAGGCCCGTCGCCTGGAGCGCGCTCTCGATCGGCGCGGGCGCGACGTACTTGCCCTTGCTGGTCTTGAAGAGCTCCTTGGTTCGGCCCGTGATGCGCAGGCGGCCATCGGGGTCGACGTGGCCGCGGTCGCCCGTGCGGAGGAAGCCATCGGGCGTGAAGGCCTCGGCGGTCAGGCCGGGCTCCTTGTAGTAGCCGATCATGTTGGCCGGGCTCTTGACCAGCACCTCGCCGTCGGGGCCGAGCTTGCACTCGACGTCCGGCGCGGGCTTGCCGACGCTCCCTGCCACGGCGTCCTCCACGCGATCGATGTGCGAGTAGCAGAAGTTCTCGCTCATCGCATAGCCCTCGACGAGCTGCAGGCCGAGGCGGCGGTACCAGGCGACGAGATCCGCGGGCACCGGCGCCGATCCCGTGATCGCGACTCGCGCCTGGTCGAGCCCGAGGCCGCGCAGCACCTTCTTGCGCACGAGCCCCCCGAGGATCGGGATGCCGAGGAGGCGCGCGAGCTTCTTCGCCGGCACCTTCTGGTGCACGCCGGCCTGGAACTTCAGCCACAGCCGCGGCACCGAGTGGAAGAGCGTGGGGCGCGCGCGCTGCACGTCGGCCACGAAGGTGTCGAGCGACTCGGCGAAGTAGACGCGGAAGCCCTTGACCAGCGAGCTCGACTCGACCGCCGCGCGCTCGAACGCGTGCGCGAGCGGCAGGTAGGAGATCATGCGGTCCTCGGGCCCGAACTCGAAGATGCTCTGGAGCCCCTTGATGACGACCGCCATCGCCGTGAAGTCGATCTCGACGCCCTTGGGGACGCCGGTCGAGCCCGACGTGTAGAGGATCGTCGCGGTGTCGCCCGCGGGGCGGACAGGCTGGCCCTCGAGCGGCGCGGTGCGCGCGATGATCGCCTCCATCTTCTCGTGCGAAGTCTCGGGGGACAGGTCGCACGCGAACATGTGCACGCCCTCGGGGACTCCGGCCTCTTGCTTGGGCCACTCGTCGAGCTTGCCGACGAAGAGCGCGCGCGACTCGCTGTGCTCGAGCACGTAGCGGACGGTGTCCGCCGTGACGGTGGGATAGAGCGGCACGGAGATGTGGCCCGCCATCCAGATGGCCAGGTCGCAGACGATGAACTGGGCGCAGTTCTTCGACAGGAGCGCGATGCGGCTGCCGGGCGGGTAGCCGAGGCTGCGGAAGTACGCCGCGAGGCGCCGCGCCTGCCCCACCGTCTCGGCCCACGTGTACTCGCGCAGCCTGCCGCCCCCCATCGGCTGCACCATGTAGATCTGCTGGGCGCGCTCCTTCTCCCAGCGCAGCGCGCGCTCGAGCAGGAGATCACCGGGTTCGACGGCCGTCACCGTGGAGCGCGGACGACGGGCAGACAGCGGCAGGACCTGTGCGGCAGCGGCGGTGGACATCCGTCCATCTTACGCCGGGTCGCTGGGGGTTCGATCAGCTCTGCGCGCGGGTCGCGGCGACGACCGGCGCCAGCTCGGCCAGGTCGGTGAGGTCGATCGTCCAGAGGCGACGGGCGCCGACGGTGGCGCGCATCGCGCGCAGGCGACCGCGGGCGACCAGGAAGGCCACGTGCTCGCGTGTGGTGCCGAGGCGCCGGGCGGCCTCCTCCATCGGGACCCAGCCGTCGGGCACGACGCCGTCGCGCAGGCGCCGGCAGAGCTCGTCGGAGAGGAACACGCGATACGGGGCGCCCGGCGCGGCCTCCTCGACCGGGAGCACGCCGTCGCGGATCCAGCGGTGCACGGCGCTCACGGACACGCCGATCTGCCGCGCCGCCTCGGCCGGGCTCAGCGACTGCGCGCGCGGCTCCTCGTTCGCCCTCTTTCGCTCGGTCGTCGAGCGCGTGACACGGAGCTGGCCGGCGCGCTGCAGGTCGTAGAGCTTGGTGTAGACCCAGAACGCGGGACGATGCACCCGGCGGCACAGCGCCGCGATGGTCACGCCATCGGGCGAGATGCTCCCGAGCACGAGGCGCGCATCCTCGCAGTCGACCTCGGCGAGGATGGGGTCGGCGATCTGGCAGACCATCACGTCGTCGTCGGGGAACTCGGCGCGCAGGATCTCCCAGTGGTCGATGCGGTACGCGACCTCGAGCAGCATCGACTGGGTCTCGAGCGCGATGCGCGGCGTGCCCTCTTCGAGCACCTTGCCCTCGACGAACGCGAAGGTGCCGCGCCGCCAGTCGAAGATGTCACGCGACGCGTCGATCGCCTTGTCGATGAGGATCTCGCGCAGACGCTCGGCGTCGAGCGCGCCGAGCTCGAGCAGCACGAGGCCGAGCGGCCGCCGCGCGCCCTCGGCCTGGCGGCGGGCGAGCTGGAGCGTGGGCGAGTCCACGAGGCCGAGCCGCAGGAGCTGCTCACCCAGGAACTGCGCGGGGTGGTCGCTGTACGACGACACCACGACGCCGTCTTCGAGCACGAGGCCGCGCTGGCTGCCGCAAGAGCGCACGGTCAGTGTGCCCGTCTTGCGCCCGAGCCCGAGGAACTGCAGCAGCTCCGCGGCCGGGACGGTGTCCAAGGTTCCACTGAGGGCCATGATTCGACGTTGAGGCGATGTGCGCCCCAAGTCCAATTTTTCACCGCTGCAGGGTCCGCCCCGCAGGCTGCAGGGCGCGCCCCGCAGGCGAGGAACCGCCGCAAATTGCGGGGAAACGTGGACGTGGGAGTGAACGCGGATCACGCGGCGACGAACGCGCCGCTGGCGAGACCCTCGCGGAGGGCGCCGAGGACCTGGCCGCGCACGTCGTCTGGACCGGCCTCGCACGCGGCGGCGTACTCGGCGACGAGGTCCACGATCGGCACCGGATCGATCGCGAGCTGGCAGAGGGCCGCCAGCGCGGGGTTGAGCTCGCGATCTTGGGCGAGCGAGCCCGGGTCGAAGCGAAGGAACGCGCGGGGCTCGGCGCCCGCGCGACGCTCCTCGCAGATGCGCGCCGCCGGCGCGAGCGCCGCCGCGGCGGCAAGCAGGGCGGCGTCGGGCGAGGAGGCGAGCGCGAGCGCCGCGAGCGCGCGCTCCACCGCCTCGGACGTGAAGCGCGCCGAGCCCGGCACCGGGACGCCCGCCGTGTAGCGGGGCTCGGAGCCGCCGGAGTCGGAGACGACGACGAGCGCGCGCTGGGCGTCCTGCGCGCCGACGGCCGCGAACGCGCGCGTGTAGCCGACCACCGCCTCGGAGAAGGCGGGATCGAGGCGCGGGTGCTCGCCAGCCGCGTAGGCGATGGCTTGCCGGTCGAGCGGCTGACCGGGCTCCAAGAAGAGCAGCAAGTCGAGCGGCGCGGCGCCGAGCGCGCTGCGGACGCGCGCGGTCAGCGGCGGCCCGGCGCGGCGCAGCGATTCGACGAACGCCATCGCGCGGCCCCCGGGCGCGAGCGCCGCCGGCAGCTCCGAGAAGAGGCGCAGCGCGATCTCGTCGCCCGCGGCGCCGCCGTGCAGGTACGCCACGGTCGCGCCCCCGAGCGGCTGCGTCACGAACGGCGGCTGCGACACCACGAGGTCGAAGCGCTCCCCACGGACGGGCGCGAGGAGGTCGCCCGCGACGCACTCGATCTCGCGGCCGTTGAGCCGCGCGTTGAGCCGCGCCATCTCCACCGCGCGCGCGCTCACGTCGGTCGCGACGACGCGCCGGGCGCCGCGCGTGGCCGCCACGAGCGCGATCGTGCCGGCGCCGGTCCCGACGTCGAGCACGCGCTCGGGCATGCGCTCCGGCAGCGCGCGGAGCAGCGCCTGCGTGGTGGGGCCGGGGCCCATCACGGAGTCGCTGCGCGCGTGCGGCGCGTCGCAAAAGAGGTAGTCGCCCTCGAACGGCAGCAGGCGCGCCTGCGGCACCACGAGGACCTTGCCCGCGTCGACGCTGTGGAGGATGCGCGCCTCGGCCAGGGCCGCGACCAGCTCCGCGCCGAGCACGCCCTCGAGATCCGAGCGCTCGATCGCGACGTCGTACGCGAACAGCGCGAGCAGGCGCGCCGACGGCGATCCGTCCTCGGCGAGGCGGTGCATCACGAGCGGCAGCCGCAGCGCGTCGAACGCGCCCGGCGCGATGCGCTCGGCCCTCGCCAGCGCCTCGGCGGTGTAGCCGGCGCCGACGAGCCGCTCGCGGAGCGCGCGGAGCGTGGCCTCTCCAAGGGCCTCGGCGCGGAGCGCGGGTGGAGTCGGGACCGCGTAGGCCGTCACAGCTTGAGCTTCGACGGCGGGACCGCGTGCACCACCGGCGGCACCTCGCGCAGGGCCTGGATCAGCGCCTGCTTGTCCGAGTCGGTCAGTCCCTTGTAGTACCACCACGGCATCCCGTAGAGGTTGCGGCCCGACTTGCCGACGCCCTCGTTGAACACACGCGCGAGGTCCGCGTCGGTGTACGTGCCGATGCCGGTGGCCTTCTCGCTCGTGATGTTGGGGCTGATCGCCATGCCCCTGGCGCCGAGCGGCAGGGGCGTGCCGCCCGCGAGGTAGTGGCCAGGCACGGGTTGGCGCTTGGCGTCCGTGGTCGTGTGACAGTCGCCGCAGCTGCAGATCTCGAGCAGCCACTTGCCGCGGTCGAGGCCGGAGGCCGGCGCGGGCGGCGGCGGCGAATCGAGCGGGCGCGGCGCGGCGCGCACGAACATCGAGATGGGGAAGTTGATCGTCGTCGGCCCCACCTTGGTGGGCTGCGGCGGCACGGTGCGCAGGTACGCGACGATCGCGAGCGCGTCGTCGTCGGACAGCGACTTCGCGTACGTCAGGTACGGCATCATCGGGAAGAGCGGGCGGCCGTCCTTGCTGACACCCTCGCGCATGGCGCGCACGATCTCGCCGTCGGTCCAGCCGCCGAGGCCCGCCTGGGGATCGGCCGAGAGGTTCGGCGCACGGATGTGCCCCGGGAACAGATCCGGGTAGTCCCCGAAGTCGCGCCCACCGAACTCCTTGCCCGCGACGAGGGGCTCACCAGGCTGCGACTCGTCGACGGGCGAGTGACAGCCGACGCAGACGGCCACGTGGTGCGCGAGGTACTTGCCGCGCGCGATCGCCTCGGGGGTCGATGGCGCCTTGAGCTGCGGCGCGGGACGCGACTTCGGCGAGAGCACGTAGAACTTGAGGCTCATGCCGGCGACCGCCAGGACGACGAGCCCCACCACCCCGAGACCCAGCCACTTGATCACATTCATCGAGAGCTCCTCCCCGGATCGAGCGAGCGCAGGTGCTGCACCAGCGCATCGAGCTGTGCGGGCTGCAGGAGCCCGCGGAACGGCGGCATCACGACGCCGCGGCCACCTTCGATGGTGGCGCGCAGATCCGCGTCGGTGCGGCTCTTGTGGAACGCCACGTCGTGGAAGTTCCGGGGCGCCGGCCCCGCGTCCGTCGGCACGCCCCCCTTGCCTTCGAGGCCGTGGCAGCGCGCGCAGTAGCTCGCGAAGAGCGCGGCGCCCTCCGGCGAGCCGGCCCCCGCGCGCGAGCAGCCGAGCGAGACCACGAGAGCGATGGCCCACAGACGCATGGGGGAGAGAGTGCCACGACCGCGGCCGCGTTGCTGACTCGGGGCG
Source organism: uncultured Myxococcales bacterium (assembly GCA_964593795.1). GTDB lineage: Bacteria > Myxococcota_A > Polyangia > JAHFDS01 > JAHFDS01 > JAHFDS01. Next base: position 1,915 of record CAZQJC010000042.1, on the reverse strand, counting down.
GCACCCGGGGGCCGTGGCCGCCATTTCGTATGCCCGAACGCCATGATTCTCCACGGCGCCACGTGGCCCGCGACTTGCTCAGCACCCGGGCGGAGAGGATGCGGCTGATCTCGAAGAGATCGGGGGCTCTGGCGCTGGCGTGCCTGTGGGTCCTGGTCTGGTCGTCCCCGGCGGACGCCCAGCGCGGGGGCGACACGCTCGCCGTCGCCCAGCCGACGGTGCTGCGGGAGCGGCCCGGTGCGGCCTACCGGGCCACCTTCCGCATCCCCGCCGGTGCCCGGGTCCGCGTCGAGCGCGTGCGAGGGGGCTGGGCCAAGGTGACGGGCCGAAGGGGCCTCGGCTGGATCCCCACGCGGATGCTGGTGCGCGCGAGCCACGTCGACCCGCGCTCGCTCCCGGTCGAGGAGGGCATGGAGGAGCCGCGCGCGGTCGCGGCCGCCGAGCCTGCCGAGGAGCTGGTGCCGAGGCGCACCGCGCCGCAGCCGCCGGCGGTGCTCGCCGAGCCCGTCCCGCTGGCCTCGCAGGTGCGCGCCGGTCCGCCCGCGGCGACGCCGCTCGATCCAGGCGATCCCCTTGCGGGCATCGACGAGGTCTTCGACGCCGCGCGCAAGCTGCGCGGTGAGGAGGCGCGACCGCTCGGACCCCGGGAGCGCCGCATCCCACCCGGGGTGCCGCTCGCCTACGCGCGCGAGCTCGCGCCCGTGCTGTCGGAGCCGCTGTCGGGCAAGCCCGTCGCGATCGTGCGCGAGGGCGCCGAGCTCAAGGTCGTCGAGCGCACGCCCGACGGGAAGTGGCTGCTCGTCGAGGGCGAGCACGCCGACGACCGCGGATGGATCAGCTCGGCGCTCGTGCGCGACACCGGGATCGTGACGCCCGATCCGTCTGCGATCCGCGTAGGGCTCGACGCGTCGATGGGCGTCGCCGCGATCGAGCAGTCGTTCCAGGCGCAGACCGACCAGTTCCTCGGCAAGTTCGCGCTGCGATCGGTGGCCGCCGCGGTGCGGCTCGGCAGCGTCATGCGCCTGCAGGTGTCGGACAGCGTCGAGCTCGCGGCCGACGGGGCGTGGCGGATCCAGGTCGCGCGTCCGGGTATGCGGATCGTGCGCGACGACGGCGGCAACGACGACCTCGGCATGATGGTGCAGGACTTCGACATCGGCGGACGCGTCGGCGCGCGAGGCCGCGCAGGCAAGGGCGCGGGCCTCTACGCGCGTGTCGGCTACCGCTACGAGACCGTGTCGATCGACGCGGGCAAGCAGGCGAAGCTGCCGAACGAGGTCATCAGCGGCCCCACGTTCGGCGGCGGTCTCGACGTGCCTGGGGTCGGCGAGAACCTCGGCGTCGCGGCCGAGGCGCTCGTCCTCGCGCCGGCGACGCGCGAGCAGACCAAGGGCCTGCGCGAGGGGCAGCAGTCGAGCACGTTCGGCGTCGGCGGGCGGGTCGCGCTGCGCTATCGCATCGGGCAGACCTGGGCCGCGTCGCTGAGCTACGACCTGTGGCGCCTCGCGAGCGAGTTCAAGGGCGGCAGCGAGCGGCTCCCCGGCACGCAGGGCGCCGAGCGCACGACGACCACGCAGCTCTTCATGTTCGGCTTCGACGCCGCTCTCTAGCGATCGGCGGCCTCGGAAGGCCGCCGCAGGAAGGGCACGCTGCCCTTCCCCCGCCGCGGCAAAGCCGCGTCGGGCCCCCCAACCTGCGTCTTCGCTCGCTGCGCGAGGGACGCCCTTGCGGCTCGCTCCCCTCGCCTCGAAAGACGGAGCGGATGCGGCTTGCTGCGCTCGCCTCGCGGACGGCTGGGCGACGATCTGCGGACGCAGGAGCGGCCACTCCTCTGAGCGGACTCGAGGTGCCAAGCTCGCCCCTGCGCTCCGGATCGTGGACGTGGACGTGGACGTGGACGTGGACGATCCGGAGC
>CAZQJC010000041.1:0-25210 GCA_964593795.1 uncultured Myxococcales bacterium | reverse complement strand
CGGTCACTTTGCGCCGGCCTGGTCCTGGCCCTGGTCCTGGTCCTGGTCGAAGCCCCCAGAACCACGCAGGCGAAGACCAGGACCAAGACCAAGACCAGGTGGTCAGCGGACGGATTCCGTCATTATCCGACCGGCATTGGGGCTAGCCGGGGTACAGGCTGGCGAGATCCTTCATCACGGCGGTGAAGGCGGGGCTCGGCTCGAGGGGCTCGATCGAGACGCAGTCCCCCTCCGGGGGCCCCACCACCCCGAACCCGCCGACGTCGGAGCCGCCCGGGCCGCGCTCGTGGAAGGTCAGGATGAGCTGGGATCCCTGCGCGTACGCGGTGCCTGACAGGACCACGATCCGGCCGCCACCCGCGTAGCGCAGCTTGGCGTAGTTCACCGGGCCGCCCGCCGGATCCTGCAGCGCCACCGTGACGTCCGGGGCGCGCTGGGGGGCTGGCGCCGTGGGCGCGGCCACGGGCGCCTCGACGCGGCTGACGATGCCGCGGGTCTTCGACGTCGTCGTCGTACCGCCGGGGCTCGCGGCGGCCGGCTTCCGCTCGGCGCGCTTGGGCCGCAGCTTGAGGCCGAGGATCACCTGCGGCGCGTCCATCTTGCAGTCCGCGAGCTCGTCGTAGTGCTTGATGTGCGAGTCGTAGAAGCGCTTGCGGTCCGCCGGCGTCAGCCGATCGGGCTCGAGCGTCTTGATCTGCTTGCGGTCCGCCTCGCGCAGGAGGCGCTCGCGCGCCATCGTCATCGCGAGGATGCGGTCGATGCGCAGGATGACGAGGAGCGCGTCCTCCGCCTCGCGGTAGCGCAGGACGACGCCGTGCAGGCGATCGGCTGGGATCTCGCGCAACATGGCGGCCACGGCGTTCGACAGGCCCGCCAGCTTCCCGGCTGCATCATCGACCACGCAGATGAAGTCGTAGGGCGCATTCGCCGCGACCGACATGGCCCGATAATAGCCTCGTCGGTCCGCGGTTTCGAGGCTCGGCATCAACGTTGCTTCCGGCCGGCGGAGGTGATACGAGGAGCCCCCCAATGAACAAGCGACCAGGAGAGATCAAGCCGGCCACCGGCAAGCTCGGCGTCCTCATCCCCGGGATGGGCGCCGTGGCCACCACCTTCATCGCGGGGGTCGAGGCGATCCGCAAGGGTCACGCCAAGCCGATCGGATCGCTCACCCAGATGGGGACGATCCGCCTCGGCAAGCGAACCGACGGCCGGTCGCCTGCGGTCAAGGACTTCGTTCCCCTGTCGACGCTCGACGACCTCGTCTTCGGCGGCTGGGACGTCTATCCGGACACCGCGTACGAGGCGGCCAAGAAGGCCGGGGTCCTGTCGAACGAGGACCTCGCCAAGGTCGAGGGCTTCCTCAGGGGCATCAAGCCGATGCCCGCCGTGTTCGAGCCGGAGTTCGTCAAGAAGCTCCACGGCACGCACGTCAAGAAGGGCAAGTCCAAGATGGACCTGGCCGAGCAGGTCATGGCCGACATCGCCGCGTTCAAGAAGGAGCACGGCTGCGAGCGCATGGTGATGGTGTGGTGCGGGTCGACGGAGGTCTACCGTCAGGCGGTGGGAGTTCACCAGACGCTGGCTGCCTTCGAGCAGGGCCTGCGCGACAGCTCGCCGGACATCGCGCCCTCGCAGATCTACGCGTACGCGGCGCTCAAGAGCGGCATCCCCTACGCGAACGGCGCCCCGAACCTCACGGTCGACTTCCCCGCGATGATCGAGCTCGCGAAGAAGATGAACCTGCCGATCTGCGGCAAGGACTTCAAGACCGGCCAGACGCTCATGAAGACGATCCTGGCGCCCGGCTTCAAGGCGCGCTTGCTCGGCCTCGAGGGCTGGTACTCGACGAACATCCTCGGCAACCGCGACGGCGAGGTGCTCGACGATCCCGAGTCGTTCAAGTCCAAGGAGGTGTCCAAGCTGGGCGTGCTCGAGCACATCCTGCAGCCGCACCTCTACAAGGACCTCTACTCGAACATCCACCACGTGGTGCGCATCAACTACTACCCGCCGCGTGGAGACAACAAAGAGGGCTGGGACAACATCGACATCTTCGGGTGGCTCGGCTACCCGATGCAGATCAAGATCGACTTCCTGTGCCGGGACTCGATCCTGGCGGCGCCGATCGTCCTCGACCTCGCGCTCTTCCTCGACCTCTCCCAGCGGGTCGGGTTCTCGGGCATCCAGGAGTGGCTGTCGTTCTACTTCAAGAGCCCGATGACGCCCGAGGGGCTCTACCCCGAGCACGACCTCTTCATCCAGCTGATGAAGCTCAAGAACACGCTGCGCCACCTGCGCGGCGAGGAGCTCATCACTCACCTCGGCACCGAGTACTACGACTGATCTCGGGCCGCGTCCGCGGCTCGCCCACCCCTCGGAAGACCCGCAGCTGACGTCGAGCCGGACGCGCTCCGGTTCGGCGTAGGCTCGGATCGTGGTCGAGCTCATCGACGCGCTCGAGGCGCTGGCGTGGCGCGTCGGCGCGACCGGCATCGTGTCGGCGCGGCACTTCGGGGGGCTCGGCCTCGGGCTCTTCATCGCCCGCCAGCTCGCCGAGCGCATGGGCGGCTCGCTCGAGGTCTCGAGCCAGCTCGGCGCCGGAAGCACCTTCACCCTGCGCCTCCCTCGCTGACGTGTGGCCGCCGGGCTCGGCGGGGCGGGCCGCGTCAGGGCGTGGTCGGCGGCGCTGCCCCGGCACCACCGGTGGGCGCAGGCACCGCGGGAGCCGCCGGCGCAGGCACCGCCGGAGCCACCGGCGGGGCGGCAGGAGGCGCGGGGGCAGGAGGCGCGGGGGCAGGAGGCGCGGGGGCAGGAGGCGCGGGCGCGGCGCTCGCGCCGATCCGTCCGAGGGCCTCCTGGGCGCGACGCTGCAGCCCGTCGCCGGGGCCGGTGGCCTCGACGACGAGGCGGAGATCGGAGATGGCAGCCGCCTTCTCGCCACGGAGCGCGTAGAGCTCGCCCCGCAGGAGCCGCGCCTCGGTCGCGAAGGGCCCCGTGCCGTACTTGCGCAAGAGCTCGTCGTAGTCGGCGAACGCCTGCGACGGGCGGATGAGCCGCGCGTTGGCCTCGCCGCGGCGGAGGAGCGCCTCCGGCACGTCGTCGCTCGTCGGGTGCTCGACGATGAACCGGCCGAGCGCGTCCGACGCCTCCGCCACGCGGTTGGCCTCGAGGAGCGCGATCCCGCGCCGGAGCTTGGCGCGCTTCGCCTCGGGGGAGCTCGGATACTCGGAGATCAAAGCATCGAGCTCGGCGAGCCCGGCGGTCAGGTCGTGGGAGCGGAGCAGGCCAATCGCGTGATCGAGCCGCTCGCCCGGGGGGTGGACGCCCTTGGCCGGCTGCAACGGGGCCGTCGGGGGCGGCGGCCGCGAATCACCCACCTCGTCGGGCCGCGGCGCGGGGGGCCGCTTCGGCGGCACGGCCAGCCACACCACGACCGCCGCGGAGAGCGTGACCCCGAGGATCGACTTCCAGTGCGCGCTGAGGAGATCCCCGAGGCCGACGCGCTCTTCTTGCTCGGCGCCCCGGCGCGCGGTCCCGCTCGTCCGAGGCGCCGGCCGGACCATGGAGTTGCTCGCCGCCGGCTGCGGAGCCGGCGTCGGCACGCGCTGGGGCACGACCTGCTGCGGGCCGGTGGGCACGGGCGCCCGCATCGTCGGCTGGTGGCCCGTCGAGACGGCCCCCGTCGAGGCCGCCCCCGTCGAGACCGCTCGCTCGCCCTGCGCGACGACCGTCGGCTGCGGGAGCTGCCGGGTCGCCGCCGGCGCGCTCGCCGCGGTGCCCGCCTGCGCCCCCTCGCCCTGGAGCGCCCGGAGCTGGCCGAGCGCGTAGCCGTCCTCGGGCTTCATGCGCAGGACGCGCTTGAGGCACAGCACCGCGCCGAGGACGTTGCCCTCCATCCGGTAGAGCTGCGAGAGCCGCACGAGGCCCTGGGCCTCGGGCTTCTTGGTCATCTCGGCCTCGAGCTCCCTGGCCTTGGGCGACTCCGCCGGGCCGATGCGGAACCCGGCCTCGGCGCACATGCGCCCGAGCTGCTCGGCGAGGTCGCGATCGGCCGGCGCGATGAGCGTCGCCTTGAAGAGGGCGCTCACCGCGCGCACGCGGCCACCGGGGCCCTCGGCGTACGCGGCGAGCGCCTGCCCTGCCAGCTCGTCCGCGAGCTCGCGATCGAGGTCCACGGCGACGGAGGCCGGCGCGGCCAGGTAATCGGCGAGCAGCGTCGGCCGGCGCCCGAGCGTGGGCCCGAGCAGCGCGCCGAGGTCGCTCGCGGCCGCCTGCGCGCTCTGGTAACGCCGGTCGGGCTGCTTCTCGAGCAGCCGATCGCAGACGCGCTCGAGGGCCTCCGGCGCGTGCGGCGCCCAGTCGGCGGTCAGGCGCGTGGCGCCGTGGATGATCTCGAGCAGCGTGCCGGAGATGGTCTCGGTCTCGTAGGGGTTGCGCCCCGCCACGAGCTCGACGAGCAGCACGCCGACCGCGAAGAGATCGCTCCGACCGTCGAGCTTGAGCCCCTGAGCCTGCTCGGGCGACATGAACGCGGGCGTCCCGACGAGCTGGCCCGTCTGCGTGAGGTTCTGGCCCTTGTTGCTCTTGGCGATGCCGAAGTCGGAGACCTTGAGCGAGCCAGACTTGAAGAGCAGGAGGTTGGCCGGCTTGATGTCGCGGTGCACGATGCCGCGCTCGTGCGCGCACGCGAGCCCGAGCAGCGTCTGCTGGGCGAAGAGCGCCGCGATCTGCACGGGCAGCCGCCCGAACCGGCTCGACAGGTCGTCCACCGTGCCGCCATCCGCGATCTCGCACGCGATGTACCAGCGGCCCATGCTCTCGCCGAACGAGAGCGTCTCGAGGACGTGCTCGTGCTTGAGCGACGACGCCGTGCGGAGCTCCTGGAGGAATCGCTGCAGGAGCTCCGGGTCGCCCGACATCTGCGGGTGCGTGAGCTTGAGCGCCACGGCCTTGCCGGTGCGCTCGTCGCGCCCGCGGTAGACCGTGGCCATGCCGCCCTCGCCGAGCAGGCCCTCGACGGCGAAGCCTGGGATGCGCGGGTAGTCGGACTGGCCCATCGTGCGGCCGCCGAAGGGCACGCCGCACTTCGGGCACTCCACTTTGCCCCCGGAGCCCACGAGCGTCTGCTCCTGGATGTCCGAGACCTGCCCACACGCCTCGCAGACGAGCTTCACCGAACGCCGATCGTACCCGATCGCGGCGGCCGGCGGGGAGGCTCCCGCGAGCGTCGGCGCGTGGGCCGGTCCCTGATCCATCGCCCGTGACGCGTCATCGGGGCGCCGAATCCGCAGCCGCTCCACGACCCTCGGAGCGGCCCCACACCTCCACGCGCGCGCCGTGGACGTCGGCCGTCGCGATCGGGCGCAACCCGCGCGTGTGCTCGCGCAGGCGCGCCTCGTCGCAGCAGCCCACCTGCAGCACCACGGCGTCGGGGGAGACGGGGACGGCAGAGGACCCGGCCGCGAGCCGACGCTTCCAGCCGTCGATCGAGCGTGCGTCGTAGGCGCGCGCGGTCCAGCCGAGCCAGGGCTCGCGCAGCTCGTCCTCCATCGGCCAGGCGGTGAGCACGAACGGCGAGGACGTGCCCCGGTAGGCGTCGAGCGCGCGGTAGGCCTCTTGGCGCGCGGCCACCACGTCGAGCCAGCGGAACGTGGTCTCGCCGCTCGCCACGTCCATCCCCGCGCGGAGCTCGCGGAGGCCGAGCACTGCCGCCGCGGCCACCACGGCGGCGGGCACGAGCGCGCCCGCGCGGCCGCCGAGCCAGCGCCGGCCGGCCTCGTCGAGGACCAGGCCCACCGCGAGGCAGACGCCCGGGTGCGCGGGCAGGCCGTAGCGGCGCAACCAGAACATCTTGGCGAAAAAGCCCATGAAGGCCGCGGCGCCGAGGGCTGCCGCGAGCATCACGCGCGCGGCGCGGGGCTCCTGCCACGGACCGCCGCCCGACCTGACGAAGACCGCGGCGCACGCGAGCGCCACCGCGGAGGCGGCCCAGCGGCCGTCGAGCGCGGCGATCGAATACCCCACCTCGACCGCGTGGCCCACGGTGAGCGCGCGGTCCGCGAACAGGCCCTGGTGGTAGGGCAGGACGATCCAGCCTTCTCCCGCCCACTGCCACGCGAAGAAGGCCCCGAGGGCCAGCACCGAGGCGCCGCCGACCCACAGCGCGCCGCGCTCGGGCAGGACGCGCCGGGCGCGCCAGGCGCAGAGGCACTCGGCCCCCGCGATCCCGAGCGGCACCGCGATGCCGGTCTCCTTGCAGAGGACGAGGAGCACGCCCGCCAGGGCGCAGAGATACATCCGCCCATCCGCATACATCAGCAGGCACAGCGCGGCGAGCGCGGTCATCGTCAGCTCGGGCAGGAGCTGCGTGCTCATGGAGGCGAAGAGGGGCGAGGCGCAGAGCAGGATCGCGGCGAACACGCCGGCGCGCGGGCGGCCGAGGCGCGCGCCGAGGCGGCACGACCAGAAGAGCGAAAGGGCCGCGGCCGCGAGCGACAGCGCGGGGCCGAGGACGGGTTTCGCGCCCATCGCGCGCATCCAGGCCGCCATCCACAGGTAGTAGAGCGGCGGGTGGCCGCGCCCGAGGTCGGCCGGGAACACGCCGGGGCGCGCGTCGAAGCCGTGCTCGGCGAGCCACTTCGCGCCGGGTCCGTAGACGGCGGCGGCGTCCCAGTACAGCGGCGCCGTGCGCGCGGCCGCGGGCACGACGAGCCAGATCGCGGCGGCGCAGGCCACGAACAGCAGCGCCGCGCGGCCGAGCTCGCGACCCCTCACGCCTCGCCCTTCTGCGGCGTGCGGTCGTCGACGCCGAGCTGATAGCCCGCGGCCTGCAGCCGGAACATGCGCGCGTAGCGGCCGTCCCTGGCGAGGAGCTCCTCGTGCGTGCCGAGCTCGACGAGGTGGCCCTCGTGCACGACCGCGATGCGGTCCGCCATCCGCACCGTGGCGAAGCGGTGCGTGACGAGCAGGCAGGTCTTTCCGCGGTCGAGCTCGCGGAAGCGGCCGAAGATCTCCTGCTCGGCCTCGGCGTCGATGGACGCCGTCGGCTCGTCGAGGACGAGGACGTCGCCCTTGCGCATGAACGCGCGCGCGAGCGCCACCTTCTGCCACTGGCCGACCGAGACCTGCTCGCCGCCGTAGTAGCGGCCGAGCAGCGTCTCCATGCCGGCGGGCAAGCTCCTGGCGACGTCGGCGGCGCCCGAGCGGAGGGCGGCCTCGTCGATCGCCTTGCGATCCTGCATGGAGGGCAGCCAGCCGACGCCCACGTTCTCCGCGAGCGACAGCGCGAAGCGCGTGAAGTCCTGGAAGATGACGCCGATGCGGCTCCGGAGCGCCTCGGGCGGCACGGTGCGCACGTCCTGCCCGCCGACCAGGATGCGGCCCGCCGTCGGCTCCTGCAGGCCGAGGAGCAGCTTGATGAGCGTCGTCTTCCCGGCGCCGTTCTGGCCGACGAGCGCGAGCGTCTCGCCCGCGCGCACCTCGAGCGTGACGTCCTCGAGCGCGGCGCGCGCGCTGCCCGGGTAGTGGAACGACACGCCCTCGAAGCGGATGGTGGGCGGGCTCTCGGCGCCGGTCCACGGCACCTCGGGGACGGGTGCATCCGGCTCGTCGTCGGGCAGCTCGAGGAGCTCGAAGAGGTTCGTCATGTAGAGGCTCGACTCGAAGATCTTGACGATGGCGTTCAGCACCTCCTCGAACGCGCCCTGCGTCTGGCGCAGGAGCACGAGGTCCATCGTCATCTCGGGAAGGCCGAGCGTGCCGCTCGCCGCGCGCGCGACCACGTAGGCGTAGGCGGCGTAGAGCGCGCCGGAGGTGACGATGCCCGCGCCCCACGCGAGCGCGGTGAAGCGACGCGAGAGGCGCACGTCCTCGGCCTGGAAGCCGCGCGCGAGGTCGAGGTAGCGGCCGAGGAGCAGCCGGCCGATCCCGAAGAGCTTGATCTCCTTGACGTGGTCGTCGTCGGAGAGGACGCGCTGCAGGTACCAGGCGCGGCGGCTCGCGTGGGTGCGCGCGCGCTGCACCGCGAACGAGGCGCGCGCGGCCGCCGCCTGCGCGAGGAACTGCGGCACCACGGCGAGCGCGACGCCGGCCGTCACGAGCGGCGAGAGCTGCCAGAGGAGCGCCGCGTAGCTGACGACGCGGAGCGCGCCCTTGCCGAAGGAGAACGCGTGCGTGACGAGGTGCATGGGGCGCATGCCGGCCTCGTTGCGCGCGCGCTCGAGGCGGTCGAGGAACGCGGGGTCCTCGAAGTGCCAGAGCTTCTGCGCGAGCACCTTCTCGAGGATGCGCGTCTGCACGTGGAGCTGCAGGCGCCCGCGCACGGCCACGTCGAGCACCTCGCGCCCGCGGTACGCGGTGGACTGCAGGAGCACGAGGCCGAGCTCGATCACGGCGAGCGTGACCGCGCCCCGCGCGTCGCCCGCGAGCACGCGCTCGACGATGCCCTTGGCGATCCACGCGATCGCGGCGGGGCAGACGCCGTCGATGACGGTGACGACCGCGTAGGCGACGAACCACGCGGGCGACACCGCGAGCACGAGGCCGACCGCCCCGAAGGCGGCGCGGAAGGCCGCGCTCGCGCTGGCGCGGCCCGGCGCGGCCGGTGGGGTCCGCGGGTGCGCGCTCATGGGAGCCGCCGCATCTCGTCGGCGAGGACGGCCGCGCCCGCGCCGAGCGCCACCGCGAGCGTCGCGATGCGCGAGGTCACGAGCGGCAAGGTGCCCATCGCGTCCCACTCCACGGTCGAGAGCACGAAGAGGCCATAGAACGCGCCGGCCGCCAGCACCGCGGCGCGGACGCGGGGGCCGGCCACGCCGAGGGCGAGCAAGGGGAACGCGTGCGCGAGGTAGCGCTCGTGCGCACCGGCCAGCAGCGTGCCCATCGCCAGGCTGGAGAGGCCCGCCCACAGGAGCGCCGCGCGCAGGAGCGAGCGCGCGCCTTCCTCGGAGGCGAAGTGGTCGAGCCCGCGGGCGAGGAGGTGCCGAAGGCCCATCGCGCCGGCGACGAGCTGCACCACGAAGAAGGCGACGAGGCCCGCGACGTACGGGGAGAGGAGGCCCCCTGGTACGAGGGGCTCGTGCGAGGAATCGGTCGCGGGGCGGTGCAGGAGGGCCCACAGGTTCGCGCCGTTTCCGAGCATGTCCGCGTGGTGAGGACCGCGCGTCCAGGCCAGGGAGATCGACAGGTGCGTGCCGGGCGGGTGCGCGAGCAGGAGATCGGGGAGCGCGAGCAGGACCAGCGAGGCGGCGCACGCGGCGACGACATATCTGGATTGGCGGATTCGTCTGCGGCGGGCGAGGACGAAGGCCGCGGCGAGAGAGATCGCGGTGACGCCGGGCCAGGCGAACCACGTGAGCTGCTTCGAGAGGAGGGCCGCGGCGCCGAGCGCGAGGCCGGCCGCGAGGGCGCCGGCGGGAAGCGGCGCGCCCGGGCGCTCGTCGGTGGCGGCGGCGAGCGCGCGCGTTGCGAAGGCGGCGGCCCCGAGGAGGAGCGCCGCGCCGAGGGCGTCGAGCTGGCCGAACCAGCTCCCCACGGCCCAGGTGGCGGGCGAGGCGGTGATCGCGAGCGCGAGGGCGCCGGGGCGCGCGAGGCGGCGGCGGCGCGCGAGGGCGACCACCCCGAGCGCGAGGGCGGACTCGGCGAGGGCGAGCTCGACCTTGAGCGCGCGGCGATAGCCTTCCTTGGTGCTGACGAAGGCGGCGGGCGCGAAGAGCGCGGCGACGCCGAGCGCGGGGTAGTTGAGGTCGGGCGCGCGCACGTACGCGTGCCGGAGGCTGCCCTGGGATTGCTCCACCCAGCGCCAGTGGTTCTCGAGGTCGCCCGCGTGCCCGCGCCCGAGGTGCAGCGGCAGGAGCAGCCACGGCACGGCGAGGGCGAGCAGGAGGCAGGCGCGATCGAGCACGGAGCGGGGAGCGTACGAGGAAAGGGAGGAACAGGCGACAGGCGACGGGCGACGGGCGACAGGCGACGGGCTACTTCCCGCCGGTGGCTGCGTACAGCGCGCGGACCGTGTCGGAGAGGGCAGCCGCGATGCGGGCGTGGGCGCGCGCGTTCGGGTGCATGTCGGTGGGCGCGACCCAGAGCGGTGCCGGATCCTCGCCTTCGAAGAGGTGCGCGAGGTCGACCACCGTGATGTGCATCGCCCGCAGACGGGCGGCGATCTGGGCATGGAGATCGGCCAGGGGATAGCGGCCGCCATCGCGAACGAGGAGCGGCAAGAGCGCCACGGCGAGCTGGCCCCCACGGTCCTCGATCGAGATCGCCGCGCGCGCGATGGCGGCGAAGGTCCGTTCCGCTCCAGGGTTCTCCGGGCTCCAGAGGCCGCGATACCAGGCCAGGGTGTCGGCCCTGAGTCGCCGGGCCTCGAGCCGGCGAAGGATCCATTCGTACAAGCGGATGTACTGACCGACGCCGTCGGGTGCACCTCGCGCGCCTCGGTGCACGATGAAGTCGTTGGCAGCGGGGAAGCGCGCATCGAACTCGGAGGATCGTTCTGCGTCGTTCGGTACGAGCGCGTAGAGGACGACGGGGTCTGGGCCGGGCACGCTCGAGAGCTCGCGCTCGAGCCGCGGAAAGTCCAGGCCACGGCGGCCGGCGCCCACGACGTGAACGCCGAGCCCGGCCTCATCAAGGCGTGCGACGAAGGTGTCCTGCTCGCGCACGCCCTGGCCCTCGGTGAAGGAGTCGCCCAGCACGATGACGGCGGGGCGGGGCTCGTCCCCGCGCCATCCGTGGCTGTTCCAGCGGAAGGGGATGCAGTGCGGCCGTTGCGCGCGGGCCTCTTCGAGGCCGGGGACGCGGGCCGTCCAGGCGGCGAAGACATCCGCGCGGGCGAGGTGGACCTCCCGGTCGCCGTGGGGATCGTCGGGGTAGCACTCGAGGCCGACGCGCTTGTCGGCGGACTCGTACAGCTTCGGGCCGGGGTCGCTGCGCCAGGTGAGGCGCACCACGACCTCGGCGATCGAGAGCGGCACGAGGAGGCCGAAGGCGATCGTCGGCGCGATCAGACGGCGGGGGTTCGCGGGGGCAGGCATGACTCGGGCTCGGGCTCGGGCTCGGGCTCGGGCTCGGAGCGTAGCGGTCCGGAGCAGGACACGGGGAACAGGTTCGAGTCCCCAGTGCGGGCAGGCCTGGGCGGGAAGATCGATCGGAGTGCGATCGATTCGTCGGGCGCACAATCACAGGCTCGGGAGCGGGAGCGGGAGCGGGAGCGGAGCGTAGCGCGGCGCGGTGTGCGAGAGTCATGCGGTTGACCGCCGCTGCCGTCGCTCCGCCCCTCTACGGGATCAACCTGCCGTGGCTGTGCGGGGCGTACGGGCACGACCTCGCGGAGAACGCGGCGCACCCGGGCTGGCCGGTGGACGCGACCGCGGCGGACGTGCGGCTCGCGATGGAGCGGGCACGTGGGCTCGGCTTCGGGGCCGTACGCGTGTGGCTGTGCGAGCGGGGCGAGGGCGTGCTCGTCGACGCGCGCGGGCCCGTCGGGGTCTCGCCGCGCCTGCTGGGAGCGGTGACGACGATCTACGAGGAGGCGGCGCGCGCCGAGCTGGTGGTGTATCCGTGCCTGCTCGACGCGAACGCGTGGCTACGCGACGGCGATGCGCTGCTCGAGCGGCTGGCGCACGACGGTGACGCACGCATGCGCTTTTCCGAATGTGTCGCCGCGCCGCTCGCGCGCGCGATGGACCCGGCGCGCACGTTCGCGCTCGAGCCGATGAACGAGCCGGAGCAGATGACGTCCGAGGGCGCGGGGGCGCGCGGCGTGCCGTGGGCGACGATGGCGCACCTGTTCTCCGCGGTGCGCGACGCGGTGAGGGCGGAGCACGCGTCCTTGCGCATCTCGGCGAGCGCGCAGCACGGGATCTTGCCGGCGCTGGCGCGGGCGATGCCCTTTGTCGACCTGCTCGACCTGCACCGCTACTGCGACGACGGCTCGCTGCCGCCGCTCGCGGACCTCGGCGTGCCCGCCGGCCGCGCGGTCCTCGCGGGCGAGTGCGGCACGGCGACGGAGCCGGCGGACTGCGATGCGGAGGACACGATCTCGAACTACGTGTGGAACGCGGCGCGCTGGGGCTATGCGGCGTGCTTCCTCTGGAAGCTCGAGGGGCGGCATGGATTGATCGCGGAGGACGGCCGCGTGGGGGCGCGCGCGACGCGGGTGCGGGCGGCGATGGACGAGGTGGCAAGGCGTCTCGGGAGTGGGCGGGCGCTCGACGGGTAGGGGTGCGATGAGTCGGATCGTCCACGTCCACGTCCACGTCCACGTCCACGTTCAGAGGCGGGGACGGCGGAGGAGGAGCGCGAGGGCGCAGGCGAGCGAGCCGCCGAACGCCCAGGCGTAGAGGGCGAAGTGGCGGGGCGAGTAACGCATGCGAACCACGTGCGGGCCAGCGGGGACGTGGAGGGCGCGCATGCCGTCGTTGGCGAGGAGGATGGGGGCCGAGGTGCCGTTGACCTCGGCGGACCAGCCGGGGTGCCAGACCTCGGCGACGACGAGCCAGCCTGCGCGTGGCGCGCTCACGCGCACCTCGAGGTCGTTGCGGCCGAGGCGCAGCGTGCCCGCGGACATCTCGGCGGACTCGGCGATCGCCTGGTCCACCGGCGCCTCGTCCTCGAGCGGCGCGGCGGACTCGACGAGGGCCACGGCGCGCGGCGCGAGCTTGCGGAGCTGCGCGCGCGCGGCCTCGTCCCCCGGAGCGAAGCGCGCGGCGTGCGGCACCCAGTACGCGCTCGGCAAGGGCTGCCGCGTGCGCCAGACGCCGTCGCCGAGCGGGTCCGCGAGGGCGGCTTCGGCGCCGGGCGGCAGGTAGTGATGCGTCGTGCCGTGGATGAAGTGCGGCCCGCGCAGGAGGTACTTCACGCTCCACTGCTCGAGCATGCGCGGCGCCTCGGCGAGCCCGTCGACGAGCTTTTCGTAGCGGCCGAGCATGAGCGGGTCCTGGTAGCCGCGCAGGTCGCGCACGCGAAGGCGCGTGCCCGGGCGCAGTGACAGGGCAAACTCGTCCCACACGCGGTGGGCGTGGCGCACGTCGCCGCCATCCATCTGGATGCGCGCATGGATGCGCGCCCACGCGGCCGCGCCGCCGGGGTGCGGTCCGGGCACGCCGCGCCAGTCCTCGGGCCAGTCGAGCGCCAGCGCGCCGAGCACGCACGCGGGCAGGGCCCACGCGCACCTCGGCCAGCGCGCGGCGAGCCGCGCGGCGCCCGCGGCGGCGAGGAGCGCCACCGCCACGCCGAGGAGCGAGCCGAAGCGCTGCGGCGCGCGGAACATCGACAGGCCCGGCAGGCCCTTCCAGAGCACGGGGTACGCGGGTGTGTGGTCGCCCATGAGGAGCACGAGCGCGAGCGCGCCCAGGGCGATCGCGTAGAGGCGCACGCGGCGCGGCAGGCCCCCCTCGCCGGGCCACGCGCCGAGGGCCGCGAGCGCGAGCGCGGGCGCGCCGACGTAGAGGTACGCGCGGTGCGGCCAGACGAGGCCCCAGAGATCGCGAGGCGGGATGCCGCCCTCGGAGAGCGACGCGTAGTCGCGCCCGTGCTGCACCGAAAGCGGCGTCACCTCCGCCGCGGGCCCGAGCACCACGGCCGCGAGGCCCAGCCACAGCACGCCTGCCAGCACCGCCCACGGGAGCGCGCGGCGATGCATGCGGAAGAGCGCATACATCGAGGCGGCCAGCACCACGTGGTAGAGGGCCGGCGGCGAGCCCGCCCACACGACCGCGGCGAGCGCGAGCGCCAGGCCCGCCGCGGAGCGCGCGCCCGGGCGCTCCGCCAGCGATTCGAGCGCGAGGAGCACCCACGGCAGGAGGGCCAGGCCATAGCTCGGGTTCACGCCCCACATGCGCCGCGGAAGAGGCGCCAGCACGAGCGCGATGGCCGCGGTGAGGGCGGCCGGCCAGGGAAGGCGCAGCTTGCGCGCGAGCGCGAGCCCGCCGAGCCCACCCAGCAAGAAGTACAGCGCCACCCGCAGCTCGGCCGCCCACAGGCCCGGCGACGGCCCGGCCAGGCACAGCGCCCAGTCGAGCGGCGACCACGCCCCCGCCTGCGGGTCGCCGGAGAACGAGTACCCGCCGCGATCGAACGGGTTCCACCGCGGCCACTCGCCGTCCCAGAGGGCCCCGCACAGGTACTGCAGGTCGGCCCAGTACTCCTCGCTCGCGTCCCAGCGCCAGAAGCGCGCGGTGGCCACGACCTCGACGAACAGGACCGCGACGAGCGCCCCCACCGCCGAGGTGGCGATCCGCCGCGCGCGCGCGTCCGTTGCCTCGGCCACCGTCCTTGGCCATGATACGCGCCCATGCTCGATCGCAAGCGCGTCGTCGTCGTCATGCCGGCCTTCAACGTGGCCGGCACCCTGGAGCGGACCGTCCGCGAGCTACCGACCCCGGTGGTGGACGAGGTGGTCGTCGTCGACGACTGCTCCTCCGACGGCACGGGCGACATCGGCCGCGCGCTCGGGTGCCACGTCGTGCGACACCCGACGAACCGCGGCTACGGCGGCGTGCAGAAGACCGGCTACCGCGTGGCGCTCGAGCGCGGCGCGGACGTGGTCGTCATGGTGCACGGCGACTACCAGTACACGCCGAGGCTCGTGACGTCGGTGGCGGCGCTGCTCACGGCGGGCGCGTACGACGCCGTGCTCGCGTCGCGCATGCTGGCGCAGGACCCACGCAAGGGCGGCATGCCGCTCTACAAGTTCGTCGCGAACAAGCTCCTGACGAGCTTCGAGAACCAGGTCATCGGCGCGCGCCTGTCCGAGTACCACACGGGCTACCGCGGCTTTTCCCGGCACCTGCTCGAGACGCTCGCGCTCGAGGAGAACAGCGACGACTTCGTGTTCGACAACCAGATGATCGCGCAGATGGTCCACGCGGGCTTCCGCATCGGCGAGATCTCGTGCCCCACGCGCTACGAGACGGACTCGTCTTCGATGAGCTTTCGAAAGGGCATCCGCTACGGCCTCGGCGTCGTCGGGACCGCGCTCGAGCTGTGGGCGCACCGAAACGGCGTGCGCACGACCGCCCGCTACGACGACCGCGGAAGGCGCCTCGTCCCCGACGCCCCGGTCCCCCTGCGCGCCGTGCAGTAGCAGGCCAGGGTCAGGCCCAGATCCCGACGGAGGAGCCGACCCACGTCATGTCGCGGTTGTGGTCGACGCCGCACATCTTGCCGCGCGAGAGGCGCACGAGGTTCCACGCGGGGCGCAGCCGGCCGTCCGCGGGATCGAGCAGGCACAGGATGCGCACCTCGGCCGCGACCCCGCCGCCGTCGGGCATGAAGAGGTCGCGCGCGTACTCGATCTTCTCCTGCAGCACCCAGCCACCTCGCTCCGCGGCCGGCACCCGGTCGAGGTCGGCGCGCGTCACGTCGATGATCACGCCCGAGCCCGCGTACGAGAAGAGGGGCTTTAGGACATAGCGCTCGAGGTCGCGCGGCGGCTCGCCGAGGTCGGAGACCAGCGTCGCCTTCGGTACCGCGGGGTGGTCCAGCCTGGGCAGCACGAACTTCGACCACAGCCAGTACCAGTTGGGGTGCGGCACCCAGGTGACGTCGAGGGCCTCGGTCCACGTCCACGGCACCGGGAAGCGGCGGCGCTCGAGCTCGTCGAACACGATGCGGTTGAAGATGCGCGTGATGGGCACGCGCCGGCCGCTCTTCTCGCGGAACAGGCGGCGGCCCTCGCGGGTGATGTCGCTCGGGCACACGGTGTCGATGCCGAGGAGCCGCTCCGTCGCGACGAAGTCGCACCGCGTCTTCTGGTGCGACGGATCGAGGTCCACGAGGGCGACCGTGTCGGGATCGGCGTCGCCCACGATCGTGCGACGCAGGAGCGCCGTCGCGGCGGAGAGCGCGTCCGGCCCGCGCAGATCGGCGCCGTAGTAGGGCAGGAGCGGTGTCCGCGGGAAGCCCGGGATCTCGAGCAGCGTGTCCCACCACGCCGCCGCCTGCAGCGCGGTGAACGCATAGATCGACGGGAAGGCCTGCAGCTCGACGATGCGCGCGCAAAGGCCCCCGTCGGCGCGGCGCGCGACCGCGAAGTCGAACGTCGCGCACGCGGGCAGCCCCTCGCACCCGGGCACGTCGAGGTGCGCGGGCACGGCGCCGCGCAGGTCGCGCGCGAGCGCGGGGGCGCTCAGCATCGCGATGAGCTCGGTCGTCGCCTGCCCCGCCTCCTCGGCCACCGCGCGCGGCAGGAAGAGCGGTGTCTCGGCCACCTGGAACGGCACCGGGCCCACCTGGCTCTCGAGCCGGCGCCGGTAGCGCGCGAAGAGGTCGTCGGAGAAGGCCTGGTTGAACGCGCGGCGGAGCGCTGGTTCCACGCTGACAGGCTAGCACCGCAGGCCTCCGTTTCGAACCGCGCCGCTCGACGCCGGCGCCGGACCCCACATAGACTTCGCGCGATGTCCGAAAGGCAGGTCCGACCGGGCTCGCTGCGCGCGTACGTGCTCGCGTGTCGGCCGCCGACGCTCGCGGCCGCGGTGGTGCCCGTCGCGGTCGGCACGGCCTGCGCCCTCCTGGCCGGCGGCTTCCGCGCGGGGCCGGCGGTGGCGGCGCTCGTCGGGGCGCTCCTCCTGCAGGTCGGCGCGAACTTCGCGAACGACGTCTTCGACTTCGAGAAGGGCGCGGACACCGCCGAGCGGCTCGGTCCGACGCGCGCGGTGCAGGCGGGGCTCGTGACCCCGCGCGCGATGCGGATCGGGATGGCGGTGGTGTTCGGCGCGGCCACCGCGATCGGCGGGTACCTCGTCAGCGTCGCGGGCTGGCCGGTCGTCGCGATCGGGGTCTCGAGCATCCTGTGCGCGGTCGCGTACACGGGCGGGCCGTATCCGCTCGGCTATCACGGCCTCGGCGACGTCTTCGTGATGGCGTTCTTCGGGTTCGTCGCCGTCTGCGGCACGGCCTTCGTCGAGAGCGGCCACGTCCCCGCGATCGCGTGGTGGGCGGCGATCCCGCCCGGGGCGCTCGCCACCGCGATCCTCGTCGTCAACAACGTGCGCGACCGGGAGACCGACGTGCGCGCGGGCAAGCGCACGCTCGCGGTGCGGTTCGGGCGGCGCGCGGTGCTCGGCGAGTACGTCGCGCTCGTCGGGCTCGCGTACGCGGTGCCCGTGGGGCTCGTCGCGCTCGGGCGCGTCGGCGCGTGGGCGCTCTTGCCGCTCGCCTCGACGCCCCTCGCGGCGCTCCTCGTGCGAAAGGTGCTGCGTACCGAGGGGCGCGCGCTCAATGCCCTGCTCGGAGAGACGGCGCGCCTGCTCGTCGTGCACGGGCTCCTCTTCGCGGGCGGCCTCGCGCTGCAGGCGCGATGACGCGGATCGTCTCGGCGAGGCTCGCGGACGTCGGCGGCGACGCCCACGTCGAAGCCGCCCGCGCCTCGTGGAGCGAGCGGCGCGGCGTGTGGCTGCGGCTCGAGGACGACGCCGGGCGCGTGGGCCTCGGCGAGGCCTCGCCCCTGCCGGGCTTCGGCGACGACGACCTCGCGCGCGCGACGCATGCGCTTTCGCAGATGCATTGGCGCGGGCGCGAGGTCCCGGGCGCGATGCACGAGGCGTTCGCGGCGTCGGCGGCGATCGAGAGCCCCTCGGCGCGTTTCGCCGCGGAGACCGCCCTGTCCGACCTCGGCGCGCAGGCGAACGGCGAGCCCCTCTGGCGGTTCTGGGGGGGCGAGGGCGCGAGCGTGCCGCTCGGGGCGCTCGTGGACCTCGAGGACGCCGTGGAGGCGGCGCGGCGCGCGGCGCGCCGCGGGATCGGCTCGATCAAGCTCAAGATCGGCCGTCCGGGCCGGGCGGACGAGGAGGACCGCGCGATCGCGGAGATCCGGCGCGCGCTGCCAGCCATCGAGCTCCGCCTCGACGCCAACGGTGCGCTCGAGCCGGCGACCGCGCGCGCGAGGCTCGCGGGCCTCGCCGCATACGGAGTCAGGTGGATCGAGGAGCCGGTGGCGACGGTCATGCTCGCGGGCCTCTTGCCGGCGCCGGTGCCGGTCGCCCTCGACGAGTCGCTGCCGGCGCTGGCCGGCGAGCCGCTCGCGGACCTCCTCGAGCGGCGCCTCGTCGCCGCGCTCGTGTGCAAGCCGGCCCTCCTCGGCGGGGCGTCGAGCGGCCTCGCGCTCGGGTTCTTGGCGGGCCTCTCGGGGGTGCCCGTGGTCGTGACGCACCTCTTCGACGGGCCCGTCGCGCTCGCGGCCTCCGCGCACCTCCAGCTCGCGTTGCCGCCGGGCCGACGCTTCGCCGGACTCGACCGGCACACGGCGCTCGCGGCCTATCCGCCGGTCGCGCTGCCGATGCTTGGAGATGCAATCATCTCCGCGCTGCCCACGCCGGGTCTTGGCGTCCTCGTGCCCGAGGGCCTCGCCTGGCAGGAGCTCGCGTGAGCCACGACCCGCTCGACGTGCGGGCCCTCGCCGCGGAGCGGCCCGAGGCGATCGCGTGGGTGGTGGACGGCGCCGAGCTCTCGTACCGCACGCTCGCGCAGGCGGTGTCCGGGCGGGTCGAGGCCCTCGGGCGCACGGGCGCGCCAGGCGTGGTCGTGGCGGCGCCGGAGCGCGCGACGGTCGAGGCGCTGCTCGCGCACCTCGCGGTCGGCGCGCCGGTCCTCCTCGTCCATCCGCGCTGGACGCCGGCCGAGCGGGCCGCGCGGCTCGCCGGCCTGCCGCTCGGCTCCGCTGCGCCCACCCTCGAGCCTGCCGCCCCGCTCGCGATCGTCGCGACGAGCGGCACGACCGGCGAGCCGCGATGGATCGCGCTCTCGCGCGCGGCGATGGTGGCCTCGGCGCGCGCGACGGAGGCGCTCCTCGGCGCGGAGGCCGGCGACCGCTGGCTCCTCGCGATGCCGCTCTCCCACGTGAGCGGCCTCGGCATCCTGGTGCGCTCGCTCGTGACGCCCGCGGCCGTGGTGCTGTGCCCCCGCGGCGACGCGCGGAGCCTCGCCGCGGCCCTGCAGGCGCACGCCCCCACGCTGGCGTCGCTCGTGCCCGCGCAGCTTGCGCAGCTCCTCGACCTCGGCGTGCCTCCAGGCCGGCTGCGCGCCGTGCTGGTCGGCGGGGCGGCCGCGTCCCCCGCGCTGCTCGAGCGCGCGCGGCGAGCGGGCTACCCGGTCCTGCCGACGTACGGCCTGTCGGAGGCCGCGGGCCAGGTCGCGACCGCGCGGCGGGACGAGGTGCCGGACGGCGCCGCCGTGGGCCCGCCGCTGCCTTTCGTGCAGCTTCGCTTCGTGGCGGGCGAGATCTGCGTGCGGAGCCCGTCGCTCCTGTCGGGGTACTTCCCGGCGGGCGCGGCGCCGCTCGACGCCGACGGCTATCTGCCCACGGGAGATCTCGGGCACCTCGACGCGCGCGGGCACCTCGTCGTCACGGGGCGCAGGCGCGAGATCCTGGTCTCCGGCGGCGAGAACGTGGCGCCGCTCGAGGTCGAGCGCGCGCTCGAGTCCTGCCCGGGCGTCGCGGCGGCGCTCGTATTCGGCCTGGCGGATGAGATCTGGGGCGAGCGCGTCTGCGCGGCCATCGTGCCGGCCGCCGGCTTCGACCGCGCCGCGCTCGCGGCCTTCGTCCGCACGCACCTCGCGCCTCACGCCCGGCCGCGCGCCCTCGCGCTCGTCGCCGCGCTGCCGCTCACCACCGCCGGGAAGCTCGATCGCCGCGGCGCCCCGGCGCTCCTCGGCGCCCGGCTCGCTCCCCTCGATTGAACATTCGTTCAGGCTTCGATAGCCTGGTCGCAATGGACGCAAACGCGGCCCTCATCGACACCCCGATCGGCGCGGTCGGCCTCGCCTGGCGGGGGCGGCGGCTCCTGCGCGTGGCCCTGCCCGAGGACGCGCCGGGCACGACGCTCGCCCGCCTCTGCGAGCGCGCGGGGGCGGCCGGCGTCGCGGCGCCGCCGTGGGTGCGCGCGCTCGGAAAGCGCATCGCGCGCCACCTAGAGGGCGAGCACGACGATCTCGCCGACGTGCCGCTCGCCGACGACGACGTGCCCGCGTTCCAGAGGCGGGTCTACGCGGCGCTGCGCACGGTGCCGATCGGCCGCACGGTCTCGTACCTGGAGCTCGCCGCGCGGGCGGGCTCGCCGGGCGCGGCGCGCGCGGTCGGCACCGCCATGCGCTCGAACCCGTGGCCGATCGTGGTGCCCTGCCACCGCGTGCTCGCCGCGCAGGGGAGGCCCGGCGGTTTCTCCGCGCCCGGGGGCCTCGCGACCAAGGAGCGCCTGCTCGCGGCCGAGGGTGTCTCGCTCGGGCCACCGCGGTCGCTCTTCGCGCGGGACGGCGAGCTCGACGCGGCGGTCTCGGCGCGCCTCGCGGCGATGCGCGCCGCCGATCCCGCGCTCTGCCGGCTCATGGATCGCATCGGACCGCCGACGCTCACGCGGACCGCGATGGCCTCGCCGTTCGACGCGCTCGCGCGCGCGATCGTCTACCAGCAGCTAAGCGGCAAGGCCGCGGCGACGATCCTCGGGCGCGTGGAGGCGCTGTTCCCGCGCCGGCGCCTGACGCCCGAGGGCCTGGCCGCGATGGACGACGCGAGCTTGCGCGCCGCGGGCCTCTCGCGCGGCAAGACGGCCGCGATGCGCGACCTGGCGCGCCACACGCTCGAGGGCACGGTGCCGGCGCGGGCCGTGCTCGAGCGCCTCTCCGACGAGGAGATCATCGAGCGACTGACGGTGGTGCGCGGCATCGGCCGCTGGACGGTGCAGATGCTGCTCATGTTCCGCCTCGGCCGCCCCGACGTCCTGCCCGTCGACGACTTCGGGGTGCGAAAGGGCTTCTCCCTCGCCTTCGGTACCGCGATGCCGACCCCCAAGGAGCTCGCCGAGCACGGCAAGCGCTGGCGCCCGAACCGCACGCTCGCGTCCTGGTACCTCTGGCGCGCGACCGACACGCCGTAGCTCGGGCTCGACCCGGGCAAGCAAGGAACAGGCAATAGAACAACAAGCAACAAGGACCACGGAATGACGGAGCGCGACGTAGCCTCCGGCATTCCTCTGCTCCCTGTTGCTCTGTTGCCTGTTGTTCTATTCCTTGTTCACGTCGCCCGCGGAACCGCTGACCGGGGGCGTCAGCCGCCGCTCGCCGCCTGGGGCACGACGCAGTAGCTCTCGACCGTATCCAGCAGCGTCTGCAGCTCGATGGGCTTTCGCAGGACGCCCACGCCCGGCATCGCCAGCGTGCGCGGCTCGACGCTGCCGTCGCCCGACAGCACCACCACCGGCACCTCCGCGATCGCGGGCACCTTGAGCTGCTCGGTGCGGAACTGCCAGCCGTTCATGCCCGGCATCATGAGGTCGAGCAGCACGAGGCAGGGCTTCTTCTCCTCGAGCCGACGGAGGGCCTCGCGGCCGTCGGCCGCGGTCACGACCTCGTAGCCCTCGAGCTCGAGGACCTGCGCGAGCATGCCCCGCACGTCCGCGTCATCGTCCACGACCAGCACGCATCCACCTGGATTCCCCACGCGTTCGACTCTAGCGCGCTCGCCCCCGCTGTCGACCGGAAACGCGATCCCCTCAACTCCCTACCTCCCCGCCCCCGTCCGCGCCGCGCCGCCCCGTGCCGTCGGCCAGGGCAGGCACGCGGTCCCCGAGCCCGGCACGGAGAACACGTCCACCCCGTGATCGAACGTCTGCACGAGCACCTCGAGCTGCCCGTCGCCGTCGAGGTCCGCGACCGTCGGGGGGGCCGCCGCGCCGCGCCCGTTGCCGTTCTGCCCCGGGTCGGGCAGCGCCACGTCGTGCAGCTCCGTGCCGTCGGCCCCGAGGACCACGAGGCGCCCTGCGTCCGCGTCATCGGCCCCGCCGTACGTCCCGAAGAGCACCTCGGGCGAGCCGTCGCCGTCGAGGTCCGCCAGCACCGGCTCGGTCGCGTACCGCACCGCCTTGCCGTGGCGGAAGCCGTACCGCCACAGGAGCTCGGCGCCCGACGTATACGCATACACGAATCCGTCGTTGAGGGAGGCCAGCACCTCCGGCGCGGCGCCGCCCTGGAGGTTCGCCACCACCACCGCCGGGATGCCGATCGGTGGGTACTCGCCGGGCACCACCGGCGGCCGGCCCCTGGGCGGCGTCTCCCAGCCCGGGTGCCGCTCGCCCGCGTGCGCCCCGCCGCCGTGTGCGCCCTCGAGCACGACGAGCGCGTAGGCCTGCGTCACGTAGGGCTCGTGCTTCTCGACGTTCGGCGCGCCCACGAGCTCGAGGTGCCCGTCGCCGTCGAGATCGCCGAGCGTCGGCGGCGACGCCGTCCACTGCAGCCACTCGTCGGTCGCGGGGCCGGGCCACTCGCCCTCGTGGTCGTGGTAGTGGCGCGCCTCGACCGCGGGGTCGTAGTAGCGGATGAACTGCCCGTACGTCAGGCGCTGCCCCGCGTGGTCGCTGGCGCGGTTCGTGTAGTACGCGGAGGCGTCGAGCGCGACGCCGTCGGGGTCGAACACCTGGACGTGGTGGTTGTCGTACGTCACGGCGATCTCGAGCGCCGGGTCGTCGTCGAGGTTGCCGACGGCGACGTTCTGCCCGTAGCAGCCGTAGCCCTGGTGCCCGGCGCCGTTGCGATCCGCGTCGTGGCCCGGCCCGGTCATCGCGTCGTATCGCGGCCACGCGGGCGAGGCGCCGCCCGCCGGCTGGAAGAGCCGGCCGTCCGCGCCCCACACGAACACCTGCGCGCCGCCCTCCTTGGTGGGCCGCGTCTGCGTCGTCGTCGCCACGATCTCCGGCCTGCCGTCGCCGTCGAGGTCCGCCACGGCCAGGCCCCGCACCTCCGGCTTCTGCCCCGCGCGCTCGGTCGACGCCGGCCAGCCCGCGCGAGGCGTGAGCGCGCCGTTCGCATACGCGTAGACGAATACCTGGTGCCGCATGCCCGCGATCACCTCGGGCTTGCCGTCGCCGTCGAGGTCCACGACCGCGTGCGGTGCGTACACGCGCTCGGACCCGGCCCGCGCGAGGCGCTTGCCGGTGCGGTCGTGCACGGCGACGCCCTCGTGCCCGAGGACGAGCTCGGCCGTGCCGTCGCCGTCGAGGTCCGCCACGAGCGGCGAGGCGAACCAGCCCGTCCCGGTCTCGACGCGGAAGCGGTGCACGGGCGCGGCCACCTCCGCCGCGTGCGACCCGGTCGCGCACACGGGGTTCCGCGTGCCCCCCGTCGTGCTCGGGGGATCGGCCGCCGGATCGCTCCCCGCGGCCCCGCCACCCTTGCCCCCACCGCACCCGACGAGCACGAGGACCAGCACTGGAGAACGCAGGGACGACATGACTCGAACGATACTCTGCCCAGCATGCGTCTGCGCCTGCCCGCCTCGGGCCCGCTGGTCGCCCGCACCTACCACCGCGCGCTCGCGCTCGTGGCGCTCGGTGCGTGGGCCTCGCTCGGCGTACAGGTCCCGGTGCTCATGGGCTCGCGGGGCCTGCTGCCCCTCGCGCCGCTCTGCGAGCGCCTCGCGAAGGACGGCGTCCCGTTCCAGGACTTCCCGACGCTGCTCTGCCTTTCGCCCAGCGACCCGGTGCTCGTCGGCGCGGCCTGGCTCGGCGGCGCGCTCGCGCTCCTCGCGCTCCTCGGGTTCTTTCCGCGCGTCCTCGCGGCGCTGCAGATCCCGCTCTACCTCGCGTTCGCCACCGGCGGCCGCACGTTCTTCTCGTTCCAGTGGGACAGCATGCTGCTCGAGTGCCTGCTGCTCGCGGCGCTCCTGCCGCGGCACCGAGCGGCGCCGTTTGCGCACGCGCTCTTCCGCGTGCTGCTCGTCAAGCTCTACGCCGAGTCCGCCGTCGCCAAGGGGCAGTCGCACCTCGGCGACTGGTGGGACGGCAGCGCGATGACGCACTACTACGAGACCGCACCCCTGCCGGGGCCGCTCGCGTGGACGCTGCACCACCTGCCGCCCTGGTGGCACGCGTTCGAGGGCTGGGCGGTCCTCGCGATCGAGGCCATCCCGCCGCTCCTCGCGTTCGGTCCGCGGAGCGCGCGCCTCGTCGCCTTCGCCTCGCTGTGCGCCTTCCAGCTCGTCAACCTCGCGACCGCGAACTACGGCTTCTTCGTGTACCTGTCGCTCGCCCTGCATGTCTTCTGGCTCGACGACGCCGACCTCGCCCGCGCCGCCACGTTCGTCAAGGGTCACGCCCGCCGCGCCGTCGGGCTCTGGCGCGGCGAGCCCATCGTCCCCGAGGCGCCGGTGCGACCGGCGCGACCCTCGCACCTCGCCAAGGCCGCCCGCGCGCTGGCGGTCGGAACCGGCGCGCTCTGGCTCGCCGTCTCCGCGGTGATGGCGCTCGAGCACTTCGCCGGCTGGCGCAACCTCGGCCTCCTCGCCTCGCCCGTCACCGGCCCGCTCGCGCCCTTTCGCCTGGCGAACAACTACCACCTCTTCGGGCACATCACGACGAGGCGCATCGAGCCCGCGCTCGAGGTGCAGACGACCGGCGCCTTCGAGGAGCAGCCCTTCCGCCACAAGCCCGGCGATCCCATGCGCCGCCCGCGCGTCGTCGCGCCGCACCAGCCGCGCGTCGCGTTCCAGCTCTGGTTCTTCGGCCTCGACTTCCAGCGGGGCGTGCCGCCGTGGGTGTCGAACCTGCTCGCGCGTGCCTGCCGCCATCCCGCGCACGTCGATGCGCTCTTCGAGCGGCCGCTGCCGCCAGGCGCGCGCGCGGTGCGCCTCGCGTTCTGGCACTACCGCTTCACGACGCCCGGGGAGCGCGCCGAGACCGGCGCGTTCTGGACGCGGCGCCTCCTCGGCGCGACCGCCCCGCTCGAGTGCGCGTCCGAGGGCGCGGCGCTCCTCGACGAGCCCGACGACGGCGAGGAGTGAAGGTTCGGAGGGCTTGCCCTACAATGAGAGCGATGGCGGCTGCGGATCGGTTGCTGGCGATTGCGCTCCGGCTGCCCGAGGCGGAGCGGCGCTTCCTCGCCCGCGCGCTCCTCGCGAGCCTGGGCGAGGTGGCCGACGGCGACACCCACGCCGAGGCGTGGGTGCTCGAGATGGAGCGCCGCGTCGGCGAGGTGCTCGAGGGGCGGGCGGAGCTCGATCCCGTCGACGAGAGCCTGATCGCAGGATCGGGAGGGCGCGAGGGCGGCGACGCCTGAGGCGCGCCCCACGCTCTCATGATTCGTCACATCTGCCTAGGCAGATGGAATGTCCTTCTGGGAGTCCAGCACCCCAGAACTTCTGGCCCCTTACACCACGCCCGGCCTCACCCCCGCAGAGCGTGCGGGTCGCGCAACCGCCCCTCTCCCGTCGGGAGAGGGGCCC
>CAZQJC010000040.1:0-94471 GCA_964593795.1 uncultured Myxococcales bacterium | reverse complement strand
GGTGGCGGTGGCGGTGGCGGTGACCGTGGCGGTGACCGTGGCGGTGGCGGTGACCGTGGCGGTGGCGGTGGCGGTGACCGTGACCGTGACCGGACGGAAGGTCAGCGATGTCGATCGCTTGGCGCTATCCGATCGGCATTGCCGCTAGCCCCCGCTCGCCCCCGTTAGCCCGAACCCAATGCTCGACTTCGTCAGCGCGGGGCGACGCGCACGACGACCTCGGTCGCGCCGCTCGTTGCGCGCACGAGCACGCGCTCCAGATCCGAGTCGTCGTAGCAGCCGCCCTCGATCGTCACGGCGCGGCCGGAGGGGAAGGCGCGCGCCGGGGTCGCGAGCTCGGTGACGCCGTCCCGGGGCGCGTAGCGCAACGAGAGCGCGCCCGACGCGTCCACCGAGAACGCGCTCGGCTCTCCGGCGACGGCGCGCGGATACGGCCGGATGATCGCGGCCGCGACGGGCAGCTCGTTGCCCTGCGCGTCCACGAGCGACAGGTGCTCCTCGTTCCACACCTCGCTCGTCACGCTGTACTCCCACTCGGTGCCGTGCGCCTGCAGCGCGTCGAGGGCGTCGAAGTGCGCGCGCATGTAGCTCGCGCCCACGGGATCGTCGGTCGTGACGCCGAACTCTCCGAGGAGGAGCGGCGTGTCGAAGCGCGCGGCGAGGTCCCCCCACTTGCCGAGATCGTCCGCGACCGCGCCGCCGTTTCCGACCGCGAGCTGGTAGTAGTGCGGGGCGAACACGAGGCCGTCGCCGTCGGGGCGCTCGAGCGTCGTCTCGACCGTGACGCCGTCGAGCCCGGTCGGCTCGAACAGGACGAGCGTGGACGGCGCGCGCGCGCGGAGCCTCGCCGCGAGGCGCGAGAAGAACGGCGTCAGCACGCCTCGCTCGAACGTGCGCAGCTCGGCGCTGCCCCAGCCAGGCTCGTTCATGATCTCGAGCGCGACGACGCCGGGGCGGTCGGCGTGGCGCGCGGCCATGCGGTCCCACATCGCCGCGTAGTCCGCCTGCACCGCGGAGCCCTCGGCCCAGAAGCGATCGAAAGCGCCTCGCACGCCGGGGTCGTTCGTGTACGCGAAGCCCCAGCTCGGGCAGTCGTGGTGCGGCGGCCCGGGGACGCTCGGCAGCGTCCAGGCGGGGAAGCCGCTGCCGCAGAAGACCCGCGCGTACACGTCCTGGTGCGCGTCGATGATGGTGTAGATGCCGCGCCTCCACAGCGCGTCGAGGAGGGCGTCGTAGCGCGCGAGGAACTCCGCGTCGTCCTTCCCGCGCGTGGGCTCGACAGCCTCCCAGGTGAAGGGTACGCGGGCGACGTCGATGCCCCAGCTCGCCGCGCGGGCGACGTACGCCTCGAGGGCGGCGGCGTAGCCGCCCGAGCCATATTCGAAGGGCGAGAACGGCGGGAGCTTGCTGTGCCCGCCCATGTTCACACCGCGCAGGAACACGACGCGGCCGAGCGCGTCGCGAAGGCGCGTGCCGTCGGCGCGGAGGCGCCAGTCGGCCGGTGTCGGGCGCTCGAGCGCGCAGGTGTCACCGGCGCTGGTTCGCGGCTTCGGGACGTCGTCCGCGCAGGCGACGCACGCGAGCGCGGAGACGAGGAGGGCCATCGGGGTCACACGCATGGGGCGCGAGCATAGTGCGGCGCGGACAGCGCCGTGCACGGCGCTGGTGCAAAACTTCGCCCGGGGCGGACACGATCGAGATCACGCGCGCGGTTCTTCGGGTGGCGGCAGCAACGCTGCTACGATCGCGACGCCCATGTCGCGCACATCGATTGCCCTCCTGCTCTGCTGCCTGGCGCCGCTGTCCTGCGGAGACGACAAGAAGATGGAGTCGCCGCCGCCTGGCTGGGGGTTCCGCGAGACGTACCCGGCGGCCACGCCGCTCGACAACGGCGCACCGGCCGATCAGCGAAAGCTGCTCTATCACCTCGCCGAGGGGAGCGAGCTCTTCCCGACCTCGTGGTTCGAGGCGCTGATCGACGACACGAGCGGACTGCCCTTCAAGGAGAACCTCGAGCGGTTCGGCTTCCTGCCCGATCCCGACAGCAAGTGGCCGATCGGCATGACCGAGGCGCAGGGCGAGCTCGGAATCCAGATGATCGGCGTGAACTGCGCGGCCTGCCACGTCGGGCAGATTCATTACAAGGGCAAGGCATTGCGCATCGACGGCGCGCCCAATCAATTCGCCATCGAGGGATTCTACGAATCCTTGGTGGCCTCGAGCCTGACGACGCTGGACGATCCGGAGAAGCTCCTCGCGTTCGGCAAGAAGGTGCTCCTGCGCACGGCGGCGCCGGGCCCGCGCGATCCCCGCCTCGCGGCGGCGCTCTCGGCGCACGCGTCGTTCGCCGACGTGGTGCGCGCGGCCGCCGGTGGGGATGCCGGGGCGGTGCGGCTGCGCGAGTCGGTGCGTGGCGCCGTCGCCCTGGCTCGCGAGCTCGCGCGCGATCCCGGTGCGGTCGCGAAGCGATCGCCGGCGACGGACTCGATGTCGGACCTCGTGACACAGGTGATGACGCTCGTGGCGCGGCTGCAGGCCGTGGCGAACCTCGCGAGGGAGCGGCCGCCGGGCACGCCGAGCGGCTTCGGGCGCACCGACGCGTTCGGCATCGCCCGCAACATCCTCTTCCCCGAGGAGCCGCGGGCGCCGACGGCGCCCATCAACTACCCGCACCTGTGGGGCTTCGGGCGCGCGGAGTGGCTGCACTGGAACGGCAACACGAACTCGGTGGTCGAGCGCAACATCGGCCAGGCGCTGGGCCTCGGCGCCGTCGTCAACCGCACGACGCTCGTGACGACCGTGAGGCTCGACAACCTGCACACGATGGAGCAGATCTTCCAGGGCCTGCGCGCACCGGTGTGGCCCGCGGACGTCTTCGGCCCCATCGACGCGACGAAGAAGGCGCGGGGCGAGACCGTCTACAAGACCGCGTGCGCGAGCTGCCACGACGGCCCGTACATGCAGAGCCCCGACGGGCACGACGTCTATCCGCAGTACGGGCTCGACGAGATCGGCACCGACCCGAACCACGCGATGAACTTCGACCAGCCGGTCAAGGGGCGCCCGTACTTCGAGGCCCTCGGCGAGCTGCTCGGAATGATCAAGGCGAAGGCCGCGGCTGGCTTCCCCGCGGCCGACGTGGCGAGCTGGGAGGCGGGCCGGACGCCGGTCAAGTGGCGCTCGCCCCTCGGCGGCGACAGGAAGCCCTACCCCGCGCGCCCCCTGGCGGGCGTCTGGGCCACGGCGCCGTACCTGCACAACGGCTCCGTGCCGACCCTGATGGACCTGCTGTCGCCGCCCGCGATGCGGCCGGTGAAGTTCGGCATCGGCTACCGCGAATACGATCCGGACAGAGTGGGATATCGCACGGACGTGCTCACCGCAAATCCCCTGGTGCACGAATACGACACGACCGCGTCCGGGAACTCCAATGGAGGTCACGCCTATGGAGTGGACTTGCCCATGGAGGACAAGGCGGCATTGGTGGAGTACCTGAAGGGACTGTAGGGAGCGCTTGGCCGGTCCGTATGACGGGTCGATGGAAGCTTCCTTCCCCTGCTACGAGGACACGCCCAATCTTCTGGGGCTCTCCTGGACACGCCCCCGCGAGCCCGACCGGGAGTAGTCCCCGCAGAGCCCGACCGCAGAAGCCCCGGCCCGCGAGGCCCGGTGGGCGAACGCGGAGAGGTGAGGCGAACGCAATGTGAGGCGCGATACGCGGACTGCAGAGAAACTCGATCGACAGGCGGACTGGTGCGTCGAAGGTGGCTGCGAAGGCTGGTCTGAGACGGGTGACGTCAGGCCGTGTCTGCGCAGTGCACGGCGAAGCGGACGCGCATCGCGTAGGTGCCCGCTGGGAAGGTGACGGAGTGGTCTCCCGCGACGAAACGGAGCCACGCGGCACGGTAGGCGCACCAGAAGTCACGGAGGCGCTCGAGCGCGGCGATGCGACGTGAGCGGTCCTTCTCGGCGACCCGGGGGTCGAGCTTGCGGCGGGGTTCCTTGGTGTTCGGCGCGTCGTGCCAGTGCTGCGCAAGGACGGTCTTTCTGCCGAGGAAGGGGCGGCCCTGGTCGGCCGCGATTGCAGCGAGCTCATCCTCTCGCGCCTGGAGGCGGCCGGCGATGAGCTCCCGCAGAGCGTCGTCGGAGAGGTCGTCGAAGCCGGCTGGGCGTGCCAGGCGAAGCGAGGCGGTCAGCGGCATCTGGCCATCATCATCCTCATGACGGAAGAACTCGCGTGGGCGGATGGCGACCAGCGGCGCGCCCATGAGGTCACGCGGGCGGGACCACAGGCCCGGCCACGAATGCGCGTGGCGCACCAGGCCTGACGACACAGGATTCGCCAGCGTGTAGATGACCTTGTCGAGCAGGGTCTCCGGAGACTCGACGCGAACGGCCGAGTAGGTCGCTCCGCCGGCCTCGAAGAACTGCTCCCACCGGCCACGGCTCGCGTTGAGCGCTCGCGCGATGAGCGAGTTCATGAGCTGCATGAACTCGGGCAGACGGGCATCGGGGTCGGTGACGACGAGGTGGTAATGGTTGGAGAGCACGCAGAAGGCGTGGACGAGCACGCCCGTGCGCTCGGCGGACAGCGCCATGCAGTAGAGGAAGACCTGGTTCGTGAGCTCCGACGGCAAGAGGAAGTAACGCCGCTCGGAGCACCGCCTCGTGATGAGGTAGCTCGATCCCGGCAGGAGCATGCGAGGCACGGACACGGCCGCGTACTACGCAAGGCGGAGGCCAACCCGCCCATCACCAGGATTCGCCGACTTGGCGGCGGCGGAAGGTCCGGCTGGACGGAATGCCGTCCGTGTCCGCCCACCTGTCCGCCCAGGCCTACGCTGGCGTCCACCCCTGGGGCGTCGGCCCCCTTGCCCTCGCACCACGACCAGGCCAACGAAGTTCAGCGAGGCTGCATTTCTCCAGGCAACTCATGCGGAAGTACGAATATGAACCACTACTCCCAGCCAGGCACCAGCATGGCCGTGATGCGCGGGGCGCTCTTGATGCCCTGGGCGGCCATCCAGGCGTCGGCGCGGGCGAGGTGCGCGGCGCCCTCGTCGCCGCCGAGCGTCTGGCCGAGACGACGGCGGGCGGCATTGGCCCAAAGGTGCGTGTCGAGCGCCTCGAGCGCGCCGACGGCGCTGCGCAGCTGCTCCACGGCCGCTGCGTCGTCGCCGGCCGCCGCCGCGACGCCCGCGTGCACGAGCCACGACTGCGCGCGAGCGAGCGGCAATGGGTGCCGCGCCATCCAGCGCCCCTTCGCGGCGGCGCGCGCCAGCAGCGCCCGTCGCTCCGACGCCGGCATCGTGGGCGAGCCGGCCACCTGCGCCAGCAGCACCTTCGCCCGCTGATGCCCCACCAGCAGTCCATTGAGCGGCGGCCGCTCCAGCAATGACCTCCGCAATGGCTCGGCGTCGTCCTCGAGCAGCTTCCGCGCCCGCTGCCAGTCACCCGCGTAGAAGCAGAGGTCCGTCCGCGTGTAGAGCGCGAGCAGATGCTGGATGTGATAGCTGTCCCGCGACGGCGCCCAGGACGCCAGCGCCTCCACGATGTCGCGCTCTGCCTCCGTCACGTCGTCGTCGCGCACCAACCACACGCCCTGGAACCCACAGCGCAGCGTCACCGCCGCATAGCGATTGCCGCGACGCTCGGCGGCGCGCACCATCGCGGGAACGCGCCGGCCCACCTCCGCCAGCTCGCCGAGGTACGTCAGCGACCAGCACGTGAACAGCTCCACCGTGTCGATCTCGAAGCCCGCGCTGCTGCGCTGCCCCCGGTAATACGCCGCCGCCTCGTTGAACTGCTCGAGCGCGCGCCGCCACGCGCTGTTGCAGAAGAACTCGTAGAAGGCGCGCGTCGCCTGCACGAGCGACCGCCCCACGCCGATGTCGTGCTCCTCCGCGATGCGATTGACGCGCTCCACGAGCCACCGCGCCCTGACGACGTCGGCCTGGGCCGCCAGGAAGATGGCCTCGAGCGACATCGCCTTGGACACCCGGCTCGGTTCCCCGAGCTTGAGCGCCGCCGCCAGGTACCGCGCCCCGTACTCGGTCGAGCGCACCACGTCCACCATCGACAGCCCGAGCGCCACCGTCTCGCAGACGTCCACCGGCGTCATCGCGTCCGTCGTGATCTCCGTCAGCGCCCGCGGCCGGAACCCTAGCCCGCGCACCCGCAGCCACAGCCGCCACACGAGGAGCGCGAAGAGCGCGCGCATGGGCGTACGCGCCAGCCGCAGGCCGATGTCGCCGAGCACGCCGCGAATCGCCTCGAGCCCCTCCTCGACATAGCCCCCGCGCAGGAGGGCGTCCGCCGACCGCCGCCGCAGATCGAGGCCGATCGAGCGATCGGCCCCCCGCGCGGCGAGCTTGAACTGCTCCGAGGCGTCCGCCGGCCGGCCCGCGTGCGTCAGCGCCTCGCCGAGGGCCGTGCGCAAGACCCGCTCCGCCGCCTGGTCGTGCTGACCGAGCTCGAGCGCCATGCGGTAGAGCTCGGCCGCGCGATCGAAGTCGAGCGTGCCGATCGCCTGCTCCGCGCCCTGCCGCGCGTACTCCGACGCCTTGAGCGGCTCGCCGCCGCCCGCGAAGTGGCGCGCCAGCCGCTCCGCCGGCGCGTGCCCCGTGAGCGCGATCGCGATCGCGCGGTGGTGCGCCCGGCGCCGCTCCTCGGACAGGCGGTGCGCGATCGTCTCGCGGATGCGGTCGTGATACGGCTCGACGTGATCGTCCTGCGCCGCCGCGCGCAGGAGGTGCTGCGCGCGCAGAAGGCGCGTCTGCTTGGTCATCGCGTCCGACGAGAGCTGCGACGCCAGCGCCGCGTCGCGCTGCGAGATCGGCTCGCCGGCGATGGCCACCACCTCGAGCAGCGCCCGCGCCTCGGCCGGCAGCTCCCCGATCCGGCCGAGCAGCACGTCCTCGAGCCCCTTCGGAGCCGTCCGCTCGTCGCCGTCGCGCTGGCCCTGGACGTGCCGCGCCAGCTCCAGCAAGAAGAACGGGCTCCCCGCCGCCTCGCGCGTGATGCGCGAGACCAGCTCCGGCGCGTTGTCGCCGAGCAGCCGCCGCGCGAGCGCCACCGCGTCATCCTCCGGCAGCGGCCCGAGCCGCACCGTGCGCCGCTCCGCGTCCATGTGCCGCACGAGCTCCGCGGCCGCGGCGGTGCTCTCGTCGCGGCCGGAGAACAGGAGCAGGAGCGGCGGCGGATCCGGCGGTCGCATGATGTCCGAGAGGAGCGCGATGGTGTTCGCGTCGACCCACTGCATGTCATCGAGGAACAGGACGAGGCGGTGCCGGGCGGCGATGCGCTGAAGGAGCTCGCGCAGCGCCCCGAACGCCCGCGTCCGCAGCTCCTGCGGGTCCACGCTCGACGTGCCCCGCGTGACGACGAACAGGCCCTCGGCGTCCGCGCACACCGGGACGCGCCCGAGCACCGGGAAGAGCGTGGGCAGGAGGCCCGCCTCGCGAGGCAGGATGTCCTTGGCCTCCTCGCGCGGCAGCGACAGCCAGTAGCTCGAGAGGTGATCGATGAGGCTGTCGATCGCGCGGTACGGCACGCGCTCGCGCTCGTAGCAGCGGCCCGACAGCACGACCACGCCCGGATCGCGCATGCGGACGCGATCGAGGAAGCGCGCCACGACCGAGCTCTTGCCGATGCCCGACGGCCCCGAGAGCGTCACGGCGACCGCGGAGCCGGCCAGGGCGACGTCCCACGCGCGATCGAGCTCGCGCAGCTCGGCCTCGCGCCCCGAGAACTGCCCCGTCCGCGACAGCGTCGGCGTGTGTCCGAGCGGCCCGCTGTCCTCGACGATCCCGCCGAGGCGCCGCAGGACCGACGGACCCGACGGCCGCTCGCGCGCGTCTCGTGACAGCAGGTCCACGCAGAGGTCGTCGAGGTCCTTCGGCACGCGCGGCACGATCGCGCGCGGCGGAGCCGGCGCATGGCGCTGCTTCTCCTCGAGCACGCGCAGCGGCGGCCCACGGAACGGCACGCGCCCCGTCAGCGCCTCGTAGAGCACCGCGCCCATGCCGTACCAGTCGACCGCGGGCGTCAGCCTCGCGTCGCCCATCGCCTGCTCGGGGGCCATGTACGAGATCGTGCCGACGACCTGCCCCTCGCGCGCCTCGAGCTCGGCCTCCGCGACGCTCGTGACGAGCCCGAAGTCGAGCAGCACGACCCGCCCCTCGGGCGTCACGTGGATGTTCGACGGCTTGACGTCGCGGTGGATCTTGCCGACCTCGTGCAGCGCCAGGAGGCCCCGGGCGAGCTGCGGCAGCACTCCGCGCAGCTTCGCCTCGTCGCACTGGAGCTCGGTGATGGGCTCCGCGAGGGCGGCCGCCGCAGGCGCCGAGGGTCGCTCTCGCGTGTCCGGGCGCGGCCCCATCGGGACCGGGGCCGAGCCCACCGTGTCCTCGTGCCCCGACGACAGGGAGTGCACCGTGGGCGCGAGCGCCACCGGCACCGTGCCGCGCACGTACGACAGGATGTCGCCACCCTCGAGCAGCTCCATCGTGAAGAAGCACGACCCTGGCTCGACGAACAGGTCGTAGAGCGCCACGAGGTTCGGGTGCGCCAGCTCGGCGAGCGCGCGGAACTCGCGCTTGAGCCGGAACAGGGTCTCGTAGTCGCCCCTGAGGATGGTCTTGAGCGCGACCACCTGATCGCGCTCGCGATCGTGCGCCGCGTACACGACGCCCATCCCGCCGGCACCGATCCGACGCAGCACCCGGAAGCGCTGCGTCCCCTGGAACTCCACGACCGAAACCCCCATTCGCCCGCCCGCAGCATAGCGCGCCCCGTGGCATCGCTCGGTACGCAACCGATTCCGTGCCCGAACCCGTCACGGAAATCCGATGCCGCGAGCGCTCACTGTGGCGCCATGTAGAGCACGTTCCAGCGATGACCGTCGGGGTCCGAAAAGCCACAGCCGTACATCGGCCCCTGGCCCCCTGGCGCCGCGAACACGTGGCCGCCGGCGGCCGCCGCCTTCTCCGCCAGGGCGTCCACCTCCTCGCGATTCTCCGCGTCGATGGAGAGCAGCACCTCGGCGCCGCGCGCGGTGTCCGCGACGGGATGCCGCGCGAAGCCCTGGAACTGCGGCTCCTCGAACAGCATCACCACGATCGGCTTCGCCCCGACGAGCATGCACGCGGAGCCGGGGCCCGCCGGGTTCGGCTCCTTGAAGCGAAGGCCGAGGGCGCCGAAGAACGCGCGCGCGCGGCCGACGTCCTTGACCGGGAGGTTGATCCAGAGGTCCTTGGTCATCTCGTTCTCCTCGCGCCCGAGGATAGGTCATCCCCTCAGCGGACGAGCTCCACGTCGACCCGCGCCCCGCCGCCTGCCGTGCTGGGAGAGACCTCACCGATCGTGATGGCGCCCCGCCCGGGCACCGTGACCGCGCCGCGGAGGTCGAGCTGGGCGGGCCGCGCGCCGCCATCTCCGCTGCCACCGACCACGTCCCGGCGGACCTCGTACTCGAGCAGGCTCTGATCGCGGTCTCTGCGGAGCACCAGCCGGACCCGGACCGTCGAGTGGCCGCCGTGACGCCCGCCGTCGTCGATCGCGTGAAGCACCGTCGCCTGGTCGCCGGGAGGCAACGCCAGGGTGTAGCGGCGCGCGTGCGAGCCGCTGGTGAGCCAGTCCGTGAAGGTCACCTTGAGCGCCGGGGCGGCCAGCGCCGGCGGCGACGCGAGCGTCAGGCAGGTGGCGAGGGAGAGTCTGTGCAGCATCGGAGCCTCCTGCGATCCTCTTCAGCAACCGCCATGCCGCGAGCGGCCCCGTGGGATCTCGACGGCTTTCGACGCCGCCCGCCCGCAGAGTGCCAAGCTGGCAAGGCCCCGCTCGGCACCGTGCCAGCGCGGCACCCGGGCGAGAATCCACCGACCCGCTCGCCCCGCCGTTGACACGCCCCGCCACGCCGCCGATACTTCGTGTACTAAATATCCGCACACCAAGCGTCACCGCAGGAGAGGCCATGCTCTACACGCCCGAGCACCAGAAGCTCCGCCAGACCGTCCGCCGGTTCATCGAGCAGGAGATCAACCCGCACGTCGACGCGTGGGAGGAAGCCGAGATCTTCCCGGCCCACACCGTGTTCAAGAAGATGGGCGAGCTGGGCCTGCTCGGCATCAACAAGCCGGTCGAGTACGGCGGGATGGGCCTCGACTACTCCTACTCGGTCGCGTTCGCCGAGGAGCTCGGCCGCTGCAACTGCGGCGGCGTGCCGATGGCGATCGGCGTGCAGACCGACATGGCCACGCCGGCCCTGGCGCGCTACGGCTCCGACGAGCTGCGCAAGGAGTTCCTTTCGCCGACGGTCGCGGGCGATCTCGTCTGCTCGATCGGCGTCAGCGAGCCCGGCGCCGGCAGCGACGTCGCCGGCATCAAGACCACCGCCCGCAAGGACGGCGACGACTACGTCATCAACGGCAGCAAGATGTGGATCACGAGCGGCATGCAGTCCGACTGGATTTGCCTGCTCGCCTCGACCAGCGAGGGCAAGCCGCACGAGAACAAGTCGCTCATCGTCGTGCCGATGAACGCCAAGGGCGTCTCGCGCACCAAGAAGATCAAGAAGCTCGGCATGTGGTCGTCGGACACCGCGCAGCTCTTCTTCGAGGACGTGCGCGTGCCCCAGCGCTACCGCATCGGCGGCGAGGGCATGGGCTTCTTCATGCAGATGCAGCAGTTCCAGGAGGAGCGCCTCTTCGGCGCCGCGAGTGGCCTCCTCGGCCTGGATCGCCTCATCGCGCAGACCATCGAGTACACGCGGGAGCGGCAGGCGTTCGGCCTCTCGATCCTCGACAACCAGGCCGTGCACTTCCGCCTCGCGGAGCTGCAGACCGAGGTCGAGGCGCTCCGCGCCCTCGTCTACACCACCTGCGAGCGCTACGTCGCCAACCGCGACGACTTCGAGGTCGTCAAGCTGGCGTCGATGTGCAAGCTCAAGGCGGGCCGCGTCGCGCGCGAGGTCACCGACTCCTGCATGCAGTACTGGGGCGGCATGGGCTACACGTGGGAGAATCCGGTCGCGCGCGCCTTCCGCGACACGCGCCTGCTCTCCATCGGCGGCGGCGCCGACGAGATCATGCTGGGTATCATCTGCAAGCTGATGGGCACGCTGCCGCGCAAGAAGAAGCCCGCCTGATCACCCGCCCCCACCGAGGCCGACCATGAAGATCGAGTCCCGCATCGATCCCGCGAGCGAGGCGTTCCAGCAGCACCGCGCCGACATGCTCGCCCGCGTCGCCGAGCTGCGCGCCGTCGAGGAAAAGGTCCGGCAGACCGAGCTCGCCGCGAAGGACCGCTTCCACAAGCGGGGCCAGCTCCTGCCGCGCGAGCGCGTCACGCTGCTCCTCGACCGGGGCTCGCCGTTCCTCGAGCTGTCGACGCTGGCCGGCTACAAGCACCACGATGACACCGACGGCTCGCTCGCGGGCGGCAACACCATCATCGGCATCGGCTACGTCTCGCGCGTGCGCTGCCTCGTCGTCGCGAGCAACGCGGCGATCAAGGGCGGGACGATGGCGCCCTGGGGCGTGCAGAAGTCGCTGCGCGCGCAGGAGATCGCGCTCGAGAACCGGCTGCCCGTGGTCTCGCTCGTCGAGAGCGGCGGCGCGAACCTCCTCTATCAGCAGGAGGTCTTCATTCCGGGCGGCACGACCTTCTACAACCAGGCGCGCCTGTCGGCCGCGGGCATCCCGCAGGTCACCGTCGTGCACGGCTCCTCGACGGCGGGCGGCGCGTACATGCCGGGCCTGTCCGACTACGTGGTCATGGTGCGCAAGAAGGCCAAGGTCTTCCTTGCCGGGCCGCCGCTCCTCAAGGCCGCCACCGGCGAGATCGCCACCGACGAGGATCTCGGCGGCGCCGAGATGCACGCCACCGTCGCCGGCACGGCCGAGTTCCTCGCCGAGGACGACGCCGACGGCATCCGCCAGGCCCGAGAGATCGTCGCGCGCCTCGGCTGGAACGCGCGCCTGCCCGAGCTCCGCCCCGAGCACGCGCCCGAGCCGCCGGCACATTCGCCCGACGAGCTCTGCGGCGTGGTGCCGGTCGACTACCGCAAGCCCTACGACTGCCGCGAGGTCATCGCGCGGATCGTCGATGGCTCGGATTTCCTGGATTTCAAGCCGCTCTACGACGGCATGACGATCTGCGGGCGCGCCCGCATCGACGGCTGGCCGATCGGCATCATCGGCAACAACGGGCCGATCACCGCGCGCGGGTCCGTGAAGGCCGCGCAGTTCATCCAGCTCTGCTGCCAGGCCGACGTGCCCATCGTGTACCTGCAGAACACGACCGGCTACATGGTCGGCACCGAGAGCGAGCAGGCCGGCATCGTCAAGCACGGCTCGAAGATGATCCAGGCGGTCGCGAACGCCACGGTCCCGCAGCTCACGATCGTGCTCGGCGGCTCCTTCGGCGCCGGCAACTACGGCATGTGCGGCCGCGGCTTCCACCCGCGCTTCATCTTCTCGTGGCCGAACAGCCGCACGGCCGTCATGGGCGGCGAGCAGGCCGCGCGCGTGATGGCGATGGTGATGGTCGAGAAGATGGCCAAGCGCGGCGTCCCCGGCGACCCCAAGGTCATCGAGGCGATGGCGCAGCCCATCGTCGACCAGTTCGATCGCGAGTCGCACCCGTTCAACTGCAGCGCGCGCCTGTTCGACGACGGGCTCATCGATCCGCGCGACACGCGCCGCGTGCTCGCGCTCACCCTGGCCGTCTGCCGCGAGGCGAAGCGCCGCGAGCTCTCGCCGACGAGCTTCGGCGTCGCGCGCATGTGATGGGAAGCGAAGACGTCATGGCCCACCTCGAGAGTCGCCCCTTCGACAAGGTGCTCGTCGCGAACCGCGGAGAGATCGCGATCCGCATCATTCGCTCGTGCAAGGCGCTCGGCTACCGCACGGTCGCGGTCTACTCGGACGCCGATCGCGATGCCCCGCACGTCGCGGCGGCCGACGAGGCCGTACACCTCGGCCCGCCCGCCGCGCGCGAGTCCTACCTCGTCATCGACAAGATCCTCGCCGCCGCGAAGGCGTCGGGCGCCGGCGCGATCCATCCCGGCTACGGGTTTCTCGCGGAGAACGAGGACTTCGCGCGCGCCTGCGAGGCGACGGGCGTCGTGTTCATCGGTCCGGCCGTCGCGGCGATCGAGCTCATGGGCAACAAGCGCCAGGCCAAGCTGCGCATGATCGAGGCGGGCGTGCCGTGCGTGCCCGGCTACGAGGGCGCCGATCAGTCGGACGACGTGCTCGTCCGCGAGGCCGGTCGCATCGGTCTGCCCGTGATGGTCAAGGCCGCAGCGGGCGGCGGCGGACGCGGCATGCGCCTCGTGACCGAGGCTGCGGCGTTGCTGCCCGCGATCCACTCGGCCCGCTCCGAGGCGGAGAACGCCTTCGGCAGCGGCGAGCTCATCCTCGAGCGCGCGGTGATCGGCGCGCGCCACGTCGAGATCCAGGTGTTCGCCGACCGCCACGGCCACGTCATCCACCTCGGCGAGCGCGACTGCTCGGTGCAACGCCGGCACCAGAAGGTGGTCGAGGAGAGCCCGTCGCCCGCGGTGGACGCCGCGCTGCGCGCCCGCATGGGCGCGGTCGCCGTGGCCGCGGCGCGCGCCATCGACTACGTCGGCGCCGGCACGATCGAGTTCCTGCTCGGCATGGGCGGCGAGTTCTACTTCATGGAGATGAACACGCGCCTGCAGGTGGAGCACCCCGTCACCGAGCTCGTGACCGGCCTCGACCTCGTGGCGCTCCAGCTCGCGGTGGCCGCCGGCGAGCCGCTGCCGCTCGCGCAGGAGGACGTCCGCTTCTCGGGCCACGCGATCGAGGTGCGCCTCTGCGCCGAGGACGCCGCCGCGGGCTACCTGCCCCAGACCGGGCAGCTCCTCGCGTGGCGCGTCCCCGAGGGGGACGGCGTGCGCGTGGACCACGGCGTGCGCGCGGGCCAGGTCATCAGCCCCTATTACGACTCGATGCTCGCGAAGGTGATCGCGCACGGGCCGACACGCGATGCAGCGCGCCGACGCCTGCAGCGCGCGCTCTCCGACACGACGCTGCTCGGCCTGGTCTCGAACCGCGACCTCCTCGGCCACATCCTCGGCGACGGCGCCTTCTGCCGCGGCGTCTACGACACGGGCTTTCTCCCGGCGCGCTTTCCCGACTCGCGCCTCCGCGAGCTGCTCGCGCCGAGCCCGCTCGAGGTGGCCGTCGCGGCCGCGGTCCTCTTCCACACCGACGCGCTCGCGCTGCGAGCGGCGACCGGCCTCGACGAGACCCTCACCAGCTGGAACAGCGCCTTCGATCACCCGTTCGCGCTGCGGCTCGCACGCGGCGACACCGTGCACGAGACCTCCGTGCGGCCGCGCGGCGCGGGTCGGTACGAGGTGACGCTCGGCGGCGAGACGCGCGACATCTCGTTCGGCACCATGGGCGAGGACGCCCTGCCCTACGTGTGCGGCGAGGTGCAGGGCAAGGCGCGCTTCGCCCGCGACGGCGAGCGCCTCTGGCTCGACGCCGCCGGTGCGACGCACGTCTTCGAGGACGCCACGCTACGCCCGCCGCGCGCGGCGGCCGGTGGCGGCGACGGCCGCGTGC
Organism: uncultured Myxococcales bacterium; assembly: GCA_964593795.1. Lineage (GTDB taxonomy): Bacteria > Myxococcota_A > Polyangia > JAHFDS01 > JAHFDS01 > JAHFDS01. The sequence continues at coordinate 79,874 of CAZQJC010000040.1, read as the reverse complement.
TCGCCCCGATGGACGGCAAGATCCTCGCGGTCAAGGCGGCGCCGGGCGAAGCGGTCAAGCGCGGCCAGACGCTGCTCGTCCTCGAGGCCATGAAGATGGAGATGCAGGTCGTCGCGGACGTCGACGGCACGATCGCCGAGGTCGGCGCCAGCGTCGGCGCGCAGGTGCGCGCGCGTCAGGTGCTGATGGTGGTGACCCCCGCGGGGTGAGCACGCCAGGGTGCATGGACCTGCCGTTCCAGCAAACACCGGAGACCGCGACCACGCGCCGGGTGGTCCTCGCCGAGATCCAGCGCGTCCAGGCGCTGTTCCAGGCGGCGCTCCAGGTGGGCGCGACGAGCACGTTCGACTGGTGGGGGGCGGCGCACTGGGTCGATCGCCAGCGGTGGTTGGCCCTCAAGGCGAAGGACGTCGAGGCCTTCCCGGACGCCACGACCCTGCCGGAGAGCGAGCAGACGGAAGATCTGCTGAGCTACTACGGCGGTGAGAGTCGGAGCCTGGACATCATCGAGGTCATCGACGTGCTCTCGTGGCTGGTCTCCGACACACTCGCCACGCACAGCTGGTGGCCCGCGGTGACCCAGACGCTGAACCTCGTCATGGTCCAGCCTCTCGTGAACCCTGCGAGCGCCCCCTTGTTCTGGGTGGCCGCGGGCTGGGTGCTCGCCAGTGCCGATGCCGCGAGCGACCTCATGGTCCTCATGCGTCCGATGACCTTCGACATGTCCAGGTACCCCGCCTCGCGTGACGACGCACCGGCCGTGCGGGCCGCGCAGGCCGCGTTCCTCCGGACGGTCAGCCCGGCGCTGCTCCCCGCGAGCTGGGCGAGCCTCGACGACCTGGCGTGGGCCGAGGTGTGCAAGCAGGCGGTGCTGGACTGGCGCTACTGCATCGAATCGGAGCTCTTCGCGCTGGTCACGCGACGCGCGGAGCTCATGCGCGCCGGCCTCTGGCGCGGGTAGCCCTCGGATCCTCGCTCCCCCTCACACCCCGCTGATCAGCACGTCCAGGGCGCGCACGATGTCCGTGCGTCTCGAGGCGAGGCTGGCCACGCGGGACCCGAGGGCCTTGACCGGGATGGCGGCCAGCTCGGAGGTCAGGGCGATCAGGCGGTGGCCGTCCACCTCCACCTCGAGATGAAGGAGGCGGACAACTCGGTTGCCGACCTCGGCCGGCTTGACCAGCGGGACCACCACGCGTGTCGCGAGCCCCTTGAGGAGGTCCGCCTGGACGTCGAGGAGGTAGGGCACCCGGGTCTTCGACGGTGCAGGGTTCCGGTGGACGTCGAACTGGCCCACGCCTCAGAAGCCCCGCAGGCCGTCGCTGAAGACGCCGTGGCGCTCGACGTGGTCGTTGTAGGCGTCGATGGCTTCCTGGTTCTCCTCGAGCCAGAGCGTCCGACGCCGCTCGGCGAGGATCTCCTCGAGCCGGTGCTCGAGCTCGCGGGACAGGTTCAGGCCCAGCTTCCGCGCCAGGCGGAGCAAGTCGGCGTTGATGCTGAGGTTGGCCGCCTTCCGAGGCGCCGAGCGGTCGTAGTCCGCGAAGGGCATGCGCAGATCTTATGCGCATTGACCTGCGCAGACAAGCTACGCACCGACTGGAGGCGGCCCCGGTGGCCCCCAACGCAAGAGCAGCGCAAGGAGAGCAGGGCTTGCGTGACGACCACGCGAGATCAAGGGCTTGCGTGGGAGGAGCCCGCGGCACGGCTGTTGCTCAACTCGGCCGCATGCGCAATCGATGCTTGCTCCTGGTCCTGTCCCTGTCCGCGGCGAGCTGTGGCGGCGAGGCGTTCGACGCCGAGCTCGACCCGATCTCGGAGCCGGAGCCGGAGGTCGGCTCCGAGTCGGAGGCCCTCACGCTGCCGGCGCCCGTCGCGGACCTCGCGCTCGGCATGTTTGCGAGCTGCAAGCTCGACAAGAACGGCAAGGTCTTCTGCACCGGCGCCCTCGACGACGACACGCCCGTCTCGCAGGCCAGGCTCATCACCCAGGCCCCGCTCGCCACGGCGATCGCCGTGGGCCGGCGAGAGCAGTGGGGCACGTGGGGCGAGGATCGGGTGCTCGTCGCGCGCCGGGACGACGGCTCCGTCCTGGGGTTCATGGGCTTCGACCTCTACGGGTGGCTGGCGTCAGGCTCGGCCGGCGCCGTCAGCCTGTCCACCACGCCGGGGTGGCACCCCGAGGGGCAGCACACCTGCACCGTCGACGCGAGCGGGGTCGTCAGGTGCTGGGGCAACGACGGCAAGCTCGGCTCGTTCGGCTACGAGTGCCCGCCGAACCGGTCCTGCGGGAGCACCGTGCCGGTGACCATCCCGGGCCTCCCGGCCGCGCGCAGCGTGGACGTCACCCAGAACTACAGCTGCATCGTCGGCCGGGACAGCTACGCGTACTGCTGGGGCCAGGCCAACGGCTGGGGCAGCGGCTGGGCCGGCCGCGCCGAGTACTGGAAGCCCACCCGCCTCACCACCGCCCTCGTCAAGCGCGTCGGGGTCGGCAGCGACTTCGGCTGCCTGCTGACGACCTCCGGGTCGGCGCGCTGCTTCGGCTCGAACGGCTTCGGTGGTCTCGGCTTCGCGCTCGGCACCACGATGTCCGGGGTCCATCCGGTGCCGGGGGTCAGCGCGGCGACCGACCTGGACGTCGGCCAGAACCATGCGTGCGCCGTCCTCACGGACGGCCGCGTGCGCTGCTGGGGACGCAACGACTACGGACAGCTCGGCGCCGGCTACCTCAGCGGCGTGCAGCAAGCGGTCACCGCCACGCTGCCGGGCGTGGCGACCAAGGTCCGCTGCGGCGCCCACAGCACCTGCGCCCTGCTCGCCGACGGCTCCGTCCACTGCTGGGGCATGAACGACAAGGGCCAGCTCGGCCTCGGCAACACGCTCCCCGCGGTGGCGGCGCCGACGCGCAGCAGCCTGTCGGGCGCCCCGGACCTCACCATCAACCCGCCCGTCGTCACCCGCTGATCGCGGACCCCGCCCGCTCAGCGGCCCTGCTCGATGCGGCGCAAGACCTCCGGGCCCGCGGCTCCGGAGAGCCGGATCGCCTCGGCGCGCAGGGGCGCGAGCGCGCGCTGCCACGGCTCCTTCTCCTCGGACGACAGGGGCAGCATCTGCACGCCCGCCCGGCGCATGAGCTCCTGCAGCTCGTCCTCGAAGGCCTCGTGGAAGCGCGTGGCGCGCTGCGAGGCCTCGAGCCGTCGCGCGATGATCGCGGCCTGGGTCGCCTTGGGCAGCGCGTTGAACGACCCGAGGTTCATGAGCGAGATGCCGGTCTGCATCATGTGGTCGGTGCGGGTGTGGAACTTGATGAACGGCGCGATCGACGTGGCGTACACGTAGAGCGCCGGCAGGTCCGTCGCCTCGACCTCGCCCTGCTGGAACAGGGGCTGGATCTCGGCCAGCGAGGTCTCGCGCGGCAGCGCGCCGAGGAGCTTCCACATCGCGCGGTGCAAGGGCGCCGGCTGGGCGCGGACGCGCAACCCCTTGAGATCGGCGGGCGTCCGCACCGGGCGCGTGCGGCTCGACATGGCGCGCCAGCCCAGGAACGAGATCCCGAAGGGCTCGAGCCCGCGCGCCCTCAGCGCGGCCAGGAGCTTCGGCGAGCGCAGGAAGTCCGTGCGCAGCGCCGCCGCGAACGCGCCGGCGTCGCGGAACAGGTACGGTGTCTCGAGCACCGCGAGCTCGGGCACGACCGCGGCGACGGCGCCGAGGCTGCCCGCCCACATCTGCGCGGTCCCCTTGCGGCAGAGCTCGAGCGTCGTGCTCTCGTCGGCCACCTCGCCGCCCATGCGCGGTCTGATCCTGAGCCGTCCCCCCGCGGCCTGCTCGATCGTGCGGATCGTGTCCTGCACGGTGCGCTCAGCGGGCGAGCCCTCCGGTGCGATGGTGACGAGCGCCCACCGGCTCGGCTCTAGCGCGCGTGCGGGCAGCGTCAGTGCGCACAGGGCGACGGCGATGCAGGCACGCACGCGCATGGGACCCGTCCATGATCGCACGTCGGCGGGATGAGTGAGCGCTACCCCACTCTGCCGCGATCCAGCAGGCGCCTCACCTCGACCACGTCGCCGCGGCGCGCCGCGACGAGCATGGTCTGCATGACCTCGCCCGAGTAGACGTGGGTCATCTTGCCGCCGCGATCGAAGAGCAGCGTGTTGCCGTCGTCGTCCTCGAAGATGCGCGCGACGGGGCCGTCCCCCTCGATGTGCATGTCGGCGTGGTGCTCGCCGAAGCGCACCTCGATGTTCGGGGCGCCCTGCCGCTCGATGCGCACCCGGTCCTCCGCGACGCGCGCGATGCGCAACACCGTGGCGTCGGCGCTGGCCACGGAGATCGGGTTGTGCCCGCTCCAGAACTCGATCGAGTTGATGACCAGCACGTCGACGAGCAGGCACACCTCGTAGACGGGGATGATCGTCAGGACGAGGAACATCAGCCAGTTGATCCACTTGCCGCCGAACGTGCCGTTCCAGCGGTGGAGCTTGCGCGTCAGGTTGAAGCCGCCATAGCAGGCCGCCTGTGCGCCGAGCAGGAGCCCGGTTCCGCCCACGAAGGTTCGTCGCCGCATGCAGCCAGGCTAGGAGGGCCCGGGGGCCGGCTCAACTTTTCGACTTCCGGAGCCGATCTTGACGATTCCTTCGCCTCCCAATATTTTGTAGGCGAAGGAATATTGTCAGCAGGAGGACGAGAGTCGGTGTCTACACGCCCCGCCCGCAAGGTCGAGCCCCGTGCCCAGCGCGACGCCGCGCTCGACCGGGTCGTCGAGACGATCATCTACCTCACCACCGAGAGCCGGCGCCTGTCGCGCGAGCGCTGCGCGGAGTACGGCGTCACGGCCACGCAGGTCACGGTGCTCAAGCTGCTCTACGAGATCGGAGGCCTGTCGCTGTCGAAGCTCTCGACGGAGATCCGCGCGCACAACTCGACCGTGACCGGCATCGTCGACCGCATGGAGCGCGACGGCCTGGTCGAGCGGGCGCAGAGCCCCGACGACCGCCGCGTGTGGGTCATCGATCTCACCGCCCGCGGCCGGGACCTCGCGCGGAAGATCGACGTGGGCCCGTGGGAGACGCTGCGCACCGCGCTCGACGCCCTGTCCCGCGAGGAGCGCGACCAGCTCATCGCGATCCTGTCCAAGCTGTGCGCGCACGTGGCCGTGCAGATCGAGGGAGAGCGCGCGTGAGCATGCGCGACCGCGTCGCCGAGCTCGAGCGCTGGCGCGCCCGCGCGAAAGAAATGGGCGGCCCGGACAAGATCGCCAAGCAGCACGAGCGCGGCAAGCTCACGGCGCGCGAGCGTCTGGCGCGGCTCTTCGATCGAGGCCCGAACGGCGAGCCCGACCTGTTCGAGGTCGGCCTCCACGGCACGCAGATGGCGTTCTTCGATCCGAAGGACAAGCCGCCCGCCGACGGCGTCGTGTGCGCCTACGGCAAGGTCGACGGCCGCATGGTGTGCGCCGCCGCGTACGACTTCACCACCAAGGGCGGCTCGATCGGCCTGACGGGCGAGGTCAAGGTGACGCGCCTTCGCGAGCTCGCGCTGCGCTCGCGCGTGCCGATGGTGTGGTTCATCGACTCCGCCGGCGCGCGCATCGACCCGAAGAGCGGCGCGAACAGCGACCTCATCTCGAGCTTCGCCGGCACCGGCCACCTCTTTCGCGAGGAGGTCGTCATGTCGGGTGTCGTGCCGCTCGTCGCGGCGATGGTCGGCCCCGGCGCCGCCGGCACCGCGTACATCCCGGGCCTCGCCGACTTCGTGCCGATGATCAAGGACATCGGATCGATGGCGCTCGCGGGCCCGCCGCTCGTCAAGGCCGCGACCGGCCAGGACATCGCCGAGCAGGAGCTCGGCGGCTCGAAGGTGCACTGCGAGAAGAGCGGCGTCGGGGACCTCGAGGTCGCCGACGACGACGCGTGCATCGCGGCCATCCGCGAGTACCTCTCGTACCTGCCCTCTTCGTGCAACGACCGCCCGCCGGTCATCGCGTGCGACGATCCGATCGACCGCGCCGACGAGGGCCTGCTCGACGTCGTCCCCGACTCGAACCGCGCCAGCTACGACATGTACGAGGTCGTCCGCCGCATCGTCGACCACGGCAAGCTGCTCGACCTCAAGCCCAAGTGGGGCCGCGCGATCATCACGTGCTTCGCGCGCATCGGCGGGCGCCCGGTGGGGATCGTGGCGTCGAACCCGCGGCACCTCGGCGGCATCCTGACGAACGACAGCGCCGACAAGGCCGCCCACTTCATGCAGATCTGCGACGCGTTCAACGTGCCGCTCGTGTTCCTCATGGACGTGCCCGGCTTCATGGTCGGCTCGAAGGTCGAGCACGAGGGCATCATCCGCCACGGCGCGAAGATGCTGCACGTGATGGCCTCGGCCACGGTGCCCAAGCTCACGGTGGTCGTGCGCTAGGGCTACGGCGCGGGCTACTACGTCATGTGCGGGCGCGCCTACGAGCCGGACCTCCTCGTCGCGTGGCCGAACGCGGAGATCGCGGTCATGGGCGCCGAGGGCATGGTCGGCATCGCGGGCCCGAAGCTCTTCGGCGGCATCGAGCCGCCGGCCGAGGTCAAGGCGCAGATCACCGCCGCCATCCAGTCGCACATCGACATCTACAAGAGCGCCGGCTGGGGCCACGTCGACGACGTCATCGACCCGCGCGAGACGCGGCGAGTGCTGGCGCGCGCGCTCGAGCTGAGCTGGAACAAGGTCGTCGAGAGGCCGCACCGAAAACGCGGCGTGATGCCCGTCTGAACGAGCCTGGAGGTCCCGATGTTCGATTTCTCGGACGAGCAGAGGATGGTGGGGCAGCTGATCCGGCGCTGGACGACGGACAAGCTCGCCCCGGCGGTGCCGGCGATGGAGCGCGGAGAGCTGCTCCCTTACGACCTCATGCGCGACTTCGTGCGCACGTTCAGCATCGGCGAGCTCGCCAGGGGGCGCATCGAGAAGCAGATCGCGCGCGCGGAGGCGCCGTCCGATACATCTGCGAAGGCAGATGAATCAGGCAAGCCCGGCAAGGGCGGCATGGACGAGGGCGGCATGGCGGCAGTGCTCTCGATCGAGCTGTCGCGCGTGTGCCCCGGCTTCATGCTGGCGTTCGGCGCGTCCGCGGGCCTCGCGGGCGGCGCGATCCTGTCGAAGGGCACGCCCGAGCAGAAGCGCAAGTACGGCATCCCGATCGCGACGTACGAGAAGATCGGGGCGTGGGGGATGACCGAGCCGGGCGCAGGCTCGGACGCGTTCGGCTCGATGCGCACGGTCGCGCGGCGGAAGGGCGACGGCTTCTCGCTCTCGGGGCAGAAGACCTTCATCACGAACGCCCCGTTCGCCGACACGTTCGTCGTGTACGCGAAGATCGACGACGGCTCGGGCGACCTGCGCGGCCGGCCCATCCACGCCTTCATCCTCGAAAAGGGCATGAAGGGGCTCGCGGTCGGAAAGCCGATGGAGAAGATGGGCATGCACAGCTCGCCGACCGGCGAGATCTTCCTGGAGGACGTCGAGGTCCCGCGCGACCAGCTCCTCGGCGGCGTCGAGAAGGACCCGAGCCGCGAGCAGGCGCGCGACGTGTTCCACAGCGAGCGCACCGGCATGGCGCCGATGTGCTTCGGCATCATCGACCGCTGCCTCGAGGCGTCCGTCGCGTACGCCAGGGAGCGCGAGACGTGGGGCCAGAAGATCGGCGAGTACCAGCTCGTGCAGGAGAAGCTCGCGCGCATGTTCATGCACCGCGAGAACGTCAAGAACCTGATGTTCAAGCAGCTCTGGTACGGCCGCACGGGCAAGAAGATGCCGATGGCCGAGGCGTGCGCGGTCAAGCTCTACTGCGCGCGCGTCACGACCGAGTGCGCGATGGAGGCGGTGCAGCTCATGGGCGGCAACGGCTACATGCGCGAGTACGCGGTCGAGATGATGGCCCGCGACGCCAAGCTCCTGCAGATCGGCGGCGGCACCGACGAGATCCAGATCATCACGATCGCGCGCCACCTGCTCAAGCAGTAGGGATCAGTCGTCGCCCAGCGCGGCCGCGATCGCGACCCACGCGAACGCACCCAGGATCACCAGGCCGCCGAGACCCAGGCCCTTGACGGTGCCGGTCAGCGGCGTGCCCCAGGACACGACCAGGAATGCGGCCGCGCCGAGCGCGAGGGCGCTCAGCACCGCCAGGACGGGCAGGCCGCGACGGCGGCGCCTCGGGAGCTTCGCCAGGACCTCGCTCGCGAAGCCGTCGTCCGGCGCGGGATCGTCGCCGCGGAGCGTCTTGCGCAGCGTCTCGTCGAGGTCCCTCATGGCGAGCCCTCCGGGCGGCGCGCGTGGTCCCAGTCGCCGAGCGCGCGGCGCAGGCGCTCCTTGCTCCTCAGGATGTGCGTCTTGACCGTGCCGAGGGGCAGCTCGAGGATCATCGCGATCTCCTCGTGCGTGACGTCCGCGCCGTAGGCGAGGACGAGGATCATGCGCTCCGTGGGGCCGAGCGCCCCGAGCGCGCGCTCGAGGTCGTGGCGCAAGAGGGCCCGCGAGCCGCTCGTCGTGTGATCGAGCTCGGGCAGCTCGTGCGTGCGCGAGGCGCGCGCGTGCGAGAGGAACGCGGTGTAGGCCACGCGGTAGAGCCAGGTCGAGAAGCGCGCGGTGCCGCGGTACCCGCCGAGGCCGCGGTAGGCGCGCAGGAAGGTCTCCTGCGCGAGGTCGTCGGCGAGCGCGGCGTCGCCCGCGCACAGGCGGCGCAGCAGGCTCCGCACCGGCCGCTCGTGCCGGCGCACGAGCTCGGCGAACGCTCGCCGGTCGTCGCCGGCGAGGACGCGCGCGATCAGCTCGGCGTCGGGCACCACGCGGCGATCATCCCACGCCGGCGCCGGGCTCGGTGGGATCGTGCCGGGACGACGGGAAGCGCTCGCGCACCGTCGTCAGCGGCTCGGCGCCGCGCAGGCGGTTCGCGATGGCCCAGTTGGCGAGGTACGCCAGCGCCACGAGCGCCGGCATGAGCGCGATCGTCCACACGCGTGGAGGCACGTCGGGCAAGAGGCCCAGGCAGAGGCCCAGGCCCGCGGCGCCCGCGCCGACGAGCAGGCCGCGCCGCAGATCCGCGTGCGGCGGCCGCGGCGGGTCGAGCAGGCTCGGCGGGAGCTCCGCGCCCTTCTCGACGAGGTGACGGATGGTCGCGTAGCGCTCGCGCTCGCGGCGGCTCCGGAAGAGGAGGATGAACCCGACGACCAGCACGACGCCCGCGAAGAACCCGATCGGCACCACGATCTGGACGCTGTTGCCCGGTGGAGGCAGGGGCGGCAGACGGTTGGACTCGCGGGTCTTCAGGATCTCGAAGACCTGGTCCGGGGTCATGTGCGACCAGGGCGAGTGAGGGGACTGCTGGTCGTCGTCGTCCTCGTCGTCGTCGTCCGCGTGAGCGAAGAGGGCCGGAGGCGTGGGCGGAAGAGGCGGGATCGGCGGGCCGGCGAGCACGGGTGCGGCCAGCAGGATCGACAGGGTGAGCGCGGCAAGCGGCATGGGGGATCTCCTGGTGACTTGGACGCGTGCGCGGGCCCCTGCGGATTCAGAAAAGCGACGGCGGTTGCGCTTTGCCGCCATCCCGCCCAGAATCTCGCGCGCTTGCAGGATCTCCCCGACTCCATCGCGCTGGTCGACGGGCGCTACGCCCGCGAGATCGACGTCGCGGCGACCCTCGCCCTCGAGGCCGGTCGTCTCGCGTTCGAGGCCTGGCAGAGCGGCAACCTCGCCGAGGAGGACAAGGGCGGCGAGCCCGTCACGGCGATCGACCGCGAGTGCTCCGCGCTCATCGTGGACGGGATCAGCTCGCTGTTCGGCGGCGACGCGGTGCTGTCCGAGGAGGCGCCCGAGGAGGACGTCGGCCGGCGCCTCGCGAGCGAGCGCGTGTGGATGATCGACCCCATCGACGGCACACGCGACTTCGTGGACGGCCGGAGCGGGTACGCGGTCATGATTGGCCTGCTAGAGGGGACGCGGCCGCGGCTCGGCGTCATCATGCATCCGCCGGCGTCGCGCCTGTACGTGGGCGTGGTCGGCGCGGGGGCGTGGATGATCGACGGCGCGGGCGTGCCGAAGCCGCTCGCCGTCTCATCTGCCCCGGCGAATATGTCGGCGCTGCGCCTCGTGTCCTCGGCGTCGCACCGCGGCACGATCGTCGATGCGATCAAGGGCGCGCTCGGGATCACGGACGAGAGCCGCATGGGCTCGGTGGGCGTCAAGGCGGCGCTCATCGCCCAGGGCGTGCGCGACCTCTACATCAACCCCTCGCGGCAGGCCAAGGTCTGGGACAACTGCGCGCCCGAGGCGCTGCTCGTCGCCGCGGGCGGGCGCGTGACGGACCTCTTCGGCGCGCCGCTCGACTACCGCCGCACCGACCCGAAGAACCCGCACGGCATGGTGGCGTCGTCGGGCGCGTTCCACGACGAGGTCGTGGCCGGCATCGCGCCCGTGCTGGCCGAGAAGCGCCGCTGAGCGGGTAGCACGCCGAGCACGAGCACGAGCACGAGCACGAGCACGAGCACGATTTCGGATCCGGAGGCGAGCGAAGCGATGCCGCATCCGTCCCTGGCGCAGCGAGCGCGTGCCGCCCGCAGGCTTTGCCGCACGTTGGCACTTGGCCTGAGAGCGTCCGCCAAAGCGAGCGAAGCGAGCGTGGTGTCGCCGCAGGCTGTGCCGAGGACGACACGGGGCCCCACGTAGCGCGGAGCGCCTGATCATTGATCACATCTGCCAAGGCGCATGGATAGGGCGGGAGCGAGGCCCAAGCGATCGATTTCTCTGGCCCCTAACGCCACGCCCGGCCTCACCCCGTCGTGGCGTCCACCGCGGTCAGTCGCCCCTCTCCCGTCGGGGCCCGTCGGGAGAGGGGCGGTTGCGCGACCCGAACGCTCTGCGGGGGTGAGGCCGGGCGTGGTGTAAGGGGCCAGAAGTTCTGGGGTGCTGGACTCCCAGAAGGATGGGGGTTCGGACTAACCCGAGAAGGCGCGCTTGAAGACGCCGGCCTCGACGAACACCTTGAACAGCGCGGCGTCGCACTTGCCGCTCTTGACCTCGCTCTCGATGATCGAGAGCGCGCGGTCCGTCGGCACGGCCTTCTTGTAGGGGCGGTCGCTCGCGGTCAGCGCGTCGAAGATGTCGGCGATGGTCATCATGCGCGACTCGAGCGGGATGGCCTCGGCCAGGACGCCGTGCGGATAGCCGGTGCCGTCGAGCTTCTCGTGGTGCGCGCCCGCGATCTGGGGCACGTCCTTGAACTGCCGCCCCCACGGGATCTTCTTGAGGAAGTTGTACGTGTGGACGACGTGGCTCTCGATCTCCTTGCGCTCGTCCTCGGTCAGCGAGCCGCGCGGCACCTTGAGCGCCTCGACCTCGCCCGCGCACAGGAGCGGCATCGGCTGGCCCTTCGGGTTCGGGAAGATCCGGTTCGCGATCTCCTGGAGCCGCTCGAAGCTGCCCTCCGCGAGCACGGTCGGCTCGTTGGCCTTGAGCACGAAGGCGAGGTAGTCGTCGAGCTCGCGCAGCCGCTCGCTGGTCTGCGCGTCCATCTCGCCGAAGCGGAGCTGGGCCTCGTCGCGGCTCCGCTCGAGCACGAGGTCGAGCTTGGCGCGCGTGCCCTCGAGCTCGATCATCTTGCGGACGAAGTCGAAGCGCCACTCGACCAGCTCGCGCTGGTGCTCGTAGAGCTTCTTGCCCTTGACGAGCACGTGCTCGCGGACGCCGACCTTGCCGAAGTCGTGCAGGAGCGCCGCGTACTCGATCTCGACGAGGTCGTCCTTCGAGAAGTGGACGTCGGCGAACTCTCCCGCGTCGATGCCGTCGACGGTGGAGGCGAGCCCCACCGTCAGCTCGGCGACGCGCGTCGAGTGACCGCTCGTGGTCGGGTCACGCGACTCGATCGCGGTGACGCTGGCGCGCACGAAACCCTCGAAGACGCGCCGCATCTCGTCGTAGAGGAGCGCGTTCTCGAGCGAGATCCCGGCCTGGTACGCGAGCGACCGCGCCAGCTCCTCGCTGCGTAGATCGAACGGCACGACGAGCACCCCGAAGTCCTCGTCGCTCTTGAGCTTCGCCGAGGGATCGCCCTTCTTGTTGATGAGCTGGACCACCCCGATGACCTCGTCCGAGTGGTTGAACATCGGCACGGTGAGGATCGAGCGCGTCTGGTAGCCGGTCTTCTGGTCGAAGCTCTTGTCGTGGCGGAACCCCCAGGGGTTCGTGTCCTTGTCGAGCCGGTAGAGGTCGCGGATGTTGATGGGCCGGCGCGCGAGCACCGACGCGCCGACGATGGACTTGGCGTCCACGGGCAGGGAGAACTCCCGGAAGTCGATCTGCAGCGAGTCGTTCTGCGAGAGGATGAAGCGCAGCTTCTTCTGCGAGAGGTCCGCGTGCCGGTCCTCGCTCTCGAGGATGTAGAGCGAGCCCGCGTCGGCGCCCGTGATCTGCCTGCACTTCTCGAGGATCACGGAGAGGAGCTTCCGGACGTCGCGCTCGGAGCCGATCGCCCGCGAGATCTCGATGAGCTCGGAGACCTCGTAGCGGTAGCGGTCGGCCGTGCGGGCGCGCTCGTCCGCCACGCGGCGCAGCGAGGAGAGCTCGGCGGCGTTCCGGAGATCGACGATCAGGCGCTCGACCTGCGCGGGCAGCACCGCGGTGACGATGAGGCCGCGCTCGCGGAGGGCCTCGACGCCGCGGAGATCGCCCTCGCGACCGCAGAGGACGACGATGTGCTGGCCGGAGAGCGCGCGATCGATGACCGGGCTCGAGTCCGCGATCGGCAAGCGACGCACGTCGAGAAGCAGCAGCGTCTCGGTGCCGACGCGGAGCTCGACGCGGCCATCGCCGAGGTCCCGCGCCGGGAAGCGGTGGTGCCTGCTGGAATCCTGGAGATAGCGGACGAGATCCGGCAGCGCCTCGATCCGCTCCGAGGACGCCCCGCTCGGGGCCACGACTTCGGACTGACTCACACCGCCACCAGCCGTCAATCATAGCCCGCCGGCGCGCTCCCCGGAAGTCACCGCCGACCTCACCTCCCCCTACACACCAGGCATCGTGCGCGTGCTCGCGCTCGCCCCCGCATGCTAGGACACGCCCCGATGCGCCTCCTCGCCATCCTCCCCCTGCTCACCCTCGCGACGGCCGCGCGCGCCGATGCTCCCGCCGAGCGCTACCGCGTCGACCTCGGCCAGTCGCCCCTCCGCGGGGCGAAGGACGCCCTCGTCACCGTCGTCGTGTGGAGCGACTACCAGTGCCCCTTCTGCGCGCGCCTCGTGCCGACGCTCGAGCGCCTGCTCAGGGAGCACCCGAACGAGCTCCGCATCGCGTGGAAGGACCAGCCGCTGCCGTTCCACCCGCGCGCTCGCGACGCCGCGCTCGCCGCGCGCGCCGCGGGGCGGCAGGGCAAGTACTGGCAGATGCACGACGCGATCTTCAGCCACCCCACGAAGCTCGAGGACGACGACCTCGAGCGGCGCGCGACGGAGATCGGCCTCGACCTCGCGCGCTTCCGTCGCGATCGCGACGACAAGGCCCTCGCGGACGTGATCGACGCCGACTCGGCGCAAGGCGTGACGCTCGGGGCGCACGGCACGCCGACGTCGTTCGTCAACGGCCGCATGGTGCGCGGCGCCCAGCCGTTCGAGGCCTTCGACGCCGTCGTGACCGAGGAGCTCGCCGCCGCGCGGGCGCTGGCGAGGTCGGGCGTCCCCGTGCGAGACGTCTATGCGCGGACCGTCCAGGGCGGCCGAACCTCGGCGCCGCCGCCTCCCGCGCCGCCGAGGCCCGCGCCGCCGGTCCAGGACGACAAGACCATCTGGCGCGTGCCGGTCGAGGGCGCCTTCGCCAAGGGACCCGCGACCGCGCCCGTCACGATCGTCGTCTGGAACGACTTCCAGTGCCCGTTCTGCGGGCGGCTCGCGATGACGATCAAGGAGCTCTCGCTCGACCTCGGCCAGGAGATCCGCGTCGTCCACCGTGACCAGCCGCTGCCCTTCCACAAGGACGCCAAGCTCGCGGCGGTGGCGGCGCGCGCCGCGGGTGCGCAGGGCAGGTTCTTCGACATGCACGACAAGCTGTTCCTCAACCAGCAGGCGCTCGATCGCGACAGCCTCGAGCGTTACGCGCTCGAGCTCGGCCTCGACATGAAGCGCTTCCGCGCCGCGCTCGACGACCCGCGCCTCGGGGCCGCGGTGGAGGCCGACGCGAAGGCGGGCGAGGTGCTGGGCGCGACCGGGACGCCGACGAGCTTCGTCAACGGTCGCCGCATCGTCGGCGCGCACCCCATCGAGACCTTCCGCGCCGTGATCGAGCAGGAGAAGGTGCGCGCCAAGGCGATGCAGAAGCGCGGCGTCAAGCCGGCCAAGCTCTACGAGGCGCTGGTCAAGGACGGCAAGACGCGGGACGCGGAGCGCTGAGAAGCAGCGGCGTGAACAAGGAATAGATCAACAGGGGCAACACGCAACAAGGAACACGGAACTCGGACGGGTGTCCTCAGCGGGGCCCATGTAGCCGGTAGGCGCGGATCAGATGCTGGTCGTCCCGGAAGCCGTGGGTGCGCCTTCGCGTCGAAGATCAGCCCACGCTCGGGCGCAGCCGCGACGACGATCCAACCGGGCTGCTCCCACAGCAGGGCAGCCTCTTCGTTCGCGCCCGCCGCCGGCGCGCCACCTGCCGCACCACCCGCCACGATCAGGAGGAGCCCAAGTGCCGACCCCGCAATCCTGCCGCCCGGCATTCCGCGCTCCTAGTTACTTGTTGTTCTACTGATCTATTCCTTGTTCACGCCTCTGTCCGCCTAGGTCTTCGACCCGAGCTCGGAGAACGCCTTCTCCCGCGCCGCTTTCTCTGCTTCCTTGCGCGCGTCGACGGCCTCGTACGCGCCGATGATGCGCTGCACGAGCGGGTGCCGGACGACGTCGATCTGCGAGAACGTGCAGAAGGAGATGCCGGGCACGCCCGACAGGATCTCGCGCGCCTCCTTGAGGCCCGAGCGCACGCCGCCGGGCAGATCGATCTGCGTGACGTCACCCGTGATGACGGCCTTGGAGTCGTAGCCGAGGCGCGTGAGGAACATCTTCATCTGCTCGCTCGTCGTGTTCTGCGCCTCGTCGAGGATGCAGAACGAGCCGTTGAGCGTGCGCCCGCGCATGAACGCGAGCGGCGCGACCTCGATGACGCCGCGATCGATGAGCGACTGCGCGCGATCGATGTCCATCATGTCCTGGAGCGCGTCGTAGAGCGGCCGCAGGTACGGGTTGACCTTCTCCTCCATCGTGCCAGGCAGAAAGCCGAGCTTCTCGCCCGCCTCGACGGCCGGGCGGCACAGCACGATGCGCTGGATCTGCTTGCCGAGCAGCGCCTTGACCGCCATCGCCATCGCCAGATACGTCTTGCCCGTGCCGGCAGGCCCGATGCCGAAGACGACGTCGTGCGCGCGGATCGCGTCGATGTAGGCCTTCTGCGCGATCCCCTTCGGGGCGATGCCGCGCGCGCGGGCGGCCATGATCACCGTGTCCTCGAAGATGCGCGACAGGTCCGCGTCGGGGCGCTCGCGCAGGACCGCCAGCGCCCGCGACACGTCGGGCACCGACAGCGGCGTGCCCCGCTTGATCATCGCGGCGAACTGCTCGAGCAGCGCGCGGCCGCGCGCGACCTCGGCCGCGGCGCCGGCGAGCGTCACCTCGTTGCCGCGCGCGTGGACCTCGATGGAGAGCTCCTTGGCGAGCTGCTTGAGGTGCTCGTTGCCCTGGCCGAACAGCGCGAGCGCGAGGCCGTTGTCGGACAGGACCAGCTTCGATTCGGTGCGTTCCACCCGGCCAGCGGAGCGCACCCCACCCGCCCTGTCAACCGGCGGTGACCCGGGTTAGCCTCGGCGACGTCGAATGTCGCCCCCCGAGCGCCCACCCTGGCTGCGCCCCGCCACGGCGGTCCTGCTCGGGCTCGCGGCCATCCTCTACTGCTACCCGCTCGGCTCGCTGCTCCAGGAGTTCGGCGACAGCGCGGAGTACGTCCTGCTCGCGGAGTCGCTCGCCGCGGGCAAGGGGTTCTCGAACCTGCACTACCCGGGTGGCCCGCCGCACACCGACTACCCGCCCGGCTTCCCGGCGCTGCTCGTGCCGATCCTGTGGATCTTCGGGCGCAGCTACGCCGCCCTCAAGCTCGTGGGGATCGCCGCCTCGCTCGGGACGCTCGCCCTCCTGCCGGCGCTCCTGCGCCCGCGCGTGGGCCCCGCGCTCGCCCTCCTCGCCGCCGCGGCGCTCGCGCTGTCGCCGCACTTCCTGCTCTCGGCGCACAGCATCCAGCCGGAGCCGGTGTTCGCGCTCCTCGCGCTCGCTGCCGTGACCACCGCGTGCCGCGAGACGCCGCGCCCGGTCGCCGTGGGGCTCCTCTGCGCGGGCGCGTGGTACCTGCGCAAGGTCGGCATCCTCCTCTTTCCCGCGATCGCGGCGGCGTGGCTGCTCGACGGGGTGCGGGCGCGCGCCCTCGGACCGGCGTTCCGCCGGGCGCTCCTCTTCGGGGCCGCGGGTCTCCTACCGGTCGCGCTCTGGATGCTCCGCGAGCACCTGACGGGCCGCTCCATCGATCACTCGACGCACATCACCGCCGCCGTGACGGCGGCGGCCAGCGCCGCCCCCGCGGTCGCGAGCCCCGCCCTGCACGCGCCCTCGGGCGCGATCGAGTGGCTGCATCGTCACCTGACGGTGTATCCGCTGATGCTGGCGCAGATCCTCCTGCCCGCCGGCGCGCAGGGCTTCCTCGAGCTGCCGTGGCTCGCGTGGCCGCCGCTGGCCGCGGTGGGGCTCGGCCTCTTGCGCGCGGTCCGGCTCCGCGCGACGCCGCTCACCGCGTTCGTGCTCGCGTACGCGGCCCTCTTCATGGTCTGGCCGTTTCTGACGCAGCGGTTCTGGGTGCCGCTGGCGCCCTTCCTTCTCGCGTGCCTCGCCTTCGCGCTGGGAGCCGTGAAGGACCGGCGCCTCGGAGCCGCGATGATGGGCGTCGTCGCGCTGTCGGCCGTGCCCGCGACCCTGCCGTTCGCGGAGAGCATCCGCCGCGGGGAGGATCGCGTGCCGGTGTACGCCGTCGACTACGTACGGCTGCTCGAGCGGCTCACCCCCGTGGTGCCCCGGGACGCCGCGATCATGGCGCCGGAGCCGCGCCTGATGACCTTGCTGACGGGCCACCGCGGGGTGTGGCCCGGCTATCCCCCCGACCGTCCCGATCGAGCCATCCCCTCCATGCTGGGCGCCAAGGTGCACTTCCTCATCTGGGATCCCACGTACCTGACGTACGGTGGCGCGAAGGCGGTCGCCGATCCCGCGTCGGCGCACCCGCGGTGCCTGCAGGCCGTCCTCACCGAAGGGCAGGCGATCCTCTACAAGCTCCACCCGGACTGCATCCCCGAGGCGTCCGAGCCCCCTGCTAAGCTGCCGCGATGATCGCCCCCGCCCCCGGTGCGCGCCTCGCCGAGCTGTGCGCGCTCATGGAGCGCCTCCTCGCGCCCGACGGCTGTCCCTGGGATCGCGCGCAGACGCTCGAGAGCCTCAAGCCGTTCCTCGTCGAGGAGACGTACGAGGTCCTCGAGGCGATGGACGGCGCCGCGCGCGAGCACTGCGAGGAGCTCGGCGACCTTCTCTTCCAGATCGTGTTCCAGTCGGCGCTGCGCGCGCGCGAGGCCGGCGGCTTCGGCATCGACGACGTCGTCGGCGCAATCTGCGACAAGATGTACCGGCGCCACCCGCACGTGTTCGGGCAGGGGCCCGAGGCGGAGGCCCTGCGTGGCGACCTCGAGGCCGTGCACGCGCAGTGGGTGCAGCAAAAGGCCGCCGAACGTCGCAAGAAGGGCGCGACGTCGCCGAGCGCGCTCGACGGCGTGCCGAAGAGCGCACCTGCGCTGCTCGTCGCGTGGCGCCTGACCGAGAAGGCGAGCCGCGTCGGGTTCGACTGGCCCGACACCGCCGGCCCGCGCGACAAGGTGCGCGAGGAGCTCGCCGAGCTCGACGCCGCGCTCGCGGGCGGCGACCGGGCACACATCAAGGACGAGCTCGGGGATCTGCTGTTCGCGACGGTCAACCTCGCGCGCAAGCTCGACCTCGACCCGGAGGACGCGCTGCGCGGCGCGACCCGCAAGTTCGAGCGCCGTTTCCGCGCGGTCGAGACGCGACTCGAGGCGACCGACCGCCCGGTCGGGCAGGCGACGCTCGCCGAGATGGACGCCGCGTGGAACGACGTCAAGCGCAGCGGCTGACCCGGCGGGCCCTCGGTGCGGCCCTCGCCCTCCTCGCGGCGAGCCTGGGCGCGGCCCCGAGCGCGCACGCCTACGACTTCGACGAGCACGAGGCCATCGGGTACGAGACCTACCGCGAGGCCTGCGCGCGGCTCTCGTGGACGGCGGGCGCGCTCGACACGTTCGCCCGCCGCGTGCGCTTCCGCGCGGTCTGCGGGCGGCCGGAGGAGGTCGAGGCCTCGGCTCGCCTCGTCCGCACCCGGAGGCTGCGCACGGACGTTCGCTACCGCGCCGCCGTCCGGGTGATCGACGCGCAGCAGCGCCTCGGCGGGACCGACGCTGCGACGCTCTCCGCAGCGGCGCGCGCGATCGTCGAGGCGGAGCGGACGGGCCGGTCCGCACAGACGTGGCTCGCCGCGCGAGGCCTCGCCCCCGACGGCGCGTGGCCGCTCCAGGACGCGCTCGACGCGCTCGACGCCCTGGCGCTGCTCGGTGAGCGCGCCGACGCGATCACAGGCGAGGTCCGAAGGCTCCACGCGCTCGAGCGGACCGCGCACTGGGCCGAGCGCGCCCACTTCTACGCCCAGGCGGCGGCGCTCGCGGGCGACCATGTCGCGTCGCCCGACGAGCTCATGGGCCCGGCCGGCGAGGCGTCCGCGGCGAGCCTCTCGGAGTACTCGCTGCTCGCGCGCGTGAACTACGAGCACTTCCACCCGTACGTCCTGCGCGGCTTCCGCCGCTACCACGCCGACGCGCTCGCGATCGCGCTCGCCGCCGCGCGGGCCTCGGAGCCCGCCAGCGAGACGGCCATCCGGCGCGCGCTCCTCGTCAACGCGTTCGCCGACCACTACCTGCACGACGCGTTCGCGTCGGGGCACATGGCCTTCAACCGCGTGGCGTCGAGCGTGACCGCGTCGGCCGCCTTCCACGACGTGTGGAACGCGCGCGGGCGCTGGGTCGTCAACCGCCGCGGCGACACGTGGCGCGCGGTCGGCGATGGCCTGCTGCGCACGCCGGAGGCACAGGAGCACCGGGCCCACCTGCTCGACGCCGCCACGTCGTCCGTGCTCGACGTGCTCCACGCCTACGTGATGGGCGAGCTGCGAGTGTGCTCGCCGTCGGCCGAGGACGAGCTCCCGACCGCCGTGTGGGTGCGCCGCGAGGGGCACCTCGTCGCGCCGGTCGCCCTCGGGGTCGAGCCGCGCTGGACGCTGTCGTCCCTCGAGGCCGTGTTCCTGCGCGCGCACACCGCCTTGCAGCTCGGCGCCTACTACGGGGCCGAGGTCCACCTCGGGCCGGACTGCGTGGCGCACGGCGGCGGCGCCATCCTCGACACGGACTACTTCGGCCTCCAGACCCTGCGCTCGGACGCCCTGGCCCGGCTGCGCGCGCACCTGCTCGTCGGCGGCACGAGCCGCTGCGGCCGCTCGAGCCTCGAGGTGGGCGTCGGCGGCTCGCTGCAGCTCGGCTACACGAGCGCGGGCCTGCTCGACCACCGGCTGACCGCGACCCTGCTCCTGCCGCACGTCGGCGGCGCCTTCGGCTACAAGCTGTCGCTCAACCTCGAACGGGCGGTCATCTCGATCTGGCCCCAGTACGTCGCCGGCTCCGGGCTCGGCAAGGACGGGCACGAGATCGCGACCCTCGTGTCGCTCGAGTACGCGATCGGCAGCAAGGGCGGCGGGATCATGGGCGGCGTCGCCCCCGCCGAGTGACGGGGGGCGGGCGGCGGCCAGCTCGCTTGACTTCCGCTGGCCCGGGGCGTAGAACGCGGGGCTCTTACCGGAGGACCGAGCAGTGGCCAACGTGAAGTCGGCAGAGAAGCGGAATCGTCAGCGCCTCAAGGTGCGTGTCTCCAACGTCACGCAGAAGTCCACGATGCGCAGCAAGATCAAGGACGCGCGCGCCAAGCTCGCCTCGGCGCCCGCGACGGCGACGCCGGACATCAAGCAGGCCATCGAGGCGCTCGACAAGGCCGCCCAGAAGGGCCTCATCAAGAAGAAGACGGCGTCTCGCCGCGTTTCGCGCCTGCAGCGGGCGCTCAACGCCGCGACGGCGAAGAAGTAGCCGCCCGCGCGCGTAGCGCGCACATCCCGAGCACCATCCTGTCGACCAGCTGGTCGTCGTCGTTGCGCGACGACTTGAGGAGTCGATCCGTCTCCGCCACCAGCAAGAGCGCCCGGTCGAGGCCGTCCGCGGTGAACCCCGCGGCCTGCCCGAGCAGCTTCTCCGCGACGAACGGCGGCACGCCGAGCGTCTGGGCGGCGTCGAACTTGTTGGCCCGCGGCGGCAGCGTCTTGGCGGCCATGAGCTGCCGCACCGTCCGCCCGAGCATCGTGCACACCTTGACCGGCGCCGCGTCCTCGGGCGGCAGCGAGCGCAAGAGGCGCAGCGCCCGCTCCACCGAGCCCTGACCGATCGCATCGGTGAGCTCGAAGATGGAGTGCTCGCGCCGCGCCACGAGGACCGCCCGCACGGCGTCCTCGTTGACCACCGAGCCGCCACCCTGCGCGCCGACGTAGAGCGAGAGCTGCTCGACCGCGTTCGTGATCTCGCCGGCGTCGAGCGGCACGACCTCGAGGAAGGCCGTCAGCGCCCGCGGCTCGAAGCGCACGCCGCGCGCCTGCGCCTCGCGCTCGAGGAGCGCCCGCGCCGAGCTGTCGTCCCTGGGCGGATCGAACGAGAAGAGCAGGCCGTCCTTCTTGAGGCGCGCGAACAGCTTGAGCCGCCCGTCCGCCTTGTCGCCGAGCAGCACCATGCACGTGCTCGGCGAGGGCGAGTCGAGGTAGCCGAGGAGCGTCTCGGCCGCAGCCCCGTCGAGCAGTTCCACGCCGCGCACGAGGACGAGCCGCCGCCTGGCCAGAAAGGGCATCGTGTTGGCCGCCGAGACGATGCGCGCCGCGAGCTCGGCCTTGTCACCGGGAGACTGCGCGTCGAACGCGTCGGTCGCCAGGTCAGCCCCTCCGTCCGGGTGCGTGGCCGCCTTGATCGCCGCGAGCGC
Source organism: uncultured Myxococcales bacterium (assembly GCA_964593795.1). Lineage (GTDB taxonomy): Bacteria > Myxococcota_A > Polyangia > JAHFDS01 > JAHFDS01 > JAHFDS01. The sequence goes on along the minus strand of CAZQJC010000040.1, from coordinate 58,653 downwards.
GCGGTCCACCTCGAGCCGGCTCTCGCCGACCAGGCAGTAGACGAGGCCGAGGGTCTCGGGCGTGGGGGTCGTGAAGGGAGCGGACGCGGGAGCGCCGCGGCGCGGGGCAGCCATGGGTGAAGGCTACAGGCTACTTGCCCCTGGCGCGCACGAAGATCTGGTTGAACTGCGAGATGAAGAGGGCGTCGTCGTCCGTCTTCTGGATGTAGCCCGCCGCGCCGCACTGCTCGGCGAGGCGGGAGAGCACCTGCGCCGTCAGGCTCGAGTGCAGGATGATGATCGGCGTGCCCTCGCCCGCGTCGTTCTTCCGGATGAGCGACGCGATCTGGTCGCCCGACAGGCCCGGTAGGTCGACGTCCATGAGCACCGCGTCTGGCCGATCACGCATGACCATCGCCGAGGTGCCGAGCGCGGATTCGCGCACGCTCACCTCGTAGCCGGCCTCCTCGAGGCGCTCCCGGCACACGGCGAGCACGATCGCGCTGTCATCCACCACCAGGATGCGCGCCCGAGCCTTCTTGTCCGTTGCCGTCATCTCTTGCCTAGCCGGAGCGAGGTCCGAAGACCTTCTCCGACGAGATTATACGCCGTCACGCTGGCGAAGATCGCCAAACCCGGCGGGAGGGCCAGCCACCAGCGCAGACCGTGCTCGTGCGCCTGCCGCAGGAGCTCGCCCCAGGTCGGGGTCGGCGGCGGCGCGCCGAAGCCCAGGAACTCGAGCGCGCTCTCGAGCAGGAGCACGCGGCCGATGCCCAGACACGCGGCCACGAGCACGGGCGGCAGCGCGTGCGGCAGCACGTGGACGAGCAGGATCCGCACGGGGCCCGCGCCGAGCGCGTGCGCCGCGCGGACGAACGGCGCCTGCCGCAGCCGGCGCGCCTCGATCCGGCAGAGGCGCGCGAGGTCGGTCCAGCCGAGGGCGCCGATGAGGAGCACGACGGTGCCGAGCGACGGCCGGTCGAGCACTGCCTGCAGCACGAGCACGCCGAGGAGCGGCGGGAACGCGACCGTCGCCTCGGTGACGACCCCGAGCGTGGCGTCGAGGGGCCCGCCGAGGAAGCCGCTCGGCAGGCCCACGAGGAGCCCGACGAGCACGGCGAGCGACACGCCGAGGATCCCCACCCACAGGGCGGCGCGCGTGCCGTGCACGAGCCGCGCGAGCACGTCCCGGCCGGCGGCGTCGGTGCCGAGGACGTGCCCTCGGCTCGGGGCGTCGAGCAGCACCGCGCTGGCGGCTCGCCCCCCGGTGGGTCCGTGGCCGACGGGCGTCGCGATCATCCAGTCGGCCGGGCCGAGACTGGCCTCGACGCCCTCGCGATCGAGCCCTGCGAGCGCGTCCGGCCGCACCAGGCACGGCGCGACGTGCACGCGGCCGCCCACGCGCGCGACGAGGGGCAGGTCGGACGCGAGCAGGTCCGCGCCCAGCGCGACGACGACCTGCAGCGCGATCAGCACGAGACCGAGGCGCGACGCGCGAGCGCCCCACAGCGCCCGTAGCACGCCCTCGCTGCTCAAGCGCCCTCGCCCTCGCCGCGTCGAGTGCGCGGATCGGCCAGCCCCGAGAGCAGATCGGAAAGGAGGAGCCCGGCCCAGGTCACGAGCGCGGCGAGGGTCACGAGCGCGAGCAGCACCGGCTGGTCGCGCTGCAGCACGGCCTCGTGCAGCAAGAGCCCCACCCCCGGGATGCCGAAGACGCGCTCGACGATGACGCTCCCGCCCACGAGGATCGGCAGCTCGAGGCCGAAGAGCGTGATGACCGGCAAGAGCGCGTTGCGCAGGAGGCGCGCCGTCAGCCGGCGCCCAGGCAGGCCCTGCGCGCGCAACGTGCGGAACCACTCGGAGCCCCGGGCCGCGGAGGCGGCCGCGCGCGTCTGGCGTGCCACCACGACGAGGATGCCGTAGGCGAGGCAGCTCACCGGCAGGACGAGGTGCCACAGCAGATCGAGCGCGCACACCGCAGGGCCGAGCTCGGCCGCGCCCGACGACGCCAGTCCCTGCATGGGCAAGAGGCCCGGGCCGGCGAGGAACACGAGCGCCAGCGTCGCGGCCCAGAACGACGGCACGGCGGCGAGGAGGAAGAGGCCGAGGCCGATCGCGTGGTCGAGCGCGCTGCCCTCGCGGCGGGCGGACAGGAGGCCAAGTGGCACGCCGAGGCCGAACGCGAGCAGGAGCGCCGAGCCTCCGAGCAGCATCGTCGGCCCGAGCGCGCCGGTGATCTTGCTGGCCACCGGGCGGCCGTCTCGCTCCGACACGCCGAGCTCCAGCCGCGCGAGGCGGCCGAGGAAGCCCACGTAGCGGGTCTCGCCGAGGTGGCCGAGCGGCCCTCCGCGTGGGGCGGGGTTCCAGAACCGCGGGCGATCGAGCTCGAGGCGGACGCGACGGGCTGCCGCGACCGCGGGATCGAGCGCGCCTCGCGCCCCGTCGGCGCCGCCTGGGTCGCCCGGCAGCAGCTCCGACAGGGCGAACGCGGCGAGCGTGACGAGCCAGAGGCTCGCGAGGGCGAGCAGGACGCGACGGGCCCAGGCCCTCGGGCGCACGCTCCGAGGGTAGCGTGGTCCCGGCGCGCGCGAAACCGCCCACGATCGTGCCCGCGAGCCGTCGGACGATGTTCCGGCGGTCGGCGATCCGTGCTAGGAATCGCGCATGCGCACGACGCTCTTTGCAGCCCTCGCGGTCCTGCTCCTCGGCGCGCCCTCGTCCGCTCGCGCGGATCAGGAGGGCCAGCCGATGCCGAAGATCAAGGTGGACCTGCCGCCGCCGCCGGAGTTCAAGCAGAGCGACGTCCCCGAGAAGCATCCGGACGGCACGTGGTCGGTGCACGGCCTGCGCAAGAAGATCGACCGCAACTTGAACCAGGAGGTGGAGGTCAAGGGCTTCCTCCTCGAGCTGTACGTCTGCCCGCCGGAGCGCGCCAAGTGTCCGAAGGGGCAGAAGTGCAAGCCGTGCGAGCAGCCGCACTTCTTCCTGGCCGACAAGAAGGGCGGCAAGAAGGAGAAGGCCATCCTGATCGCGAACTACCCGATCAAGCCCAAGCCCCCGAAGATGCCGGACGCGGGCGCGGAGCTCGTGGTCAAGGGCAAGTTCGTGCGCAACGCGGGCGGCTTCGCGGCGTCCGACGGCCTGCTCGACCACCTCGAGACCAAGATGGACGGCAAGCCCGTCGTCAGTGGCAACGTCTTCATCGCTGCCGAGGAGGACCTCCAGAAGAAGGTCCAGGCCGGCGAGAAGAAGGGCATGAAGAAGCGGTTGAAGTAGCCGGCCCCGGAGATCAAGGAACTAGGAACAAGGGGCAAGGAACCGGAGCACGGAATCCCGATTCCGGTCCGACTCCGACCCGGTTCCGTGTTCCTTGATCTTGTTTCCTAGATCCTAGTTTTCCGAGCCGGCCCCGTCAGAACTCATCCCCGGTCGTGAACGTCCCCTCGAGCGAGTCCGCCGTCCGCGCCAGGACGTGCAGCGGCAGCTCGAACTCCTCGGTCTGCATCGTCGCGAGCGGGATGCTGTAGAGCAGGTAGTACTTCTCGCCGTCGAGCGCGAGCGCGCCGACCGCGAACGTGGCGTTCTGCCTGAGCGCGTGCTTCGGATCCATCTGCCCCTCGCGGCAAACCGGCGAGCGGAACTCGATCCAGTCGCTGTCGAAGGCGGTCACGCGGCGGACGGTGATGAGCTGCGTGCGTTCGCTCTCGACGCGGAACACGAGCGAGAAGTAGCCGGGCTCGTCGTCCTGCAGCTTGTACTTCTCCCGCGCGTACCCCCGGAGCTCGTCCCACGTCGGCATCCCTCGATTATCGGCCGGCCGCCGGGGTCCCGCTCAACTTTTCAACCTTCGCAGGCCGACACGCCCGGCACGACGCCCCGCGCAAGTCGAGAAGTTGAGCCGGACCCCAGGCCGCTGCGGTACGGTGGGCCCGTGGCAGCGAGCGAGCGCGAGCTGGTCGCGCGGGCCAAGAAGGGGGACGTGCGCGCGTTCGAGGCGCTCATCGCGGGGCACCGCGAGCGCGTCTACCAGTTCGCGCTGACGTGCGTGAAGAACCCGTCGGAGGCCGAGGACCTGGCGCAGGAGGCGCTCATCAAGGCCTTCCGCGGCCTCGCCTCCTTCCGCGAGGACGCGTCCTTCTCGACGTGGCTCTTCCGCATCGTGAAGAACGCGTTCCTCGACGAGGTCAAGAGCCGTGCCGGCAAGGAGCAGGCGCAGACCGCGCCCATCGACGACGAGCCTGACCTGCCGAGCGGCGCGGACACGCCCGAGCGCGAGGCGCTGCGGCGCGCCTCGGACGACGCCGTCCAGGCGGCCCTGGCCGAGCTGCCCCCCGACTTCCGCCTCGTCGTGACGCTCTTCGACGTGCAGGGCTTCTCGTACGAGGAGATCTCGGAGGTCCTGTCGATCCCCGTCGGCACGGTCAAGTCGCGGCTCTCGCGCGGGCGCGAGGCGCTGCGTGAGCTGCTGTTCGAGCGCCGCGCCGCGCTCGCCTCGGCCTGGAACATCCCCAAGGCCAGCGCCGCGGAAGGAGGCACGTGAAGCTCGACTGCACCCAGGTGACGGAGGCCCTCGGCGAGCACGCCACCGGGACGCTCCGGGCCCAGACCGAGGAGGAGGTGCAGGCCCACCTGCTCACCTGCCCCGTCTGCTCGCGCAAGGCCGCCGAGATGCGCGCGACCCTGACGACGCTGCGCGCGCTCAAGCCGCCCACGCTGCCGGGGGGCTTCGACGAGCGCCTGCGCGCCAGGCTCGAGGCGGCCGGACCGCCGGAGCCCGCCCAGCCCGCGCTCGCCGCTCCTCCGACGCCCACCTTCGGCGGCACGGTGGCCGCCCCGAGGCGCGGCGGGCTTCCGCTCGTCGTCGGAGGGCTCGTCGCCGCGGGCGCGATCGCGGCCGCGCTCCTGCTGACCTCCGGGGGCGGACCGCGCACGCGCACGATGCCGGCCGCCTCGACCTCCCTGTCGATGGCGGCGCCCTCGAACCTGCTCCTGTCCTTTCATGCAGATGCACCCCACAAGGGGTGCGAGATCCGGATCCTCGCGCCACCGGGCGTGAAGCTCGAGGGCGCTGGCCCCGGGGGTGAGCTCGTGCTCACGAAGGACCTTCAGGCGGGCGACAACGAGGTCGCGGTGACCATGCACGGCGAGAAGGTCGGCAGCTACCGCCTGGTGGCGCGCGCGCGTGTCGGCGCCACGGAGCTCGGTCAGGACATCTACGTGACCGTCAGCCCGTAGCTGGCCGTTCGCGGCCCCCGGTTGCATCCCGCTTCTCCGCGGTTATATTCGCTCCCCTTGCGACGACGACTGGAAGAAGCCAGCGCTGGGCAGCCGATCGTGACCGAGGAGCTCGGCATCCTCGCGCGCGTCGAGCACCGCCTGCTGGCCGAGAGCGACGACGAAGGGATCGACGAGGACTACGACGCGCGCCTGATCGACCTCCGCGACCAGATCTCCGAGGCCCGCATCGAGGACATCCCGGCCCTGGTCCAGCAGATGGAGCAGGTCGCCGCGCTCGCGGCGCACCGCGGCAGCCGCAAGGTCCTGCCCGCCGACCCCGAGTCGCCCTACTTCGCGCACGTCCGCGTCAAGGACCCCAAGAAGGAGCGCGACGTCCTCATCGGCAAGCGCGCGTTCATCGATCGCCCCGCCGGCATCCAGATCGTCGACTGGCGCGACGCGCCGATCAGCCGCGTCTACTACCGCTACGAGGAAGGCGACGACTTCGAGGAGCCGTTCGAGGGGGGCCTGATGGCCGGCACCGTGACGGCGCGCCGGAACCTCAGCATCCACAAGGGGCGCCTGCGCCGCATCGGCTGCCCGCAGGGCCTGTTCGTCTCGGACGTCCAGGGCACGTGGTGGGAGATGCCCGAGAGCGCCGCCGAGCTCGCGGGCGGCCAGGGCGCGGCGGTCCGCGCGGCGAAGGCCGACAAGCCCGCGCCCAAGGGCGGCCTCGGCGTGGCCGGTCAGGGGTTCCTGCGCGCGGACAAGCACCTGCCCGAGATCGCGGCGCTCATCGACCGCGAGCAGTTCGACCTCATCACGCAGCCCGACTCGCACCTCATCGTCATCCAGGGCGGGGCGGGCAGCGGCAAGACCACGGTCGCGCTGCACCGCGCGGCGTACCTGCACTTCCACGATCCGAAGCGCTTCCGCGCGGACCGCATGATGGTCGTGGTCTCGACCAACGCGCTCGCGCAGTACGTCGAGGGCGTCCTGCCGTCGCTCGGCGTCCGCGGCGTCAAGGTCATCCCTTACGCGCGCTGGGCGCGGGCGCTGCGGCGCAAGCTCCTGCCGAAGAGCCCGCAGCACACGACGAGCGACACGCCCGCGTCGGTGTCGCGCTGGAAGAAGAGCCTGGCGCTGGTGCGTTCGCTCGAGGCCTTCGCGACCGAGGAGATCGCGCGCGTCGAGGCGGAGCTCGGGCGCGCGCTCGAGCCGGCCGAGCGCGGCCTCGAGGTGGTGGCCCACTTCCGCGGGCGCAAGGAGGCCATCGTGCCGCGCCTGCGGGCGACGCTCGCGTTCGCACGCTCGGGCAAGGTGGGCCTGCCGGCGCAGACGCGCATCCTGGCCGAGCAGACCATGCGCCGCCTCGGCAAGCGCGCGGCGCGCGTGACGCAGGGGCTGTTCGAGGTGCTCACCGACGAGCCGCGTCGCAAGGCCGCGCTCGAGCGCTGGGCCCCCGGGGAGCTCGACGACCGCGAGCTCGCCGAGGTGCAGCGCTGGTGCGTCGCGCAGATCGCGGAGATCGAGCGCGCCACGGAGGACTTCGACGAGGGCCGCGCCGAGCCCGTGGACGGCCAGTCGCTGCACTCCGACGAGGAGGCCGCCGCGGCCGGCAAGCTCGATCCCGAGGACGACGCGCTCCTCCTGCGCCTCTACCAGCTCAAGTTCGGGCAGCTCGGCAGCGAAGAGGATCCCGTGATCTTCGAGCACCTCGCGATCGACGAGGCGCAGGACCTCGCGCCGGTGGACCTCCAGGTGCTGCTCGGCGCGACCACGCCCGCGCGGTGCATCACCATCGCCGGAGACACCGCGCAGCGCATCGTGTTCGACAACGGCTTCTCCGACTGGCCGTCGTTCCTCGAGTCGGCCGGTTACCCGGGCGCGCAGGTGCAGCCGCTCAAGATCGCGTACCGCTCGACGTACGAGGTCATGGAGCTCGCGCGCGAGGTGCTCGGGCCGCTGGCCGACCCGACGCCGCTGCGCGCGCCACGCCACGGCGCGCCGGTCGAGCTGCATCGCCTCGCGGACACCGGCGAGGCGGTGGCGTTCCTCGCACAGGCGCTCCGCTCGCTCATGGGCCGCGAGCCGAACGCGAGCTGTGCGCTGCTCGCGCGGCACCCGGAGCAGGCGGACCTGTACTTCCGGGGCCTGTCGCGCGCGGAGGTGCCGAGGCTGCGCCGCGTGCGCAACGGCGACCTCAGCTTCCAGCCCGGCGTGGACCTCGTCGAGATGTCGGCGGTCAAGGGCCTCGAGTTCGACTACGTCGTGCTGCTCGAGATCACCGCGCAGAACTTCCCGGTGAACACCGAGACGCGGCACCTCCTGCACATCGCGGCCACGCGCGCGGCGCACCAGCTCTGGATCATCTGCTCCGGCGAGCCGTCGCTGCTCCTGCCCGCGCGGCTGCGCGAGGAGTCGTAGCGCCGGCGGTCACCTGGGGCGCGCGGCCACGAGCGCGAGCCCCCCTTCGCTGGCGAGCGCCGAGAGGCTCGGGTGCGCGGGCGCGAGATCGGCCCAGGCGCGCGAGGAGAGCACGACCGCCTCGAGGGCGCCGCGCTCGATCCCCGCGAGCAGGGCCTCGCGGTCCGCACGAAGGATTCGCCTGGCCGCATGGAACTCGGCGACCGCGTCCAGGGTCTGGAACGCCTCGTCGCTCGGGACGGCCATCTTCACGTCGAGCGTGCGCGCGTGGTAGTCGAACGCGAGGAAGTAGGCGTCGGTGACCACGACGCGCGCCCCGGCGGAGAGTCTCTCGCGGGCCACCTCGGCGAGGGCGGCCTGCGCGCGCGAGGGGTCCACGAAGGCCGGGTCCCCGAGGATGTAGTTGAGCTGCGCCACGGGCGCGGCGGCGCAGAGACCGAACGCCAGGAGGCCCGCGCCGCGGGCCGAGCGAGCCGCGAGCGCGCCGATCGGCACCGCCGCGGCCAGCGCGATACCGACCGGGACACCCGCGACGTAGTGCACGAGCTTGACGGGCAGCGCCGACAGCACGAGGAGCGGGATCGTCCCGAAGCCGAGCGCCAGGAGCGCGAGCGGCCCCCGCACGTCGCCTCGCCGCACGAACACGACGGCGCCCACGACCGCCCCGAGCCCCGCCACGGTCCACGGGACGCTCAGGCCGGAGAACACGCCCACATAGAAGAGCGGCCCCTCGAGCCAGAGGCCGCCCGGCGTGCCACCCGTGAGCGCCGCGCTCGCAGCCCGCTGGATGCGCCCGGCGCCGCCGCCGACGAGGAGCGGCAGCACGAGGGCGACGACGGCCCCCCCGCAGATCGTCGCCCCGACGGCGTCGCGCGTCCGCCAGAGCTGCCACGCGACGAGGACACCCGGGATCACGAGGTACGGCAGCGCGGCAGCCCCCTTGAGCGCGAAGGCGATCCCCATCGAGACGCCGGCGAGGGCGAGCCCACGTCGCCCGCCGACGAGCACGGTCGCCGCGCTCGCCGCCAGCGTCACGGCGACGAGGGGCACGTCGATGAGCGCGCGCCGTGACATCTCGAACCACAGGCTCGACGTCACGAGCAGCCCCACCGCGCCCGCGCCGGCGGCGCTCGAGCGCGCGATCCGGCGGCCCAGGACGAACACGAGCGCGACGCAGCCGAGCGCGGACAGCATGGCCGGCAGGCGCAATACGAATGCGCTCTCCCCGAAGGCGCGCGTGCACGCCGAAAGGACGGCGAAGTAGAGCGGCGGCTTGTGGACGAACGGGACGCCGTGCCACGTGGGATGCCAGACCGACGCCGACTCGCGCGCCACCTGCGCGTAGAGGTAGTCGTCGAAGTCGTGGAAGGACCCGCGCGAGTTCACGCCGAGGAGCAGGCCCGTGCAGGCCAGCAAGAACAAGAGGAGCCCCCAGCCCCCTTCCCTGGCGTCTGCGTCCCGGGGCGTGCCCGCGCCCGTCATCCGTACTTGCCCTGGAGCTGGCGGGACCCGAAGCGCCCGGACGCTGCGTCCTTGACGTACTCCGCGATCTCGCGGTGCCGGCGCAGCAGCACGGCGAGGGCGCGCGGTGACGCGAGGGCGCGCGGCGAGAGGTAGCCCATGTCATCGAGGTAGAGCAGGGTCCAGAGCCAGACCTCGCGGCTCCGCACGCGCGGGCGGAGCGTGACGCGGAAGCGGCACGAGACGCCGAGGTGCTGCCACCACTCCTGCCGCGAGAGGACCATCCACAGCGGCCAGGCGGGCACGTCGATGCGGACGTCCCACGTGTCGTCCGACGCGGGCGCCTCGAGCGACACGCGCCCGCGATCGAACGAGAGCCAGCGGGTCGTGGCGTCGGGCCCGGAGACGTCGAAGCGCACGCGGAGATCGAGCCTGCCGCGCAGCGGCGCCGGGACGCGCGCCGCGAAGCCGCGGAAGAAGGCGTCGAACGCCCCCTCGAGGGCCGCGCGGCCGCCCGGGATCCGCTCGCGCGCCGCGAGCGCTGCGATCTCGGCGCCGTGCGCACGCGCGTAGCCCTCGATGAGCTCATCCCGGCGCGACCAGTCCACGTCGCTCCTGCGCTCGAGCCCCGCTGGCGTCCACACGTCGCCAGGGTCGATCGCGAGCGGAGCCGCGCGGACCTCGCGCGTGGCCCGCGCGAGCAGCCCCGCCGGCGAGACGATGCGATCGTTGAGCCAGCGCAAGGACGGCTCGAGGAAGCAGAACATCGAAGCGAAGGGCGCGAACGCCGCCGGATCGACCTCGCGCACCCGGGCCAGGAAGGTGTCGAAGCGGCTCGCGTCGTCCCAGTCCGGCCGCTCGTCCGGGTCCTCGAACGTGTAGACGATCGGATACGCCTCGGCGTTCGCGAACGACGCGAGCAGGAGGTCGATCGGCGCGTGCCGCGACCGGACCTCCTCCAGCGAGCGACCCCGCAGGAGGCAGTCGTTGAGGTCGAGGATCGTCGCGCGTCCGTCCGAGATCGTGAGCGCGGTGTCGTCCGCGCGGTACTGGTAGCTCGTCAGCTCGAGCGGCCCGATCCGCACCGGCGAGCCGTGCGGCAACTCGCGCACGGGAAAGCCCAGCGCCTCGAGCCGGGCGCGGAACCGGCGCGTGACGTACTTGCCGACGAGCATCGTGGTCGATCGCGGCAGCGCCCGCAGCGTCGCCGGGTGGAAGTGATCGGCGTGCTCGTGCGTGAGGTAGACGTGCGTCGCGCGCAGGTCGGCGCCGTGCATGACCGGCGCCGGGAAGTGCCACCACGCCGACAGGTACGTCGGCCCGTCGAGCCAGGGGTCCGTCACCAGGCGAACGTCGCCAGCCTCGACGAGGAGGCTCGCGTGCGCGAGGTAGGTGAGGCGCATGCGCCCGTACCTTACCGCGTCCCGGTCCCGGCCCCCTACTCTCCGAGGCGCAGCCCCGGCGGCACCGCGTCGCCGAACACGAAGCGCTGCTCCTTGTCGAGCAGGGCCACGGGCTCGGCCACGAGCTGCGCGAACCGCGCGCCCCCCGGCAGCGACTTGAGGCGCTGCACGAGCTTTCCACGCACCGCGTCGCCGATGTCGCGCGAGCGATCACCGGTCTTCCGGCCGAGCTGCGCGATCGCCGGGGCGAGCTGCTCGGGCGCGCGCCAGTCGGCCTTGAGGAGGCGCTCGATCCAGCCCTCGACCACGGCGCTCGGCACCACGCGATCGATCGGCCCGTGGAGCGGCTGCCGCGCACCGACGCGCGCGAGCGCCCACGGCGCGTAGTCGATGCCCTTGCCCTTCTCCACCGACGGCAAGAGCGCCTCTCCGAGCTGCTCCTTGTGCGTCGCCGGCAGCCGCTCGAGCGACGCCGCGACGCGCCACAGCTCGGCCTGCTCGTGCGGAGGCGGCGGACGGCGCGGCCCCCCGCGCTTGGTCGCGCGTGGCAGGAGGAACGGCACCACGCGGTTCCACAGCTCCTCCTGTTGCCCGGCGTTCAGGCCCCCCGACACGCGCCGCCACAGGACCCACCACTCGATGCGCACCGCGTCCACGGCCTCGTGCGCGAGCGGCGCCTTGTAGATGCGCCAGAGCTCCTTCATCCGCCAGTCGTCGAGCTGGAAGCCCCAGCCCGGCCGCAGGAAATATCCGGCGAGGTTGAGCCAGCGCGCCTCGTGCACGGCCGACTGTCCGCGGTCGCCGCGCGCCTCGTAGAGCGGCGGCCACAGCGCCCGCAGGACGGCGGTGTCCCACTGATCGCGCGGCGCGCCGAGGGCGGCCTCGACGCGCTTGACGAGGTCCGCTGGCTCGCGCGACGCCCTGGCGAACGCCTCGCGGATCACCGCGTTCGCGGCCTCGACCTTCTGGCGCACGTCGGCCGCGAGGCCGTCATCGCTCGGCGCCTCGGACTTCCGCTCCGCGCTCGTCGGGGCGTCGGGCGCGACCTCGGACGCCCCCGCCCCGCGCAGGTCGAACTCGAGCCGCGCCTCGAACACCCCGGGTTGATCGCGATCGAGGCCGTCAGGCTCGCTGCGCCGGAACGTGAGCGCGAGCGTGCCGAGCTCCGTCAGCCTCGCGTGCAGGCGCACCTTGAGCACGCCGAGGTCCCGCGGACGGCCGTGGCGAATCACGGTCAGGACGGGCGGCAGCGGCACGAGCTCCCCTTCGGCCGCCTGCACCACGTCCCCGGGCGCATCCCCGGTCCGCGTGCTCGACGTGGCGAGGTGGAAGCGCACGGGCTGGTTCGTCAGCAGCTCGAAGTCGCGCTGCAGATCGAGCTCGTCACCCTCCAGCATCCCGCGCGGCGCGACGCACACGTGGCGGGGACCGTCGTTCGCCGCGACCTCGACGTAGAACGCACGCGCCGAGCCGCCCCCGATGCGCACGCCCTGCTCCGCGCGCACGAGCCCGTAGTACGCCGCGCCCCGCGCGACCGCGAGGTCGGGCCGTTCGTTCGCGATCTCCACGGGCGTCCGGCCCCCGAGCGACTCGAGCAGGCCACTGATGCGCCGCCGCAGCGCCACGGGCGTGAGCGCTCCGCCGTTGAACAGGATCGCGTCGGGCCGCGCCGGCGCCCCGCCCGCGGTGTGCGTGGCCAGGAAGCCCACGAGGTGCCGCGTGATGGCCGGATCCGCCGCGAACGGCAGCCCCCACTCCACGAGGCCCGCGCGCGCGCGCGCCGCAGGCCGGTCGTCCTCGTCGGCCGGCGGGAAGAACCCGTCCGTGAGCTCCGCGAGCACGTCCGAGCGCGTCACCGGCTCGCTCACCGCGCCGCCGATCACGCGCGCGCCGCGCCCCGACACCGTCACGGTGACCTCGGTCGGTCCGTCCTTGTCGAGGAGGCGCTCCTTGGCGAGGCGGCACGCGTGCGTGAGCTGCTGGAACTGCCGCGCGTCGAGCTTGCCGGCGCGCGCCTCGAGGCGTCTCTCCACGCGCCTCGCGATCGCGAGGTCCATGTTGTCGCCGCCGAGCAGGAGGTGGTCGCCCACCGCCGTGCGCTCGAGCGCGATCTCCCCGTCCCGCTCGACCACCGAGATGAGCGTGAAGTCCGTGGTGCCGCCGCCGACGTCGCAGACGAGCACGAGCTTTGCGCCCTCGAGCTGCGTGCGCCACGACCCGACGCCGGAGGCGAAGTCGGCCTGGTGGATCCACGCGTAGAACGCGGCCTGGGGCTCCTCGAGCAGCGTGAGCCGCTCGAGCCCCGCGCGGCGCGCCGACTCCACGGTCAGCTCGCGCGCCACCTCGTCGAAGGACGCCGGCACCGTGAGCACGATGTCCTGCGCGCCGAGCGGCGCCTCCGGGTGCGCGGCGTCCCACGCCTCCCGCAGGTGCTGGAGGAAGCGCGCCGAGACCTCGACCGGCGCGAGCTTCGGCACGTCCCCCGGCGCGTCCCACGGCAGGATCGCCGCGCTCCGGTCCACGCCTGGGTGGCAGAGCCACGACTTGGCCGACGCGACGAGGCGCCCCGGCACCAGCGCGCCCTGCGCCCTCGCGAGCTCGCCCACCAGGAACGGCCGCCCCGCGTCCCAGGGCAGCGCCGTCGCCCCCGGCGGCAGCTCGTGCGCACCCGGCAGGTACAGGAACGACGGCAGCGTCGCGCGCGCCGCCACCTCGCCCGCCTGGACGAGCTGGGGCACGGGGAAGTCCTCGATCCGCCCCGATCCATCCGGATGGGCGAATGCGACCGCGCAGTTGGTCGTGCCGAGGTCGATGCCGACGATCATGACCCCCTCAGCTGTCGGACCGCAGGTTCCACTCGAGCTTGTAGCGGCGCTCGCTCCGCGTCTTGCACCAGAGCTCGAGCGCGCCGAGCTCCGTCACGTGCGCCTCGATCGTCACCGGCACCGGACGACCCGCGCTCGCGGCGTCGCCCGCGTCCGCCGGCAGCGTCACCTCGACCGGCGCCAGCTCCGACAGCTCCTCCGTCTGGTCCTCGTCGAGCATCACGCCGGGCTCGTCGCGCCGTGTCGTGGACGACAGGATCCTGAACTCCGCCGGTTCGCCGACCACCAGGCCGAGCTCGCGGTCCGGGATCGCGCGCCGCTCCCCCTCCTCGAGGCCGAACGGCACCACGCACAGCGCCTTGAGCGCCGGCGGCGCCCCCGGGATCGCCGGCCGCGCGGCCTCGATGCCCACGTAGTAGGTCCGCCCCACGCCGCCGCGGATGCGCACGCCCTTGCCGCGCTTGACGAGGCCGTAATAGGCCGCGCCGTGCGCGACCGCGCGATCGAGGTCGGTCCCCTCGAGCACGCGCGCCTTGGCGCCGAAGTCGCCGAGCACCTCGACCAGGCGTCCCCGCAGGAGCGGGCTCTTCATCACGCCGCCGTTCCAGAGCACCGCCGTCGGCAGCCGCCCCGCGAGGAACCCCGCAAGGTGCCGCGTGATCGCGGCGTCGGCCGCGTACGGCAGCCCGAGCTCGCGCAGGCCGCTGCGCTTCTGGACCGCCGGCCGGTCGCCCGGCGCGCAGCGCGGGAAGAAGCCCTCGACGATGGTCTGCGCCGTGAGCGCTCGCGAGAGCTCCGCGCGCAGCGTCCCGCCGATGACCTTGCTGCCGCGCCCGAGCACGGTGAGCGGCACCGACTCGGCCGCCCCGCCGAGGAGCTGCTCCTTGGCGGCGCGGCACGCGTGGCCGAGGCCGCGCATCTGCCACGCGTCGAGCTTGTGGCCCTCCTTGGCGAGCTGCCCCGCGACCGCGTACGCGAGCGCCAGGTCCATGTTGTCGCCGCCGAGCAGGATGTGCTCGCCGACGGCCACTCGCCGCAGCTCGAGCGAGCCGCCCTCGTCGGCCGCCTCGATGAGCGAGAAGTCCGTCGTGCCGCCGCCGACGTCGCACACGAGCATGAGGTCGCCAGGCGAGAGCTGCTTTCGCCACGCGTCGCCCTGTCCCGCGATCCACGCGTAGCAGGCCGCCGTCGGCTCCTCGAGCAGCGTCACCTCGAGCCCCGCCTCCTCGGCCGCCTCGAGCGTCAGCTCGCGCGCGACCGCGTCGAACGACGCCGGCACCGTGAGGAACACCTCCTGTCGCTCGAGCCTGGCGGATTCATCCGCCCCGGCGAATGCGTGGTTCCACGCGTCCCGGACGTGCTCGAGCACGCGCGCCGATGCGCCCGGCGGCGAGAGCTTCTCCACGTCCTCGGGCGCCTCGAGCGGCAGGATCGCCGCCCCGCGGTCGACGCCCCCAGCCGAGAGCCACGACTTCGCGCTCGACACGAGGCGGCCCGGGACCTCGGCGCCGCGGCCTTGCGCGAACGCGCCTACCGCGAACCTGCGGCCGGCGGCCCACGCCACGTCGAGCGACCCCGTGGGCAGCTCGTGCTCGCTCGCCAGGTACACCGCCGACGGCAGGAGCGACCGCGGCTCGACCTGCCCCGGCTGCACCACCTGCGAGATCTCGAAGCCCTGGACCGCCGCCGACTCGCCCCGCTCCGTGTCGACGAACGCGAGCGCGGTGTTGGTCGTTCCCAGATCGATGCCGACGACGAACCGCGCGCTCATGCGATCTCCACTTCTGCAGGGGCGATGACCAGCGGATCGGCCGCGACCGGCAGCGCCGGCAGCTTGACCTCACGCGTGCGCCAGCCGCGGTGCCGGAGCGTGCCGCGGAACGGCGGCTGCCCCGCCACGTTGCCGACGAGGCGGATCGCCGACGGGTCGAACCCGGCCGGCACCTCGATGGATGCCTCCTCGCTCTCGGCGCGCACCGGCTCGATGCGCAGGTACTCCTCGAGCGCCTTCTTGCAGCCGCGATGGATGTCGCGCACCGCCGCACCGATCTGCGCGTCGGTGTAGCCGTCGATCGGCTCGAGGAGGAAGTCCACGAGGCGCCCGTCCCGCTGCAGGATGGCGAGGATCTGCACCGCCGCGTCGCCCCGCGGCGGCGCCGGCGGCGGAGGGAGCGCGGGCCTGGCGGCCGGTCCGACCTCGAGCGGGGCCGGACGGATCGCGAGCTCGTCCGCGGGGAGCTGCCCGCGGAAGAGGAGGCTGAAGAAACAGCGGAACGCTCTGCCTATCTGCACGGTGCCGGGATTGTTGTCGTTCGCCCCGCGGAGTCAAGGCTCGGGTGGGGCAGGCGGACGCGCGCGGGGGTCCGCTACAATGTGGCGTGCTCTACTGGCTGCCGCCCACCGCCATCCCGGGCCCGGGTGGCCTCGCGATGCTGCCGATGCCGGGCAACCTCGCGATGGGTCGCCGGCTCGACGCCGACCTCGCGTACCTCCGCGCGGCCGGCATCTCGCTCCTCGTGACGCTCAACCCCGAGCAGGAGCTGTCGCGCCTCGCGTCGCCGACGTTCCTCGACGAGGTGCGCGCCGCCGGCCTCGAGAGCCTCCACTTCGCGATCCCGGACGGCGGCGCTCCCCACGACCTGTCGGCAACCGATTCGATCCTCGCCGATGTGCAGGCAAGAATTACGGCAGGCCAGAAGGTGGGGCTGCACTGCCTGGCCGGCCTCGGTCGGACCGGGACCATCGCCGCCTGCGTGCTGGTCCGCGGGGGCGCCACCTTCAACGAAGCCATCCGCATCGTCCGCATGGCCCGATCCTCGCGCGCGATCGAGACCTCCCTTCAGGAGGCGTTCGTTCGCTCCTATTACGAGTGGGTACGGCAGCATGCGAGGCGGTGAGGCATGTGGCGGGGCCTGCCCACATCGGGCCGTGCCGCTGCAACTTTCTGCTCTGGGGACACTTGTCCCCGGGGGCGTCAGGCAAACCTGTCCACTCAGGCCCCACCCCTCCCCCCTTGTGACCTCAAACCGCTGAAATGACGCCCGGAGGATGCAAGATGTTCCATGGCACAGGGGATGCTTTAGCTGTCATGCGTCACACGATGCGAACGGCAATAAAGCGGCTCGGCCTGATCCTCTCGGAGCTCCACCGGAACGACGAGGGCGCCATCATGACCGAGACGCTCGAGGTGATGATGCTCGTGTGCATCGGCGCAGCGGTGGCAGCGGGCCCGGTCGGAGTGGCGGTGGTCAAGCACTACGAGCTGTCGGAGTTCATTCTGGGCTTGCCCATCCCATGAGGGATCGGCGAGAATAGCTAAGATGGCGGTCTTCTTCGAGCTTCGCTCGGGAGGCCAACGTTTCGAGAGCCGCGACAAGTAAGGAGGATTTCAGATGAAGAAGAGCATGATCCAGGCGCGCAAGGTCGAGAAGGGCATTGCAGCTACCGAGTACCTCATCATCCTGCTCGTCGTTGCCGTCTCGGCGATTGCGCTCTTCATGCGCTATGGCCAGACCGTCCGCGACAAGATCACGTCGGCCGGCACGGACGTGACCACGAACGTGAACAACCAGGACACGAACTACCAGGGTGGCTTCAACTGAGATCCAGCCCCGTCGCCTGAGCCCGGGATCCTCCGGGCTCGTGGCCACAGGCTGATCCCCGTGGAGGCCAGGCAATGGGCGCATTCGTCCTTTCGGCGCTACCCACTGCCCTGGCCGTCGTCGCGGCCCTCCTCGCCGCGATCGGAGACCTCCGCTCCGGTCGTGTACCCAACTGGCTCACCTATGGCGCGCTCGCGTGCGGTCTCTTGCTGGGACTCGCAGCGGGCGGGCCACGTGGCGCGCTCCGCGCCTTCATCGGCGCGCTCATCGCCTTCGCTCCGCCGTTCATCCTGTTCCTCGCGAACCGGGCGATCGGCGGCGGCGACGCGAAGCTGCTCGCGGCCCTCGGCGCGCTGCTCTATCGCTTCGATCAGCGGGAGCACCTCACGGTGGGCCTCGAGATCTTCATCCTCGCCACGGTCATCGCCAGCGTCTTCGCGCTCTTCATCCTCGCGAGGCGTGGCATGCTGATCTCGACGTTCACGCGCGCGCTGCGCACCCTCACTGGCAGCGTCGTCCCGGGTGTGCGATCGAAGGAGCCGGCCGTGCCATCCCCGAAGATGCGCTTCACCCCCATGATCGCGCTCGCCACGCTCGCCGTCGTCACGCGGACCGCGGAGCGGGCCTACGAGGTCGTCCTATGAGAGGGCTGGCATGAACCAGGCCTGGGATTTCACGCGCCAGCACTGGCGCGAGCTCGCGATGGGCGGCGTCATGCTGGGCCTGTGCGCGAAGGTGGCGCTGACCGCGGCGCGGACGCTGTTCCGCGCGGCGAAGCGCGTCCCCGCCACCGTGCGCGAAGGCGGCATCGGCACGAGCGGCTCCGCGTCCACCGAGTTCGTCATCGTCATGCCCGTCATGTTCCTCGTGCTGGCGACCATCGCGCAGATGGCCCTCATCGCCGAGGCACGCATCGTGGTGGCGCATGCGGCCTACAAGGCCGCGCGGGCCGCGATGGTCATCGTCCCCGAGCCGAGCGGCCTCGAGGAGGCCGGCAACGTCGGCTTCAACATGGGCCTCATCACCGACTTCGCGGCGTCGAACAACTGGCCGAGCGGCAAGATCTCGCTCGTGCGCCAGGCGGCGGCGTCGGCCACGCTCACCATCTCGCCGAACCTCGCGCAGTGGGGCATCGAGCTCGCCGGCGAGACCGACTCGCAGAGCATGCGCACGAACTTCGAGCGCGCCTACGGCGGGTCCACCGGCATGTCGGGCATCGCGGGCTTCGCCGCGCCGCTGCAGAAGATGCTCTACGCGAACGCCTTCACGTCGGTCGTGTTCACCGGCGGCCCGAGCTGCTCGGATCGCCTCGGCAGCCTCGCGGCGGACGCGACGGCGAGCCTCGGCGGGTTCGTCTCCGGGCAGATCGGCTCCACCGTCGGCAACGTCACGGGCAACCTCATCGGCCAGTACAACTACCTCTGCTCGTACGTGACGCACTTCGATCGCGGCGCCGAGATCCAGGCGCGCGTCGTCTACCTCTTCTACGTGTCGGTGCCGGTGGCCTCGCGCTTCGCGGGGCGGCGCTATGACCAGATCGACGAGCGGATCCGGATCGAGCTCGGGACGTCCATCGGCGGCGGCATCGCCGGGCTCGGCGCGGCGGCGGACCTCTTCCGCACGCGCGGCTTCTACCTGCCCATCGTCGCCACCCACTCCATGCCGGCTCAGGATCAGCCGCAGCCAGCGGGCTAACCGATGCTCAAGAAGTTCATCAAGGTCAGAACCTTCGTCCGCCGCGGTCTGCGCGACGTGCACGAGGACGAGAACGGCGCCGTGATGGTCGTCGCCATCGCGTTCTCGGTCGTGCTCGTGGGCATGCTCTGGGCCGTCATCTCGCTCGGCAACCGCGTCGAGATCAAGGAGGGCATGCAGGGCAGCGCGGACACCGCCGCGTTCTCCGCAGCCGTCATCATGGCCAAGGGGATGAACATCATCTCCTTCCTCAACATCATCGTGATGATCTGCGTCGGGATGGTGGTGGTGGCGCAGCTCCTGACGCTGCCGGGGGTCGGCGCCATCTGGCTCATGGCCGAGGAGGTGAGCTCGCTCGTCGCGTGCGACGTGTGGTTCTGCTCGTGCGGCTGCTGGATCGAGTCACACATACCGGATGCGGTGGAATCGTTCTTCCGCATCTACGGCGAGTACTCCACCGTCGCCGACAACGCGCGCAACATAGGCACCACCATGACCTCGATCCAGGACGCGATCTACGGCGTCTCGTACGTGGGTGCGATGGTGGACGGCGCGGCGCTCGGCATGGACTCCGCGTACGGCCCCGGCGTCGTGGCGGCGCCCATCATCCTGCCGCCGCCGCTGCACCGCGTCGATTCCGACACGCTCTGCCGCGGCGCGGAGGCGTTCATCGGCTTCGAGCAGAACCTCTTCCGCAACGACACCGTCAGCCGCCTCGGCGGCGACGAGTACCCGATCGCTCTGGCCGGCTTCCCGACCTACTCGAGCGACCCGGTCATCAGTGGCATGATCACCGGCAACCTCGTGGGCGTGGACATCCCGGGCGAGCGCGCGCTCGGCTCGTGGCTGTGCCACAACGAGATGGGCGATCTGCAGCCGTACGAGCTCACGGACAGCTGGCGCAGCGACGTGAAGATCCGCTCGGTCAGCCTGCGCGCCGACGACGGCCACGAGCAGCGCGTGCGCAACGTGAGCGCGGCGACGTTCGGCCATCACTCGAGCCTGATGATGCCGTTCTCGACCGCGTTCGCGCAGTCGATGTACATCAACGCGAACGTCCCGCGGAACAACGACGACGCCGAGCGCATGTACCAGATGGACTGGCACGCGACGATGTCGCGCTTCCGGTTCACCGACGGCGGCGCGACGTTCAGCGGCGGGGGCGGCGTGGGGGACGCGATCATGCAGAGCCTGCTCACCAGCATCTCGCCGCTGCTCGGCCAGGTGGTGGGCGCGGACAACTTCTGGCTGGGGTTGCAAGATGGTCTCATCCTGCACTGATTACGCTTGGTCGCGCTCCGCGCGACGGGCTCGGCTCTCCTCGCCTCGCCCCCCAGCGGGCCCCCCGGCCCCTTCCCGCGGGACCCGGCTCGGGCTCGCTGCGCTCGCTTCGCCGCCGCGGGAGCCCACCTTGGGGCGGCCCTGCGGGTCCGGCCCCCTTGCCTCCGCCCCCTGCGGCTCGACTCCGCTCGCTCCGGGCAGCGAGAGCGGTGGCAAGCTCGCGCGACCGCGGCGCAGGGGCAAGACGCGGGGGACGGCGATGACGGAGTTCGTGGTCGTCGCGCCGTTCCTGGCCATCATGATGGCCGCGACCTCGTACTTCCGCGACATGCACATGGCCAAGATGAGCGTCGCGCGGCAGGCCCGCGAGACGACCTGGATGGAGGCCTACAACGCCACCGGCTCGTGCACCACGCGCGGCGCCGTGGACGGCGCGCTCGGCAACCTCTCGGACGTCCTCTCGCCGCTGCTCGACACGGTGGGCAACTTCATCAACCTCGCGAACCTCGCGTACTACCCGCGCGCCGGCCACACCTCCTCGACGCAGGTGGCGGGCCTGACGTGGCTCTCGGGCGCCACGGTTTCGTCCTCGAGCATCGTGCAGTGCAACGAGATCGACTACGGCGATGGCCCTCACGGCCTGGCGCTGGCCGGTCTCTCGCTGTGGTGGATGGCCCAATGGTGATCAGCCCTCGAAACCAGGAACGCCTGATCGCGGCCCGCGATCGCGCGCTGGCCCTCGGAAGGACCAGGATCGGGCGCTTCGCCGTGCGGGCTGCGATCTCCATGCTCGTCGTGTGGGTCGGCTTCGGCGTGTTCATGCGCATGGCCCGCGCGACCGTGTACGAGCGCCTCCTCGGCATGGGCTCGGACATGGCGAAGTTCCTCGACGACGGCGACACCACCGGGCGGCCCCGGGAGATCCGGCTCAACGGCCAGAAGCTGCAGGTGGCGACCGGCTCGACGCAGCAGAGCGTGCGCGACGTGCTCGGCTTCTACGGCAAGCGCTACGGCGGCCGCGACGGCGGCATGCGCCAGCACTTCCAGAAGATGATCGACGAGGGGCACACCAAGGACCCCGAGCGGCTCAAGAAGATCCTCGCGCGCGGACCGCTCAACGCGATGACCGAGGTGCGCGGCGACGGAGGCGGCGACCTCGGCTTCTCGGCGTTCACCGACCTCGGCGCCCCGGACGGCGAGCCCAAGGCGCTCATGGAGCGCGCCAACAGGTTCTCGAAGTCGGGTCAGCTCTCCGACATGGGCGCCGTCTACTACGTCTACGCGCGCCGCTCCGGCGACAAGACGACCTTCTTCCTCATGTGGGCGGACAAGGACTTCAACGTCCTCGACCTGGTCGGCCACAAGGATCATGGGGGCGCCGGCGACCTGCCGGGCGAGGACCTCCCCGGCGTGCCGCGCTTCCCCGGGAGCCGGCGGATCTTCTCGTCCTCCGAGCCGGCGAAGAACTACGCCGTGGCGGGCTACGATCTGCCGACCGACCCGGGCACGGCCAAGGCCTTCTTCCGCGCCCGCATGGCGGCCGAGGGCTGGGCCGCCGACGCGGGCTTCGATCGCGCGCTGACCGAGGCGCGCAAGCACAAGGACGTCATCGAGCACGCGCTGCGCTTCTCGCGCGGACAGGCGCACATCATGATGTCCTTCGAGGCCAAAGAAGACGGCACCACCCGGATGGGCGTCGCCGGCCACACGAAGAGCTGATCCGAGCCCCGAAGCGCCGACCAGGGCTCGCCTTTTTCCGGCCGAAGCCCGTAGCCCGAGGCGGGGGGCCCGTACTAAGATCTCCCACGACCCATGGCTTCTCCTGACTTCTCCAAGCAAAAGAAAGCGCTCCTGATCGCCGGTGTCCTGGCGGTCGGGGCGGGCGTGCTGGTGGCCCTCTACGGCCGGGCCGTCGAGCTCGAGGCGTCGGGAGGCGAGGTCGTCCACGTGCTGGTCGCCGCGGCGCCCATCACGGCGGGCACCACGCTCCAGATGCAGCACCTGCAGCAGAAGAAGGTGCCGAAGGCCTACGTGCACCCGGCGGCGGTGACCACGGCCGACCGCGAGCAGATCCTCGGCCAGCGCGTGTCGGCGAAGCTGGATCTCGGCCAGATGCTGCTGTGGAGCGATTTCGCGACCGAGCGCCAGAGCGCCGGACGGAAGCTCTCGGCCAGCGTGCCGAAGGGCCAGCGCGCGCTCACCATGCCGGTCAACGCCTCGTCGGCGCTCGGCGGCATGCTCGCGCCGGGCGATCGCGTGGACGTCATCGGCACGTTCACGAAGTCGACCGAGGGCGCCGAGACGTCGACGGTAACGCTGCTGCAGAACGTGACGGTGCTGGCAGTCGGCGCGCAGCGCGACACCACCGAGGCGCGCCACGACGGCCAGGGCGGCGTCGGTCACGTGACGCTCGCCGTCGGCCTCGAGGAGTCGGAGCTGCTCGTGTTCTCGATGAACCGCGGGAAGGTGGGCCTCGTGCTCCGCAACGTCGACGACATCGCGATCGTCGACGACGTGCCCGAGAAGAACTTCTCCGACATCTTCCAGGAGCAGAAGCGCGTGGCGCTCATGCGCAAGCCGCGCGCGGTGGCCGCCAAGCCGAGCATCCCCACCGAGCCCGATCGCACCATCGAAGTCGTCAAGAGCGCACGTCAACCAGGAGGACGCTAGTGTCCGCTCGCTCGCTCGCCGGCGCCTTGGCGCTGGCATCGCTGATCTGCGCGTCACCGGCGCTCGCCCAGAAGCGCGGCGGTGGCGCGGCGGCACCTGCCCGCGCGGGCGGGACCGAGGCCGCCCACGAGCTCGTCCTCACCGTCGGTGAGCAGAAGGTCTTCGACGCCAAGAGCGTCAAGGGCTTCTCCGAGGGCGCCCCCGGCATCGTCGACGTCAAGATCCCGCGCGACCAGACGAAGATCATCGTCACGGCGCTCAAGCCGGGGCAGACCTCGCTCCTGCTCATCTACGAGGATGCGACCCAGGTCAACTGGCTGATCAGCGTGTACGCGCGCTCGCCGGAGTCGATCCAGCGCGAGCTCGAGCGGCTGCTCGTCGGTATGGATGGCCTCCGGATCGAGGAGATCGGTCGGCGCATCTTCGTCGACGGCCGCGTGAACTCGGCGGGTGAGCTGGCCCGCCTGAACAACCTCGCCGACAAGCTCTACCCCGGCCAGGTGTTCGTGCTCGCGCAGCTCGAGTCGACGCGCGTCACCAAGCGCACGAACATCCGGCTCGACCTGCACTACGTCGAGCTGCGCAAGGACTCGGGCTACAAGGTGGGCCTGAACTGGCCCGGCCAGATCGGCCAGGGCGGGCAGTTCACGCTGATCGCGCCCATCGCGGGCGCGAGCCCGCTGCCGGCCACGCAGTCGGAGTACCGGCTCATCACGAACCTGGTGCCGTACCTCGACCTCCTGTCCACGCGCGGCTTCGCGAAGATCAAGCGCGAGGACACGATCATCACGGCCAACGGCAGCGAGGCCAAGTACCACGGCGGCGGCGAGTTCAACTACCCGCTCGTCGGCGGCTTCTCGGCGTCGGTCAAGACCATCAAGTACGGCGCGGAGCTGGCCATCCGCCCGCGCCACGATCCGGTGAACAACCGCGTCGACCTCGACTTCAAGCTCGAGGTCTCGGACCTGACCAGGGAGGAGGGCAGCGCGATCCCGGGCCGCCACATCTCGCAGATCGACGCGTCGGTGAACCTCGGCCTCGGCCAGTCGCTGATGCTCTCGGGCCTGAAGATGGACAAGGAGTTCGAGAAGCGCCGCGGCATCCCGCTCCTCGGCTCGATCCCGATCCTCGGCTACCTGTTCCGCAGCTCCGAGCAAGGTGACGAGAACGTGGAGACCGTGATCTACGTGACGCCGCAGGTGCTGGAGCCGGCGAGCGAGCAGCAGAAGGCGTATCTCGACAAGGCGCTTCGCGACTACGACGAGGCGCAACCCGCCTGGTACTGGTGAGCCGACTTCCCCCTCCTCGCCTGCCGGGCGTGGGCCCGGCGCTGCCGGCACCTGGTCGCCCGGACCTCCCCGCACCCGTCCCTGCACCGGGCCCCGCGGCGGATGCGTCGGCAGCGATCGACGTCGAGATCCTGACCGACGAGGGCATCTCGCAGACCGTCCGTGGCGTCGAGGAGGAGATCATCTCCATCGGGCGCAGCGCGGAGAATCGCATCGTGCTGCCGAACCCGGCGGTGTCGCGACGGCACGCGGAGATCTTGCGCGAGGAGAGCGGCCTCGTCCTGCACAACTTCTCCGTCAACGGGGCGCTCGTGGGAGAGCGGGAGGTGCCCGAAGATCACCACGAGCCGTTCGAGCTCGGCGAGGAGATCTGCATCGGGCCGTTCCGGCTCACCTGCCGCCCCGCGCGTGCGCCCTCGAGGACCGGGCGCGGCCCGACCGCCGCGCGCGCCCAGCTCGGGCCGGGTTCGGCGCCGGTGCCGCCACCGGGGCAGGCGCTCATGCGCGCGGAGCCCCGGTCGGGACCCGCGAGCGTCGTCCAGCGACCCGAGCAGGCGACCGGGCAGCGCGCCGCGGTCCCGGCGCCACACGCGGGCAGCGCAGAGCCGGCGATCAGCGTGCGCGCGGAGCTGCTGTCGCAAGGTGGCAGCCAGGTCCGCAGGCCCCCGGCGGCGGTGCCGGATCGCCGGAGCCACCCCCCGGCCGCGGGCGGCAGCGGCGTCGGTGCGCAGGAGAGCGGGCTCTCGGTGGCGATCCACCGCGAGCTGCACAAGGAGCTCCTCGAGCGCCTCGACCTGCAGAACATGCCCCGCGAAGAGCTCGCCGACGCGAAGCTGCGGCCGCGCGTGCTGGCGGAGCTCGACGCCATCCTGGCGGATCGCGCCCGGCGCCCGCTCGGCGAGGGCGGGCTCGGCAAGGTCGATCTCGAGCTGGCGAAGAAGGAGCTCGCCGACGAGGCGCTCGGCCTCGGGCCGCTCGAGGACATGCTCGCGGACGACCGGGTCACGGAGATCATGGTCGTGGATCGCGAGACGATCTACGTGGAGCGCGAGGGCCGGCTCGATCGCTCGCCCAAGCGCTTCTCGAGCGACGACGCCGTGCGCGCCGCGATCGAGCGCATCGTGACGCCGCTCGGCCGCCGCATCGACGAGTCCTCCCCGCTCGTGGACGCCCGCCTCAAGGACGGCTCCCGCGTCAACGCCGTCATCCCGCCGCTGGCGCTGCGCGGACCGACGCTGACCATCCGCAAGTTCGGCCGGCGCAAGATGACGATGGACGACCTCCTGCAGTTCGGGTCGGTCAACGAGCGCATCGGCCGCTTCCTGCGGCGCGCCGTGCTCGCGCGCAAGAACATCGTCATCTCCGGCGGCACGGGCTCGGGCAAGACGACGCTGCTCAACATCCTGTCGTCGGCGATCCCGGAGCACGAGCGCATCGTGACCATCGAGGACGCCGCCGAGCTGCGGCTCCACCAGCCGCACGTGGTCGGCCTCGAGACCCGACCCGCGAACCTCGAGGGCAAGGGCGAGTACTCGATCCGTGACCTGCTGCGGAACGCCCTGCGCATGCGCCCCGACCGCATCGTGGTCGGCGAGTGCCGCGGCGGCGAGGCGCTCGACATGCTCCAGGCCATGAACACCGGCCACGACGGCTCGCTCACCACGACGCACGCGAACTCCCCGATCGAGGCGATCGCGCGCCTCGAGACGCTCGTGCTGATGGCCGGCCTCGACCTGCCGTCTCGCGCCATCCGCGAGCAGATCGCGCAGTCGGTCGACCTCGTCGTGCAGCAGGCGCGCCTGTCGGACGGCGCGCGCCGCATCACCGACGTGGCCGAGGTGGTGGGTATCAGCGAGCACGGCGACGTCGCGCTCGAGCGGATCTTCCACTACGAGCAGACCGGCGTGTCGAACGACGGCCGGGTGATCGGTGAGTTCCGCCACAGCGGCTATCTGCCCAGTTTCCTGGGCGAGTTCGAGACCCTCGGCCTCGTGCGCAAGGGAGAGCCGTACCTGTGACGGACTCCGCGATCTACTTCTTCGGCTCGGTCGCGCTCGCGGTGGTCGCCACGGCGGTGGCCGGTTACGCCGGGTACGACCAGCTCGTCGGCGGGTATCGCCGCCAGGTGCAGCGCTACACCGAGCACGTCGGCGGCAAGCTGCGCTGGATGTTCGACCGCACGCCCGTGCGGGACTTCTTCATCCGGCACATGCTCGTGACGGTGCTCGGCGTGGTCCTCGGCTGGGCCATCTTCCCGGGCCCGGGGCCGTTCGTCTTCGGGTTCGTCGCGTTCTGGTGGCCGCTCTGGCGCCTCCGCAGCCGGGTCAACGACCGGCGCACCAAGATCGAAGAGCAGCTCGAGCGCGCGCTCATGACGATCGCGACGACGCTGCGCGCGACGCCGAACTTCGTGGACGCCGTCGCCACGACGGTGCGTCACCTCGAGAAGCCCATCGCCGAGGAGTTCGACCTGCTCCTGCGCGAGAACCGCGTCGGCCTCACGCTCGAGGACGCGCTGCGCTCGCTCGGCAAGCGGGTCGAGAGCCGCTACCTCGACATGGCCGTCACCGCGATCACGATCGGCCGCGCGACCGGCGGCGACCTGCCCGCCATCCTCGATCGCATCGCCGACGTGGTGCGCGAGACGCAACGGCTCGAGGGCCTGGTGGACGCGAAGACGGCCGAGGGCCGCGCGCAGGCCTGGGTGCTCGGCCTGATGCCCTGGGTGGTGGGCTTGGCCCTCTTCTACCTCGACCCGCGCTGGATCCTGCCGCTCTTCCAGGATCCGTTCGGCTGGGGCATCCTGTCGATCATCGCGGTCCTCGAGATCCTGGGCGTCTACGGCGTCCGCAAGGCCACGGCGGTGGATTGATGTCGCCCCTCTACTACTGGATCGCGATCAGCTCGGCCGCCGTCGCGGCGATCGTCCTCGTCATCGGCTTCGCGCCGGATCGGCTGCCCGAGGTGCCGTCGGTGGGCCGCCGCGGCGCCAAGCGACGTCAGCTCCGCGAGGAGAGCACGCTCTTCCGCTGGTTCGAGCCCGCCCTGCGCCTCGCGACGTATCACGTGCAGCGCATCAAGCCCGGCGGCTTCCGCAAGTGGATCGCGTCCGAGCTCGTGCGCGCGGGCGAGCCCGGCGGCTTCGACGCCGACGAGTACCTCGCGCTCATCCTGACGTGCGTGTTCTTCGGCGCGGCCGCGGGCGCGGGCTTCTTCGCAGCGGCCAAGCTTGGGGCGGCGGGCGGCGCGATCCTCTCCACCGTCATCTCGATCATGTTCCCCATCATGTGGCTGTCGGACCGCGCGCGAGAGCGCATGCGGCTCATCGGTCAGGCGCTGCCGTACGCGCTCGACCTGATGGTCCTCGCGATCTCCGCCGGCATCGACTTCGTCGGGGCGACGCGCCACGTCGTGGAGCGCGCGAGCGTCAAGAACGACCCGCTGCGCGAGGAGCTCGGCCGGGTGCTCGCGGAGCTGCAGCTCGGCCGCACGCGCGCGGACGCGCTGTCGGCGCTGGCCGAGCGCGCGCCGTCCCCCGTCGTCCGGAGCTTCGTCAGCTCGGTCATCGAGGCAGAGAAGCGCGGCGTTCCCCTCGCGGAGGCGCTGCGCATCCAGGCCGATTCCATGCGTACGCAGCGGTCGCAGAACATCGAGAAGCGCGCCGGCCGCGCGGCCGTGCTCATGCTGATGCCGCTGACCCTCATCTTCTTCGCGACCTTCCTGGTGCTGTTCGGCGGTACCATCGTCAAAGCCATCCGTGGGAACCTATTCTGAGCCGCGAGGCATCGCGCTCTACGTCTCCATCGGCGGGCGCGAGGCGGTGCCGTTTCACTTCGACGCCGACGTCGTGACCGTCGGGCGTTCGGAGCAGGCCGATCTGCGCATCGATCGGCCGATGCTCTCGCGCAACCAGTTCTCGGTCGAGCGCGACCCCGATGGTCGCTTCTACCTCGTCCCCGAGCAGACCACGAACCCGACGCGCCTGAACGGCTCGCCGGTCCGCCAGCCGGCGCAGCTCGCCGACGGGGACGTCATCGAGGTCGGGGACGTCCAGGTCCACGTCGGCATCGAGGGCGAGGGCACCGGCGAGGCGCAGCACGACGCTCACTACGACGCGCTCGATCAGATGCGCGGGCGCTCGGCGTCGTCCGCGCAGCAGGACGTGTACGAGCCCGAACAGCGCGCGCCGACCCCACCACCCAGGACCAAGGCGCCGCCCAAGAAGGCGCAGTCGAAGCGGCCGATCGTGCTCGGCGTGTTCGCGGGCCTGTTCTGCGCGGGGATCCTCGCGTGGGGCTTCATGGGACAGGGCGAGGACGAGGACGAGCTCGGCGGCAAGAACGCCAACCAGAACATCCAGCTCGTCCGGCCCGAGCCGCCGCCGTCGTGCGAGCCCGCGGAGTGCGTCGAGCGCGCCAAGCGGACGTACGAGCTCGCGCAGAACCTCGAGGCGCGCGCCGACTCCGACCCGGGCGACCTCTACCGCGCCGCCGTGAACTACGAGCGCGCCGAGGCGCTCGTGCGGGCCTCGGGCGCGGGACCCGAGCTCCTGCCCGCGCTGGCCAGGCGCAAGAAGGCCGCGCGCGACCGGCTCGACCAGGAGCTGCGCGAGGCCAAGTTCCGCTACTCGAACGCGCGCAAGAACAAGAACGTGCGCAAGGCGCTGCAGGAGCTCGACTACCTCCTGCGCCTCATCGCCGACGAGGACCACCCGTTCCGAAAGCGCATCCTGGCCTCGCGGCGCCGCATCGAGAGCGAGCTGAGGTAGTGCCGCGCGCAGGGCTCCTCGTGGCGCTCGGGCTCGTTGCGTGCGTGCCGGCGGAGCCGCGCAGCCGCGACCAGCAGATCCTCGACGCGCTCAAGCGCGGCTCGACCGATCAGGCGATGGAGCTCGCCAAGCGCGGGTACTCCGAGCACCCGAACGACCCCGAGGCCGTGATCCGCCTCGCGGGGATCTACGAGAAGGCGGGCGAGATCCTGCGCGCCGAGCAGTACTACGAGGTGGCGCGAAACCTCGGCGCGGCGAACAAGCGCGTCGGTCCCCCGCTCATCCGCCTCGCGGCGAAGAACGGCCGCTACCAGATCGCCGTGGACCGCGCGCACGCGCTGCTCGTCGAGTACCCCGAGCAGTACGAGACGCGCCTGCTCCTCGCGCAGCTCGACGTGCTGCTCGACGATCCGACGGGCGCCGAGCGCGAGCTGCGGATCCTGATCGGCCTGCAGCCCAGGCGGCCCGACGCGTACCTCGCGCTCGGCCGGCTCTACAAGGAGCACGGCAAGCCCGAGCAGGCGCGCGCGTCGCTCTCGCGCTTCCTCGAGCTCGAGAAGAAGAAGTCCGAGGACCGGTCGCTGGCCGAGCGCTTGCTGCGCGAGCTCGCGCGGCCCCCCGACGAGATCCGCCTCGAGCTGGCGCGCCCCACGCCGCCGCCCCCGGCAGCTCCGCCCCCTGCCCTGCCGCGCCCCTCGGAGCCGGCGACGCCCGCACCCTCCGCGGGCTCAGGCGAGATTCGCTGGCTGCGCGGCGGTGGCGAGCCGCCCACGAGCACGCAGAAAGCCGACAAGCCCTGATGATCCCCGAGCGCGTCTTCCGAGAGTCCGTCCTCGGCCTCCTCGAACCCATCCGGGCGTTCCTCGAGGCCGGCGACGTGGCCGAGATCCTGATCAACGGCCACGAGGAGGTCTACGTCGAGCGGCGCGGTCGCCTCGAGAAGACGCCCGCGCGCTTCGACAGCGAGCACGCGCTCGAGGCCGCCGTCCGCAACATCGCGCAGTTCGTCGGCCGCCAGGTCGGGCCCGAGCGGCCCATCCTCGAGGCGCGCCTGCCGGACGGCTCGCGCGTCGAGGCGATCCTGCCGCCGATCTCACGGCGCGGCATCATCGTCGCCATCCGCAAGTTCTCGCGCGACACCATCACGTGCGAGGCGCTCGTGCGGATCGGATCGCTGTCCGCCCCGGCCGCGCGCTTCCTCGAGGCGTGCATCCGCGTCAAGCGGAACATCCTCATCGCGGGCGGCACCGGCTCGGGCAAGACGTCGCTCCTGGCCGCGCTCGCAGCCGCCTTGCCCGATCAGGAGCGCATCGTCGTCATCGAGGACAGCTCCGAGCTCAAGCTGCGGCAGCCCCACGTGCTGTCGCTCGAGGGTCGCCCCAAGGACGCCACGGGTCAGGGCGAGGTCACCATCCGAGAGCTCCTCCGCGCGACGCTGCGGCTCCGGCCGGATCGCATCGTCGTCGGCGAGGTGCGCGGCGGCGAGGCGCTCGATCTGGTCCAGTCCATGATCTCGGGACACGGCGGCGGGCTCTCGACGGTGCACGCGACCCGCGCGGCCGACGCGCTGCGTCGCGTCGAGACCCTCGCCCTCATGGCCGACATCGGCCTGCCGCTCGCGGCCCTCCGCGGACAGATCGCCAGCGCCATCGACGTCATCGTGCTCATCGAGCGAATGCAGGACGGTACCCGCAAGATCACCCACATCTCGGAGGCTGTGGGCCTCGACGAGCAAGCGAACTACGTCGTCAACGATCTCTTCGAGTTCGAGCTCGCGATGATCGACGAGCGGACGGGGCGAATCCAGGGCGACCTGCAGCCGACGGGCATCGCCCCGACGTTCTGGCACGAGTTCGAGCCCCACGGGGAGAAGCTCGATCCGCAGCTCGTGGCGCTCTGGGAGAGAGCCGGGTAGGATGTAGTACAGTCTGTCTGCCGTCGGGCAGAGGGACCCCGGTAGATGAGCGAGAAGCGTCGGCCATTCGGGCTCGCCAAGGAGAGCGCAGAGGTCAAGACGGTGCTGGCCCCGGTCGTGGGCCGCAAGTCCGTCGTGCCGACCGGTGCGCGCCGCGCGTTCTTGCAGGTCGTCGAGGGCTCCGCGGTCGCCGACCGCATCGAGATCCCGCAGAGCCCCGCCGGGCTCGTCGCGGGCCGCAGCGAGGAGGTGGACTTCACCCTCAACGCCCCGCACGCCTCGCGGCGCCACGCCCGCTTCTTCTACAAGAACGGGCAGCTCATGGTCGAGGACATGGGGAGCGCCAACGGCACGCAGGTCAACGACGTGTCGATCGAGATGGCGACGCCGCTCAAGGGCGGTGACCTCGTCTACGTCGCGGGCGTCACGCTCGAGGTCCTCGTCGAGGGCGATGCGCCCAAGCCCAAGCAGCTCACGGCACCCCCGGAGGGCGCGACCGTGGTCGATCCGATGGCCGGGCTCGCCATCCGGAGCATGACGCCGGACCCACCGCCCGACGTGCCCGATCACCTGGCGCGCCACGGTCAGTTCGCCACCGCGCCCGAGGGCCTGCCGCCGTATCCGCCGCAGGACACCGAGCGCCCACCCGAAGACACGTCGAAGGCGCTGGTGCTCGCGCGGCCCCAGCAGCGCGGCATGTCCGCCCCGCCTTCGCGCGCGGGGTCCTCACCGCCGCCACGACCAGGATCGTCGCCGTCGTCGAGTCGATCGCAGCAGCGTCCCGCCGCGCGGCCGGCGTCCGCGTCGCAGCGAGCGGTCCCAGCCTCGGGCGCGCCGAAGGGCAAGCTCCCGCCGGGGGCGCGCGCGGCGCTCGATCGCATGGGCAGTGACTTCGGGCGCCCCGAGGACAGCCTCTACACGCCGCTGCCGCCCGCGTCACCGCCGTCCTTCGACGACTTCGACGAACCGTCGCTGGCCAATCGCCTCGAGCCGCCATCACGCGCACGGGGCGGCGCGCGGCCGGAGCAACCCACGGTCGAGGAGCCGAAGGAGGGCATCGCAGCGCCACGTCGAGGCATCGTCATCGCCTGCTGCGCGATCCTCCTCGGAGTCATGGGCGTGATCCTGTTCGTGCCCGCGGGCAAGCCGCGCAAGGCGCCGCCGTCGCCGCCGGTCGAGGAGGCGCGCGAGCGTCGGCCCGACCCGCCGCCGGCTGGAGCCGCCGGGGCGGGCGCCGCGGCCGTGGCCGCGCCGGCGGAGGTCGTGGGGGAGGCGGACGCGCCCTACGAGCCGTCGCTGCCGCCTCCGAAGCCGGATCAGCTCAAGCAGGCGGTGGAGGCGTTCGAGGGATCGAACTACCCGCTCGCGCTGCGTCACTTCACGATCCTTCGCGACGCGTCTCCGGGCGACCCCGCGCTCGAGTTCATGGTGCGCCTCGTCGGTCGTCGCGCCGAGCTCGTGCAGCCGGGCGGGAGCCCCCGATGAGAGCGGCCCTGCTGATCGCGCTCGGGCTAGCGGCCTGCGGTGGGAGCGGGCAGAAGACCATCGACGAATTCCCGGTCACCGTCATCGCGCGCTTCGAGGACGGCCGGCCCGCACCGGGCGCGAGCTGCTCGGCGCCGGGCACGACGCGCGTACGCACCGGGCCCGACGGCAGGGCCACGTTCCGCATCTACGGCTCGGACGGCGAGACGGTGCGCGTCGCGATCGTGCCGCCCGAGGGCCACCGCGTCATCAAGGCGGATCTCGAGGTGCCGCTGCGGCGCGGCATCCCGCTCGGCGGCGGCGACGAGCAGCCGATCCCGGTCCAGCGCGAAGTGACGTTCGCGCCCACGCAGCGGACCTACGCGGTCATGGTGCGCACCGACGGTCGGCTCGGCCTGCCCATCGAGACGTACGGCAAGGCGGTCGCGGCGACGAACGAGCAGGGCGTCGCGCTCTTCATGTACAAGGGCGTGCCCGGCACCGAGCTAGAGGTGCGCGTCCTGACGGCGAACACGCCGAACCTCAAGCCGGCCAACCCGCGCAAGACGTTCCTCCTGCCCGATCACGACGACGCGTTCGTGTTCCGGCAGGCGTTCAAGGAGGAGGACGTGCGCGGGGCGAAGCGCCGGCCGACGCCGGCCGCGCCCGAGCGCACCGGATCGCCGGTGCCGATCAAGCGGCCGAAGAAGGCACCGCCCGGGGAAGAAGGCGCTCCCGCACCCGAGAAGCCGGAGAAGAAGGAAGCGCCGCCGAGCGACGAGGGCAAGGGCCCGATGCGGCTCTGATGATCGTCGTCGCGGCGGACGTCGGTGGGACCAACGCGCGGCTGGCGCTGGTGGAGGTGCAGGGCGCGCAGCTCCGCTTCTTCGAGGAGCGCACGTACGCGTCGGCGAAGTTCGCGGGCCTCGAGCAGGTCTTCGAGGCGTTCGTCGCTGAGGCGGGCATGCGCGTGGAGCGCGCCTGTGTGGCGATCGCAGGCCCGGTGTCGGCCGACCGCTGCGTGACCACGAACCTGCCTTGGACGGTCGACGCGCGCGCGCTCGAGCGCGCGAGCGGCATCTCGCGGGTGAAGCTCGTCAACGACTTCTACGGAGCGGCGGGCGGCGTGCTCGAGCTCGACCACGACGGCGCTGTCCACCTGTGCGGCCCGGCGCGCTCACACCGCGGGCTCGATGGCAACGTGGCGGTCCTCGGCGCGGGCACGGGCCTCGGCGAGGCGATCCTCGCGCGAGACGGGACGCGCTTCGTCATCGTGCCGACCGAGGGCGGGCACACCGACTTCGCGCCCCGCACCGTGTCGGAGGTGAACCTCCTGTCGTGGCTCGCGGCACGGCACGGAGGGCACGTGTCTTACGAGCGCGTGGCGTCGGGGCCCGGCCTCGTGGCGCTCTACGAGTTCCTGGTCGAGGCCGACGGCCGCCCCGCGGCGACGGCGGTCGAGGCGGCGCGCGCGGCGGGGCACGACGCAGCGGCGGCGATCTCTGCGGCCGCGGAGGCGGGCGACGCGACGAGCGGCGAGGCGCTCGACTGGATGCTCGGTGTGCTCCTCGCAGAGGCCGGGAACCTCGCGCTCAAGTGCCTGGCGACGGGCGGCGTCTTCGTGTGCGGCGGCATCGCGCCGCGCGTGCTCCCGCGCCTGCGCGCCGTGGCCGCGCGGGGAGCGTTCTCCGACAAGGGGCGCTACCGAGCGCTGCTCGACGCGATCCCCGTGTGGGTGGTGACGGACGCGCGCCTCGGCCTCCGCGGCGCCGCACGCGTCGCCGCCGGGCTGTCGGGCTAGAGCGCCTGAGGACGCCCGCCCAAGGCGAGCGAAGCTTGCGTGGTGTCGCCGCAGGCTGTGCCGCATGTTGACGTTGCGCGCCTTCGGCGCGACCGACACGGGGCCCCGCGCGGGCCGGAGGCCGGAGTGGGGAGAGACACAGCTCAGCCACGAGTTGCTCGAGGTGCTCATCGAAGCACCGGAGCGCTCGCGAATCGATGTGGGTTCGGGCTAGACGAAGACCTTCTTCGCGAGGCTGCCATCGACGGAGGCCTGGAGGAGCTCGTCGAAACCGCCGATCGCCTCGCCGGCGACGAACACGAGCGGCAGCTCCTGCTTGCCCGCCTTGGCCATCGCCCAGGACCGCGCCGCCTCGTCCTCACCGACGTCGAGGGTCTTGTACGGCACGTTCGCGCCGACCAGGACGCCGTCGATGCGCTTGAGCGTGCGGTGGTCCTTGCCGTCGAAGTACACGATCACCGGCGCGGCCTCGCGCGGCTTCGGTGCAGCCGCGGCCGCCGTCGGAGCGACCTTCTCCGCGAACGGCTGCCCGAGCAGCTCGTCGATCCCGCCGATCACGTCGCGCAGGACGCGCACGCCCTTCGACCTCTCCGCCCCGCGCTCGAGCACGGACTCCGCGCGCGCGCGCACCTTGCGTCCCAGATCCTGCAGCATGGGTGGGAGGGAACCACCGGAGGGGCGGGAGTGTCAACGGGCTCAGAACAGGTCCTTCTGGCCTCTCCACGGCGTGCCCATGTGCTCGTAGGCCATGCGCAAGGCGATGCGGCCTCGAGGTGTCCTCCCGATGAACCCTTGCTGAACGAGGTAGGGCTCGTAGACGTCCTCGACGGTGCCGGCGTCCTCGCCGATGGTCGCGGCCACCGTCTCGAGGCCGACCGGGCGACCGTCGTAGGTATCGATCATGGTGCGGAGGATGCGACGGCACATCTCGTCGAGGCCGCGCGCGTCGACGCCGAGCCACTTGAGCGCCTGGTCTGCGAACGCGCGGTCGACCTTGGCCACGCCCTCGACCGCGGCGAGGTCCCGCACCCGGCGCAGGAGGCGATTGACGATGCGGGGCGTGCCGCGCGCGCGTGCGCCGAGCTCGAGCGCGCCCTCGTCGGTGATCGGGATGCCGAGCAGGCGCGCCGACCGCCGCGCGATGGCGGCGAGGTCCTCGGGCGCATACAGATCGAGCCGCTCGTGGATGCCGAAACGATCGCGGAGCGGCGCCGAGAGCATGCCGGTGCGCGTCGTCGCCGCGATGAGGGTGAAGCGTGGCAGGCGGATCGACTGCGCGACGTCGCCCACCGCGACCTCGAGCCGGAAGTCCTCCATCGCGGGGTACAGGCACTCCTCGACCGCGGCGGGCAGGCGGTGGATCTCGTCGACGAAGAGGACGTCACCCTCGCCGAGCTGGATGAGCAGGCTGGCGAGCACCCCGCGGTGCTCGACCGCGGGGCCGTGCGCGACGAACAGCCGCGCGCCGAGCTCGTGCGCGATGACGTGCGCGAGCGAGGTCTTGCCGAGGCCCGGGGGCCCGCCGAGGAGCACGTGGTCGAGGGCCTGCCCACGCAGCTTGGCGGCCTTGACGTACACGCTCACGGTGCCGAGCACCTTGCGCTGGCCGATGTAGTCGTCGAACGACTGCGGCCGCAGGGAGCGATCGACGTCTCGCTCGGCCTCGCCCGCGCTGGCGCCGGCCATGAGCGCCGCTTCCGGCGGTGCCGCGCCCGCGCCCCCGCCCGCCGCGGCTCCATCCTTGTGCTTCTTGCGCGCCATCTGCGTCACCGATCCAGCGCCGCGCGCAGGGCCTCGCGGAGGAGCGCCTCCTTGTCGGCGCCGGGCAGGCGCTCGATCGCGCGCGCAGCGGCACGCTCGGCCTCCGCGGGCCGGTACCCGAGGCTCGTGAGCGTCGCGGCGACCTCCGCCGCGGGCCCGGCGGGCTTGGCCGCCGCGGGCATCACGATGCGGGGCTGGCCGATCGCCGGCACGCGCGAGATGACCTTGTCGCGCAGCTCGACGAGGAGCCGGTCCGCGAGCTTGGGGCCGATGCCCTTGATGCGCCGCAACATGGCGGCGTCTCCCCCCGCGATCGCGCGCTCGATGTCGCCGGGCTCCGCCGACGACAGGATCGCGAGCGCGACCTTGGGGCCGACGCCCTGCACCGCGATGAGCAGCTCGAAGAGCTCGCGCTCCTCCTCGGCGCCGAAGCCGAAGAGCTCTGTGCCCGTCTCGGCGTTGAAGTGCGTGTGCACGAAGACGTGCGCCTCGCTACCCACCGCGGGCAGCCCTTCGAGGGTCGCGGCCGAGCAGCGCACCGCGTAGCCGACGCCCGCACACTCCAGCACGGCGCGATCCGCACCGCGCGAGCAGAGCCGCCCCCGCAGGTGCGCGATCACGCGCGCCTCGCCCGCAGCCGCGGACGCTTCGGCACGGCGGGCGCCGCACCCGAGAGCACGTGGCAGAGCGCGACCGCGAGCGCATCGACCGCGTCGGGCCTCGGCGTGCTCTTGAGGCCGCACACCGCGCGGATGATCACGGCCACCTCGCCCTTGGTGGCGCCGCCGTGACCGAGCACGGTCTTGCGCACGCGCGCCGGCGGGTACTCGTGCACGAGCAGTCCATGCTGCGCTGCAACATACATCGCGACGCCGCGCGCGTGGCCGAGGCGCAGGGCGCTCCGCGCGTGCTCGCCGTGGAAGACGTCCTCGAGCGCGACCACGTCGGGGCGCAGGTCCTCGATGACCTCGGCGAGTCCCTGACCGATCTCGCACAGGCGAACGGGCAAAGGCGCGTCCGCGCGCGGCGCCACGACCCCGCACTCGACGTAGACGAGGCCGCCCGGGCCGCGCTCGATGACGCCGTAGCCGGTGTAGCGCCCGCCTGGATCGATCCCGAGGACCCGCAACGAGGCAAATCTACCGCGATGCTGTGACAGGTCGCAGTTTCGGAGCCGGAGAGAGATCGTCCACGTCCACGTTCACGTCCACGTCCACGTCTTCGGGGGAGGCGCCTAGCCCCAGCGCTCGCGTGAGTTGATCCCACGAGCCTAGCTTGCGAAGCAAGCGGAGCCCGAGCCCAGCTTGCGAAGCAAGCGGAGCCCGAGCCCATTCCGGATCCGATCGGGCTCGGGCTCGGGCCCGGGCTCGGGCTCGAGGCGGTATCAACCGAGGTGAGCCTTGGGGCTAGGGGGGGTTAGGGGCGGCCGGGGGTGGGGGGCCAGCCGGGGGACCAGGCGGCGGGCACGTCGCACGGGCCGGTGCGGCGGGCGCTGCGCCCCTCGAGCGAATCCGGGGAGAGATCGAGCCAGCCCCCATAGGAGGAGACGACGCCGCCCGATGCATCGAGGAGCGTGATGCGCGTGCGCCGGTTGGTCAGGCCCGGGCCGATCCGGGCGGTGGGCAGGCGGAGCAGCGTCACGTCCGGCGGCGGCCCGGGATCGGGCCCCACGCCCGAGAACGCGGACGACACGACGAGCGCGAACGCGCCGGGCCCGATGGTCTCCGCCGCCAGGGGGACGCGCACCGCGTCCACCTCGAGCGCGAGCCCGCGCGTGGAGAGCGCGGCTCCGCCGACGTTCTGCAGCTCGATCCACTCCTCGGCCGGCTCCGCGCCGCGCGGGTTCGGCAGCACCTCCGTGACGACGAGGGGCACGCGGCTCGGGGCGACCGGCGCAGGCTCGAGCATCGTCACGTTGCCCGCGGCGTCGGTGACAGCCACCGACAAGCTCCCGGCCTCGACGAGCGGCAGCGTCACCGCGTGATCGAAGACCAGCTTCGGTTCGCCTGCGCGCGGCCCGCCGCCGACCCACGCCTCGAGCAGCGCCGGCTCGTCCGATCGCGCGCGAACGACCGCGCACGCGCCGTCGGTCGTCATCGCGAGCTCCGAGACCGCGGGCGCCACCGTGTCGGGCGCGTCGGCGACGCGGAACCAGAGGCCCTCGGCGCGCACGGCGGCGCCGTCGGCTCCCGCGAGGTGCGCCCGCACCGTGACCTCGCCGCCTCTTGGCAACGATTCGCTCGGGGCAACCGCCAGGCACGTGCCCTCCGGACGTGCCGCGCATAGGGCGCTCGCCACCGAACGCGCCGCGATCCTCGCGCCCGACTCGGAGAGGAGCTCGAGCGAGCCGCCCGGGCCCACGGGCACCGACGTCGCGACGACCACCGCGGCCAGGTTGGCGGGCGCGGCTTCGCCCATGCCCGGCGCCACGAGGAACGCGGCCGACGGCACGCCGGCGTCCGGCGCCCGCCGTGAGAGGTCCGAGACGCAGCTCGAAGCGCCTGCGACCAGGCCGAGGAGCCAGCAAGGCAGCACGCGCAGCGAGATCCTGCGCGCGCGCGTTGCACCCGAGCACGAATTGGGGGATGACATGCGCGCATGGTTGTCGGCGTTCCCGGAAGGAAGTTGCGTGTCCCGCTCGTGCTCGCGTCGGCGTCACCGAGGCGCCTGGATCTGCTGGCCTCCGCGGGGATCACGCCCGAGGTCGCGCCCGCCGACGTGGACGAGACCGCGCACCCCGGCGAGCTGCCGGGTCCGCTCGCCCGCCGACTCGCCGCCGCCAAGGCCGACGCCGCCGCCAGGCGCCACGCCGGCGCGTGCGTGCTCGCCGCCGACACCGTGGTCGCGCTCGGCCCCGACGCGCTCGGCAAGGCCGCGACGCCCGACGAGGCGCGCGCGATGCTGGCCCGCCTGGCCGGCCGCACGCACGAGGTCATCACCGCGTTCTCGCTCCGCCTCGGCGCCGAGGCGCGCGACCGCGTCGCCACGACCCGCGTGACGTTCCGCGCGCTGGCCGAGCGCGACCTCGACTGGTACGTCGCGTCGGGCGACTGGCGGGGCAAGGCGGGCGCGTACGCGATCCAGGGCGGCGCCGCCGGCTTCGCCGAGGCCATCGAGGGCTCGTACACCGGCGTCGTGGGCCTGCCGCTCGCCGAGGTCATCGCGGAGCTCGAGGCCCTCGATGTCCTCTGAGCTCGAAGCGCGGGTCGCGTCCGTCGAGGCCGAGATCGTGGAGGCCTGCCTCGCCGCCGGCCGCGAGCGCTCCGAGGTCACGCTCATCGCCGTGTCGAAGACGCACCCCGCGGACGCGGTGGCGGCCGCTCGCCGCGCGAGCCTCGGCGACTTCGGCGAGAACTACGCGCAGGAGCTCCGAGAGAAGGCGCTCGCGGTCGGCGACGTCGCGGGCCTGCGCTGGCACTTCATCGGCGCGCTGCAGCGCAACAAGGTCAAGTACGTGGTGGGCCTCTGCGAGTGGATCCACACGATCGATTCGCCCGCGCTCCTCGCCGAGGTGGCGCGCGTCGCCGACAAGCGCGGCGTCGTTCAGCGCTGCCTGGTCGAGGTCAACGTGGGTCACGACCCTCAGAAGAGCGGCCTCTCGCCCGACGCCCTGCCCGCGCTGCTGGACGCGTTCGGCCAGCACGAGAGCGTGCGCTGCGAGGGCCTGATGACCATCCCGCCCTTCGGCGACGCCGAGGCCGCGCGCCCACACTTCCGGGCGCTGCGCGCGCTGCGCGACCAGCACCGCACGGCGGGGAGGCGCCACGTGGCCCTGCGCGAGCTGTCGATGGGCATGAGCGCCGATTTCCACGCGGCGATCGCCGAGGGCGCCACGATGATCCGCGTCGGCACCGCGATCTTCGGGTCCCGCCCCTCGCGCTGAGCAGCCAAAAAAAAGAAACGGGCCCGGCATCTCTGCCAGGCCCGTGCGGGAAACGCGGTGCTTCGCGAGCGGCTACTGCAGGGTGTAGTCGCCGTCGACCGTCGGGAAGATCTGCTGCGCGCCGAACGAGTCGTCGAACACGCCGCCGATCACCGAGAAGCGGTCCGTCATCGTCACGACGTGGTCGGGCATCATGCCGGTCGTGCGTGCGCACTCCATGTCGGAGAGCGCGATGGCGCGGTACCAGCTCGTGCCGACGAGGATGCCGCCCGTGATCTCGAACCCGCCGTAGTGCGGGCCGTTCGAGCAGCAGATCATGCCGCCGTCGCCGGGGCGGCACGGCATGTAGCCGGAGTTCACGAGCTCGGTCGGCATGAGGTTCGTGACCGACCAGGGGCCGCCCATCGTGGTGCGGACGTACACGCCCTTCCACTTGGCGTTGTTCATGGCCGTCTTGGCGAGGTCCGCGGCCGGCACCTCGACCGCGGTCGGCGTGCCCATGCCGGTCTTCATGACCATCATCGGGCGGATCTGGAGCTGCTCG
The DNA here is from genome assembly GCA_964593795.1 of uncultured Myxococcales bacterium. Classification (GTDB taxonomy): domain Bacteria; phylum Myxococcota_A; class Polyangia; order JAHFDS01; family JAHFDS01; genus JAHFDS01. Next base: position 18,668 of record CAZQJC010000040.1, on the reverse strand, counting down.
CGCGCACCGGCCGGCATCGACGGCGTGAAGCGGTCGAGGTTGCCGACGATCGTGAGCTTGTCGCCGCGCGTCGCCGTCATGGCCGCGTTCATGCTGTTCCACGCGGTGCAGCTGCGCTCGAAGTCGCAGAAGACGCCGATGCCGCTGTACTCGCCGCCCATCTCGTCCTGCACGTACATCGTCTTCCAGTTGCCCGTGAAGCCGAGGACGATGACGTTCTGGACCGTGACCGACGTGTTGTCGGCCGGCGTGTTCATCCGCAGGCCCTTGACGTTGCCGGTGTAGGGCATCGAGCCGCCCGTACCGGCGCCGCCCGCGCTGCCGCCACGGCCGCTCGAGCCCGCGCCGCCGGCCGCGCCCGCGCCACCCGTGCCGCCGCTGGAGCCCGCGCCGCCCGTGCCGCCCGCCGTGCCGCCGCCGCCCGAGCTACCGCTTCGCCCCGCGCTCCCGCCGCTCGAGCCGTTGTCGTCCGAACGGCAGGCCGCCATCGCGCCGGCCGCCACGAGGACGGAGATCACAACCGTTTGAACCCCCCTGCCGGAGGCAGGAAAACGTAGAAAAGCCATGCGCGGACACTTACCACGCTTGCGGCCATGTCGACCAGTGCCCTGACCGGGAACTTGCCGCACGTCACACGCTGGCGAGCCGGAGCGGGGCGGTCACTTCCCGCGCAGCTTCGGCACGGGCGGCGGGGCGCGCTTGGCGGGTGGCTTCGGCGCCGGCGCCTGCTCGGGGCGGTCGAGCCGCCGCTCCCGCACGAGCAGCCGGTCGAAGCGCGCCTTTTCGCCCTGATCGCGCAGGCGCCGCGCCTCGGCGAAGTTGGGATCGAGGCGCGCGGCCTCGCCGAAGAGCTCGGCCGGCGGGCGCGTCGCGCCGATCGAACGGTCGCGCTTCATCGCCACGAGCACGAGCCCATCGAGGCCCCCGGCAAATGCCTCGAGGGCCTCGCGCGAGCGTGTCTGCGCCCATACCGCCTTGGCGAGATCGGCGTCCTTGACCGGGATCCCGGCCGCGCGCCCGAGGTCACGCTCGATATCGGACAGCGGCGGCAGGCCCTCGGCGGGGCGCCAGTCGTAGATCCGGACGAAGCGCGACTCGCGGGCACCCACGTCGATCACATCCACGAGGACCTTGCCGCGCTGCGGCTCGACGTGGAGCTGCGCGACGACCGGCGCGCGGTACTGCCGCCCGGTACGGACCGCCTCGGTGAGGTCTGCCGGCTCGTTCGGCAGGAAGAACCCGAGCGCCCCGCCCTGTGTGGCCAGCGTCACCAGCGCGCCGATGCGCCCCTGACCGCCGCGGAGCTGATCCAGATCACGCGCGATCATGCGCGCGATGGCGCGCGACCACGGCCCGGCCGAGGGCTGACCGCGCTCGGGCTCGCCGGCCGTCGGGACGACCACGAGCAACATCTCCGGCGCGGGCGCGGGCGGAGCCTTGGCTCCGCCGACGCCTCCGTCGGGTGCAGTCAGGGTGAGGAAGAGGAGGAGGGGGCCGATCACGGACGGAGGCTACAGGGCCGCCGCGTCGGAGCAAAGGCGGATCGAGCTACCAGACCTCGCAGCTCTGCGTCGGGTTCATGGGCGTGCCCTTCTTGCACTGGAACGCCTCGGCGAACTGGGCCGAGTTCGACAGCGGCCCGTTGACGCGGAACTTCGGGGGCGAGTGCGGATCGACCTGCGCCAGCATGCGCGTGATCTCCTCGCGCGACTTGGCGCACCAGGCCTGGCCGACCGCGAGGAAGAAGAGCTGATCCTCGGTCTTGCCGTCGGCCACGATCGGGCGCTGGCCCTTGCGCAGCTCGCGGTACGCGTTGAACGCCAGCTTGACGCCGCCGTTGTCGGCGATGTTCTCACCCGCGGTGAGCTGGCCGTTGAGGTTGACGCCCGGCAGCGGAGCGTACTTGGCGTACTGGCTCTCGATGCACTGCGTCTTCTCCTTGAACTTGGTGCCGACCGCCGGCTCCCACCAGTTCTTGAGGTTGCCGTCCGCGGCGAACTTCGCGCCCGAGTCGTCGAAGCCGTGCGTGAGCTCGTGGCCGACGACCATGCCGATCGCGCCGAGGTTCACGGCCGTCGCGTACTTCGGCGAGAAGAACGGCGGCTGCAGGATGCCCGCCGGGAACACCATCTCGTTCTTGAGCGGGTTGTAGTAGGCGTTGACCGTCGGCGGGCTCATGCCCCACTTCTTGCGGTCGACGGGCTTGCCGATCTCGCGCAGGTTGTCGGAGAGCGCCCACTTGGCGGCGGCGAGCGCGTTCTTCGCGTAGCTGCCCTTGTCGACGGAGAAGTCGTACTGCTTCCACTTCTCGGGGTAGCCGATGTGGAAGACCATCGAGTCGAGCTTCTCCTTGGCGCGGCCGCGCGTGGCGTCGTCCATCCACGCGAGCTTGCCGAGGCCGGCGCCGAAGGCCTTCTTGATCTCGGTGATCATCTGCTCGGTCGCGCCCTTGGCGTCGGCGCCGAAGCGCTGGCGGACGTACGGCTGGGCGAGCAGCTCGCCGAGCGCGCCGTCGGTGGCGGCCACGCAGCGCTTCCAGCGCTCCTCGATCTGCTTCTGACCCGTGAGGACCTGCGCCATCTTGAAGGACTGATCCTCGAACTTCTTGGGGAGCGTCGGCGCAGCGTCGCGGATGAGCGTCCACTCGAGGTAGCTCTTCCACACCGCGGGCTTGGTCTCGACCATGAGCACGTCGAAGCCGCGGAAGAAGTCCAGCGACGAGACGTTGAAGTCGTTCACGTCGGGCTGGCCGAGCGCCTTCCAGTAGTCGTCCCACGGGAAGTGCGGCGTCAGCTTCTTGAGCCCCGCGCGGTCCATGCGGTGGTAGACGGCCTCGGGATCGCGGCGCTCGACGCGCGTCATCGACTTCTTCGCGAGCGCGGTCTCGAGCGTCATCACGTCCGCGGCCGCCTTCTTGGCGTCCTTGGCCTTCTTGCCGGCGAGCTCGAACATCTTCGCGACGTGCTCGACGTACTTGGCGCGGATGTCCTTCGAGCGGTCGTCGTCCTTCGTGTAGTAGTCGCGGTCGGGCAGTCCGAGGCCGCCCTGGTCGAGGTCCCCGATGACCTGCGTCGCGTTCTTGAAGTCCTGCTCGGCGCCGACGCCGAAGACGACGGGCACCTGCACCTCGTGCAGCGCGATCAGCACCTGCCCGAGCGACTTGGTGTCCTTGACCTTGGCGATCTGCTTCTGCAGGGGCCGGAGCGGCTCGACGCCGGCCTTCTCGACCGCCGCCTCGTCCATGCACGCCGCGTAGTAGGCGCCGATCTTGGTGAGGACCGGATCGCCGCTCGTGTCCTTGGCGGCGCCCTCCAGGATCTGGTGGAGATCCTCCTTGTTGTTCTCGGAGATGACCGAGAAGCTGCGGTTCCAGCGCGACTTGTCGGCCGGGATCTCCGTCTTCTGCACCCAGCCGCCGCACGCGTACTCGTAGAAGTCCGAGCACGGATCGGCCGACGGGTTGAGCGCCGTCCCGTCGATGCCGACGTCGGCGAGCGACATCTGCAGCGCCTCTTCCTTCGGCTGCGCCGGCGCAGGTGCCGGAGCGGCCGGAGCGGCGGGCGGCGCCGCGGCGGTCTTGGCCGGTGGCGGAGGAGGCTCCGCACAACCGGCAGCGAGGAGCAGCGAGAGCGAGATGTTCTTCCAGTGCTTCATGTGACCCCTTTCCCTTCCGAGCGGGCGGAACCTATCAACGGCGATGGGGGCTGGAAAGCGAAAAAGCGTGAGAAAACGCGATGTCCCGCGCGTGGGATGTCCGATCCCGGAAGTGGGACGGTCGGACAGCGGGCCGATGGTGCCCTCGGATCGAGCACGAGCACGAGGTCGAGCACGAGCTCGAACGGGGGAAACAGGTGACCCCAGCGTGGGTGCTTGCTGGACTCAACAGCCCCGCCCCTCGGAGACCTAACCAGCGGGAATTGCGTCCCCGAAAGTCGGCACGCGGCGTGGATTACCCCTGCACATGCGGGTGGGGCGTTACACGCTGACGAAGCTGATCGGCCAGGGCGGGATGGCGGAGGTGTGGCACGGACACCTGTCGAGCATCGGCGGGTTCGAGCGCGAGGTCGCGGTCAAGCTGCTGCTCCCGCAGTACGCGAACGACCTCGAGTTCGTGGACATGCTGCTCGACGAGGCGCGCATCGCGGGCTCGATCGCGCACTCGAACGTCGTGCAGGTGCTCGACGTCGGTCGCGACGAGGACCGGTTCTATCTCGTGATGGAGCACGTGGGCGGCACGGACGTCCGCGGCCTCATCCGGCGCACGACCGACGGGCGGCTGCCGCTCGAGGTCGCGCTCTACACCTGCGCCGAGGTCGCGCGCGGGCTCGAGGCCGTGCACAACGCCACGGTCCGCGGCGTGCCGCGCAAGATCATCCACCGCGACATCAGCCCCTCGAACGTCCTCGTGTCGGCGGCAGGCGAGATCAAGCTCGCCGACTTCGGCATCGCCCACGCGGCGCAGCGCCTGACGCGCACGCGCGTCGGCTCGGTCAAGGGCAAGACGCGCTACATGTCGCCCGAGCAGCTCTCCGGCCAGCGCATCGACGCCCGCAGCGATCTCTACTCGCTCGCGGTGGTCCTCGCGGAGCTGCTCGTCGGGCCGTCGGTCTTCCCGAACAACGACACCGCGCCCGGCCGCTCGCACATCCTGTCCGAGGCCGCGCGCGCGCGCCTGCCCGAGGAGGTCATGGCGGTCCTGCGCAACGCCCTCGCGCCGCGCCCCGAGCAGCGTCCGAACGACGCGTTCGAGCTCGGCTGCCAGTGCGCCGACCTGCTCCATCGCTGGTACCCCGGCTACGACGGCCGGATGCTGCAGCGCTACGTGAAGATGGGCCCCGGCGCCGCCCTGCCCGCCCCCGATTTCGGCCAGGGCACGTTCTCCGGCCAGTCCGAGGAAGCGCCGACTCGTCAGTCCACGCCCTTGAGCTTCCGCCGCGGCAAGGAAGACGACCGCCGCTACGCGCCCGGCACCGAGCTGGTCCCCGTGCGCCGCATGGCCCTCGTCGCAGGCTCCCGCATCTAGCCAACCCTTTCTCGAGAGCTCTGCATCGGAACCCCCCTCCCGGTGCAGGGCTCGTTTTTTCCGTCCGCACTCAGGGGCGGGCGCCAGGAGTCTCGTCGGGCGACAGCAAGCCGAGGCGCCTCCAGCCGCTCGTGACCAGCCACAGCCTCGGCGGAACCACGATGGGCGCATCCGGGGGCGGATTCGGGGGCCGGTCGCGCCACCCGTCGAAGTAGCGCGCCGTCGAGAAGCGATCGAGCCAGCCCGCCGGCGGCGTCCGACCGAGGTCGGCCGCGTGCTTGCGCCCGTTGCAGAGCACGTAGCGCAGCGCCACTCGTCGAAGGGATCCGGGACGGGACCTACCTCCGCTTCTTCCCCTTCTCCTTGCCCGCGATCTTCGCGAGCGCGCCCGACTCCACCAGCTCTCGAAGGCGCTCCTCCATCTCGCGGCCGAAGATCACGCGCACCGCTTCATTGCCGGCCGGTCGCAGCGTCTGGAAGAGGCCCACCAGCTCGGAGGCCTCCATGTTCGCCTCCTTCGCCCGATCCACGAACAGCGTGACCAGCTCCGCGACCGCGCGCGCGAAGTGCTTGCGCAGGATCTTGCTGGCCTCCATCGCGGTCTGCAGGTCCACGCCGCCAGCCTCGAGGCGCATGGCCACCACGAGTAGCGCGGGGCTGCGCACGAGGTACACGTCGCCGTGCCGGTCCACGAGGCGCGTGCGTACGAGGTCGGCAATCAAGCCCGGCCGCGTCGCCCCGGCCAGCTCGAGGAGCTCCTTCTCGGACACGGTGCGCGCCTGGTCGTTCACCCACGGCGCCTGCACCTGCTCCTCGACGCCGAGCCACTGCGCGAGGTCGAGCTCGCCCTTGTCGATGCGCTGCATCAGGTCGCGGATGGCGTCGATGCGCAGGCCGCGGTCCTGGAGCTGGGAGATCAGCTCGAGCCGCTCCTTGTGCGCCGCGCCGTAGTAGGCGACGCGACCGCGGATCTCCGGCGGCTGCAGCGCGCCGCGCGACTGGTAGAAGCGGATCGTGCGGCTCGAGACGCGCGAGGCGGCCGCGAGCTCGTCGATCGTGTACTCGCCCGCCCCGGGCGCCTCGTCGCTCATCGCCCCTGGTTGTACCGCGCCGAGCGTGAGCGGCGCATCGAGAGTCGCGGCGCTCATGCCATGTCGCGCAGCACTTGCCGCACGCCTCCCTGCTTCGACAGGACCGCGATGTGCCCGAGCGCCTTCCTGAGCGTCCGGCCCCACGTGTCCGTGCGGTACTCGACGCCGTGGCGCGCGCAGATGGCGCGGACCTCGGGCGCGATCTCGCGAAGACGCTGCGGGGGCAGCGTCGGGAACAGGTGGTGCTCGATCTGCCGGTCGAGGCCGCCGCACAGCACCGAGACACCCCAGCTCACCTCGTAGTCGTTCGACGCCTCGATCTGCATCGCGTACCACTCGCCGCGGCTCTTCGGCCGCGTGCCGCGCTCGTAGCTCTTGGTGTCGGGGCCGACGTGGCCGCAGTAGATGGTCGCGGCCGAGTACACGTCGCGCATCGTCTCCGCCATCCAGTTGCCGAGCAGCACCTTCCAGAACATCGGGCCCGCGAGCGCCGGGAAGAAGACGTAGTTCCAGAAGTAGTAAGGCACGTACTTGCGCAACGCCGCGCGCCACGCGCCACGGATGCTTCCCTTCGACCGGTCCTTGAGGAAGTCGAGCTTCTCGGGCTGTCCGTTGTCGTGGTAGGCGTCCGAGAGCCCGGTGAAGTGCAGGTTCATCAGGAAGGCGAAGTTCGGGAACAGCACGAAGAGCGAGAACGGCAGGCCGATGCGGTGGACGCGGTGGTAGGGCGTCTTGTCGGTCAGCCGAGCCGGGCCGAAGTGGATGTCGGGGTCGCGGCCGGCCACGTTGGTGTTGCCGTGGTGGCGAAGGTTGTGGCCGTTTCGCCACGAGGCCTCGTCGATCGGCGTGTCCCAGCGGAAGGTCTCCGACTGGAAGCCCTTGGCGCCCGGCAGGCCGTCGTACGCGCCGTGGAGCGCCGTGTGGCCGATCTCTGTGGCCTCGAGCTGCTTGTGCAGCCAGAGCGCGGTCACGCCCGCGAGGAACGAGACGGGCTCGGGGCTCACGTGGATGAGGACGCGGCCGGTGGCCTCGAAGAAGCGCGAGACGGAGCGCATGCCGCGCACGTAGCGCACGTCCTTTGCGCCGACCTCGGCGGTGATGCGCGCCTTGAGCGCGTCGAGCTCCTCACCGAGCGCACGGTAGCGGTCGTCGGGACGGCGGGCCTTGCCGGGCGGCAGGGCGGGGACGAGGGCCGCGGGGGCCGGCAGCGAATCGGGATGCATCGCTCCCTCCTGGGAGTGGCGCGCGAGGCGCGGCGCCGGACGGCGACGCGACCCCTGCACGCGTTGATGCATCACTCATAACTGTTACACCATTCACTGTCAACATCAATTCGACAGTGAACGCTGTAACGGTCGAGGCAGGAGCACGGTCGGCTCAGTAGATGATCACCTCGTTCTGGACGCCCGCCTTGACCTTCTTCGGCACCGCGAAGAAGACGGCCAGGGCCGCGGCCTTGGCCGACACGCGGATCTTCGAGTACGGCGAGCTGTTGATCTGCGGAAAGCCCGTCCCGAGCGCGCACCAGCCGGCAAAGAGGCTGCCCTCCCCCACCCACTGGCCGCCGACGGCCTTCTTGCCGAGCGACTTCCAGTACGGGAGCGTCCAGTAGCTGCCGATCTTCTTCGAGGGCACCCAGCCCCAGGCCTCCGCCTCGAGGAGGGCGAACGGGCAGGCCTCCTTGGTGGCGGGCAGCGGCTCGCCCCACTCCGCGAACGGCGTGACGTTGCGGCCGAGGGTGTTCGTCACCTCGACGACGTAGTGGCCGGTGCACAGGTTCGTGCCGTAGGTGCTCGTCGGCGACGTCGAGGCGGTCGTGGCCCCGTTGCCGGTGTTCATGGGCAAGGAGGCGTTCGCGGCCCCGGCGTCGGTGCACAGCGCACCCTCGAGCGTGCCGATGTCGTCCTCTGCGACGGCCTCGGCGGCCGGGTCGCCCTCGGCGGCCGGGTCGCCTTCGGCGCCGCAGCCGACCAGGCCGAGAGAGGTCATCGCGAGCAAGCAGGTGAGCAGGGTCTTCTTCATGGTCGTTCCTCCGGTTGGGTTGCCGGGGGAACGCCGTCGCCGGGGGATATTCCCCGACTTTCTCGCTCAGGTGCGTCCGAGGCCGACGCCGCCGAGGTAGAGCTCGATCACGCCGCGCATCACGAGCGGCAGCGGGGGCTGCCCGGAGGCCGCCCAGGACATGAGCGCCGCGAACACATCGAGCAGGAAGACGTCGGCGAGCATCTGCGCGGGCAGCGGCGAGCGGAGCGCGCCGGCCTCGAGCGCACGCTCGACGTGCTTGACCAGCTCGAGCCGGAGCGGCTCGTGGTCGCGCTCACCCGCGACCTGCGCGATGCGCCGGATGCCGACGGCGCCCGCGTGCGGCAGGAGCTCGCGGTGCCCGCCCCAGACCTCCGCGAAGCCCTCGGTGGTCGCGACGAGGACGTCGACGAAGGGCCGGTCGGCGACGGCGGCCATGCGCCCCACGATGTGGCGCTCGCCCCGGCGCACCGCCTCGAGGAGCACGTCCTCCTTGCTCGGGAAGTGGAAGTAGAAGGTCCCGCGCGCCACGCGCGCCGCGGTCACGATGTCCTCGACGCTGACGGCCTCGTAGCCCCGCTCCGAGAAGAGCTGCATCGCCCGCGCGAACAGCTCCTGCCGGGTACTCTCCTTCTGCTGCGCGCGGCGCGAGGACACGCGCCATCATACCGCCCGGATCACGACGGCGTCGTCAGGCGACCGAGGGCGACGAGCGCGAGCGCGAGCGCGAGGTGGTAGCAGACGAACGCCACTGGAACGCCCCAGAGCAGGCGATCGCCGTCCTTGCGCGGCGCACGACGCGCGAGCGCCGTCGCGAGCGCACACAGGGCGAGCGCCCCGCCGACGACGACGCCGTCGTTCACGCCGGCCCGCTTGAGGCCGTGGAACGGCAGGAAGAGGAGGAAGCCGCACACCATCGTGCCGAGCGCGATCGGCGCCGAGAGCAGGAGGCCCGCGGCCCCGCGGCGAGCCGCGAAGGGGCCGAGGGCACGCGAGAGGAAGGCGAGGCTGCCGCCGAAGGTGAGGTGCCAGAAGAAGCTCGTGACCGGCACGCCGCCCCAGCGCACCGCGAGGTTCGGGTCCGCGTCCGACCAGGACCACCAGCCGGCGACCGGGCCCATGAGGTCGAACGGCACGTCCATCGCGACGATGAAGAGGCCCGCTGCCAGCGGCTCGATCGCGCGCGGGAGCTGCAGCCAGCGCGCGGTGGCGATGCCCGTGTAGAGGAGCACCGGGTAGAGCGCCGTGACGTAGAGCGGCAGCTTGTGGTGGTAGAGCATCACCGTGAACTGCGCGTGCGTGAAGTTGTCGACGAAGTGATAGGAGACGATCTCCATCGCGATGCCGTAGACGAGGATCGCGAGCCACGTCAGCATCGCCGCGGGATCGCCCTTGCTGGTGGCGCGGCGCGCGTGCACGAAGGTCGCGATGGCGCCGCCGAGCACCACGAGCTCGAGCCCCACCTGCGAGGGCGCGCGAGAGAGCGGCGAGTACACGGTCAGGAGCGTCGAGTCGATGAGCGGGCTCATGGCGCGGTGCCTCCGACGGGCGCGGTGTCCGCGGCGGCGCCGGCGCGCGCGAAGCGGTCCTCGGTGTAGTCGACCAGCCGCGGCGGACCGTCGGCGGGCCCGAGCGGGGCGCCCTTTCCGCCGAAGACGTCGATGCCGTAGCGGCGGTCCACGCGGCGCCACGTGCCGAACACCCGGTCCCACAGGCCCAGCGTCTGGCCGTAGTTCACGTGGAAGTAGACGTGGTGGTCGTCGTGGAACTGCGCGGGCGGCTGGAAGGACACCCAGCTCCGCGTGCGCACGCCCGAGTGATCCACGAGCGCGACGAAGTTCTGGTAGACGAGGACGAAGATCACGCCCGCGACGTGCACGGGCACGAGGAGGAGCGGCACGACCATGATGCCCTGGTAGAGGAAGAACTCCGCCGGGTGCATGGCGCCGGCGGTGAACGCGGTGGGGCTCGTGTAGCGGTGGTGCCACCGGTGGATCCAGCGGAACGCGAGCGGCCGGTGCAGCAGGCGGTGCGCCCAGTAGAGCGCGCAGTCGGTCGCCAGGAAATAGGCGAGCGTCAGCGCGACGGCGCCGGGGATCGCGGCGAGCGAGGTGTCGAAGGAGATGGCCGAGAGCTTGCCCTCGGCGACGCGCCACGCGAACCAGCCGGACACGAGCGAGCCGGCGATCATGTTGACGGTGCCGAGGACGAATTCGTGCTGGCGCATACGTGCCGGCGCGAAGCGCCGCGGCTGGCACTTCCAGGCCTCGGGCTCGTGCCGCCGGCGGCGGTAGTAGACGGCCTCGAAGTAGGCCCCGATGCCGAAGTACATGCCGAGCCCGCCGGCCACCGCCATCGCCACGTATGCGCCCAGGGACATCTCGCCTCCTTGCTCGAGCCGTATCCTCGGAAACTCGATGACGAATGTCAATGACGTTCGTCAGCAAGGTCGATGAGGCGTGCGCCCCCGCCAGGCTGCTCGGCGCCTCTTCCACCCGCAGCGATCAGCGCAGCGGCGCGGCGCCCGCGGGCACCTCGGCGCCCGGCCCGCGGCGCGGATCGCCGAGCCAGCGCCCGAGCAGCTCGTCCATCCAGTGGACGCTGCGCCCGAGGCCGGGGCGGCCGAGGAAGCCGACGTGCCCGCCGTGCGCGGGCGTCAGGACCTGGAAGCGCGGGTGCCCGGCGACGGTCGCGAACGACGGCGCCCCCACGACGGGATCGTCCTTCGCCGAGACGACGAGCGTCGGGACCGTGATCGCGGCGAGGTGCGGCGCCGCGCTCGAGCGTGCGTAGTAGTCGGCCGCGCTCGCGAAGCCGCCGTGCGGGGCGGTGTACACGTCGTCGAAGGCGGTCAGCGTCAGCCGCGCGGGCAGCTCGACCGGCCCGAGGTCGGGGAAGGCCGCGTGGCGGCGGCGGACGAAGCGCCGCAGCCGGTAGACGAAGTACTGGTCGAGCACCCCCGCGCCGGCCAGCGTGCGCGCGCACAGCGCGAGGTCCACAGGCGGCGACACCGCGACCACGCGGTCGACCTGGCCGGGGAGCCGCGCGCCGTCCTCGCCGGCCATCTTGAGCACCATGTTGCCGCCCATCGAGAAGCCGGCGAGCGCGATCGGAGAGCGCGGGTACGCCGCGCCGGTCCAGGCCGTCACCGCGCGCACGTCCTCGCTGCGCCCGGCGTGGCAGATGCCGCGCGCGAGGCCCACGCCCGGCCCGCACCCGCGCATGTTCACCCGCAGGACGAGGTGACCGCGCGCGAACAGCCGGCGCGCGACCCGCACCAGGTACGACGACTGGTGGTGGCCCATCAGTCCGTGCCACAGCACGACCACGCGGTCGCCGGCGCGCCACCCGCGCGGCCGGCTCTCGATCACCGCGAGGCGGTCGCCGTCGTCGAGCGCGACGCGATGATGGACGGCCGGCAGCCGGTCGGCTCGCTGCGGCAGGAGCGACGCCGCCACGGTCTGCCCCCACCCGCTCCGGAGGAGCGGCAGCGGCCTGAAGGGCGAGAGGTCCATGCGGGTTTCTACCGGAGCCGGGCCGGAAGGACAAGCCGCGGGGCCTCGGCCTTGGACACGGCGGCGGCAGGGACGAGGGGCAGCGAAAAAAGGAACCGGCTCCCGTGGCCCGCTTCACTCTCGGCCCAGATGCGCCCGCCGTGCGCCTCGACGATGCCCCTGGCGATGGCGAGCCCCAGGCCCGCGCCCCGCCGGTCGGTCTTCTTCGCCTGCCAGAAGCGATCGAACAGGTGGGGCACCTGATCCGGCGGGATGCCCGCACCGGTGTCGGAGACCGAGACGACGATCTCCGCGCCGGCCAGCGCGGCGGTGATCCGGACCTGCCCACCCTCCGGGGTGAACTTCAGGGCGTTGCCGATCAGGTTGCCGAGCAACTGGACGATCCTCGCCTCGTCCCCCCAGGCGAGGGGCAGGTCGGGTGGAACCTCTGCCTCCAGACGGATCGCCGCTGCGGTGGCCGCCGAGGCGAGCATCTCCACGGCCTCCTCGGCCAGCGCGCCCACGCGCACCGGCTTCGGCTCGATCGGAAGCCCTCCGGCGGCCTCGATCCGCGCGATGTCCAGCAGGTCCTCGATCAGGAGAGGCCAAGGGCCCCGAGGCCGGCACCGGCGAGGCACAAGCCTCTGCCAACGCTCCCTAGCGGCACACCCTCTACGTAAGGCCGGAATCACCTCCTGGCGAGCGAAACTCTTGCGCTCGCAGCCGAAATCATTGCGGATGGACCGCTCTGATAGACGTGATCGATCAGAAGTAGTAGCGGGCGCTCAGCGCCGCTCCGATGCCGAGACGGATGTCGGCGCCGCCGCTGTCGACGAGGCGCAGGACGGGGATGAGCTCGAGCGAGACGTCGACCGGCGCGCCCTTGAAGGCGAGCGAGATCCCGATCGGGGCCTCGGCGCCGAGCGCGAAGCCCCCGTTGCCGACGTAGAGGTTCAGGCCCGGCCCGATCAGCCAGTCGAGGTTCGCGAAGGGCCACGAGACGAGCGTGGAGGGCCAGAAGAGCAGATCGAGCCGGCTGCCGATGCCGCCCTCGCCGCCGCCTCCGTTCCTGCTCGAGTCGCGGAAGTAGAAGGTTGGATCGATCTGCAGCGACATCTTGCTGGAGAGGAAGTAGTTGAAGCTCAGGCCCACGCCCGGGTAGCCGACCACGAGGCCGGCGCCGAACTTCCCGGCAGAGTGTGGGCCCCCCGCGGCGCGCGCCGTGGCGGTGGGAAGCAGCAGAGACAGGGCCAGGGGAACGGCGAGCAGAGCAAGGCGAACGCGCTTCATTTTCACGGTCCTTTCGGGTTCACGGCCCGAGCGAGAGGATGGCCTCGACGAGCGGGTAGTCGGTGCCCGCCCACAGGTGGACGAAGCGGTTGCCCGTGCCCATGCGCTGCCAGGCGGGGTCCATCGCGAGGTGCACCTTGCCGTCGGCGCCGCTCGTCGCGGTGACGTCGCCGGCGGGGAAGTAGTGATCGTAGAAGACCGTCATGCCGACGGAGGCGTTCGGCTGCGGCGCGCCCGTCGAGTCCTTCACGGTCACGTCGTAGCCATCCGCGGCGAGCGCGAGATCGAGCTGCCACAGCTTCGGATCGCGCACCGCGAACGCGGAAGGCTCGGCGGCGTCGAGCCCGTCGAGCGCCTTGTCGAAGCGCTCGGAGGCCTCGGCGAGGATCGCGAGGTCGACCTTGTCGGGCGTGTCGGCGGTCGTGTGGTAGTAGGCCGTGTCCACCACGGTGCTCGCGGTCGGGATGCCGACGCGGTACGCGCCCTGGATGTCGGTCGGGATGATGCCGCCGAAGAACGAGGGCACCACGTCGAGGCCGACGTAGAACGTGTACGTGCGGTTGAGCATCGCGTCCTCGAGCGCCATCTCGAGGACGGGCGTGTTCGAGTGGCCGAGCGCCTGCAGCGACGCGTCCTTCGAGGACGGCATCTCGAAGTTCAGGATCGCGAGCACGGGCTCGCGCGTGAGCACCGTGTGCTGGCGGACGTAGCTGTAGCCGCCGAAGAGGCCGACCTCCTCGCCGTCCCACGCGACGAACACGAGATCGTAGCGGGGCTTGTCGCCGCGGCGGGTGCGGAGCTCGGCGAGCGCGAGCAGCGCGGCCACGCCGCTCGTGTTGTCCACCGAGCCGACGAACCAGGTGTCGAAGTGGGCGCCGATGACGAGCTGGCCGCGGTTGCCCTCCCGGCCGCGGATGCGCCCGACGACGTTGCCGCCGGTGCCCGGCAGGCCCTCCGCGCGCACCTTGATCTGCGCGGAGACCGGCAGGTTCATCGCGAGCGAGCGCATGAGGGCCTCGCCGTCCTCGGAGCCGATCGTGACGGCGGGGATGGGGCCCACCGCGTCGAAGGCGCGGCGCACCGAGCCGACCTGCCGGAGGTTGTCGGGCGCCTGCGAGACGTAGAGCATCGCGGCGGCGCCGGCCCGGGCGACGTTCAAGAACTGCGTGGAGCGGTGCAGCGCGGGGTTGCGCTGGACGAGCGCGATCTTGCCGCTGACGCTCACGCCGCCGAGCCCCTCGACCGCGGCGCCGACGAACACGACCGCCGCGTCCACGTCGCCGCTGCCGGAGCCTTCGAACACGTCGAAGCCGACGGGCGCGGCCGGGCCGAAGCCGTTCTTGATCGTGACGGTGGCCTCGGCGACCTCGTGGCGCGGGAACTGGAAGTCCTCGGTGTGCACGTCCTCGAGGCCGATCTCCCGGAAGCGCGCGAGGAGGTACTCCTGGGCCTGCTTGCCGCCGGGGGTGCCGACGCGCTTCTGGCCGAAGGCCGCGAGCTCGTCGAGGGTGCGCATGAGCGCAACGGTCGCGGTCGGCGAGGGGCCGCCGGTGCCGCCGGTGCCGCCGGTGCCGCCGGTGCCGCCGGTGCCGCCGGTGCCGCCGGTGCCGCCTGGGTAGCGCGCGACCTCGCCGCACGCGAGGAGGAGGGCGGAGGCGAGGAGGAGCCGCGCGGGGAGCATGCGGGAATTGTAGGGGCGCCGGGGATTCAGAGGGGCGTAGACGTGGACTTGGACGATCGGCCCGGAAAAAAGCCGTCCACGTCCACGACCACGTCCACGTCCACGTCCACGTCGGAGACCTGTCTCGAGATCGTGGGCTGGGCTACGGCTGCCAGTCGACCCAGGCGGGGAGCTCGCCGGCCTGGTAGGGGTGGCCGCCGTTGGGTGGATGGATCTGGAAGTTGCCGCCTGTGAAGGGGTTGCCGACCTTGTAGACGACCGTGCCGGACTGCGTGGCGCCGTCCATCTTGCGGACGGTCAGGTGGTACTCGTCGGCGACGGGATCGTCCGGACCCTTGGCGGGGTTGCCACCGGCGTGGAGGTTGCCCGGCTCGCCGTGGTCCTCGGCCATGATGTCGAACCAGTAGCCCTCGCTCCAGCCGTCGGCGGCCGCGTCGAACCAGCGCGCCGGGCCGCCGTAGTAGGCCTGGTTGATCTTGAAGTCGTGCTGCGGGCCGTTCGGGTGGCCCGGGCCGGGCTCGTCGACCTGCCGGCACACCAAGTAGGACACCTGGCCGTGCATCTTGTTGCCGGTGCCGTGATCGACGTGCTGCCACTGCCCGCGGATGCGGCCGTCCTTCATCGACATGCCGTTGCCGCCGAAGGTGTCCTTGCCGTCGGTGCTGTCGACGTAGCCGCCGCCGGTGACCCAGCAGCCGCCGGTGGCGGGCGGCTGCGTGTTGGCGCAGACGTCGTCGGTCCCCGTATTCACGCAGGACGGGATGCAGAACTCGACGCCCGTGCAGTCGGTGACGATCTTCACCTGATCGTCCCCGACCATGCTCTGCCATTCGGTGTCCTGCCCCTGGGGGTTGCCGTCGCCGCCGCAGGCCTGCAGGGCGGCCGCGACGAACAGGGGAGAGAGAAGGTTGCGCATGCTGGATTTCCTCCTGCTCCGGTCACTCTCCACGTTGCATACCAGATCTTCTGTTAGTCGATAATCTTCGTATACACTCCGAATACGCGAGAAGACGAGGGCTTGGCGGAGACAGATCCCACATACAGCAATAAATTCGTAGCAATGATGGTGGCTCTGGTGGGGAGACGACACCCCGATCGGGGGCTCAAGCCCCGGTCGTATACGAGGCGTCCGTATTCCAACTGAATACCAAAATGCTCTCGGAGGCCTTGTCAGGGGAGCCGAAAGGCGGCACTGTCGAGGGCATGAGGACACGCAAGGAGTCACCCATGACGCTGCTTCGCACTCTCGGTTGCAGCACGATCGCCCTCGGGCTCTTCGTCGGATGCGGCGGCGACAGCAGCCAGGGGCGCGCCCAGGTCCGGCTCGATCTCTCCGTCAGCCAGCCCGCTGCGCTCACGCAGGCACCCACGGGCAAGCGCCCGATCCTGGCCACCCTGACGGACGGGACGAACACCCTCGTCATCAACCGGGCCCGCCTGCTCGCCAAGCAGGTCCAGCTCCACGGCCCCGGCCACCCGACGTCCGAGGTGGACGGCGTCTCGGACTCGACCGAGTCGGCGCAGCTCACCGCGGGGGGCGGCGCCAAGAACCTGCTGCTCGACGGCGCGGGCGGCGCGGGCGGCGCGGGCGGCGCGGGCGACGACGCCGACGGCGACGACGGCTATCACTTCAAGGCGGGCGCGACGGTGATCGAGCTCGACCTCACGGGCATGCCGACCAACCTCACGGTCGCCGGCATCCTCACGGGCACGTACGACCACCTCGCCATCCACTTCCACAAGATCAACCCGAAGGCGCCGGCCGAGGCCGCCGCGGTCGCCGCCGCGCCGGACGTGTTCGCCGACTTCGTCACGGGCGGCAACTCCAACATCGTCAT
Organism: uncultured Myxococcales bacterium; assembly: GCA_964593795.1. Lineage (GTDB taxonomy): Bacteria > Myxococcota_A > Polyangia > JAHFDS01 > JAHFDS01 > JAHFDS01. The sequence continues at coordinate 2,229 of CAZQJC010000040.1, read as the reverse complement.
CGACGGCACGTGGAACGGCGCCGCGTTCCAGTACAAGGGCCAGCAGTCGATGAACGGCTTCTACCCGATCGCGCCGGCGCTCGTGCTCGACACGACCGCGGCCACGACGACGCTCACGGTGCAGTTCGACCTGACGAAGTGGTTCGCGGGCCAGCGCGGCAACAACCGCGGCACGCTCCTCGACCCGAACGACGCCAAGAACGGCAAGGAGATCGCGCACAGCGTCGCGGACTCCATCCGCGCCACGCACTGACCGACGGAGGATCCAGCGAGTGGACCGCGAGCGGCCCAGCATCTTCGAGTACCTCGACTACCGGCTCTACCTCCGGGAGGTCTACGCGTACGAGAAGGAGCGGCGGCCACAGTTCTCCTTCCGCTTCTTCTCTCGCCAGGCGGGCTTCTCGTCGCCGAACTTCCTCAAGCTCGTGATGGACGGCCAGCGGAACCTGGGCAAGGACAGCGTGGAGCGCTTCTGCAAGGCGCTGCACCTGTCGGCCGAGGAGTCACGGTTCTTCGGCGATCTCGTGGCGCTCAACCAGGCCGCGAGCAACGACGAGGCGAACCGGGCGTTCGAGCGCGTGTCGCAGAGCCGGCGGTTCCAGAAGGCGCGCAAGATCGACGGCGGGATGTTCGAGTACCTGTCGAACTGGTTCTACCCGGCGATCCGCGAGCTGGCGGGACGCGAAGACTTCCGCGACGAGCCGGCGTGGATCGCGCGCCAGCTCGTGCCGCGGATCACGACGGGGGAGGCCAAGGCCGCGCTCAAGCTCCTGTTCGAGCTCGGGCTCCTCGTGCGAGGCGAGGACGGCCGCGTCGTGCGCGGCGACCCGAGCCTGACCACGGGGCACGAGGTGCAATCCATCGCGGTCGTGAACTACCATCGTCAGATGCTCGAGCGAGCCGCCGGCTCGATGGAGCTCGTGCGGCGTGAGCAGCGCGACATCAGCGCGCTCACGGTGTGCGTCTCCGCGGAGACCGTCGCGGAGGTCAAGGAGCGCATCCACCGCTTCCGCGACGAGCTGCTCGAAAGGTGTGACGCCGACCCGAAGGGGCACACCGTCTACCAGTTGAACATCCAGCTTTTCCCGCTCTCGCAGCCGCAGGAGGAACCGTCGTGAAGCCGAGTCATTTGCTCTGGACGCTGCTCACCGTGAGTGCCTGCGGGGGAGACCAGGTCGGGACCTCGGTGGGCAACCCGCCACGAACGACCCTCGACCTCGTCGCCTTCGACGGCACGGCGGGCGCCAAGCGCGGCAATGCGGCGGGCGTGACGCTCGACAAGGCCCTCATCGTCGTGGACCGCGTGCGCCTGCGCGACGCGGCCAACTGCGAGGGCGACGACCGCGTGCAGCTCGAGGGGCCGCTCGTGGCCGATCTGCTCGGCGGGGGCGTCCTGCCCGAGCCGGCGCCGCTGCCGCTCACGGGCCGGAAGTTCTGCCGGTTCGAGATGCGATGGAAGCAGCTCACGCCCAGCGACACGCTGCCCGCGGGGGCGGATCCGGCGCTCGCGGGGCTCTCGATGCTGGTCGAGGGGCGCACGGCGATGGGCAAGCGCTTCTCGATCCGCGGCGAGTTCCTCGAGGACTTCCGGCTCGACGCGCGCGGCGGCGGGTTCGAGCTCAAGGGGGTCACGGAGTCGCTGTTCGTGGGCTTCGACTACTCGACGTGGATCGACGCGGCAGCGATCGACGCGGCGGCGGGTGATCCGATCGTGATCTCGAGGAACGACAACAAGACGATCTACATGTCCTTCCGCGACGCGGTGCAGCGCTCTGCGCGTCTGTTCCGCGACACGGATGGCGACGGCGCGCTCGGTGCGGGGGAGCACAAGGACGCGTCGGCCCTGGCCGGAGGAGGTTCGTGAAGCACTGGGTGCTCTGTACGCTGCTCGCATTTGCTGGTAGCACCTCGGCCGGAGACGGCGGCGGCTCGGGGCTGCGCTGCCCCGGCGATCAGGTCGTCTGCGGACCCGGCGGCGTCGATCCGCTGATGTGCCCCCCCGGGACGTTCTGCGTGACCGGCTGCTGCATCCCGTCGATCGGATAACCTCGCTCACATGCCTGCGCTGCTCCGCGTGGCCCTCGCGGCCGTCACGCTCCTCGGCTCTTTAGCGATGCGAGACGAGCGCGCCGAGGGGGCCGCGGCGCCCGAGCAGATCGCGCTCGGCGTTTACGTGAACCAGATCTAAGCGATCGATCTGAATGCCAACCAGTTCGGTATCGACATATG
>CAZQJC010000039.1:0-141555 GCA_964593795.1 uncultured Myxococcales bacterium | reverse complement strand
GCGCCACCCGGGGACACGCGCCGGGGGAGACATCCGACGCGTGTCCCCGGGCGACCGCTACCGCCGCGCCGCCCGCATGAGGTCCGCCGCGAGCTGGTCGCGCGAGCTCGCCCCCTTCTTCGCGCGCGCCCGCGCCGCCATCGCCTGGAGGTCCTCGTCGGACAGGTCGTCCTCGCCGGGCTCGCGCGAGAGCGGCAGCTGCGCCGGCCTCGACACCGCGGCCCGGGCGGTGGTGATCGCGGCCGGCCGCGCGCCCGGCTCGCTCGGCCCGTGCCTAAAAGGGATGTCGTCCTCCTCGGACGGCGTGCTGGCGCCCGCGGGCACGTGCGGCGGGAGCGCGAGGCGCTCGGCGGGCTCCGCCTCCGCGGTGCCGAGCAGCATGGCCCCGCACGCGGTCTGGCGGAACATCTGCTCGACCGCCGCGGCCTCCTTCGGCTTGTAGATGGCGTCGAGTGGGTAGCGCTCGAGCTTGGGGTCGTCGAGATCGAGCTCGACGGTCGGGTTCGACGGGTAGACCTCCTGGTAGTCGTAGACCGGCTTGCCGTTGAACATCTTGTCCTGGCTCGGCAGCTTCTTGATCTGGACGTCGAAGTTGTCCGGCACCTCCGTCGGCTTCATCGACAGCACGAACTTGAAGGCCGTCAGGATCGGCTCGCCGAGCGTGGGCGAGCAGGTGAGGATCTGGCAGCCCTCGTCGACGTGGCTCTTGCCGCCGCCCTTGAGCCAGACGACGTTGAAGAGGTAGTTGAGGCGCGCCTTGTGGTCCGAGAGGAACTTCTTCTCCTCGGGCGTGCGCTCCTCGAACGGGATGGCCCAGATGGCCTCGAGCGCCTCGCACACCGCGCAGCGGCCGAGGGCGTCCTCGCCACGCGCCTTGGGCAGACCGAGGCGGTTCATGCGGCGCGCGCACAGCGCGGTCTTGGTCTCGCCCGCCGGGCCGAGCCCGAAGTGCACCCACACCGCACGCCAGAAGCGACCCGCGTGGGGCGGGTTGCGCGTCCAGGGCGGCAGGATCTTGAGCACGTTGATCCCGACGGGGAGCTGAGAAGGCGAGAGGAACTTCATCTTCTCGCCACGCTTGCCGCGCGCGAGCCGCTCCTCGTCCATCTCGCTGTAGAACTGCATCGTCGAGTCGATGTCGATCGCGATGCGCTCCTTGACGCGCCCGGACGCGCCGTCGCCGGCGATGGGGTAGGAAACGTCGTCGGTCGATGCCGAGGTCAGATCGGTGGCCATGTCTCTCTCCTTCGGTTCGGTCAGTGGCTGGTTCTCGTCACTTCACCGGGGTCCGGCTCGGCCGGTCCCCGCATCCGTTGGTTCCGCCGGCGAGCGCGGCCGCCTCGCCGAGCGTCGCGGCGCGCTTCTCGAGCGACTGCAGGGCGCCCAGGCGCCGCCGCGAGTCCAGCGCGACCACGGGATCGCCGCTGCCGCCCTCCATGCGCAGCTGCAGCGCCTCCTGCACGAGCAGGTCCTTCCGGTGCCGGAACAGCTCGCGCATGTCGCTGAGCAGCCGGGCCTTGGCCTGCGCCTCGTGCAGCGTGAACAGCGCCTCCTTGTAGTGCTCGTCGGAGTCGATGGCGGCCGCCACCATCGCCTCGGTGTACTTGCACGCGTTCTCCGTGAAGTACGAGCGCGAGCGCGCGTCGAGCGTGGCCCGCAGGTGCTTGATGCCGACCTCCAGGTCGGCCACGTAGCGCTCGGCGGCCGCGGCCACGAGCGCCCACTTGAGCGCGCGGCGGGGGTGGTCCACGAGCTCACCGGTCAGGTTCGAGCGATCCCAGGCCAGGTCGCGGTCGGCCTCGAACGAGGACAGGAGCGAGCTGGCGCCCTCCTCGGACAGGAGCTCGCTCGGGGCGAGCCTGACGATCTGGTCCATCATCGAGAGCGGGGTGGCGTCATCGGACATCGGGGTCCCTCCTTCGGGCTTCCCTCGTGCAGCGAGCGCTCGGGCCAATGGGCCCGATCTCCCGTGCCGTGTGCTCGCGGCTCCGCCGGGCCAGGCGCGCCTGCGTGGTGGGCGCGGACCAGCCCGCGCCCCGGAAGGTCACCAGGGGCGCGGCGACCAGGAGCGCAGTGGGTGCACCACACGCGGGGCACGCCGGCGCGTCCGCGCGGGTCGCAACGCTGCGATCGGCCTCATGGATCGCACCGCAGCGCGAGCACTCGTAGTCGTACCGGGGCATCGAGCGGCCTCCCTCGAGGCCCCTCGCGCAGCGAGCGCTCAGGCCAATGGAGGGGCGCCCGGCCGCTTGTCCTTCCAGCTGACCGGTGAGTGCGAGACGTCGACGACAAGCGGCACGAGGAGGTCGTCCGCGATCGACGGGTTCTCCATCACGCGCTGGAGCTCGGTGACCAGCGCGTGCTCGTCGGGTGGCACGTAGAAGACGAGTTCGTCGTGGACGTTGAGGACAATACGCGTCCGGGCGTCGCGCTCGGCCAGGAGCGCGGCGACGTTGACCATGGTCTCCTTGAACATGTCGGCCGAGCTGCCCTGGATGAGCGTGTTCACCGCGACGCGCTCGGCCTTCCAGTACTCCTTGGTGCCACGGCGGCTGGGGTCCTGGAGGATGGGGAGCCAGCGCTTGCGGCCGTAGAGGTTCTGCACGAACCCCTGGGCGTGCGCGCGGAGGATGACCTGGCGCTTCCACCGCGCGAGCTGTGCGTAGATCTTGTAGAAGCGCTCGAGGTGCGCCTCGGCCGCCGCCTCGGTCTCGCCGGACATCGCGGCGACGCGCGCCGCGCCCGCGCCGTAGCAGATCGCGAAGTTGAGGTTCTTGGCGATCTTGCGGCGACGCCGGGCCTCCTCGGGATCGGCGGTCGGGCCGAAGACCTCGTCCGCCGTGCGCTGGTGCACGTCCTCGCCGCGGCGGAAGGCGTCGAGGAGCACCAGGTCGCGGCTGTAGTGCGCGACCATCCGCAGCTCGATCTGCGAGTAGTCCGCCATCACGATGTGCCAGCCCTCGGGCGGGATGAAGGCAGCGCGCATCTCGGCGGGGATGTTCTGGAGGTTCGGACCGTCACTCGAGAGCCGGCCAGTGCGTGTGCCGTGCGACTTGAACGAGCAGTGCACGTGACCCTGCTCGTCGAGCTTCGCGAGCAGCGCGTCCACGTAGGTGCCCTTGAGCTTGGCGAGCTTGCGGTAGTCGGCCACGGCGCGGGCCAGCGGGTGCTTCTTCGCGAGCGCGGTCAGCGTCGCCTTGGTGAGGCTCGCGCGGCCCTTCGCGGTGCGCGCGCCGATGGGGATGCGCGCGGCCTGGAAGACGGCGATGAGCTGCGGGCCCGAGTCCACATCGAAGTCGCTCCTGCCCGCGGCGCGGTGGACCTCCTCGCGCGCGGCGCGCACGCGCTCGGTGTAGTCGACCTGCGCGCGCTCGAGGAAGGCGCGGTCGATGCGCGCGCCCTGGTACTCCATGTCGGCCAGGATCGGGACCAGGGCGCGCTCGATCTGGTAGATGGATGCGGCCTCGCGCTCGACGAAGCCGAGCAGCAACGCGAACAGCTCGAGCGTCCACCGGGTGTCGCTCGCTGCGTAAGGGACCATGAGGTCCACCGGGATCACGTCGTAGGTGACGTCGGTGCGCCGGATGTGCGTGCGCCGCGCGTATCCCTCGCGGAACTCCAGGATTGCGCGCTCGAACCGATCGGCCTCAGGATCCAGATGCCGGCGGGCCAGTTCCTTGAGCCCGAGCGGTGGGCGCTCCTTGCGGTAGCGCTCCTCTCGCACTGCCGCGGGCTCCGGGGCATCCACGCGCGGCAGCTCGTAGAGGTTGCAGAGGCTCGCCAGGAGGAGCGTGTCCTCCGGTAGCGGCGCGACGTCGAGACCGTCGAACCGCAGCGCATTGAGGTCGAACTTTGCGTGATGGAAGACCTTGCGGATCCAGGGGGCGCGAAGGACTGGCCCAAGCACCGCGCGCACCTGCTCGACAGCCAGCTGCTTGGTGCTCGCCGCGTGGCGCACCGGCAGGTAGTAGTGCTCGCCCTCGGCCGGGCTGTCGGGCAAGCGGAAGCTCAGGCAGACGCCGATGACCTCGTTCAGCGACGCCGTGAGGGCGTGGTACTTGCGGCTCTTGCCGTCGAGCGGGAGATCACGCCGGCGCGGGCGCGTCTCGGTGTCGATGGCAATGAGCTCCGCCTGCCCGAGACGGCCTGCCAAGCGCTGCAGCTCCGGCAACGTGGCCACCTTCCGGTAGGGCGCCGGGATCTCGTAGATCGGCAGGTGGTCGTCGAGCCCGAGCTGGACTGCCAACGTGGATGCGGCTTCCATGACTTGAGAACCACTCGTGCACGCAGCGCTCGGACCAAAGCTACGAAAGCCGCTGCAAATGCGGCAAGTTGCGCGCGCTGGCTTGACCCCGGGCTGGTACACTACGGCCCGCTCCGTGCGCCATGTCCACGGCCGCGGACCACTGGAGCTCAAGCTTGGCGACGAAGCGATCGAACAAGGCGGCGGCGACCGACGGGGACACCTCGCCCCAGCGGCTGCACCACGCACTGCTCGCGATGGAGGTGACCGGCGGGTTCCTGGCCGGGCTGATGATCACCTTCGCCGACGGCCTCAACTGCATCATCGGAGGTCGGGGCACCGGCAAGACGACCGTGCTCGAGCTGCTGCGGTATGCCCTCACGGCGGACCTGCGCGCGGATGGGGAGCGGGTCGACCGGGACCGCGAACGACTCGAGAAGGAGCGCCTTCGCCTGGTCCAGAGCAACCTCGGCAATGGCCTCGTGCGCGTCACGGTTCGCACGAAGCACGGCACGGTGTACCGGATCGAGCGGATGTGGAACGAGCCCGCCCAGGTCGTGACCGAGAAGGGCGAGCCCACGACCCTCAAGGTGAGCGATGTGCTCAAGGTCGACGCATATAGCCAGAGCGAGATCGAGGAGATCGCGACCAACCCCGGCTTCCAGCTCGAGCTCATCGACAAGTTCGAGGAGGAGGAGTTCGCGCGGCTCGAGGAGGAGATCAGCAGGCTGCTCTCGGACCTCGCGCAGAACGCCCTTGAGCTCCTGCAGCTCGAACGCGATGTCACGACGCTCGCGGAGACCAGCGGCAAGGGCGGTGCCATCGCCGAGAAGCTCAAGGAGCTGCAGGCGCCCGCCGGCCCCGACGCGGAGGCGACCAACCGCGCCCACGCGTACAAGGGGTTACGCGAACGAGAGCGCAAGGCCATGGATCTCTTGCGCGGCGACGTGCAGAAGCGGCCCGCGGAGATCACGGCACTCGTCGCGCAAGTGGTGGCGCGGGTGAGCTCGCGAGTCGACCGCGACTTCCTCGAGGGCCCGAACGCCGAGCTGTTCCGCGCCGCGGGGGTGCAGACGACCCGGCTCGCGTCCGCGCTCGAGGACCTGGCGCGGCGGTGCGGCGAGGAGCTCGAACGGATGGCCAGCGAGCTCGTGTCGATCGACCAGCAGCTCGCCGACAGCCACGCCAGGCAGGAGCTCGCCTACCGCGAGCTCATCGTCAAGCTCAACGAGGAGCAGGGGCGCGCGCAGGAGCGCTCCCGGCTCCAGAAGCAGCAGGTCGCGATCCTGAATGCAGACAAGGATCTGCGCACGCGCCAGGCCGATCACGCGGCGAAGCTCGAGCAGCGCAAGCAGATGGTCAAGCGCCTCACCGAGCTCCGCCTCTCGCGCTACCGGCTCAGAAAGCAGATCGCCGACCAGCTGTCGGCGGACTCTGGTCCCCTCATCCGCGTGTCGGTCGAAGCCGCGGGCGATCGGCAGCCCTACCGGGAGCTGCTCAAGGCCCTCCTCAAGAGCACGCCCGGCGTGACCCAGAACGTCGACAAGCTCCTGCAGCTGGCGCCCCGCGAGCTCGCGGCCGCTGGTCGCCGCGGTGCGACCGAACCGCTGACCGACCGCGCCGGCCTCGATCCGAGGGCGGCGAAGGTCGTGATCGAGCGGCTCCGGGCGTCGAGCGAGCTCCTCTACCAGATCGAGGCGGTCGAGCTCGAGGACGTGCCGCGCATCGAGCTGCTCGACGGCGCGTACAAGGACTCCGCCGATCTGTCGACGGGGCAGCGCTGCACGGCGATCCTCTCGATCCTGCTGCTCGACAGCGACCGCCCGCTCCTGGTCGACCAGCCCGAGGACAACCTCGACAACCGGTTCATCTACGAGACGGTGGTCCGCAGCCTCGTGGGCACCAAGGGGCGGCGCCAGCTCGTGTTCGTCAGCCACAACCCGAACGTGCCGCTGCTCGGGCTGGCCGAGCGGGTGTTCGTGATGGGCTCGGACGGCAAGCACGCCACCGTCAGCCACGCCGGCACGGTGGACGAGCGCAAGGACGAGATCGAGCTCAACCTCGAGGGCGGCAAGGAGGCGTTCCAGCGTCGGATGGAGCGCTACGGGTACTAGCCGATGGACCAGCGGATCTCCGAACAGATCGGCGCGCTGCGTTCGGACGACTGGATGTCGCTCCGCGACGCCGTCGAGCAGACCGGAGATCTCTTGCGCGACGGCTCGTTCAGCGAGCCGGACCTGGCCGCGATCGGCGAGGAGCTCCTCAAGCTTGCCGGACACGACCTGTGGGAGGTGAGGCGAGAGGTCGCCCACGCGATCCTGCACCTCCGGCACGACCGCTTCGAGGCGGCGCTGGCGCGGCTGCTCGAGGACGAGAGCTCCTGGGTCCGGCAGGCGGCGCAGCGCACGCAGGCACGGCGTGCCAGCCAGGCACAGACCGACCAACTCCAGAATCATCACGATCGCATGCTGGGGACGTGGCTCGAGGACCTCGGCAAGAAGCACGGTCCCCAGGCGGTCGCGACCGCGATGCGCGCGGCGAAGCGGTTCGCGGGCGTGCTCGTGCGCGAGATCCACCACGAGATCAGGAAGACGGTGACGCCGCTCGACGGCGCGCTGACCAGGCTCGACGCCAGCATGAGCCGCATCCAGCCGGACCTCCAGCGCTGCAAGGAGCAGCTCGCGGAGGCGCGCCACGGCGTGGCCGTGACCCTCGAGACCATCGACGCGTTGCTGGAGCTGACCCAGGAGGTCAAGCCCGAGTTCCGCGGCGAGAAGCTGCACAGCATCGTCGAGGAGGCGGTGCGGGCCGCGCGGGACCACTTCCCCGGCACGCCATTCCAGGTCGAGCTCGCCGTCGATCCGATGATCGCGCTCGATGCGCACCGGATCCGCCTCATGCGCGCGCTCATGCACCTCATCGACAACGCGGTTGAGTCCTACGACGGGCTGGCCCGCCCGCGGCTTGTCCAGATCGCGGCGGTCGAGCGCGAACCTGGCGAGCTCGCGCTCTCGATCACCGACCAGGGATGCGGCATGGACGACGCGGACCACGGCCGTGCGTTCGACCTGTTCGCGTCGAGCAAGGGAAAGGCCGGCACGGGAGTCGGCCTGCCGATGGCCCGGAGGATCATCGAGGAGGAACACCGCGGCCGGATCTGGATCACGACCACCGAGGGAGCGGGCTCGACCGTGCACGTCGTGCTGCCCGTGGTGCAGGAGCAGGGAGAGCCGTAGTGGCGGAGAGCGAGCAACACCGGGTGCTGATCGTCGAGGACGATCGCGCGATCGCCTCGGAGGTCATGGAGATCCTGGACTCGCTCGGCCACGCCTACGAGCACACCGAGACGCTGGTGGGCGCGCTCGAGCACCTCGACTCCAAGGAGTTCTGCGTCGTGCTCCTGGACCTGCAGATCAAGGCCAAGGACAAGTCCATCCCGAACGTCGCGTCGGGTCAGACGTGCCTGGTCGAGATCCGCAAGCGGAATCCCGGCCGCAAGCCCGGCGTGGACGATGCCCACTACCTGCAGGTCCTCATCATGAGCAGCCACGCCAGGGACCACGAGTCTGTGGTCTGGGCACTCCAGCACCGCGGCGACGACTTCATCTTGAAGCCGTTCTCGGACGGAGACACCTCGCCCCAGGAGAAGATCCGCCGCGCCCTGCATCGCAGCGAGCGTGACAACCACGTCGGCTGCGCCGAGATCAACCGCAAAGCGAGGGGGCTCCAGACGGCTGTGGCGACAGCGGCTGCGGCGCCCGTCGCTGCGGCCACCGGGGCGGCGCTCTCGCTAGGCGGTCGGCCCATGCGCAAGCGAACGGCCGTGATGCTCGGAGGTGAGCAGGCCCCGCTGTCGGCGCCGTGCTTCATCCTGGCGCTCCAGCTCATCGCCGCCCGGCTGCGCGGCGGCGCGCTGTCGCCCGAGGCTCTGGGGACGAAGACCAGCCCGAGGAAGCTCCTCGAGCGCCTGAACGCGGAACTGGTCGAGCACCTCCCTGCTGGCGCGACCTTCGCGGTCGCCGATGAGGATGACCAGCTTCGGCTGTCGCCCGCCCTCACGCTTGGTGCCGTCGACTGCGCCTGCATCGACAAACACGAGAACCGCAAGATCCGGAAGCTCGCCGCCGAGATCCGGGAGGCGCAACGAGCGAGCGGCGCGGCCGGCGCCACAGCCGACCACGCGGTGCCATCGCCGCTGTCACGAGGGCGCAAGGCCGCCCGGGCGGCTCAGCGCCGGCTGGTCCTGTCGCATCGCTACCGCGACCGCATGTGCTGGATCGAGATCGACGGGATCGAGGTGAAGGTCTCACCGAAGTCGCTCGCGATCCTGGTGCGTCTCGCGCTCGCCCGTCGAGACGGCGAGGGCTGGGCCGACGAGGTGACGATCGACCCCACTGCCACCGGCCTGACGAAGACGATGTCGCGCCTCTACGACTACCTGCGCGACGCCGGCATCGATCCCGACGACGTGATCGAGAACAACGGCAAGGGCAAGTACCGCCTGGCCTACACGGCCACCGAGATCGAGCTCGATCTGGCGAAGCTCGCCGACCACGCATCGGAGACCGTCCGGAACGAGCTCCGCGCGATCGTGCCGTCGCAGCTGAAGATCCCGTAGGATCAGCTCAGGCGGTCACTTGAAGCTGTCCGACGCCCAGGTCGATCCAGCGATGGCACGCGGAGCGGAAGGACCAAGCTCGCTGAGGAACCGGCTCGCCGTGAACGTCACCTGCGGTGCCCAACCTCGGACACGCATTCCGAGGCTGAAGGCCAGCGCCCGCTCGACCTGCAGACATGACGAGAGCACAAGCACGTCGGTGGCGCGCGTCAGCGCCACGTAGAACAGGCGCCGCTGCTCGCGCAGCGTCTCGTCGTCTCCGAGGACGGGGATCAGCCCCTGCACGCAGGTCGTCACGATGACCGCCTTCGAGGTGAGGCCCTTGGACTTGTGCAGGCTCATGATCCGGACCATGTCGCCTTCGGGCACCTCGGGATGTGTCACGTGCGACCGCAGCAGGTCCAGGACAGCGGGTGCCTCCGCGTCCGCAACCTTGGCGGCTTGCCACGCCTTGCGCAGAATCTCGCTCCACGCTTCGGCCGGGAAGACCGCATCGACGAGGGCGTCCCCAACGAGGCCACCAAGGGGAGCAAGGGCCTCGCCAAGCAGCGCGTGGCGCTTCTTCAGCTTGTCCACGCCTGGCAGCGCCAGTGCTCCCGCCACGACGTCGTTCATCACATCGCGCGGCGCCCGGCGGTCCGCCCGCGCGCGCGCAGCCAACGCGGCGTATTGCCCCCGACGCCAGTCGTTGCTCCCGAAGCCGAGCCAGAAGCGGTACGCGGTTCGATCGGTAGGGTTCGCCAGAAGGGTGAGAAGGGCGAATGCCTCCTGCGCCTCGGCGCTGTCCAAGGCCTCCTCGTTGTAGAAGCTGTGCGAGGCGATGCCGTGGCCCTGGATTGCATCGCGAAGGGCGTAGCCGACGTACCTGCGGGGGCTCAGGACAAGGATGTCCGCCATCGCGAGCCCCCGCTGCTGCACGAGGTGACGCACGAGCGATGCGAGTCCGGCGATCTCCGCGTTCAGGTCCTGCCACTGCACGATCCGAATCTCGCCCTCGTCGCGTGACGACATGGGGCGGAGTCGCTCCGCGGTCCTCGGCGGGTGGTTCTTGCGAATCAGGTGATCCGCCATCGCGACGACTAGCCGCGGACAGCGCCGGCACTCGTCGAGGGTCTCGTCCTGAGTCGACGTGTGGCGAATGTTGAAGTCGCGAATCCCGTCGGGGTTGGCGTGCCGGAACCGGTAGATCGACTGGTCCTCGTCACCTACCACCGACAGCTTCCCCTGCTCTGCGATGAGATCGATCAGGTCCTGCTCGGCTCGGTTCAGATCCTGGTACTCGTCCACGACGATGTGGCGGTATGCACTCCGAATGGGTGCCGCGGGGTTGGTCCTCGCGTATGCCAGCGCCTGCGGCACGACCTCTCCGATCAGCATCGCCTCATGCTCGATCAACCACGCGATCAGCGCATCGTGGAACTCCTGATCGAGCGCCGTCAGGGGCTCACCGGGGGTGTGCTGCTGCTGCCTCGCCCACGCCGCCTCGAACGCTAGTACGCGCCTGCTCTTGGCTCGCAGATCTCCGAACTTCGAGTCCAGGTCCGCGAGCATCGGCTTGGCCTCGAACTGCAACACTTGCTTGTCCTGGAAGGATACGAGGGGCCTGGGGTGTCGTCCGGTCTGCTCCAGCACGCTCGTCTGCTGGAGGGTTCGGAAACAGAACGAGTGCAACGTACCGGCACGAACGTCCTCGCAGCCGGCCACCCCGAGCTTGCCGACCTCGCGCGTTAGGTCGGACGCGGCCGTCCGGGTGAAGGTCACGGCCAAGATGGCGCTCCCCGGAACGCCCTCCTCCAGCAGTCGCGCCACACGACGCATCATCGCGTAGGACTTGCCGGTGCCCGGGCCGGCCAGCACCCGGAGCGGCGAAGCATCGGTCGCTGCAATCGAAAGAGCCTTGCCGGTAAGGCCGGTGTTCCACGCCATGCCCTCTCCTTGACGAGCGACACTCCTACCACGCGAGGTCAGCCAGCGACCAATCGGCGGGTGGGCACATCACGTCGTGGCCAGGCGCGAGCGGGATCCTCTGACCGCCACTGTCCGTCAAGCGGCCCGGACGCAGGAGGACGCAAGAGCGCCGGGTCGAGCACACCCTTCGACATGCTTGCGAAGACCGTGGTCAAAGAGGGCGACCGTGAGGCCGGCCCGGGCGCGAAGAAGGTGCTCCTGAGCCTGGATTTCGGGCTTCGCCCGACTAGGAGGGAGGCCAGCATCTCCAGCATCCCTCCCCTCGCTGAGCAAAGCAAAGCTCGTCGAGGGCCCCCTCTCGGCGCGCCCGCTTCGCGGTCGCGCCTCGATTTCGGGCACTCGCTGGGTGCAACGGGCTCGACGGTGAGCCCGAAATCGAGGCTGAGATCTGGCTCCGCTCAGGCCCTTAGAACCGGCAACTGCAGCACCTCCGTGATGGAGATGTAGTTGATCCCCGTCACCGGCGAGACCGTGACGCGCACGAGCGCCACGTCGCCGCGGATCGTGATCGCCAGCCCGCGGTAGGCGTAGAGGGGCTGGTTCTTCTCCTCGTCGAAGGAGTCGACGATGACGCCGGCGTCCCGAAGGGCCTCGAGCTTGGCCACCGCGGCCTCCTTCATCGCACCCACCGTGGCGGGCAGCGCTCGCACTCCGGTGAAGCGGTTCTCGAGGTCGGTGCGGAGCTCGTACGAGACCGTGTTCACCGCGTAGTTGACGTTGCGGTCGGTGAAGATGAGGTTCGCGTCGAAGAGGTAGGTCGTCAGGTCGCGGACGAAGCGGAAGCCCTTGCCGTCGACGGGCTCCATGAAGAGGACGCCGGACTGCAGGAGCGTGTTCGAGTCCGTCAGCGAGCGCGAGCTCCAGGTGTTGTTCTTCTGCGAGATGCCGAGGACGTTGCCGTACTTGAACGTGAGCGGCTCGCCGATCGGCGCGCCGGCCTGCATGCCCGCCGCGATGCACGCCATCGCCCAGGCGGGGAGAGGCGTGATGTTGCCTTGGGCATCCAGGACCGTCACGCCCTGACCCACCAGGGACACGTTGCGATCGGAGATCTTGGCAGCGTGCGCGCGCAGGCGCGCGTAGGGCGCGTCGTAGGCGATGAATGCGTTGCGCTCGCTCTTGTAGGGCCCCTCGGCCTGGCGGCAGTGGTCGCGCGTCAGGAGGTGCAGCGCAAGCAGAGTCTGGTCGCCGGTGGTGTCGCCGGGCGACAGGGCCGTCGGCGGGATGTCGGCGGGATCGGAGAACAGGGGGACGACCTCGTTGACGCGCAGCTGGAGGAGGCTGTCGAGGGCGTCCTCGATGTCACCGAAGAACCAGCTCGCGTCGTTGGCGTGGTGGAGGCCATCCTCGCCGGCGAGGACGCGCGGCAGGTACATCGGGTCCGAGGGGTCCCGGGAGAGGAGCACGTGATCGAGGTGAGGCTCGGCGCTGATGAGGCGGCTTGACGTGTTGATCCAGTCCACGAGCTGACGCACGTAGCTCGTCAGCGCGACGTCGAAGCGCGGCGGCTGGCCCGCGGCGGAGACGGCGAACGCCCCGGTCATGTCCGGGTCGGTGCTGTCCGGTCCGGCGGCGCCGGGCAGCGCATCGAGGACGGTCCACGGACGGTCGAGGTTCATCGCGGGGTTGGTCGGCACGAACGTGTAGCCGCCCGACCGGATGAGCGGCGCCACGAGCGCGAAGAGCTGGCGGTACGTGGCGGCGACCAGCGTCCCGGGCGGCAGCGCGGCGCCTCCCGGCGTGGCCTGCGACCGAACGGTCAGGGTGTGATCGGGATGGCGCGCGACGTCCGGGAACAGCGTGGGCGAGGTGAACGTCATCGTGGTCGCCGCGAAGGTGCCGTCGGGCTGCGGCGCAGTCGCGACGCCGATGCGAAGGTCGGGCGCTGCTGCTGCGGCAGGCGGCTCGTAGTGCACGGAGAAGACCGAGTCGCCGGCGTCGAACTCGTGGCCGCCCGAGGCCAGCGGCCGGTAGTGCGGCAGCCGGAACACCGGCGAGTCCTCCTGCAGGTTGCGGAAGGCGGTCTCGAGATAGAACGAGGTCACCGGCTGGTAGACGCTGGGCGGCGAGCCAGCGGGGGCGCCGGGCGCGACCGAAGGCGGCTGAGCGTCGCTGATGAGCGCCACGCGCACGTTCTCGGTGTCCGGGCCCCAGTCCTTCGACCAGATCCGGAGGAAGCCGCTAGGCGGCGGCGCCGGCAGCGCGCCCGGGCGCGGGATGGCGTTCGGGATCAGACGCACGATCGGACCGGAGGAGGGATCGGGCGGCACGAGGACGGGAGCGGCACCCGCCCGGTCGAGCAGCAGGTCGGCGCACGAGCGCGTCGACCGGTTGAGCTTGATCGCGAGCACCCGGAACGCGCCCCCCGCGACGCGTGGATCACCCGACGGGTTGAAGAGCAGCTTGACGGCATCGGCCAGGGGACCGGAACCGAAGATGGCACGCGCCTCGTTCGGGTCGTCGATCTGGACGATGGGTCCCCGCTGCCAGCCGTCGGGATGCACCCAGGGCTCCCCGCCCGAGGCGGTGCCGAGGATCCCCACGATGCCCGTGAGCGAGATGCTCGGCTGGAGCCCTCCCGAGGCGTCGACTACCGTGATACCGCCCGGGTGCACGATGATGCGGCCGTTCGAGGCCCTAAAGAACAGCATGGCAGCCCTCCTCGTGGCTCAGCACTCTGCGCCACGTTTCTGCGTAGATGGCCAGCGCCAGGAGCCGCTCTGGGTCGTCGCTCGCGCAACCAAGAGCGACGTTGCAGTTCTGGCACAGGAGCGCGCGGACACGGCCGGTTCGGTGGTCATGATCAACGTGGAGCCTCCTACGGCGGCCCAGCTGCGGCCCCTTGCAGACCGCACAGACGCCGCCCTGCGCGCGGAGCATCCGCTCGTAGTCGTCCTGAGTGAGCCCGTAGAGTCGCTTGATGTTCGCCGCCCAGATCACATCCGGCTTTTCCTGGTAGCGGCGCCGGGCGCACTCAATGAATGCCGCGCGCCGCCTCAGGTAGTAGGCGCGCGCCACCTGTCGGTGGCTCGCCCGATAGCGCCTGTTCCTGTCACGCTCTGCTTCCGCGTGCGCCTTGCGCCAGACGCGCGCCGCCGCAAGAACACGATCGCGGTTGCGCGCGTACCAGCCCTTCGATCGTGCACGCGCGCGGGCGCGATCAACTCCTGCCATCAGCGAGCCTCCGGAACACCGGGGCCGCCCAGACCGGCGAACAGACGATCGAACTCGTCGATGGTGGCCACGCGCATCTCGCCCACGAAGGCGCGGCGGGCGGCGCGCCGGTGCTCGGGCACCTGGCGCAGCGCGAGGTACTGGTCGATGCTGACCTGGCCAGGCGTTGGCGCGAAGACCGGGGCGCCCTCGGTGGGGCGGCTCGGCTCGGGATCGAGACGCGGCGCCGCCATCAGCTCGTCGCGGGTCATGCTCTGGGGACGCTTGTCGGCCATGAGGTCTCCTATGCGATCGTGATCTGCCAGCTCAGCGTCGCCGCCGGGGACGAGACGCCCGGCGCGCTCGCCGAGACGGCGCCGCCGATCGCGCGCAGCGGCGCATGCCGCTCGTGAAGGCTGAACGCGTACTGGAACGCCAGCCGGAGCGTCCGGCTGAATACGGGATGCGGGTACTCCTGGCCGGTGTGCTGGAGGTCGGAGCCAGACAGGACGAGGTCGTGGATGCCCCACGCCTCTAGGTCGGGGACGGCGGCGGCCGTCACGACCGCCTTCAGCACCCGGTGCAGGAAGGCCGTGGCGAAGTAGTCCTGCGTGCGCACCTCAGCCAGATACGTGAGCCGCTCGATGCGCCCGACGCTCTCCACGAGATCGTGCTCACCGTAGAGGAGCGGAGGCTGCTCGTCCGGGAAGTCCGACGCGCGCTCCGTGACGAGAGTGTCACCGACGCTCGGATCCGTGCGGGCGAGCGGGCGCGGTTGGCCAATGTCGGCCTGCCGGAGCAGGAACTCTTCCTCTGCCAGCGGGCCACCCTCGATGGCGCGCCCGAGCAGCGCGGCCTGTTCGTCCTCTCGCTCGAGGAGCAGGATGATGGAGGGCAGCTTCGGCGTCTCGAGCGGGTACCCGTGGCTGAAGTGAATCGGCGTGCTGGTGAGGAAGTCCCGCACCTGCGTGCGAACCGGAACCGGAAGGTTCGCGAACAGCTGGTTGATGCGCGCGGGCGTGCGTTTGAGCGTGCGGAGGCCCTCGACGATGGTCGTCTGCAGGACGAGATCTGGGATCACGGCGCCTCCATGCCCCTACTCGGGGAGAAAGCGCTCGGGCCAAAGGTCGATCCGGTCTACCCCGGCGGCCGGCTACCTCTACATGCCGAGCGCGGTGCGGAGGTCGCGCTTCGGGTTCTCACGGAGGTTCACCAGGTGGCGCTTGCGCAGGAGCACGCGCTGGCCGAGATGCTTGCCGCGGTCGAGCGTCTCGAACGGGCTCGAGAACGCAATCCACTCGGTCAGCGCCTCGTACTTGAGGACGTAGACGGTGCCGTCCGGGGGTGGCCTGAGCCAGCGGAGGGTCTTGCCGGAGAACACGTAGGCGTCGCCGTGAACGAGGGCGGTCTCGGGATGGTCGTAGGTTGCGCAGTGGATGGGCGTGACCGCCTGGTACGAGAGCCGATCCTCATCAGCCTCGACTCCGGGGACGCCGTCGCGGTGGGCCTGGCCGCGCGTGATGACTTCGGGATCGGCGGGCAGGGGCACCGTCAGCGTGATCCGGTCGAAGTCCTGAATGCGGGAGTGGACGTCGGTCGAGAAGGTGAGGTCTGCCGGACTCAGCCAGCCCATCGTGGAGAGCAGGCGCCGGTCGGCGTGCACCGGCATCACGATGCCCTTGAGCTTCTCGGGTCTGACCCAGATGAAGCCCTCTCCCTCGCATCTCGGGCAGCCCGCGGTCATTCGCAGCGCGCCGGCGACGCGGCAGGCGCAGGGCAGACCCTGTTCCCAGATCAACCAGTCCCCGTAGGTGCGGTTGATCTCGTTGACGCGGCGCCGGATCGCATCGTTGGTCCAGGCCATCAGACGATCGCCACGTTCGAGAGGCACAGGTACCGGTTCTTCAGGCGCGGGATGAGCGCGTCGAGGTCTGCCTTGTACTCAGCGCGCGAGGCGGCGAGCAGGTTGGCCTGGGCGTTGCGCACGTAGGAGGTCGACACCGAGAGCTCCTTCGAGAAGGACTCGGAGGCGATACCGGGCTTGAACGCCTGGCCGATGGCGGTCAACGCGTCGAGCGCGGCCTTCTTGGCGATCGCCTCGACGATGTCGCCGGGCACGTCGCGCAGGCCCGCGCGAATGGCGAAGCGCCAGAAGCTCGGGATCTCCATCGCCCCGTAGAAGACGTCGCCCGCGAGCTGGTTGAACAGCGCCCAGGCCGCCTGCTGGTGGAACGGTACGAGCTGCGCGAAGCCGATCTTCTCCTGGAGCTGGATCCAGGAGAGCGGGAGGCCCAGGACGGGCGCGCCGGCGATCTGGCCGACCATGCCGTACACCTTCGTCACGTGCGCGTACGGAAAGCGGATGCCGGTCCACTTGCCGGCGGGCTGCACGTAGAACGTCAGCGGCGGGACGAGGTAGTCGTAGTCGATCCGTGAAGGGGGCGCGGGCGGCTCGAAGCCGCTCTCGAGCCGCGGCAGCGACTCGCCATCCGTGCTGAGGATGGTGGGCTCGAGGTAGAGCTGCAGCATGGTGAGCTCGACCCAGTCGGTCGCGCGGTCGATGAAGCGCGCCATCGCGACCTGGTCGAGCCGCGCGCGCTCGATGAGGATGGGCTCCTCGATCGAGGCAGCCGGCAGCGCGGAGGTGTCGGTGACCTCGATCTCGACGTAGCCGTCCCGGTTGTCGGGGAGCACGAAGCGCTGGAAGCGCGGGTCGAGCGAGACCGTCCGGCCGCCGGCCCACTTGAGGGTCCGCGCGCCCGAGGCGTCGACGTTCAAGGACAACGGGTAGAAGCCGGGCTGGGTGCCAGGCTCCACCTCGATGATCGCGATGCCAGGGATTGCGCGCGGCTGGTACTTGGGTTGGAGCACGTCAGCCGGCAGCTTGCCGAGGCCGTGCAGGTAGTCTGCTTCCAGCCGGTGCGCGGTGAGGAGCCGGACCGAGAGCTCATCGCTCTCGACCACCGGGCCGGGAACGCCGATGGGTGAGGCGCGCAGGAAGTAGCGGCCGCGGCGCACGGCGGACAGCCCGTCGGGATCGACGATCCTGGACAGGTCGAAGCGCACCGCGCGACCGGCTGTGGCATCGCCCGGCGCGAGGTCGATCTCCCGCGCGGCCACGACGGCGTCGCGCCGCCGACGTGCCTTGACCAGCTCGACGCGGTAGCGCACCTGGGCGGCGAGCGTGACGTCCGGATAGACGCTCGCCTCGAGGACGCGCCGGTCGTCCTCGAGGCGGCACAGGTCACTGGACCGGAGCTGGATGCGGATGGCGGGCCTCCGCTACGGCGCGATCTTGAGCGCGCCCGGGGCGCTCTTGCCGAGGCCGATGCCGAAGTTGAAGAGCACGAAGACGTTCTCGCGCGAGAAGCCGTTCTGGCCGCCGGCGCTGGTCATGAGCGCGCCGGTGTCCTTGTCCCCGATGCGGCGGTAGAGGTCGACGCCCAGCTGGATCCCGAACGTGTTGTTGAAGAAGCTCGGCCCCACGGCGATCCCGAGCCCGGCGTCGCTCTGCTTGCTCGAGACGTCGGTGGCGCCGAACAGGGTCGTCGCGAGGGCCACGGGGGCCGTGCCGCTCGTGCCGCGCACGAGGTTCCAGTAGAGGCTGACGCCCACGCCGGGCTGGATGGGCGTGACGTTCCCGCCATACGTGCCGTCGCTGTTGTGGGTGAAGCCGAACCGCGAGACGGGCAGCGACAGACCCCACGTGACCGCCGGGGTGAGGCCCGTGTCGATGAGGTTGTCCCAGGAGGTCGCGGCGCGCGCGGTCTTGCGCGGACGCTTGGTGACGACAGGCGAGCTGTCGAGGTCCGCGTTCGTGGGCTGCGCCTCGGCGATGACGGGCAGCGTGGTGATGAGCAGCGTGACGAGGTAGCGAGCGAGCTTGGTCATGGGAATGCCTCCTATGGGATAGCGAACAGACGCACCGGAGCGCCCGGCGCGGGTGGCGGGGGGATCACGAGGGTCCGGCGGTAGCGGACGGCCGGAATCTGGAGGTCCACGGTCGCGCCGGTGATGAGGGGGAGCTCGAAGGTGCCGTCGCCGTTGCTCGAGCCGATCACGGCATCACCCGCAACCGCGACGCCCTCGAGCAGCAGCGGAGCCTGGAGGAGCGTGGCCGTGAGCGTGGCGTTCGCGACGGGCTGGCCGTCGAGCCCGGTGAGCTGGCCCACGAGCAGGGTGCGGTCGAGTTGGGGCTGGGCGGCGCGAAACGCTCGCGTGGGGATGACCTCGACGATCGACATCGAGGGGACGACGGGTGGGGCGAGGCCGGGGCGGCCCGAGACGAAGACGAGCAGCGTGCCCGCCGTGTCGAGGTCGCCGGCGCCGAGCGACAGCACGTAGGCGCCGTTGCCTGCGCTCTGCCAGCTGATCGCATCGAGTTCGCGCGTCGTCCAGTCGGTGGCGCCGGCGCGCTTGAGCTCGAGCATCACATCGGCGGGGACGAGGCCGCCTCGCAGCGGGTAGAGCCGGGCGGCGTCGTCGGTGCGCAACACCAGGTCGAGCGTCGCGGGTCGGAGCTGCGGGAGCTGGAGCATCGCTACACCAGGATCCCCAGGACCGAATAGCGGACGTTGCCGGCGCCGGTCGACGCGCGGACGTACAGGCACGGCTCGACCACCCCGAAGTGCTGCGGCGCGCCCGCGTCGATGGTCAGCCAGTCGGTGCCGTTCCACGAGACGTCGATCGCGCCGCCCTGGGCCTGGACGTACACGCCGCGCAGGGCGCGCCCGAGCTCGACCCGTGCGGGAGCGGCGGGCGCGGACGGTGCGGCGCCGGAGCGCTGGATGGGGCGACCCGCGAGGTTCATGGACTGCCCTTGGTGCCCTTTCGATTGCGGGCCGTCTGCTTGGTGCGCACCTCCTCGATGGGAGGGTCGTCGTAGGGCGGCATGACGTCGCGCTCGTCGAGCTCGATCGTGAAGTCGAGGTCCTCGAAGAGACCGGGCTGGCCCGTGAGCTTGCGACGCACGTGGTCCGCGATCAGCCAGCCGACGCTGTAGGCGACGCCGATGGCCTCCTTCACCTGCGCGGCCACCTTCGCGAGCCGCGCTGCGATCGTTCGGGTCATCGTCCCCTCCTCGAGGTTGAGCGCGTTCGCGCGGGCTCTTCGGGTGCTGGCGGTGCGGCCGCGGGTGCTTCCGGCGGGCGCGTCGCCTCCGATGCGGTGGCCGTCACGTCGACGCCGAACACGGCGGCGGGCGGAGCGGCAGCGAAGACGCCCGGCACGCGCGTCACCAGCCAGTCTCGCTCCCGGATGGCCCAGTCCGGGAGCTCGGCGTGCTCGCCGCGGAACACGACGAGCAGGCGCCCGGCCCGGATCATCCGGTTGGCGTAGCGGTGCGAGCGGAGCCAGAGGGCCATCGCGCTATCCGCCGAACGGGTTGTCGAAGCCCGGCGTCGGACCGCCGGTGGCACCGCCCGGCAGCGGACCGTTGATGGTCATGCCGCCGACCAGGAGCTCGCGCGGGGCGTCGAGCTGCATGCCCTGGCGGCCGATGTTGATGATGCGCAGCGCCTTGCGCGGCGCGAACAGGATGGGCGCGAGGTAGATGAGGATCATCCACCGGTACGCCGGGGCCGTGATCGCGAGGTCCATGCGCAGCATGGGCGCGAGCTGGCGGATCACGTACACGGAGGGGTTGAACTCCATGAGGTAGGCCGGCTCGGTGAACGGCATGATGAAGTTGGTGTCGAAGAACGTCGTGACCGTGCCCGTCACCGCGCCCGGGTCGGGCAGCGACGGCGCCGCGCCGGGCTGGCCCGCGATGCCCTGAACGGGCACCTGCGCGATCAGGCTGTAGGCGTGGATGTCCGCGGGGGCGGGCGCCGGCACGGGCAGCGCGAGGGTGCGGTAGATCCGGTAGTACTCGGGCAGGTACACGCCGCCCGGCGACGTGATCGCGAGCTGGACCTGCTGGCGCGGATCGCCGCCAGCGGTCGCGTCGATGTTGACCGTGACGCCGGCGGCCGCCGAGGGCGCGCTCTCCCCGAAGCGATTGCACGCCGTGACGACGTAGTAGTAGCGGGCCTGGCCGGCCTGGCTCTTGCCGAAGTCGCCGCTCGTCACGCCGGGCGCGACCGCGTTGGCCTGGGGCGAGGCCGCCGCGGCCGCGGCGGGGAACGCCGGGCCCACGGGGCCGGGCGCCTTCTCGGAGGTGGGGACGACGCCCCGGGGCGTGGGCCCCGGCCGCAGGAACACCGTGGGGTTGAGGTCGACCTCGCCGGCCGAGGTCTGCACCGACTGCACCGACAGCCCGACCTTGCCGTTGACTGGATAGGGCGCGGCGAAGCGCTCGCGGCCGTAGAAGTTGCGGACGAAGTCGGAGTTGGCGCGCGTGCCGAGGAAGAGGTCCGTCGGCATGCCGAACTGCTCGATGATCGTGTTCGTGGCCTCCTCGAGCGCGGTCTCGTCGAGGGCGTGGCCCTTCATGTCGTAGACCATGCCGGGGTCGATCTGGCGATCGAGACCGTCGAACTGCTCGCCGAGACCGGAGTGGTGGAGCGACGAGTCGCCGTGGTAGAGGGCGTTCTCGATCTGGTAGAGCAGCCAGAGGATGCCGTTCTGGTTCTCGAGCGCGATCACGTCCCCGTGCGCCGGGTTGACCAGGGTCGCCTGGTGGCTCACCTCGCGCACCGTGCCCAGGTACTTGATGAGCGCGTGCTGCCGGCGGTAGATGGAGTCGGTCGCCTGCGGCAGCTCGGCCTCGCGGATCCAGCCGCCCTGCCCGAGGTTGCCGTAGGAGAGGAGCTGGTTGTACTCCTCGACCGTCGAGTAGGCGGCGGACTTCACCGCCTTCTTCCAGAACTTGAGGTGCTTGTCGCTGAAAGTCATCACCTTGAGCGACGACTCGAGCGACTCCACGCGCAGGTTCGCGCCGCCCGAGCCGCGGTTGTCGAGTCCGACCGCGTAGCCGGTCTCGAGCGCCTTGTGCAGCGCCGCGATGTCGGCGTCGGTGGCGGTGCCGAGGAAGCCGTTGGCACCGGCGTAGTCGGAGAGGCTGACTCCTGATCCGAACATGAGGGCTCCTTACTTGACGAACTCGGGGTTCGTGCAGAGCGACTTGTAGAGGGCGGGCGAGACGATCCCGGTGGTCTCGAACTTCACGACCTCGCCGGCGCCGATGAGGTTCTTGGCGACGCCGTTGAGCAGCCGCTGCAGGATCACGCCGCGCTCGAGCTGGGGCGCGGTGGAGCCATCGGGCAGCGTGATCTGGTCCTCCCCGCCGTCGAACGACTTCTGCACCGGGCGCACCGCGTGGGTCTGGCTCTTGGGACCGCGGGCGGGCTGCGCGGAGATGGCCTTGATGAGATCGCTCTGCTCGATCGCGACCGCGCCGAGCCCCGAGAGCGCCTCGGACAGGCTCTTGTTGAAGGCCTGCTGCCGCGCGAAGCCGCGGTGGATCTCCTGGCGGACGAAGCGCCTGGTGCGGCGCTCGAGGTCGCGGAAGCTCTTGTTGATGCTGGTCACCGTGTCGCGCAGGAACGGCGAGACCTCGACTCCCGAGCGGATGTGCTTCGACGCGCGCACGCGGGCGGCGAAGGATTTCTCGGTGTCCTTGTCCTCGGCGGGCTTCTTGTCGCCGCCCTCGTCCTTGCCGTCCTCGCCGGGCCCGTCGTCGTCCGCGAAGGGGTCGTCGTCGCCCTCACCCTCGTCGTCGTCGTCTCCGCCGCCGCCGTCGTTCTCGTCGTCGTCGCGGTCCATCGCCTTGCGAACCGGGGAGCTCTTGGGCTTGTAGTCGGTGTCGGACTTCTTGCCCGCGCGCTCGTCCTCACCCGAGTCGCCGGAGACGTCGGAGTCCTCGTCAGAGACCTCCGTGGGCTCCTCGCCGTACGCCCAGCTCCCCTTGGGCTCGTTGTTGCCGGGCAGCTTGCCCGTGACCTGGCTCTTGGCCAGGCGCTCGAGCCGGGCCAGGCCCTTGACGAGGTCGGCCTGCGGGATCGACTCGGTCGTGGGGTCCTTCTGCTCCTGCTTCTCGCTCATGCGATTCTCCTCGTCGTCAATCGGGCAGGTGCCCGAGTCGCGCGGCCTCGAACAGCACGTCGGCCGCCAGCTCGGCGGTGGCGCGCGAGTAGCCCTTGTCGAGCTGGATGAACTCGATGGCCTCGGCGCGCGTCAGTGACTTCTGCGGGCGCGCGTCGGGATCCGTGAGCGCCGCGCGCCCGTAGACGCCGGCGCGGTTCTGCGAGCGCGGGGAGACGGGGTACGTCCCGCCCGGTCCGCCGCCGTGGTGCTCCCCGGTGGGGTCGGCGACCCAGCCCTCGGGACCCGTGCGCGGGATGCCGTGCTGGTCGACCCAGGGCTCGTGGTCCGACAGGAACTTGCGGTGCGTGATGCGGTTTCTGACCCGCTGGCCGAGCTTCGTCACCGCCGAGCGCGCGGCCGCGACCGCAGGTCCGAGCAGGGCCTTGTCGAGCGACTCGAGGAAGATCCCCTCGAGCGCCTTCTCAAGCTCGTCGTGATCGTGGCAGTCCGCGGTGCCGCAGCGGTCACAGCGGTGCTCTTCGCCGTCGAGCTCCTCCGGGCGCAGCGCGCCGCCCTCGCCGGCCTTGGCGGCGGCGTCCTCGCCCTTCGCGTAGCCGGTCGAGAGCGCCTTCGCGAGATCCTCGGCCGTGGTGCCGAGGCCCTTGACCACGTCGAGGTACGTGCGCGGGTTGACCGGCGCGGGCGTGATCGCGACGTCCTGGATCCAGGCCTTGACGATCTCGTTGCCCTGCTTGCGCAGGGTCTTGCCCTGGATCGAGAACCCCAGCCTGCGCCGGGCGCCGGACGTCTCGAGACTCTGCGCGAGCTCCCAGGCAGCCTCGGCGAGCGGGTTTCCCTTGTAGAGGAAGCCCTTGACGTAGAGCCCGCGCGGCGTGATCCGCGCGGTGGTCGGCTCGCCGATCTTGCCGATGGCGAGGCGCTCCTCGCCGCCGGCGCCCTTGACCGCCACCACGTCCTGGTGGTCCCAGTTGAAGAAGCCGCGCCGCACGAAGTAGTCGACGTCGAGCCCCTTCTGCACGACCTTCTCGCCCTGCAGGTCCTCGCCCTCGTCGGACGCGATGCCCTCGATCCAGCGCTTGCCGTCGGCATCAACGCCCGCCTTCGCGAGCGGCATCCAGAAGGAGAAGGTCTCTTGGCGCATGCGCGTGTCCGAAAATGAAAAGGGAGGGGCGACGCGGCTGCGTCACCACCTCCCTTTGTGGAGGACCTCTAGCTGATTTCTATCCTAGCAAACGGCCCCTGTCGCCAGACGTGGCAGGTGCGTCAGTACTCGAGCGTATGCTCGGACTGCGCCGGCTCACACCAGAGGTTGGCAATGCGGATGGCGGACAAGATCTTCCAGCATGGCGTGCAGCTCCCCAGCTACTTCAGGGATCGTTACAACGAGGCCGACAGCCTCACGAGCTGGGCGGTCGATCTCATCCGCAAGGCGACCATCGTGTCCATCGACAACGTCGCCGACTACGTCTATGCAGGAACGACGACCCAAGGCTGGAACCTGGCCACCGGCTTCCCCTGCCTTGCTCCGCCCCTCGAGCTCTTCTTTCATGGAGCATCGGCGGCCGGCCAAGGTGCGGCTCGCCGACGGCAGCCTGGTGTCCGCCAAGGACCTCAAGCACTACGCCAGTGTCGGTATGCTGCTCATGGGTCAAGAGCTGTCTGCCGAGATGATCCAGCGGGCGCTGGATGCGAGCGACGGAGGGACATCGCTGGCCGTCGAGGATGAGTCGCCCCCGCGCGCCATCGCGTCCGGCATGTCGAGCACGCTCGAGTATCTCCTGCCTCGACTCGTCCGCGGGGAGTTCGGCAAGAAGCCGATGCCCAAGTGGGCGCTGCATAGCGCCACCTTCGTGGAAGATCAGGACGACAAGAACAAGGTCTTCGGTCCGCTCGAGATGTGGTCCTTCCTGCTCGATGCAGACGGCGCGACGGTCGGCGTCCCGGTTGGAGGTCCCGTCCTCGAGCCGACTGTTCCGGTCGAGGCGCTGCCTCAGCTCACGCACCTGCTCTATCCAGCGTTGTTCGCGGTCACGTTCATGCACTGCAAGAACGTCCGCGTTCGCGATGAGGGTCCACCCGCGGCCCTGAGCAAGGCCCACGAGCGCAGACGTGGGCGCCCACTGGTGAAGTACAAGGTGCTCGAGATCGACCCGATGCGGGCCATCCTCGAGGGCGCGCGAACAGGTGAGCCCGGAGCGCCACCACCCCTCCACATCTGCCGCGGGCACTTCAAGCGCTTCGAGGGCAAGGGGCTGTTCGGCAAGCACAAGGGCCTCTACTGGTGGGGCCAACATGTTCGAGGCAGCGCTGCCCGTGGCGTCGTGATCAAGGACTACGCGGTCAAGGACGCGTCGGCGGCAAGCGCGGAGTCGTCGGAACCGAACGGCTCGAGGTAGCAGGCGGGCGCCGACTCACACCGGGGACAAGGTCGTCTCCCCGTTCGCGTGGACCTGGCCCAGCGAACCCCACACCTGGACCATCACGCCGTCGATCCCGGAGAGCGCGGCCGAGGGGAAGGTGTAGACGAGGATGGGGCCGTCGACCGCGCGCACCACAGTGCCCGAGTCGAAGCGCAGGTCACGGGCGAAGCCCCGCCAGGCGACGTCGGCCGACGTGCAGAAGCCGCGGAGCTCGCTGTAGGGGCGGCGCTGCTGGGCGCCGAGCATGGCGTAGTTGCGCCAGGCCTCGTAGCGCGGGTTGACCTGCAGCGTGACAATGTAGCCCTCGGGCGCGGTGGGCCGGAACCAGGTGGACCACGGGAGCTGGACGCCGTAGGTCGCGCCCGAGCTGGACGACGGGCCCACCACCTCGACGAGCGCCGGAGTCGGGGCGACCGGTTGGGCGAACGGTGCCAGCCAGACCGGGTCGGCGCGCCTCGTTCCCGTGCCGCCCTCGGAGAGCATGCAGTGGGACTGGGCGAGCAGGCGCCACAGGCCCGCGTCGAAGCGCAGGTACGCCCACGCGAGCGGCACTTTGTAAGGGTTGATGAAGTTGAACCCTTGCGGGCCAACGGGGTTGCCGGTCGCGTCGCGGTCCACGTTGATCATCGCGGCCTGGCCCATCAGGCGCAGACGACGGCGCACCTCGAGCACCTCGGCGTCGACGGCGACGACGCCGTCCGACCAGCCGTCCTGGTCGAAGCCGTCGCGCGCGTCGAGGCGGAGCGCGGCCGCGACCGTGGAGTCGCCCGAGTAGCCGACCAGGCTGGCGCGCCGGCCGAGGGCGCGCAGGCCGCCGCCGCGATCCTGGCCGGGCTCGAACGCGCCCAGTAGATCGCCTCGACCACCGAGGCTGGCATCCCAGAGGCGCGCGCCGGCGCCACGCGCGAGGTCGAGGCCGGTGGCGTCGAGGCGTGCCGTGATCGGCCCCTGGGCGTTGCCCTGATGCGCGCGGATGGAGGCAGGTGCGCCGGGCAGATCGCTCAGGAGCTCGATCGCGCCGGGCGCGTGCACGCCGAGGGAGCCGGTGCCGACGTCGATGTGCAGCCTGCCGCTGGGATCGTCCACCGTGATGCGCCGTCCGGGATCGCCGATCGCGGCCCAGGTGCGGAAGACTAGGTCTCGCTGCAGATGGCCCTGCGCGTCGGGGCCGAGTACGTCGGCGATACGACGGGGGACGCGCGCCATCGGGATGAGCGTCACCACGGGCACCGCAGCGCCGGCGCCGTTGTCGAAGCGGGCGGCGCCGAGGAGCACCGAGCGCGCGGTGGGCGCGGCGGGATCGGGATGGAACTCCGGCGTCGTCGTGTGCTGGAGGCGCGTCGGTGCGGTCTGCCAGTCGGGACCGGTGAGCGGGATCGACGGGTCGTCCGTGTTCGGCTGCGGCGTGGCCCAGAAGTAGACGAACAGGATGCGGGCGGGCGGATTGAGGGCGAAGGGCTCGGCGTCCACGGTCGCGGCCATGCGGTGCCGGACGCCGGCGGAGTAGTAGGTCGTGGCGGGGAAGTGGACGCGTGCCGTGAACTGACCGGGCGCGGCGCCGGGGACGAGGTCGATCTGCGTGGGCAGGCCGCCCTCGATGACGCCGGTCCCGTTGAGCTCGTTGAAGTAGAGGCGGGCGATGTCCCAGAGCGGCACGGGGACGGGATCGATCCACTTCGGCGCCGGCGTGTCCGTGCCGACCGGTGCCCAGGTGCCGGGGCGACCGAACTTCGCCTCGGCGAGCACGAACGCGAGCGCGTCGCGCAGGTTCTTGAGGGTGCCGAGATCGTCCTCCTCGCGGCCGGTCAGGCGCTCACTCATGCCGCCCAGGCGATCGGGCATGTCGACCACGCGAGCGAGCAGCTTCTCGCCGCGCCGGGCATCGCCCTCGAACAGGCGCGGTCGCACGTCGCCGGGGGCGCTCTGGTCGGCGGGGTCGCTGGGATCGGCGAGGCGGCCGACGCCGCGGATGAAGCGGTAGCCCCAGGTCGAGGGCGGCAGCGACAGGGCGAGGTTCGCAACGAAGCCGAGGGACACGGCGCGCGCCTGGTCGGCGGGCGGCATCGGGGGCGTGACCACGAGCTGGTTTCGGACCGGGTCGATGGCGTCCACGCTGTACGCGTTCTGCGAGAGCGGCACGCCCAGTGCCGAGCCAGGTCGGAACAGGGCGGCGCGCACGACGCGCAGCGTGGTGCGGGTGGGATCGCTGGTGCCGAGGGACAGCACCTTGCCGATCGCGCCCTCGGTGCGCAGCCGCGATTCGTCGATGACGCTGCGGCCCTGCGGGGCGATGACGGGGATGACGGCCAGGGGGATGACCAGGTGCGGTGTATCGACCCCCGAGGTCGCGAAGGTGGGATCGTCGAGCGCGTCCACGGGCTGCCAGGTCACCGAGAGGCGCGTCCGCACGTCCTGCACGAACTCCCGCCCGTTCGTGCCGTCGGTGTTCTGCGCGCCGGGGTCCCAGAAGTAGCGCGCCGCGGTGTCCGAGGGCACGAGGCGGAAGAGGACTCCTACGTGATGAAGCCCCTCGCCCTCGAGCGCGAGCGTGACCACGCCGCCGGGCGCGTCCTCGATGTGCACGAGCTGGAGCGTCGGATCGAGCGCGGCGCCGTTGTAGATGCGGATGACGTTGGTGTCGGAGCCGGGGATGCCGTCGAGCGCGACGTCGAAGCCCTCGATGACGCCCATGAGTTCGGAGAGCATCTGCTGGACGTGCACCTTGAGCTCGGCCACGGCGAAGCCGCTGCCCCCGTGCAGGAAGTCCTCGAGGTCGATGCGCTGGTTCCCCAGCACGCGGAGGCGCTTGCTCATGCCTTCTGCTCCACGGAGTTGGTGAGTGCTGCGCGCAGCGCCGGCAGGAGCTGCTTGCGCAGGCCCAGACGAACGGCGCGGTCGATGCGCTGGTCGACCGCGGCCTCAACCGCCTTGCGCACGATCTCCACGAGGTCCGTCCGCAGCGCGGGCAACGTCGCCAGCAGGTGATTCAGCTCGGCCTGCAGGGACTGCAGTCGGTCCTGGGCCGCGGTCGCCTCGCGCAGGGCCGCCTCCTTGAGGCGCGCGAGCGCGGTCGTGCGCGACTCGAGGTCGTTCAGGATGGCCTGCTTGGTCGCGATCGCGCTCGTCAGCTGCTCGCGCTCCCAGCGCAGATCCGCCACCTCGGCGTCGAGCGTCTTCTCGCAGCCGGCGGGCTTCACGGGGCCTCCGTGTAGAACCGCACCGCGTAGCAGGGCTCGCAGAACCACGGCGGCGCGGCGCTCGGCGTCGGGACGGGCCCGCGCTCGAAGGTGACGAACACGCCGGCGGCGCGGACGAGGTCGACCAGCGTCTTCAGGCGCTCGGTCCAGAATTCATCCGCGAACAGGACCAGCGGGTGGTCCGTGCGATCGGGCCTGGGCGCGTAGGAAAGGGGCCGGGCGATGTCGCGGTAGAGCTCTCCCGAGCCCGGGGAGGTCTCGAGGGCCGCCCCGGAGAAGGGGTTCGTCGCGAACGGATCCTGGCGGACCACGACCGGCTCGTCCTGCCCGGTGCGCTGGTCTCGCGCGAGGACGGTCGCGAACTCCTCGGCGAAGGCCTCCCAGCTCGAGGGATCGCCGGGCACGCGCTCGCGGCCGCAGACCTGCAAGCGCGCGTCGAACGTGTAGACGTAGGGGCCGGGGAACGCCCGATCGGTCGCGAGCTGCGCGGGATCTCCGGAGCGGTTCCAGGGGTGGAAGGCCCAGAGCTGCGGGGCCGCCGGCGCGGGGTGCGCGAGGTCGTCGTGCAGGTAGCTCGCCTGGCGGAGGTCGGCGCGCACGCGGGCGACGTCGGGCCGGCGCCGCAGGTCCACGAAGACGCGCGGACCGAGAGTGGTCTGGTCGAGGAACGGCGTCGTCGGCTGCGGGTCCGGCGGCCCCGGCGCCCGGCCGACGTCGAAGACGCCGAACGAGCGCAGGTCGATTCGCGTCGCGCGGCGCAGGAAGCGTGGGGCCGGATCCTCGGTCGCCGGCGGGCCCGGGAGCAGCACGGCCTCCATCCGGTGATCTGCGGCCTCGAGGTCTGCCCACGCGTGGGCGGCCGAGGCGGACGGGATGGTGATGCGGTAGGTCGGAGGCAGCACGAGGCGCAGCGCCGCGGCCAGGCCGCCCAGCGTGCGGGTGTCGATGCGGTAAGTCGCGAGCACCTCGGCGCCCGAAGGCAGCCCGGGGCGCGCGATCGGCGCGCCCGTCGAGGGATCGACGGCGAAGAAGGTGAGCGGCGCGGGCAGGAGGTCGAACGTGATCTGCCCACCGGGATCGACCTGGTAGTACGCGGGATCGAGGCGCACGGGATCCGGGACGGCCGGCGTGCGCGGGTTCACCCAGAGCTCCACCGAGCCCGGGACGATCGGGAAGAACGCGAGCTGCGCGGCGGTCTGGCCTCCCACGGCACGGGCCACGACGATCTCCGGGCCCGGCGGGGTCGGTCCCACCGAGCCTGGCGTGCCCACCTGCACGCCCGCCGCCGTGACCGTGACGCTGCCCGCGCCCGGTGCGCGCGGCGCCTTCGCCGGGATGCCGCTGCCGGTGAGGCGCACGGCCGTGGCGGGCGGGACCACCTCGCCTGCCGGTGAGGGGTTCGCCTCGAGCAGGACCTCGACGTGCAGATCGGGCGGGGCGGTGACGGGATCGCCCGCGTACTCGATGCGCAGCGCGTCGCCGAGCAGTGCATCGAGGAAAGCCAGGATGCGCTCCTCGGTGGTCTTGGGCGCCATCATGACGAGGCGCAGGACCTGCCGCCAGGTCTCGTCGTCGACCCCTGCGCGCGGCCGGAACACGCCGTGGTTCTCGCCGATGGTGTCGAGGTAGCGACCGTCCGCGCGATCGACGAACAGCTCGTCGCGCACCTGGTCGATCGCACCCTGGAAGCGATCAGACATGGCCGCCTCCCCGGCCCCCGGCTCGCTCGTCCTCGGCGAAGATCGCAGACAGGACCACGCCAGGCGCGAGCTCGTGCGCGTGCGCCACGCGCGGACCGAGCGTCTTCTCGGCGAACCCGCGCTTGACCAGGCGCGCCGCGAGCTCGCCGCTGGCCGGGCCGAACACGCCGCCCGCACGCGTCACGAGCGGCGGGAGGTGTAGCCGGTACCTGCCCGCTGCCACAGGGGTGACGAAGAGCTCGAGGTAGGTGGGGTCGTCCACAGGCTCGATGCGACCCGAGCGCGTGCCTGGCCGACGCTCCTCGTGGCCGACCTTGCGAACCTGGAGCGGCGCCGCGCCGTCGAGCGGTTCGAGCCGGTAGCGCTCGGGCGCAGTAAGCCCCGCAGTGATCGCGAGCGGAACGGGGAGGTCGACGCGGACGGTGCCGTGCTCGGTGAAGCGAATCACGAGCCGCCCTGCGATGAAGACCTCGCCCGAGAGCTTGTCCAGGGCGTGCTGGATGCCATCGGAGTAGCGGACCGCTGCCGAGAACGCGTACCGGTCGAGCACGGCCCTCGAGGGCTCGAGGCGGAGCTCACCGGTGCCATCGCCGCGATTCGAGAGCCCAGCGCGCGCGATCGCGTCGCTCGTCGGCAGGAGCTCGACCATCGAGAGGTCGCGGTCGAGCTCGGTGAGCGGCACGATGATGACGCCCGCGCGTACGAATGGCCCGCCGTGCCGGGGCGGCGCGATCTGCCGGTCGTAGAGGAACGGGTAGGCGTTCATGGATGCGCCTTCTCCATCCGCATGCCGCCCACGATCGACAGAGATGGAAGGTCCATCGCCGAGGCCTCGAGCTCGAGGCGGGACACGCAGCCGCACGGTGCCAGCGCGTGCACGGCCAGCAAGACCGGCGTCCCCGCGTGATCGGCGGCCGTGTCGAGCGTGCGCAGGAGGCCATCGCGCGCGCTGGTCAGCTCGTACTCGTCGAGGAAGAACAGCACCGCGTGGTCGGGCAGGAGGATGGTCTTCTCGATCCCGGCTCCGGCGAGGCGCACGCCCATCTCCGGGAAGGTGCCGTCCGCGGGCAGGAACGCGTTGCCCGTGGGCAGGATGGGGCGCCGCGCGCTCACCTTGCCGCCCTCGACCAGGGCGTAGAGCTGGCGCGGGTGCGACGCGTCCGCGGCGATCACGACGCCGAGATCGCCGCCCTCGGTGGTCTCGAGCTGCCCGGCTTCCACGCCGGGCACGGCCCGGTTGATCGCACCGCTCGCGGTCCGGTAGGGCTGGGCGCGGAGCTGGAACGACCAGGGCTTGCCCTTGTAGGGATGCCCGAGGGTGCGCAGGTCACCGAAGACCGCGTGCACGAGGTCGGCGTCGCCTTCGCGCATGCCGTCGAAGGGACCGATGCGGTAGAGCGCCGGCGGCTCGGCGGGCACCGATCGCGCCGCGGCCGGGCCCCTCAGCACCACGCGCGGGTGGGCCTGGTGCAGAAACCGCGCGCTCGCCGCGGTGATCGTGCGTCCGTCCTCCGGGCAGCGCGCGGTGATCGCGAGGACGTGCTGATCGTCCTGCGTCTCCGCGACGGTGAACGAGAGCGCGCCGCTCGCCGGGCCGGTGGGCTCGAAGGCGCCGAGCCGGGAGATGCCGCGCGAGGCCTGCGCGAGCTCGAGCGCCTTCTTGCCGGCCCGCAGGGCCGCCATCACGGCCCTCGGGACGTGATCGATCCGGGCGCGCAGCTCGCCATTGCACGTGTGGGCAGGGATGCCGGTCACGCAAACGGAGAGGACCTCGAGCGTTCGCTCGAGCCGGAGCGGCGGGGCCTTGCCGCCCGTGAAGACCACGGCGAGCCGGTGCGTGCCGGGGAAGCCGGGCACGAGGGTGACGCCGAAGCAGGCTCCCTCGCCCTTCCTCGATAGACGCGCGAGCGGCGTCACGATGCCCGCGATGCCCGCCGAGCGCGCCAGATCGTGCGAGACCTGATCGTGGATCGCGGACAGCCCCGTCACCCCGACCCACGTGCCGGGACCACTCACCCTCCCGTTCTGGTCATGGAGCGCCTCGAAGATGCCGCGATTGGCGCCCTCCGGCGCGAGGCCGTCCGGGATGGGATCGGTCGGGAGCCACAGGCGCGGCTCGCGCGGCCGGCAGCGGGTCATGATCTCGATGAGGTAGGCGGTCGCCATGAGGAGCCTCCGGAGAAACCTGCGGACGCGGGCGCGAAGGGTCACGACACGATGACGCTGCCGCGCGGGGCACGCGCGATCTCGTCCTCCAGGATGACGACGTTGCCGGTGGGCAGGAGCGCGGTGGCGTCGAACACGCCCGGCACGTCCATCGCGAGCGCGACGATGCGCGCCAGCACGACCTCGGCGCCGAGCCCGAGGCCGTTGATGTAGGCCTCCACCGCGGCGGTCACGGGCGAGGCCAGGTCGGTGCGCGCAAAGCCCTCCTTCGGCGTCAGGGCCAGGCGCACATCGATCTGCCGCACGAACGGGAAGCGGACGCGCACGCGCGTGCCGGCCGCCTTCCAGCCGGGGTAGCGGATCCGGTCCTGTTCGTCACCGTTGACGACGCGCTGCACCTCGGCGAGCAGGCCCGTGTAGTGCGCGTAGGTCGCCAGGACCGTTGCGCCCGCGCGAAGACCTGCCGCGATGGCGCCCGTCCGCGGATCCCGGTACGCGTGGTCCGCCGGCAAGGCGCCGAACGTGAGGACGCCGGTGGTGTCGTCGAGCTCCGCGACGGACGCGAACGCCGGGTCGTTCGCGGCCAGCGCGAGCGCAGCGGGCACGCCCGGGGTCCGGATCTCGAGCCGCAGCGTGGCGCGGACGACTGGCACGTGGTGCAGGCGCACGTGGCGCTGCCCCGCCGTGGCGGCCGCGAGGAGCACCTCGGGCTGGAGGAGCGTCTCGGTGCGCTGGGCGAACAGGTTGGTCGCGTCGAGGATGAAGAGCGTGCTCTCGCCGGGGCGTTCCTCGCGCAGGAGCGCCGAGGACACCTGGCCGAGCAGCTCGCCGGTCGCGCTCCAGGCCTTGACCCCGATGACCTTGCCCTCGAGCGCGGCCACCGTCCCGCGCGGCAGCGCCCGGATGTGGCGCCTCGCGCGGGCCCGGAGGTCATCGTCGCTCTCGTTATCGCGGCCGGCGAAGCTGGCGATGGTGTTACTGCAGGTGGCGCCCTCCAGGCCCGCGATCGGCGAGCGGAGGAACTGGATCGCGCCGGCCGGCACATTGGTGAAGGAGCCGGGCGCCGTGGCCACGACCGGGATGGGCGCGGACGCGGTCCGGCCCGCGGGGATGAGGCCGCCCGCGGTGGTGACGAAGTCGACGCGCGCGCGCTCGGGCGTCGCATCGGCGTAGACCGAGATGGGCGCAGCCAGCGGCGTGTCCCGGAGCACCGGACGCGGCGCCGTGACGATCACCTCACCGAGTGCCGGGGCCGCTGGCTCGCGCACGAGATCGAAGTCCGCGAGGCGCCGGTCGAGCTCGACGCCGGTCGCCGAGGTGAAGGAGAAGTCGCGCAGGAGCTGCGCCATTTGAAAATAGGCCTCGTCATCTTCCAGGGCGGCCGCCTCGAGCAGGGTCCGGATCACCGACCCGATCCGGAAATCGGACAGGGGCGTGTTCAGCTGGACATGGTCGATCATGTCCTGGAGGATCTCGGCGAAGACGCGGCGCCTGAAGGTCATGGGCTGGTCCGGGTCTACTGGTCGTCGGGCAGCTTCCAGCCCATGCGGTGCAGCTCAGCGCCATGCTCGAGGAGGACATCCCGTGCGTGCTCGAACCCGCTGGCGAGGGAGAAGGCCGGCGCGCCCTCGTCCCACGGCACCTCGCCGCACTGGGCGCTCTCCGATTCATCGGCGAGGTGATCGAGCATCTCGCCGACCGAGCTGCACCTGGTCGCGGGCACGTGCTCCTCCAGCCCCGGGAAGACGACGTGGCCTTCTTCTGGCTTCCAGCTCGCGGAGGCGACCGCGTTCCTGACCGCCTCGAGGCCGGCCTTCTCCCACGGCATCTCCTCTTCCTCTGCGAGCTCGAGCTCCTCCTCTCTGGCCTCCTCCTCGATGTCCCTGTCCAGCTCTTGTCGCTCGTCGTTCATGTTCCTCCTCCTATCAACGGGGGGATGTACCCGTGCTGATCACCGCGCTCGTACCCACCGCGAGGGCCCGAACCTGGACCCGGAGGACGTCGCCGGTCGCGCGCACCGAGAGGTCCTCCACGGAGGCGATGCGGTCGTCGGCGCCGAGGGTGCGGTAGGCCTGGAACTTCGCGAGGAAGAGCGCGAGCGGCGACAGGCGCGTGCCGACCGGCAGCGCGAACCCGAAGCTCGGGTGCAGACGCAGCTCGCCGGGCTGGGTCGAGGCCTTGACGTAGAGCGCCTGGACGAGGTTCGGGACGCCGCGGACCAGCGCGAAGTCGAACACCGGCTGGCCGCCTCGCACCTCGCGCGAGATCTCGATCTCGTGAGCGACGCGCTCGGCGGTCCGTGCGCCCTCGCCGCCCAGGGCCGCGGCGCCGAGCGCCGTCACGGCCCCTGCGGAGCGCGCGGGATCCGCGAGCTTGAGGTCGGTGCCGTAGAGGCGCTCGGCGAGATCGGCGCGGCGGCCACTCCCGGCGCGCGGTGCCACGCTCGCGGCGGGCGCCGCGGAGGCGGACGGAATGAGGATGCGATCGCCACCCGAGAGGAGCCCCGGTCCGCCCGCAGGCGTGATGTAGGGCGGCAGGAGGTCGTTGAGGAGGACGAGCTCCTTCCAGCGCGACTCGTCGCCCAGGAGGCGCATGGCGACGTCGCGGATGGTCTCGCCCTCGAGGATCACCGCCTCGGCCACGCTGCGCGCGGGCGGCGCCGCGGCCAGCACGGGGTCGACGGCACGTGCGAGCTCGAGGCGACGCTGCGCCGCCACCAGCGGGTCGGTGGAGTCGGCGCCGCCCTCGGCGCGCAGCGCGTTGACCGCGCGCTTGCCGGCGCGGGCCAGATCGCGCAGCGAGCCCTCGAGGTCCCCGCCGGCGCCGAGCGCGAACGGCGCCGGCGCGCTGGAACCCGGCGATGCGCCGGGGAGCTGGTTCTCGAGGAGCTCCAGCGAGCGGGCGAAGTTGTCGGCGAACGACGTGAGGGTCTCCCAGTCGTGCACGGGCACCGTGATGAGAGCGATGCCGCCCTGGGCGACGCCGCCGATGAGGTCCATCGCGTCCTTCGCGAGATCGGCGACGTCGTTGACGAGGCCGATCGCGTTCTGCGCCACGCCGAAGGCGGTCGAGACCAGGTTGGTGATGCCGCCGCCCAGCGCCGCGATCTCGTTGAACACCTCCTGCACCCGCTGGATGGCCTTGTTGAGCTCGTTGAGCGCGGCCGACGCCTTGGCCACCCAGCTCTGGGCCCGCTCGAGCAGGCCCGCTCCGCCACCCGCGGACGCGTCGAAGCCCTCGAGGCGCGCCTCGACGCTGGTCGCAAACGGGAGGCGCGACGGGTCCATGCGCCCGAGCACCTTGAGCTGGAGCTCGTAGCGGTACCCCGTGCGAAAGTCGCGCGTCCGCGGCACCCGCAGGAGCACGGGCTCGACGCTCCACCATTCCCCGTCCTTCAAGTTGAGCCAGGTGAGGAAGCAGTCCTCGGGGCGCGTGATGTCCGGGGTCGTCACCCGTCCCTTCTTGAGATCCAGGTAGAGGCGGAAGAACGCGCGCAGCTCGACGATCCGATCGAAGCCGGTGGTGCCGTAGGCGGGCGCGCGGTAGCTCGTGCCTGCCGTCCGGAGCCGCTCGTCGTTGGCGCCGGACTGGAAGTCGGCGTCCTGGTTCTCCTGGAATTCCCAGGCGCGGCCGAGACCGGGGCTGATCTCCGAGCCGGGGCCGCTCGCGCTCTTGATGCCGGCGTCGAGCTCGCCGACACCGCTGCCGAACAGCGCCCGGCTCTGGTGGCGCTCGAACGGGCTTCCCGGTGCGGGCAGGTTCGGCAGGAAGACGCCGGTCGTGCCCCCGATGCTGAGGTCGCCGATCGCGTCGCCCTGGTGCTCGATGTAGCGGCCGCCGCCCTGGAGGGCCTGGATGTCGGCCGCCGCCGGCTCGACCATCTCGATCTCCTGGGGGTTCGGCCGGAACGAGTAGCAGAGGTCCTGGCCGTCGGGCGCCGTCGCCACGTCGAGGCTCCCGCCGCCCGTCGTCATCACGACCAGGTGATAGAGCGGGTGGCGATCGGTCCCGGCCCCGCCGTAGAGGGCGTTCTCGTTGTAGGGCGTGCCGAGGAGGTCGTCCTGGTGGCCCTCGTTGAGGACGATGTCGACCTGGCTCGCGCGCTTCCTGATCTGCGCGGGCGAGAGGCGCGGCGTCTGGCGACCGCCGGAGTCCATCACGCCTCCTCGTCGGGCTGTGAGGCCGGGCGCGCCTGCGGATCGGGGAGTCGCAGCGCGGGCGACAAGAGCCGGTAGGTCTTCATGCGCGCGAACGTCGCGTCGTCGGTCTTGCGGTCGGGGGGCGTGCGCGGCGGATCGGCCGGCGCCGTTCCGGGCGCGGGCGCAGCGGGAGCGGCCGCCTGCGCGGGCTGGAACACGGCCGTGGTCGGGTCCGGTGGCGGCTGGACCGGTGGGGTCGTGCCGTTCGGGCCGAGGCCATGCTGGTGGAGCGAATACTCCTGCGTGTAGAAGCGCTCGAACTGGGCCTCCAGGGCCTGCAGCTTGGCGATGAGGTCGGCCCGGAACTGGTTCCAGAGCTCGACCAGCGCGCCGCCGAGGACGGCCTCCTGCCAGGGCCGGTCGCCACGCTCGCCGAGCTCGAGTACGGGCCCTGCTCCGTCGTGCCGCACGGTGAGGACCGGCGCGCCGCCGCTCGTGATGCGGATCCGACGGCCCGGCTTGAGCGCCAGCTCGACGTCGCCGCCGAGGCTCGGCGCCGCGGGACCCGCGGCATCGGCGTCGTCCTCGATCGCTGTCGTAACGGTGTCGGTGCCGGACGCCTCGGTCGAGAGCGCGAGCGATCCCCGCGCGTCGATCCGCAGCGCAAGGCCCGCGTGACGCGCCTCGAAGGCGGTCCCGATCTCGCCGCCCGCTGGAGCAGGGGGCTGGCGGAGCGGCGCCGGCCAGAACGCGCTCACGAACGGCCGCTGCTCGTTGCCGCCGAGGTAGCTCACGACGCACCAGTCCCCGTCGAGTGCGTCGATCGGCAGGTCCTCGGGGAGCCGACCGCTCTTCTGGAGGGCGTCGCGCGCGGCCGCGGTGAGCACGCGCTGGCTCGTGGGCCGGGGCCGGATGCGCGTGGCGCTCCCGGCGCCGATCGGCGCGCCCGCGCAGACGACGACGCCATCGAGCACCTGGTACGGCGCGCGCCGGCCGTCATCCACGATGAGGACCTGGGCCGTGTATCCGTCGACCTCGCGCGGCAGTGGAGATGCGCCGGCACCAAGAAGGCCCTGGCCAGTGGCGTCGTAGACCTCGAGCACGATCCCGAGGTGCGCGCCGAGGAGGAAGTCCGAGGGATGCCGCCGGACCACGGCCGCGCTCTGGACGGGATGCCCCGACGAGGTCTTCCAGTACGCGCGGGTCATGGTCGCACCGGCATCCGGAGGCTCTTCGCGATCGCCAGGTCGAGGACGGGGAAGTACCGGGTGCCGAGCGCGCGGCGCAGGAAGATGTCCCTGGGGTTGACGGTCACGGCGGGCGCAGCCTTCTGCGCGGACACGGCGCTCGCGACCTGGAAGACCGTGCGCCCCGTCCCGGGCACCACGGCGCTCCCCACCTGGGCGTTCATGCCATCCGAGTCGACCGAGCCCGTGTCGCCGGGACGCGAGCCGGGGATCGAGATGTGCCGGATGGTCTCGTTCGGCCGCCGGATCATCGGCTGGCCCCGGGTGACGGTGAGCTGGGTGCGCAGCGACGTGCGCCCGTCGGCGGCGAGCGACCAGTCGTGCCGGACGCCCTCGACGTAGTAGCACTCGTCGAGCTCCGGGATGTCGACGCGATAGCCGATGCGGCAGTCGAGGAGCGGCAGGCAATCGATGGTGCCGGCCAGGTACTGGTTGCCGTGCTGGTGCCAGTGGTCGTTCAGGATGGCCCAGCGCGCCAGCGTCTTGCGCAGCTCGCCGTCGCTCGCGCCCGTGCCCATCTGGGTGAAGGTCGAGGCGATCTCTCGGACGCGCATGCCGTGACGCGAGAAGCTGTCGTAGGAGAGGAGCGGCACGACGCCGCGGTTGATGAACCGGAGGTCGGCCTGCAGATCGCTCGAGCGCAGGTCGATGACGTTGACGTAGTCGTGGTCGCTCCGCCCCACCTGCATGCGCAGGATGCGGTCGACCGTCAGGAGCGCCGTGTCGATGTAGCGCGGAGAAGGGGCCCCGGCGCGCGCGGTGGGCGCGTCGGTCGCGGGCTGCCTGGCATCGCTCGGCGTCGCGGTCGAGACCGGCCGGCAGGGCTGCACGGCGACCGGGTGCTCGCGGCTCGAGAAGAACACGCCAGGGTCGGCGGGCAGGCCGTACACCGGGCCGGAGAGGCCGGCGGAGACTGTTTGCGGGCCGCTGAGCGTGCCGCCAGACGGCGCGGAGGCCACGGGCCCCTGCGACGTCACTGCCGCCGAGCCTGGGTAGGTCTCCCGCGAGATGGTCGTGAACGGGTACTCGCGCAGCACCACCGCTGGCACGTACGCGGGCGCGGTCACCACGCCCTTTGCGTCCACGTTGCCGCCGAGCTCGTCGGACACCATCGACGGGGGCTGTCCGGGAGCGCGTCCGAGCAGACGCAGGTCGAAGAAGAGCTCGTTCATGCAGTCGTTCGAGCGCGACTCGAGCAGCGCGAGCAGGTTTCCCGACTCGGACAGCATCTGCTCGGAGGCCATGAACCCGTCGATGTGCTCGCGCTCGATGTAGCTGCGATCGAGGAGATCGAGGAGCGTGCGGAAGGCGGCCTTGCCGCGCCGGTGGCGGAGCACGCCATCGAGGAGCGCGGCCGAGGTCTCCGTGGCGGTCGCCGCTGCTGCGGCGCCCGGGCCGCCGGCGATCCCCGGGATGTACCTCTGGGGGTCGAGGAAGGTCTCGCGCATCCGGCCGTCCGGCATGGCCTTGCCGAACGTGAGCTCGAGATGCAGGTGCGGGTGCCCGGCGGCGTTCCCCGTGTCCCCCGAGAACGCGAGGATGTCCGCCGGCGTGACCCGGTCGCCTACGCGCCACGGCCGGCCGGCGCTGAAGTCGCCGTCATCCGGCCGTCCCGCCGGGTGCATGTTGAGGAGCGCCAGATCCGGTCCACCTGGCGCATCGAGGTCGTGGCCGTCCACGTACCAGTCCTGCAGGTGCATGTAGCGAGAGTGGAAGACGGTGCCTCCGAGTTCGTGCCGGACCACGATGAAGTTCCCGGCGGCGCCCTGGGCGCCCGAGCTGCGGCGGAACTCGAGGTGCGTGATCACGCCGGGACCGATGGGATGCACGGGCGTGCCCTTCGCCGCGACGAGGTCCACACCCAGATGCGGCCCGCGCCCTGCGCGCTCGGCGAGGAAGTGCGCGCTCCGCGACGTCACCAGGGGAGCGCCGTTCTGCAGCGGGTGCACGAAGCCGAAGGACCCCGGCGTGCCGGGGCCGACCTCATCGACGAGCGCCCGGTCCGAGAGCTCCGCGTCGGCCCGCCCGCCCGGTGCGCCGACGCGCCGGTCGAGCACGAGGCGCAGGTGATCGACGTCGGCCCGCGCGTCGCGCCCGCCGGTGAACACGTTGCCGTTCCTCGCCGGCGGGATCGGCGGGTAGGACGCCGGCAGACGCCACTGCGCCTGGTACCCGAGCACGACGAGCAGGTGCGACTCGATGATGTCGGCCGGCGTTCCGAACCACTTGAGCCCCTGCCGCAGCATCTCGGCGCCGGCGAGGTTGTCCGCGAGCGCCGCCGTGCCGGCCGCCTGCGCGCCGAGCTGGTGCGACAGCACCTCGGAGGCCCAGGGGTTGAAGTAGAGCTGCGTCAGGCGCAGCGCCTTGGTCAGGTCCGAGCCGAAGACGGCGTAGCGCGTGCGCACGACGCCGGTCTGCGCGACCACCTCGCTCGTGCGCTCGATCGAGTCGACGTAGCCCCACATCACGCGCACGTCGCCCGACCGGCCGTCGTCGAGGTAGATGGACACCACATCGTCGGGGCGGATCACGTCGAGCCAGCTCCCAGCGGTCGTGACGGCCGCACCCGGCGGCGAGCCCTCGTCGGGGATCTGCGCGCTCGCGGCCGGCGCGAGCGCGGGCACGAGCAGCAGGCTCCACTGCCCGTCGCTCCGGAGGTGCTTTCCGACGGAGCACTGGATGACCCACGGCGAGAGGTCGAGGGCCGCGCCGCGGTTCACCGTGGCGTCGTGGGAGCACAGGAGCACCTTGCAGCGCGAGCGCATCACGGGCCTCCCTGCAGGACCGAGGTGGTCGGCGCCGTGACCGCTGACGCCTGCACCGCCGTGTCGTTGACGAACACGCGCAGGTCGATCTGGTGCGCGAAGCTCATCCGGCGCGCCTCGCCGCGCGCGCTCGAGCCACGCTCGTCACGCGCGTGCGTCATCGCCTGACGTCGCGCCTGTTCCTCGGCAGGCACGTCGCGCTTGCGCGCCGCGAACGCCGCCAGCTCCTCGGGGAAGGCAGCCGGCAGGCCCGGTCCAGCGGTGGTGCGGGCGCTGCCGATCCGACCTGCGATGGCCTCG
Organism: uncultured Myxococcales bacterium; assembly: GCA_964593795.1. Taxonomy (GTDB): domain Bacteria; phylum Myxococcota_A; class Polyangia; order JAHFDS01; family JAHFDS01; genus JAHFDS01. The sequence continues at coordinate 101,653 of CAZQJC010000039.1, read as the reverse complement.
TCGAGCGACACCGGTTCGAAGCGCATCCTCCCGGCGCCCGGGTTCGGCACGACCTCGTCCGCGTAGGGGCGCGGCGCGATGAACTGGGTGCGCAGGATCGATTCGTCCGCGAGATCCCAGTTCCACAGCTTGGAGGGTGCGTTGATGAGGAACCCACCGCTGCCGATGAGCGTGTTGGCGGCGCCCACGCCGGCGTTGGTCACGAACGTGCCGGGCTCGCGCCAGAGCTCGCGGAGCTTGCCGAGCGCGCCGGTGTCCACCTGCAGCGCCTGCTGGGCCGCCTCGGGGCCGAGATCGTCGAGCCGCGCGCGCAGGTGTTTCGTACGGCGGTTGTGAGTCTCGACCGCCGAGGCCAGCGCCGCGCGGTCCCGCTCCGTCTTGCCGGACCGCTCGTAGGTCGTCCTCGCGGCCTGCAGGTCCGCGGACGCCTCGGCCGCGCGGCCGGCGAGGCGCTCGACCGAGCGCGACAGCTCCTCCTTCTGCGCGCGATCGCCGACCAGCTCCTTGACGAGGCCCATCACGCCCGCGCCCATGTCGGCCAGGACCGGGTAGACCTTCTCGGCGATGAGGCTCGAGATGGAGTCCTCGCTCTCGAGCCACTTCTCGCCGACCTCGAGCAGGCGCTCCGTGATCTCGGCTTGCTTCTTGGTGTGCTGCTCGATGTTGCGCGTGGGGTCAGCGAGCTCGGCCTCGATCTTGGCCTCGAGCCCGGCGCGCTCGGGGCCCGTGGCCTGGCCCGAGGCGATCCGGTGCATCATCGCGAGCACCGAGCCCTCGCCGACGGTTCCGGTGTCCTTGAAGTCTTTGCCCGCGAGCTTCGAGAGGCCCACCCCGGTCATCTGCTGAAGGCGCAGGAGCGCCTCTTCCGGCACGCGCGCGCCGACCTCGCCGGAGAGGCCATAGGTGCGCTGCATGTGCTGGTAGAGGCGCGCGAGGTTCTCCGGCGTGGCGCCCTCCTCCATGCCCGCGAGCGAGCGCGTGTAGGTGCCACGTTGCAGCGCGAGCAGGGTGATCGAGCGACCGGCATCGCCGCCACCGGGCGAGCGGATCCCGGCCGAGAGCTGCGCGAGCGTCTGGGCGCCGTAGGCCCCCTGGAGCCCAGGCTGGGCGCTCCCGCCCAGGAGGCCCAGCATGCGCGACAGGCTCTGCGCCACGACGCCACCCGCCGTGTGCGCCTGCTCGGCGCGCAGGAGCCCCTCTACGCCCGAGAGGTACTCGCCGAGCCGCGTGCGCTCCACGCCCGAGACGAACGCGTCGGCGATGAGCTTTCGGAGCGCATCCCGGCCCTCGTCGCCCTTCTCGAACGTCTCGCCGGCGCGGCGCATCGCGCCGAAGAGGCCCAGGGTCGTGCTCTGTTCGACGCCGAGCCCGCGCTCGGCCGCCTGCACCGTCCCCTCGAGCGCCGCGAGCCGGCGGTGTCCGGTGCCTGCGACCTCGCCCGCGCCGACCGCGCCGAGCACGCCTTGCCGCAGCTGCGCGACCTCGAGCGAGCTGTACCCGAGCGCGGTCGAGGCTCCGAGGCCCGAGAGCGCTCCCGCGCCGCCGAGCGACCGCAGCCGCTGGCGGAGCGGGCTCATCTGCCTGGCGGCTCCGAGGCCCGAGCCGACGACCGAGCCCATCGCGCCGATGACCGCGGCGGTCATGCCGAGGCCGATGCCGAGCGCGGCGAGGCCGCCGAGGCCGAGCGAGCCGCCTGCCATGCCGCCGGCGAAGGCACTGGTCCCGGTCGCCGTCGCTCCGGCAGCGCCGCCGCCGAACCGACCCAGCAGACCGAGTAGCCCTCCCGGGCGCCGCGCCGCCTGCCGGAAGCGGGCGTCCATCTGCAGGAGGGCCTGACCGGCGCCGTGCACCTTGCCGAGCTCGCGCGCCGCCAGATCGAGCGCCCGCGACTGGCGACCGAGATCGCGCAGCGCGCGCTCCGCCTCGCGGATGCGCCGGGTCAGGCCCCCGGCCGCGCCGCTTCCGGCGTCGCTCGTGGAGAGCGAACCGAGCTCCTCGACCGCGCGCTTCATCTGCGCGACGACCTCCCCGTGCTCGGCGCGCAGGGCGCCGAGCACATCGGCCGGGCCGGGTGGCCTACCGGGCTTCCACATCGCCGAAGCGCTCCTCCAGCCCATCGAAGGCCGCGAGCTCCCGCTGGGCGGCCTCCTCCGCGCGCTGCGCGTCCGTGAGCGCCTCGTCGAGGTCGGGCTCGTTCCCCTCCGCGATCTCGCGCTCCCACTTGTCGATGAGCGGGTCGCCGGTCACGTAGTACGGCTGGCCGGAGCGCTCATGCACCTTCCGCCGGAGCTCTTGCTCCGGGTGCGCGGCGAAGTGGTCCTCGAAGAACTCCACGAGCAGGTCCTCGGCGGTGTAGGCCAGGTACTCAGCGCTGGTCGGCGGCAGCCGGTACTTCTCGACCCACCACCGGCGCAGCAGGTGGGACACGCTCCGCTCTCGCCGACGCCGGAGCGCCAACGCCCGCGCTGCCTCGACCGGCGTCGTCCCCGCGAAACCAGTCGCCCTCGATGCGGTCCACCTCCTCGGTGAGGCGGGTCAGGAGGCCGAGGTCCTCGATCTCGTCCCAGCGCAGCCAGGCGGGCACGTCGGGCAGCACGACCTTGAGGCGCGCCATCATGCTGGCCAGCACCAGGAACTCGCGGTCGACTGTCTGGCCCTCCGTCAGGCGCGCCTTCTCGGCCTCGATGCGCAGGAGGTCCCGCAGGCTCGGCCGCCGGTAGAGGAACACGCCGTCCCAGGTCCTGCCGCTTCCGTCGACGTGCGACAGCGAGAAGCGCTTTTCACGAACGGGCTCGGTCACGAAGCACCTCCGTCGACATTTCTGTGCTCTGGGCTCCCGGAAACCTGCGCGACATCCACGGGTTCCGGAGCGAGATCAAGCTGCGCTTGGCATTTCTTCTTGCTCACGTGCCGGTCTCGTCGAGGAGCTTGATCGCGTTCCACTGGGTGTTCGTGCCGGCGATGCCGCGCGCGTTGACCTCGAGCGTTCGCGAGATGCACCGGCAGCGCTGGATGTTGGCGAGCGTCTCCTGGGTGACGTGATCGCGCAGGGTCGCGTCGAGCTCCCCCATCGTCACGATGCTCACGTGGTCCGCGGCTGGCCAGAACCCGAACTTGCGGAGTGACGCGCCCACGAGCCGGAAGAACTGGGCCGAGAACGTCACCTGGACGCCGACGGGCGCGTACTCCTCGGCGAAGACGTTATCGAGCACGGTGACCGGCTCGTGCTGGATCTGCTCCTCGACGTTGACCTGGGTGGCGAACCCGACCTTCTGCCCCTTGAGGCTGAAGATGCAGCGCGCGCCCGTGTAGATCGCTCCCCTCTGGTACGAGGCCATGCGAGCTCCTTCGGGGACCGGAGCCCCCGATCGATCGTGAGGGCGGGCGGCGCCGTGGGCGCGCGCCCGAGGAGAGCGGGGAGCTGAAGGCGGGCCGAAAGCGCTGGCCTCGTTCCAGGGCTCCCCTGGCTGGATACCCTCATTCTACGAAACCGGGTCTGTCGCCAGATGTGACGGCTCGGCCCAGACCCTCCGACGGTCTTCTTCCGGCGCGCGCGCAGCGCGCCGCGGGCACCGGGGCGAGCGGAGCGAGCCAGGTGCCCGCGTACAGCCCCGCCACGCGCGCGCGAAGAACTGGACCTCGATCCAGGTGACGGGCTTCCGCTCGGCCTGTTCGCTACGCGAACAGACCGGACCAGGAGTGACCTCCCGGAGGAGATCCGGTTCTACGCAGGTCCTACGTAAGACCTACAGAGATCAGATCCGGATCCGGAGCGCGCGCGTGCGCGCGTGCACGCGCGATCCCCGTGCCCCGGTGCGTAGCGCCGCGGCGGCGTGCGGCGGCGGCCAGCGGCGGCTGGCGGCGACTCGCTGCGGCGGTTCGCCCCGTGCTCCGGCTGCCGTTTATCACCCGACTCGCGATCCGTAGCGTGGTCTTCATGAGGCGGCGTTCCTTCCACGATCACCGAGCAGGCGGGCCCTTGCAGGCACCGCGTCTCCCGGCACGGGGCTGGTACAGGCCACGTGCGAGCCATTTCACATCTGGCGACAGGGGGGCAGAAAACGGCCGAGTAGAATCGAAGAAGGAGCGCGGCCCCGAGCGGGTCGACATTCCACCCGAGCCGGCCCCACCCAGGACTGCTGGCGCGCCGGAGGCGACCCCTCGCCCTGGCGAGACGGAGGAGGTGTGCCCTTGATGTTCCTCGATCCGATCACGGCACCCGAGATCGACATCCGCAAGGCGTTCTCTCCGACGGGTCGCATCTGGAAGTCGCGCCAGCGGCAGTGCCCGCCGCACCTGGTCTCGCTGCCGATGGTCGACTCGCTCGGCCGGCACACCACCTACTGCGTCAAGCCCCCTCCGCCGGAGATGCTCCACGACCCGTTCTACGCGGCCAAGCGCGACATCGCGGGCACGACCCACCTCGCGCGCATCCCGGGGCTCGCCCAGCACCACGTCATCGCGATCGGCGGAGCGATCCCGGATCGGACCACGCTCGGCGAGAAGATCACGCGCTACCGCCACCCGCTGCAGCACCTCGGCGACGACGTCCACATCATCGAGAAGCACCCGGACAGCGATGCGCTCGGGCACACGCCGCCGCAGGCGTACCAGTACGCGGTCGGCAAGCTGCTGGTCCGCGGCCAGGCCGGCGAGCCGTACGGCATCGGCGAGGTCACCGCTCGCGACGCGCAGGGCAAGCCCACACGTTACCGCCTGCACCGGGACCGCAAGTACACGTTCACCGGCCGCATCAGCGCGGCCGATCGCAAGGACCACCCCCGCGGCAGCGGCGTCGATCTCGCGGCCGCCCAGTTCGAGTACCTGCAGCAGCACCCGCCCGAGGTCAGCGTGGAGACCACGCCCTCGGGCGAGGTCTTCGCCACGCACTCGAAGATGCTGTTTCCCCCGGTGGACGCGGATGGGCATCCGATCGCCGGGCGGCCGCTCGAGGCGCGCCACGAGATCAAGCTGCACCCGGTGGTGTACGGCGGCGAGCAGGCGTTCCGGGCGCTGGGCCTGACGCCCCACCGGAAGTTCGAGGGCAGCGAGAAGGACGCGGGCCGCGCGTTCCTGACCTACCTCGAGCAGGCGCGCCGGAAGTTCTTCGCGCGCGAGGCCGATCGCGCGCCGTCCGGCAGCGTGGACGAGCTCCTGCGTCAGCACAACGGCAACGTCGACCAGCTCGTGATGTCGGGCGACCTCGGTCACGAGAACGTGGCCCTGCCTCCGACGGAGCGGCGCAAGCAGCACTGGGTGGGCGCGAAGAAGCCGATCGGCGAGCGCGAGATCGACCAGCTGGTCCTGCACTGGCGAGCCCAGCACCCGGCGCTCATCGACTCGATCAAGGCCGAGGTGGCGAGGCAGCACCCCGTGCTGCGGGGAGACGCCGCGATCGACAACGCCATCGACGCCGGCATCGCGAACGCGATCCATCGCTACGACCCCAAGCGGGGGGACTTCGCGCGGTTCGCGCGCCAGACCGCGGTCGGCCAGGCGTTCGACGAGGCGCGCGCGCGGCGTCGCCTACGGCGCCGAGGTGTACCCCGAGGGCGAGAAGCCCATCGGACCGTACGCGCCCGAGGACACGGAGGAGGCTCCGCCCGAGGAGGACGCGGACGCTGACAACGCGGAGGACGCCGCCGACAACGAGACGGGCGACGGGGCGGGCGACGAGGGCGGCAGCTACGGCGAGGACGCCACCGGGGCTCGCGCGAGGGCCCGATCGCGCCGCCGGCCGCGCCCGTCGCGGCAGACCGAGCGCGCTGCCGCCTACCAGGCCGGCGGCTCGAAGGCCGAGTTCGACCGGGTCCTCGCGGCCGCCCTGCCTGATGACGAGCTCGCGCGCCGCGCCATCTCCGCGATGCACCCCACGGGAGATTTCCCCGCGGGCGTCTCGCTGCGCGACGCCTCGCAGCAGAGCGGCCTGCCGATCGAGACGCTGCAGCGCTATCGCCCGCTCATCGAGCGCATCAAGGCGCACCCCGCCTACCGGCCGTACCACGAGAGACACCTGCGCGCGCTCGACGAGCGGCGCCGCGACCAGGATCTCTCGCGCGGCCTTCCGCACACGGCGCCTCGGTCCCCGCGCCTGCACAGCGCCCTTTCCGCCATCCGCGGCGAGGAGCGGCTCACTCGCATCGTCAAGCACCAGCGCGGCCAGAGGAAGGCGCAGCCATGAACCGCAAGCGGATCGAGCTCCCCGTGATCCAGAAGCACCTCCGGATCGTCCGCGATCGTCACCGCGGCGATCTCGAGAAGGCGTGTCATCAGTGCGGCGGGTGCTGTCACGCCAAGGTGCAGCTCAACGGCACCTGGTTCCTGGTCAAGGGGCTGTCCTGCAAGTACCTGCGCCCGGATCCGTCGGGCGGGACCCGCTGCGCCGTCTACAGCGAGCGCCACGAGAAGGCCCCGTGGTGCCAGGACCTCGCGCTCGCGATCGAAGAGGGCAGCTTTCCGGCGCTCTGCCCGTACGTCAACGGTCTGCACGGCTACCACGGGCCCGTCCACGTCGATGGCGCCGACGCCCGTCTCGTCGAGGCGGTGCTGCGCGAGCGGCTCCGCGGCAAGCCCCGCAGGGAGTGGGCCGACCCTGCGGCGTGGGATGCGTTCATGGCCGGAGGTGCCCCGTGAAGCCGTTCGTTCCACACCTCGCGGTCGTCTCGATCCTCGGTGTGTCGGCGCTCGTCGCGACCCAGGCAGAGAGCTGCTCGTGCACCGCGACGCAGCAGTGCCAGCTCCTGCGCGCGCTCTGCAAGATCGACGTCTGCATCAAGACCGACCCGCAGGGCTGGCAGGAATGCCAGGGACTCTCCGAGGACTGCGGCGTTGACCGGTGCCTGGCGCGATCGGAGTGCACGGACGCCTTCCTGGCGCGCTGCACCGCGCGCATGACACCCGGCCAGGTCGGCTACGAGGCGTACACGGCGTGCGGCAACCTCGACTGCACGAACCGGCCCCCGGCCATGCCCGGGCCGGATGCGGCCGCGCCGGCTCCGGATGCGGCGCCCGTCTGCGCGGGCACGCTCTGCGATGGGCGCTGCTGCACCGGCTACCCCTGCTTCGCGGGCAAGCGCTGCACGTGCCTGTCCAGCGTGGCCGAGTGCGCCGCGCCCGACGCCGGCACCGACCTGCCGCCCATCACGAGCTCATGTTGCTCGGACGCCCCGCTCTGCTCGTCCCAGGGGAAGCTCTGCTGCTTCGTGGCGCCGAGCGCGACCGCGCCGGCGCAGACCCGGTGCCTGAGCAGCTGCTCCTCGGAGAGCCGGCACTGCACCTTCGCCCCGTACCTGCAGTCCGACGGCACGCGATCCTGCCTGCCACCGCCCTACGATCGCGCGATGGTCCAGTGTCCGTTCTGAACGGCGCGCAGGACCTCAGCCTCTACTGCCCGGGCTGCGGCAACGAGATCCTGAGGAGCCGCGCCGGGCTCGTCAAGGTGCGCACCAAGGTGCTGATCCAGGACCCGGCGGGCACGGTACGCGGCGTCTGCCGTAACTGCGGCGCCGAGCTGCCCCTTCCGCTTGAGCTCCACCTGTCTCCCCTGCGCGCGCCGCACCTCTACGTGCGCGACCGACAAGGGCGGTGACACCGTTCGCCTACCGGGGCTACTGCCCGGCGGTGAGACGTGCCGCGGCCTGCACGAGTTCGCGGCAGGCAGGCGATTCAAGCTGGGCACGAGCATCATCTCCCGCACCGAACATCGGCTCGAAGACCGCGGACATGCGGCCGATGAATACGCGCAGATCCTTGTCCGGGATGATCTCGACGAGAGTCGGCCAGACCTGAGGCCTGGTGACCGCGCACGCTGCGACACGCGCTGCGTGCAGCAACCACACTCCGGCAGCGGTGACGTGTGTCCCTGAGAGAGCAGCCCAGAGGCCTGAACCAGACAACATCCGGAAGAATGCAGCACCCACGGATCTTCGCCCTTCGAGCAGGAGCGGCACGCAGGAGCGCGCCGTCTCCAGCACGAAGGGATCGTCGTACATGACTCCGCCGCACCTGTCGGCGAAGTACTCTGACCAGGACCAGTCGAGTAGCAGGTCAGCTCTCGCGATCCGTCCCTGGGCGAACGCTTCTTCGTCAAGCCTCGATGGGAGCCCCTTCAACCGGAACCTGTTGGCGTAGTCGTGCACATGCCCAAGCTCGTGTGCGATCAGCCCAAGAGCGACCTTGTTCATGCCTCCAGCAGCCGCGAGGAAGCCTTCCCGGATCAGAATCGCAGCGTGGAAGCGCCCGTCGGTGCACCAGCCGAACGTCTTGCCGACTGCCGTGCCGTTCGGCCCGTCGGAGAAACCCGTTGCCTGGCCCAGGGCGCTCTGCCAACGGGGCACGTCGGCCTCGAACGTTGGCGTGAAGTAGATGAGCCGCAGCGTCGTGAAGTCGAGCCCAAACGCCTGTTCGAGCCCACCCGCAATGCCACGCACGATGCCCTCGGCATCGTCCAGCCGCGAGGCAATGCCCCAGAGCCCGCCGGCAAGGGATTCCGCAAACTCTGGCGTGATCTCCTGCGGGTCCACGTCCCCCTGAGAGTAACCGCTGCCCCTGACCCTTCTGCTGAGCGGGCGCCGATTTGCCCTGCCGCTTGAGCTGTCTCTTCTATCTGCGCGACGCGCAAGGTAGGCGTCGGGCAATTGGCCCGAGCGCTCGCTGCGCGAGGGACCCCGGGGAACCGACATCCCCGGGAGGTCCACCATGTCGATCCTGCTCATCCTGGCCGTGCGGGCCGACCCAGCCAACCCTTCCGACGTGCTGTCTGCCTGGGACCAGTTCACGACCGCGCTCACGAGTTACAAGATCGTGGGCCTGAGCGGCCTTCTGGCCCTCGGCATCGCGGTCGTCGTCTCGGTCATCAAGCGCTGGGGCGACGATGGTGACGGCCCGAACTGGTGGCAGCGCCTGCCGAGGCTGGCACGGACGATGATCGTCGCGTCGTTCGGTGCGCTGGCCGGCGTCATCGCGGCGGTCCACGGCGGCGCGAACCCCGGCCAGGCCGTCGTGGTCGGCGCCTCCGGTCTGCTCTCGATCCTCGGTCACGAGCTCGCGAAGCGCTACGGCCTCGCCGGACCGTCGGGTGGCAGCCCCGCCGAGGCCGCGCCGCCCGCGAGCGCGCCACCGCCTTCGTCCACTCCCACGCCGCCGCAGGCATAGGCGATGTCGGCCGTGCCGCGCGTGCTGCCGAGAATGGGCAGGTTGCTCTCCGGGCGGACGCTGCTCCTGCCGCTCGAGGCGCTCTTCCCGGAGTGCCCGCCGCTCATCCGTCCGCACCCCAGGCTGCGCCCGTTCGCGTGCCTCCGGGACGGTGGCTGCCACCTTGGCCAGAACACGCGCTGCATGGAGACGCTGGCGCGGCGGCTCGGCCGGCTGTTCGAGCGGCACGCGCGTCTCGAGCAGGTGCTGCTGCACTGGGAGGAGCCTGGCGGTGCGACGTGGGGCGTCGCGTTCGATCGCGCGTTCGGCAACCCCAGGGTCGCGCGCCTGCGCGGCGCGTACCTCGAGCACTACCTCGCCGCGGGCGAGCCGTTCCTGGTGCCCGACGAGGTGCTCGCGTGAAGACGCTCGTCGATCAGTACCTCTCCAAGGGTCCGCGGGCCCAGTACCAGGTCGCCGTGACCGAGCGTGACGATGGCCTCTTCGAGGTCCTCTACCGCTGGGAGAACCCGAAGAGCTCGGACGCGCGCACCTTCACTTACCGTGACGCGGAACGCGCGCGGCAGCGAGCGCGCGAGAAGGTCGACGAGCTCGTCGCGCGCGGCTACGAGCGACGCCCGAACCCGAGGCCGGCGCCCAGACCACCCGCCGAGGTCACCCGCGGGCTCGCCGAGCTGGAGCAGCTGGCCAAGACCACCGGCTCACCATCGACGGATGCGGATTCCCTCGACGACCTCCTGGCCCGGCGGCGGCGGGAGGCGTCCTGGTCCCTGGGCTGATGCGCATGGCGACCCTCGTCATCAGGAACCAGTTCGCGCAGCTCCAGGGCGACTTCCCCGAGGAGGTCGTGCGGCGCGTGACCTCGTATCCGGTCAAGGGCGCCTGCTTCACGAAGAGCTACCAGACCCAGCGCAGCGACGGGTCACGCAGGTGGGACGGCCGCTGTCATCTGTTCCTGCCCACGGACAACCTGTTCCCCGCGGGGCTTGTGCCGATCGTGCACCGGGCCCTCATCGAGGCGGGCACCCCGGTGGAGATCCGGGATCGCACGGAGTATCCGGCCCCACGCCACGCCGCGCCGGCGCTGCGAGACCTCCCCGGAGATCTCCGCGACTACCAGCGCGAGGGCATCGGGCGCGCGATCCTCGAGCGCCGCGGCATCCTCAAGATCGCGACCGGTGGCGGCAAGACCGTCCTCGCGGCGGGGCTCATGTCCCAGCTCGGGCTGCCCGCGCTCGTCCTCACCGACTCGAAGGACCTGCTCCACCAGACGCGTGACGTGCTCGTGCGCCACCTTGGCGCCCCGATCGGCTGCATCGGGGACGGCGAGTGGGAGGAGCAGCAGATCGTGGTCGGCTCGATCGCGACGCTCGGGGCCCAGCTCCAGACCCCGAGGGCCCGTGCGTTCCTGCGCTCGCGCCAGGTCCTCATCGCCGACGAGGTCCACCACGGCGCGTCCAACCGGGCGTTCCAGGTGCTGATGGCCTGCCCCGCGCCGTACCGCGTTGGTCTGTCGGCCACGCCCACGGGCCGGTCCGACAACGCCGATCTCAAGACGCTCGGCGCGATCGGTCCCGTCATCTACGAGGTCTCGGCCCGGGAGCTCATCCGCACCGGCGTGCTCGTGCAGCCAGTCGTGGAGTTCGTGCCGATCGAGGCGCCCCTCGTGCCCCGCGGAGCCAGCTACCCCGCCGCGTACCGCGCCGGCATCGTGGAGTGCGTCCCGCGGAACCAGGTCGTCGTCGCGCACGCCCGGCGCTTCCTCGACCAGGGCCTCCAGGTCCTCATCCTGGTGCGCGAGATCGACCATGGCCGGAACCTGTGCGGACTGCTTGGCGAGGCTGGCATCGCCGCGGAGTTCATCTGGGGTCTCGGGCTTGGCGCCGGCGCACGCAAGGACGCGCTCGACCGCTTCCGCGCCGGGGCGCTGCGCTGCCTTTGCGCCTCCGAGATCCTGGACGAGGCCATCGATCTGCCCGGGATCGACGCGCTGCTCCTCGCGGGCGGGGGCAAGAGCGAGATCCAGACCATCCAGCGCATCGGCCGCGGCATGCGCACCGGCAAGCGCGCCTCCGTGCTCTCGGTCGTGGACTTCGCCGACCTCACCCACCGCTACCTGGCGCGGCACAGCCTGCGCCGGTTGCGCACCTACCAGCTCGCCGGCTCGGTGAAGGTCTTCTACCGCGGCGAACAGATCCCAACCGTCTCGGAGCCGAGCCCATGAGCGCCGTGCACCTGCAGATCCTCCCCGAGACCCCGAGCCGTCCCACCGTCCGCGGAGGCTGCGCCGCGTTACCCAGGCCCTGTCCGTTCCCGGACTGTCGCTTCCACCTCGCGGCGGATAGCCGGGACCGCGAGCCGTTCGTGTACTCGTGCGCGCTCGACGCCGCCGACGATGGCGCGCACACGCCCGAGGAGATCGCCGAGATCCTCGGCATCACCGCTGGCGACGTGCGCGCGATCGAGGAGCGGGCGCTCGCCGGCCTTCGCGAGCTCCTCGAGCTCGACGCTGCGGAGCCGACATGACCCACCTGGCGCCAGAGGGATCGTGGTCCGAGGGCCGGACGCACTGCACCGATTGCGTCCAGGCGATGTCCGAGCTGCCCACGGAGTCGGTCGACTGCGTGCTCGCGGACCCGCCCTTCAACCTGCGGAACGGCGGCCGGCTTCTCCAGCACGGCCGGCTCGCGCGCACGGACGAGATGGCCTGGGACGAGATCGACAACGCCCCCTGGCTGTCCGCGGCGCTCCGCATCCTCAGGCCCTCGGGGACGCTGTTCGTCTTCGGCACCTGGCACAACCTGTTCGATGTCGGCGTGCGCCTGATGGCTGCGGGCGCGCGCATCTTGAACACCATCACGCTCGTCAAGGAGAACGGCTTTGCGGTCTCGCACCGGATCCTCTACGAGCGGACGCTGTACGTGATCTGGGCGTCGCCCTCCGGGCACGGCTGGCACTTCGACTACGCGGGCATGCGGCGCGAGCAGGGACGCCAGCTCTCGAACGTGTGGCCCTACACGCCGCCCGCACGGCGCACCCACCCATGCCAGAAGAACCTCGGGGTCGTCGAGCGCATGCTGCGCATGGCGACACGCCCGGGGGATCTCGTCGTCGATCCCTTCGCCGGCTCCGGCACCACCGCCGAGGCCTGCTTCCGCCTGGGCCGCCGGTACATCGGGTTCGAGCAGCTGCCGCTCTACGCCGACCGGGCCAACGCCCGCGTTGCCCAGGCCGCGTGGGCGCCCGCGTTCGCGCAGAGCACGCGGATCGCGTCAGAGGCACCGCCTACTCTGGAGCTCGAGCGCGGAAAGGCGGGATAGGTATGTTCTCCGCACAGGCGCTCGCGCTCGCTCCGTGGTCCGTCACCAAGGCCAAGCTCACGAAGACGTGTCCGCTGGCCTGGAAGTACAAGTACCGCGATCGGTTGCCCGAGCGCCCGACGCTCGTCACGCGCGTCGGTGTCGGTGCGCACGGCGTGCTCGAGCGCCTCGAGCGCGGCGAGACCATGGAGCAGGCCATCGAGGGTGCGACCGGGGAGCATCACCTCAGCCCCGAGGAACGCGCCGGCATCGAGCGGTTCGTCGCCGGCATGCGTGCCTTCATGGAGACCCTCGCGCGCTTTCGCGCCCGGAGCGCCATCACGCGCGAGCTCTGCGAGGCCAAGCTCGGCCTCACCACCGGGCTCTCCCCCACCGAGTTCCACGCCAGGGACGTGTTCTTCCGCGGCGCCTGGGATCTCGGCTTCGTGCTCGCCGACGATCGCGTCGCGATCGTCGACCACAAGACCGGCAAGAAGTCCGACCTCAAGTGGCACGCGGCCCAGCTGCGGAGCTACGCGGTGATGGCGCTCGCGCACTTCCCCAGGCTGAAGAAGGTCTGGCCGGCCATCCACTTCATCGGCGACGCCGAGGTGGTCTGGGGCCGCGCCACGCTCGCCGAGGAGATCCGCGACGGCGTGCGCGCCTGGTTCGTCGCCTGGATCAACGAGGCCGCCGAGCGCGCAAACGCACCCGACCCGCAGCCGGTAGTGACGCGCTTCTGCGACTTCTGCTCCTACCGGCCGATCTGCCCGGCCCACACGATGGAAGCGGCAGGGGAGCGGCTGGTGAAGCTGAGCACCACGCGCGCCCGGGCGTGGCGCTGACGTTCCCAGACTCTGGAGGAGATCATGGGTGCACGAGAGAGGTCTTTCGAAGTCCTGGTCGAAGTGAGCACCGAGAACGATGGGCCGGTGTACCTGCGCCGCGGCCCCGAGAGCCACAGCGAGATCATGCGACTCGATACTGCCGTTCGAGACTTCAGCGCTGACAGGATCGAGACCGTCCTCGAGCAAGCCCTTGCCGTGGTTCGTTCGCGCAAGGCGCTCAGCAGGTAGCCAGGTTGGCATGCGCCGGCTCATCGTTGCAGGTTCACCATATGCATAGTAGCCTTGATGTGAGATGAAGGGCCATGCCGCGCTGGCTACCACGCATCCTGGCTCGAATCCGGGAGTTCGCCCGATCTCGCCGCGTCGAGATCACGAACAAGGCTCGACGCGAGATGGAGCTCCTGGAGCTGGCGATGGATCGAGAGGACCTCTGCGATTTGCTCGCGGATCTGGAGGGCGACGACTTCGTCCGTCGCTTCTCATCGGTGGCCACGGGCGAGTGGATGTACGTGTTCAAGCCGCAGGTCGCCCACCTGGTCATCTACCTGAAGCTGATCCTGCGCGATGACTGCGTGGTGATCTCGTGCCATGAGGACAGCGATGACGACGACCAGGACGACGACGCGTAAGAAGGTGGCTCGAGCGGGTCGTTCGCTTCCGGCGGACGCGTGCCCGCAGTGTGGGACCAAGATGAAGGATGCTCGCGGACGCCTGACCGCTCGGATCAACGCCGAGGAGGTCGTGGTGCCCGACTCAACCCACCTCCGCTGTCCAAAGTGCCGCGAGATCCTGCTGCGCTACGAGGACTGGCGGAAGCTCGACGAGCGCGCCCTCGAGATCTACCGGGCCAAGTACCGCCTGCTCGGCGGGGCCGAGATCCGGGCGCTGCGTGAGAAGCTCGGTTTCACGCAGGCAGAGCTGGCGCACCTCCTGCGGCTCGGCGGGAACACCATCTCGCGTTGGGAGGCCGGCCGGAACGTCCAGACGGCTGCAATGGATGCGCTGCTGCGCATCATCCGTGATGTCCCGGCGAGCCTGAAGTACCTGCAGGCTCGCGCCGGATAGGTGCTGGGCTCGGGACCGACTGTTCACTGCCCGACCCTTGTGGCCCTCCCAGCGCGTTCCTCGATGGCGCGGACGACGAGCCGCTGGTATCCGGCGATCGCGGTTGTGGAACAGGTCGGCCTTCCGCCAGATCATTCGTGAACTACAGACCAAGGCTGTAGTCGCGGGGGCAGCGCTCTTCGCTGCTCTCGAACCACACGTGCCCGATCCGAGGCCAGCGGACCTGCTTCGCGAGCGCGCGTGTGCCCGCGAACACATCGAAGTGGGCGCCGTAGATCGCGCCGCCGGTATCGTTGACGACGCACCAGCCGTCGTGCGTGGTGCCGTCGGGCAGCTTGACGCCGGCGAGCTCGAGGACGAAGGCGCGGGTGCCGGCGGGCACCAGGCCGCCCCGCCCCTTGAACCGGGGATCGGACGTGGCGTAGGCGCCGAGGTCGGCGGCGAGCGTGCGGAACGGATCGCACGGGATGCCGTGCTGGATCGTCCAGCCCTTGCCCGCGCGCTCGGGCGGCACGACCGAGAAGGTCAGGGCCTCACTGATCCGACCGCCGACGAGACGGATCCCCGCGTAGCCGATGTGTGCGGACAGCACCCGGCGCGCCGTGTCGAGGACGTGGAGGTACTCGGGATAGGCGGTGACGCTCGCGTACTGGCCCGTCACGTTGAGCAGGCGTCCGTCGCGCAGCCGGCCGGATCCCTGTAGCGCGAGGTCGCAGAAGAAGCGCGCGTCCACGCGCGCGATGACATCGCCCTGGGCGTCGAGCACGGGGACCACCGGACGGCCCTTCGCCGGCTCCTCGGCGATCACGTAGTGGGTCAGGCGCCACCGGCTCAGGTGGCCGAGCCCCGTCGGGGCCGCCGATCTGGCCAGCCGGTCGGACAGGGCCTTGAGCGCGCTGGCGGTGCGGGGGCCGATTCGGCCGTCCGCGGCGAGGCCCAGGTCGGACTGGAAGCGGATGAGGGCGCCCCGGGTGCGGGCGCCGAGCACGCCGTCGATGGCGCCGGCGTCGTAGCCGAGGGTGGAGAGTGCCTGCTGGATCGCTCGAGGTTCCATGTGGCCACTCGTGCAGAAAGCGCTCGGGCCAAATGGCTTGGGTCGACCGCTTTCACCACGAGTGATTCGCGAATCGGACATGCGGACCTACTCGGCCGACCAGATCGCCCGCGGTGTCACGTTCGCGTGGGCCTACCACCGCAAGCTCCGGGCCTACCTGCGCCGGCCGCATCCCTTCGGTGCCTTCGGTCGCTCGGGGCCGCAGCCCACCGATCCCAACTTCGTGCACCACGTCCTCGCGGCGGAGCTCGCCGACGAGCTGGGCGTCCCCTACGACGCCTACATCGAGGCGCACTTCTGGTTCGAGCACACCCGCCGCGGCCGGCACCCGCAGGTGCGCCACCTGCACCAGCGGCGCGGCATCACCGCGGCCGAGCGGGTCAGCGCCTGGCAGCGGAGGCAGGCGGAGCGGAAGGAAGGGCGGGTGCTCGCCGAGGGGAGCGTCGCGACCGCCAGCCGCCGGCAGCGATGCGAGCACCAGGAGCGAACCCTGCGCGAGCTCTGCGACCGCTGGAGCGCCACGCCCGAGGAGATCCTGCGCGCCTTCGGCGGCCCCGACGCCGGCGTGTTCGACGCCGGCTGGCTGCGCGACCAGGCCCTCTGGCGCGAGATCGAGGCCACCGGCCACTTCGAGCGCCAGCCCGGCATCGACCTCGCCGAGCTCGAGCGCCTTCGCGCCCAGCGCGGCCGGCAGGGGGCGGCGCGCCCATGAGCACGCCCACCCTGGGCTTCGACCCCACGTTCCAGGTGCTGGTCACGCGCGTGTTCTTCCAGGACGCGGTCGCGCTGTCTCGCGTGACGCACGCGCTGCGGCCCGATCACTTCGACGTCAAGGCGTGCGCGTTCGCGTTCGGCGCCATGCGCGACCACTTCGAGGACTACCGCGGTCCGCTCACAATGCCGATCCTCCAGGAGCGGCTGCGGCGGGCGGTCGAGAGCGACGAGATCACGCGAGCGGAGATCCCCGCCCACGTCGACCTGCTGGACCGCCTCGAGAGCGAGGTCATGCCCGGCGAGCGCGCCTACGTGCTCGAGCAGGTCTCGGACTTCATCGTGTTCCAGAGCCTGCGCAAGGCGCTCGACGAGAGCCTGACGCTCATGCCGAAGGGCCGTTGGCACGACATCCGGCGCGTCCTCACGCGCGCGCTCGACTCGGGATTGCATGACCTCGACCTCGGGCTCCACTACTTCCGCGACGCCAGCGCACGGCTGCTGGGTGCCCGCGAGGACGCTCTCCGGCGCGTCTTCCCGACCGGGATCCCCGAGCTCGATGGCTGTCTGTTCCGTGGTGGCCTGTCGGCCGGCGAGATGGGCCTCATCCTCGCGCCCACGAACCGGGGCAAGAGCATCGCGCTCCTGTCGTTCGCGCGACGCGCGCTGGTCTCGGGCGGGCGCGTCGTCTTCTACACGCTCGAGATGTCCGACTCGGCCGTCGCTGCGCGCGCCGACGCGGCTTGGACGGGCCTTCGCATGAGCGAGCTCGACGAGCACGCCGAGGACGTCGCCCTCAAGCTGAGCCGGCTACACGCCACGTTCGGCGACGCGCTGCTCATCAAGCAGTGGCCGCCGCATGCCGCGACGGTCCAGATGGTGCGGGCGCACCTCGAGCAGCTCGCGGCGACCGGCTTCCGGCCCGAGATGGTCGTCATCGACTACGGCGACCTCATGAGGCCAAGCGCCCGCTACTCGGAGCGCCGACACGAGCTCGCGGTGGTGTTCGAGGAGATCCGCGGCCTCGCCGTCGAGCTCGAGTGCCCGGTCTGGACCGCCACCCAGTCGAACCGCGCGGCGCTCAAGAAGGAGGTCGTCGGCCTCGAGGACCTGTCCGAGAGCTTCGACAAGGCGATGATCGCCGACGTCGTCATCGCCCTCTGCCAGACCCAGGAAGAGGAGCAGATGGACCCGCCGCAGATGCGGCTGTTCCTCGCCAAGAACCGGTCGGAGCGCAAGGGCGTCCTCGTTCCCATCACGACTGATTTTTCGCGCATGTGCTTTGCGCGGGCGCCGGGATCATGAGCACAGCCGCAACCCCGTTGATCGAGCAGGGCGTCGCCCTCGCCGCTGGCTGTCGAGTCGGCCGCTGGACTCTCCTCGACCGGATCGAGGGACGGCCGCCACGATGGCGCTGCAGTTGTGACTGCGGCACACAGCGCACGGTCATCGAGCGCAGCCTGACCGCCGGGCGAAGCCGGTCGTGCGGCTGTCGAATCGTGGAGGCCTTCTCGCGGATGGCCCGCTCGGGAACCGGCCGGCGAGTGAAGCACGGCCATACCGCGGGAGGCGCCCAGTCACCAGAGTACCGGGCGTGGGCAGCGATGATCTACCGCTGCACGAACCTCCGCTGTTCGCAGTTCCAACGGTACGGCGGCCGCGGGATCGGCGTCTGCGATCGATGGCGCACCTCCTTCGCGGACTTCCTGGATGACCTGGGTCCTCGGCCTTCGATACGCCACAGCCTCGATCGCATCGACGTCGACGGTGACTACGCCCCCGGCAACGTCCGCTGGGCGACGCCGCGGGAGCAGCAGTGGAACCGACGCGATAACGCGCGCCTGACCGCGAACGGCCAGACGCGAACCATTCTCGACTGGGCCGAGCAGATCGGCCTCGCAGCCACGACGATCAAGAGGCGGCTTCGGGAGGGCATTTCTCCCGAGTTGGCACTGCTGCCGACACTCCCGAGGCAGCGCTGACATGGCAATGCCCTTCCTCGAGTGGCTCATGCGGAACGACTTCCGGGTCGACAGCCGGCCGTTCGACTGGAAGGCGCACCGTTATCTCCTGCCTCTGTACGCCGACGACAGCGATGAGATTGTGCTGCTGAAAGCCGCGCAGATCGGAGCGACCATCTGGCTCCTGCTCCGCCTGCTGTGGTGGGTCTCGGAGCACACGGTCAAGGCGGGCCTCTACTTCCCCACGAAAGAGGGCGTGGAGAAGCTGTCCAAGGATCGCCTTTCCAAGCTCATCGAGCAGAACAAGGGCTTACGCGCCAAGCTCACGGCCGACGGTACGCTCTCGCTCAAGCAGTTCGGGCCGAGCTCCCTCTACCTCCAGCACATCGGCGGCACGGCCTCCAAGGATTCCACGCCGCTCGACGTGCTCGCGTTCGACGAGGTCCGTCTCACCGAGGCGAGAGACATCAGCCAAGCCGAGGAGCGCGTCTCCCACTCCGCGTACCAGGTGAAGTACTTCGCGTCGACCGCGGGCATTCCCAACGCCGACATCCACGCGCGCTTCCTGCGCTCCGACCAGCACTACTTCCACACCCGGTGCGGCTGCCCGGACGGCATCGTGCTCTCCGACGTCTTTCCGGACTGCATCGCGGTGACCTCATCCGGGGACTGCTACTACCGCTGCCCACGCTGCGGGCATCGCATCCGTGATCCCCAGAACGGTCGCTACGTCCCCCACAACCCAACGTCCGCGCTCCGCGGCTACCACATGAGCCAGCTCCTCTCGCGATACATCTCGCCGCGCAAGATCTGGCAGACCTTCCAGGAGACCGACAACCGTCAGGAGTTCTACAACGCCAAGCTCGGCGTCCCCTTCGTCGATCCCAAGAACATTGGCCTGACCGCCGACGAGCTCGATGCCTGCATCACCGACGGCATCGCGTGGGAGCGGCCCACCGCGCGCGATGGCCTGCCCGACGGCCGCATGTGCATGGGCGTCGACCAGATGGCGGGCTTCAACTACATCGTCGTCCTGCAGCAGACCGGCACGCATCGCCGGCTGGTGCGCCTCGAGGTGGTCGAGGAGGACGATCCCTTCCGCCGCTGCCACGAGCTCATGATCTCCGACCGCATCGACGTCTGCGTCTGCGACGCGATGCCGAACTTCAACGAGGCGGCCAACTTCGCGCGCGCGTTCCCGCGCAAGGTGTTCCTCGCCTGGTGGACGCCGAACGCCAAGGACATGGTGCAGTGGTCGGATCGCCGCCGGCAGGCCGTGCCGCTCCGGCGCGCCACCGCGATGACCAAGATCGCCTGGTGGGTGCTGCTCAACAAGTACAGCGCGATGGAGTTCGCGCTCGGGCAGTTCCAGAACCGGCGCATCGCCATCCCGCGCAGCGAGGGCTACCTGCAGGTGATCCGGGACCGCCGTGGCTTCGTCGGTCCCCAGAACCTCTACGAGCACTTCCGAGACCACCTGACCAGCGTGGTGCGCCAGCGGCGCGAGCGCATGGCGCTCAACGAGGAGCGCAAGCGCCAGCACACCGGCGAGTACACGTACGAGTGGGTCTACACGCGGGGCGACCCGCACTTCCTCGACGCCGCGACGTACGCGGTGTTCGCCGCCGAGCGCCTCGGCAAGCGCATGGCCTTCGTCCTCACCTGAGAGGGATCTGCATGACCGTCTGGAATCGCAAGCTCCTCGCCGCCGCCAAGAAGATCCTCCAGCACCACACCGCCCTCGCGGAGGCGCTGCCGGACATCGCGAGGGCCACCGGCCTGCCCGTGACCCTGGACTCGCTGGCCAACGCGTTCAAGCGGCACGGCCAGGGCACGCCGGCGAGCTTCCTCAAGGTCGACAAGAAGCGCAGCGAGCTGACGCCGCGCGACGAGCTCTACCTGCGTGTCCAGGCCAAGGATCGCGCCCAGAAGCGCAAGGCCCAGGGGATGACCGAGATCATCCTCGAGAAGATCGACGCCGCGCTCTGCAAGATCGCGCCGGACGTCTTGCAGGTGGTCCCCGAGCCCACGCCGGACGAGCGGCCGGCCGGGCGTCCCGAGCTCCTCTGGTGCGAGGTGTCGGACGTCCAGCTCGGCACGTGTGTCGACCTCGAGAAGATGGGCGGCCTCAACCAGCACGACTGGACCATCTTCCTCGCCAAGCTCGCCAGGTGGGAGGAGGTCGTCACCGAGACCATTCGCGAGCGCCGCGCCGCGGTGCCTCTCGAGGGCGTCGTGATCGCGATGCTCGGGGACATCGTCGAGGGCCACTCGATCTTCCGATCGCAGGCCTACGAGCTCGACTTCGACATCTACAAGCAGGTCGTGCATGGCGCGAATGACTTCGCCCAGGCGATCGCGCGCATCGTCGCCACCTTCCCCGAGGTCAAGTTCACGCTCTACGGCGTCGGGGGCAACCACGGCCGGGTCGGCAGCTACGGCGAGGCGCCCTTCCGCTGCAACTGGGACCTCATCCTCTATCACATCATCGAGCTGCGCCTCGGCGCGCTCGGGCTCGACAACGTCACCTGCCACTTCCCGCAGGCCTGGTTCCAGGTGGTCGAGACCTGGGGCTGGACCCACCTGCTCGTCCACGGGGACGACATCAAGGGCTGGGGCGGGCTGCCCTTCTACGGCATCCAGCGCGCGGTCGCGAAGTACCAGCAGGTCCTGCAGAAGCCCGTGAACTATCTGCACTGCGGGCACCACCACAGTGAGGCCGCGCTGTCCTCGAGCCTCGGCGACGCGATCGTGAACGGCAACTGGATCGGCGCCAACAGCTTTTCGAAGGTGATCGTCGAGGCCAACACGCCGGTGCAGCTCATCCACGGGGTCACGGCCGAGAACGGGATCGAGTGGACGCGCAAGGTGTTCTTGCGCACGCGGGAGGACATGAAGCCTCGCATCACCGTGTACCGGCATGGCGCGCGCCGGGCGGCGCGGGGCGCGTGATGCGGCTCATCCACGGGGACTGCACGCGCCTCCTGCCCACGCTCGGCACCTCGAGCGTGCACGCGGTGGTCACCGACCCGCCCTACGGCATCGGGTTCCTGGGCTCGAGCTGGGACGAGCAACCGCCGGACGGGACCTGGGCCACGGAGTGCCTGCGCGTGCTCCGACCTGGAGGGCATCTGGTCGCGTTCGGTGGGACGCGGACCTTCCATCACCTGGCCACGGTGATCGAGGCCGCGGGCTTCGAGATCCGCGACGTGCTCTGCTGGATCCACGCCAACGGCCTGCCCAAGGCGCGGATGCTGCGTGGCGACTGGCAGGGGTTCGGCACGGGCCTCAAGCCCGCGGTCGAGCTCATCGTCCTGGCGCGCCGGCGGCTGGAGGGGTCGGTCGAGGACAACCTCGCGCGGCACGACGTGGGGGCGCTGCACGTCGAGGCCTGCCGCATCCCGTTCGCGGGCCGGCGCGACCGCACGCGCGCGATCGCGAACAACGACCACACGCGGTTTCGCGAGTCGCCGCGCCGGAATCGCGTCTACGACCGGGACACACGCCCTCGCACGTCGTGGGCACCGCCCGGACGGTTCCCCGCGAACGTGCTCGTGGAGGACACGCAGTGCTCGGCATCGCCGGACGGGGTGGTCGTCGCCGGCGGTACCGGCACGCACGCCGGCGCGCTGCCCGCCCGCCGCGGCCCATCCGGCGCGTTCTCGTCCCGGGGCGGGCTTCACGGCCACGCGCGCGAGGCCAGGGTGGAGTACGAGGAGGCTCGGGCTGGCGGCCTGCTCGGCGCGGCCACGCGGTTCTTCGTCATCCCGAAGGCCAGCCGCAAGGAGCGCGACGCGGGCCTGGAGGATCAGGAGAACGAGCACCCGACGGTCAAGCCTCTCGAGCTCATGCGTCACCTGGTGCGGCTGGTCGCCGGCAAGCCGGGTGGCGTGGTGCTCGACCCGTTCATGGGCTCGGGCACGACCGGCGTCGCGTGCGCGCAGGAGGGCTTCGACTTCATCGGCATCGAGCGCGAGGCGTCCTACTTCGACCTCGCCCGCCGCCGCCTGGCTGGCGTCGCGGCGCTCACCCACGACCGTGGAGGAGGTGCACCATGAGGCTCACGCTCGAGCTCGACGCCCGCCAGGCGGAAGCGCTGCGACTGATCGCGCGCAAGGAGGCCCGGCCCGCCGTCCAGTACCTTCGCGACGCGGTGTTCTTCCTGCTCCGCGATCGCGCCGGGTTGGACCCCGAGGTGCGGCGCATCCTGGGTGAGGAGCCCGAGGCCGCAGAGGGGAAGGCGCCATGAACGCCCGCCACGTGCAGGCGCTCATCGAGGTGTCGTCCTCGATCGACCGCGGCAAGACCTGGGAGCCCGAGGGCGCGGTGCTCTGCCCGCGCAAGCAGGGGCTCCTCGCGAACGACCGCTGCCTGGAGCTCCAGGCCCAGGACCGCTGCACTTGCCCGAACGCCGCCACGCGAAGCCTGCGCCAGGCCGCGGCGGCCGACCGTGCGGGAGAGCTCCGCCGTCGGCGGCTGCTCGCGGAGGGGCGCGCGCCCAGGAACACCGCCTCCGTGGCGGGCCATCGCATCCTGATCGGCCTCCACGGCAAGCTGCAGCACGGCAAGACGACGATCGCGCGGCACCTCATCGACCGACACGGCTTCGTGCGCATCCGCTTCGCCGGTCCACTCAAGGAGGTGCTGTGCGCCCAGCTCTTCCGGATGACCGAGGCCCAGGCCGATGGCTGGCTCAAGGAGTCGCCGTGCGTGGACGTGACGGGGATGGAGCCTTGGGCCCTGGCGAGAGACGCCGTGGCGCTGCTCCCGCCGGCGGGAACGCGCTCGTACGGATACAGCGGCGCGGACCTGCTCGCGCGCTGGGAGGCCGTGTTCGCCCCGCTGTTCGCGGGCGCCGCGCGGCTCTACAGCCCGCGCGAGATCATGACGACCGTCGGAGGTGGCGCGAGGACCCACATCTCGCCCTCGGTCTGGATCGACCTCTGGCGTGACAGCCTGGAGCGTTCGGACGCCGCGCGCATTGTCGTGGACGACGTGCGCTACCCCAACGAGAAGGCGGCCATCGAGGCGGCGGGCGGCGAGGTCTGGCGCTCGGTACGAACCGATCTGCCGGTCCCGGCGGTCGAGGACACGAGCGAGACCGCGTGCGACCACCTGCCCGACGAGGTGTTCGGGGCCGTGCTGCGCCGCAAGACCGGTGTCCCCGAGCTGCTCACCCAGGTGGACCAGCTCCTCGAGGCTCGCCTGGCACGCGTGCTGCCGGAGGCGTCGTGATGCCCTGGTACCTGCACGTCTTCTGGGGCGCGGTCTGCTACCTCTCGGCGGTCCAGATCGGCCAGGGCGTCGCCCGGGCGGGCGAGTGGCTCGCCAAGGCGCTCATGAAGCACTCGGAGATGCTGGCCACCCTGCAGCGCGAGCTGCTCGCGCGCGGCGGCAAGCGAGGAGACCGCCCGTGAGCCGGGGCGTGCCGCTCCGCCGCGAGCAGGTGGAGGACATCGTGCGCCTGTTCGAGGCGGGCGTCGCGGTCGAGGAGATCGCGGCGATCCACCAGGTCTGCACGCGCGCAGTGCAGTACCGGCTCGCGCGACGAGGCCTGCGGGCTCGCCGCCAGCCGATCGCCGCGGTCCGCCTCGCGATCGACACGCGGCGGGCACAGATCCACCTGCTGCGCGGCCGCGGTCGCTCGATCGGCCAGATGGCCACCGAGCTGCGCCTCCATCCCGCTCGCCTGCGGCTCTGGATGCGGCAGCACATGGCGGACCTGTACGCGCAGATGAGGACGGAGCGCCGAAAGCGCCCGCGCAAGGAGACCAGTAAGCGACCGGTGCGATCGCCAGCGCGTGCGTCCGCACCCGTCCGGCGGCGCGGCCCCCTCCAGGCGACGCGCGTCTGCCGGGACTACGAGCTCGGGTACTCGATCGCTGCCATCGCGCGGCACTACCGCGCGCACCCCTGGAGCGTTTGGCGCGTCCTGCGCCGGAAGGGCGTCTCGCTCCGCTCCCGGACCCGTCGATCCCCGATGTGGCTCGCCGCCATGCGCGCGCGTCGCGAGAGGAGAAGGACCCCATGAGTGCTCGCTCCGAGATCACCACGCGGCGTCGCCGGGTCGCCCAGCTCCTGGCGGAGGGCCTGAGCACGAACGAGATCGCGAGCGCGCTCAAGATCCGCTGGGACGTGGCCGACGCGGACGTGAAGGCCGTCGCCGCCGATCCCAACAACATCGACTACCTCCTGCCCAAGCACGCGCTCGGGCGCCTGCTCGACAACCACGATCGCCTGGAGCGCGAGGCCCGCGAGCACCTCGCCCGGTCGATCACGGATGGCAAGATGGAGGCGGCGAACCGGTGGTTCGAGTCCATCCGGCGCATCGCCGAGGATCGCGGCCGCGTCCTCCAGCAGATCGGGGTCCTGAACCGCGCCGCCGAGGAGGCTCCGGAGGAGGCGACGCGGCTCGAGGACCTCCTGTCGCCCCGCGCGCGCTCTCTGCTGGCCCGGATCGCGCTGGCCGAGAAGATGGGTCACCGTTGGACCGGCGAGATCGAGATCGAGGATACGACCGCGGTCGAGCCCGTCCCCGAGACGCCGCCAAGCGAGGCCGCGCCTGTCTTGTGTGAGCCAGACGAGGTTCCGTGACCATGCTCGACCTCATCCTTGCGGCCGCCATCGCGCTACCGGCAATCTTGCTGGTCATTGATCCCCTGACCGCCGTCCCCGTCCTGCTGGCGCTGACGGCCGGGCAGGACCGCGCGTCGCGCCAGCTCACGGCCAGGCGTGCGGCCATCACTGCAGGGCTCGTGCTCGGCCTCTTCGCCGTCGCGGGAGGCTTGGTGTTCCGCGGCTTCGGGATCACCATGCCCGCCTTCCAGATCGCCGGCGGGCTGCTCCTGCTCCGCATCGGGCTCGACATGCTCGCCCCCCGGAGGGCAGACCCTCGTCGACCTGAGCGGCGTGCCGATCCCGCGATCTCGCCCCTCGCTGTGCCGATCCTCGCCGGGCCCGGGGCCATCACCACGGTCATGGTGCTGTCGTCCCGCCAGCCAGGCTGGTGGTCCGCCGTGCCCGTGCTCGCCGCGATCGCGGTCGCCACCCTGCTCACCTGGGCGACGTTGCGCGGCGCCGAGGTGATCGAGGCGCGCCTGTCTCGCCGGGTCATGGAGCTCCTCGAGCCGATCGTCGGGCTCCTCCTGGCCGCCATCGCGATCGAGTTCCTCCTGACCGGCGTGCGCGACTCCAGGGTGCTCGGCGGCCTTGCCCACCCCTGAAGAAGAACCGAGAGAAAGGCGGCAGAGAATCGGGATCGCGGCTGCCCGATCGCGGACGGTCCCTGGATGACCAGGGGCCCCGGCGGTGTCACCGGCGGGGCGGTCGCCAGACGGGCAAGCTCGCCCGGACATGGGTCGTTCGGGGGCAGGGTCTCGTTGAGAAACCCGCGCCGCCCTGGAGACGTAGCGTCACCACCTCGAATCCGCCAGCGGGCACGTCTGCCCGCGTCCCGCTTCCCCGCCGGCCCATCAGGTCGGGACCACCAGCGATTCCAACCGGGCCGCCAATCCGATTCCGCATTGACGCCCGGGCACCTTCTCGGCAGATTGAGGCACCCCACATCCCAGGAGGGATAGATGCCCAGGAAGAAGAACGGCGCCGCCACCGCCAAGGCCGCTGCCACTGCAGCGAGCGCACCGGAGCAGGCGAAGGGGGGCGCGTCGAAGCCGGCCATGAGCAAGGCGGACTTCATCCGCAGCCAGCCCGCCCACCTATCCGCCAAGGAGGTGATCGCCCGCGCGAAGGCCGCTGGCATCAAGGTGGGCGAGAACTACGTGTACGCCCTTCGCCCCGCAGGGCGGAAGCCGGCCAAGGCCAAGAAGGCCGCGCCTGTCGCGAAGGCGACCGCCAAGAAGGCCGCCACGAAGAATCGCACGGCGCCTGTCGCTACGCCCGCCCCCGCGGCTTCCCGTGCGTCCTCGAGCGACGCCGAGTTCGCCCGCCTCGTCCTCAACCTCGGATTCGAGCGCGTGGACGCGCTCCTGGCCCGCATCAAGAAGACGCTCGGCTCGGTCGCTGCTGGCGCGTAGTCGCCGTCGGCCTGCGGCGATGTAGCAGGTGGGCCCCCCTGGCCCTCCGGCTGCTTGCGATTCATGCTCGCTGGTGCTCCTGTAGTGCAGCATGAACTCCGGTGTCCATCATCAGCGGCTTGATGTCGTCAGGGCGGCCTTGGAAGCGTTGACCTCGGATTCCGTCGAGGAGATCAAGACGCAGGTTCGCGATCTCGAGCACCTGGTCGCAGCGCTGTTCAGCAAGCAGGTTCCGGACCTACGCGATCTCTTTGACGATGCGTCCCGGCTGTCGCGTCCGCGCGAGCAGCGCATCGACAAGGATCTTCATGCTCTTCCGGTGCGTCACGACCTAGCCATACGCAACGCTCACCGTCGCGAGGACGCACATCGAGCCGCAGAGAGCGTGCGACAGCGCGCGATTGCAGCGGCGGGCTTCCTGCAAGCCTCGTTGGCAGATCGATCCGGCCTTGATCTCGTCCTTCCACTCGCCGCAGATCTGGAGACGGTTGTCGCAACGAATCGCGCGGGCCTTCAGGCACTCGAGCTGCGTACCCGACTCCTCGTTTGGCGATGCTGGGCGCAGCTGGTCGTCCACTTCGCGACTCTCGTCCGGAATCACGCCCCGTGGGCGCCTCAGGAGTATGCGAGCATCCACAGGGCGACGAGTGATCCCGCGGACACCCTCCGCCGCCGCGAACACCGAGATGCCGCGTGGAATCGACGCGCGACCAAGTTCATCCAGGAGTTGCGCCAGTTCGTACGGTTGCTGCCCGACCTGCCCCAAACAGATCGATAGGGCGATGTCTACACTGGCCTCCGGCGTGCTGCCTCCGATGGGGAGGCGGGTGCAACGGCGATGTTGACGTGGCGACAGAGGATCCCGTCTGCCTCGTGGTCCGCTCCCAGCATTACTTGTTGCTCGGACACGACCACCACATAGCGCGTGGAGCGGAGCTCCAGGGCGGCGAGGCTCACCCGCTTGTAGTGGTCGAGCTGCCCGTGTGCTTCCCGTACGGCCTCTTCGGGCGTCTTGCGTCCAGTGCTCCGCTTCCACTCGGTCAAGACCAAACACGCGCCCGCCCTCTCGGCGTCGCCCAGCACACCGGCAAGCCCCTCCTGCAGGATCAAGTCGGTCTCGAACCCGGCCGCAGCCGCCTTGAAGGCCCAGATCCCGTGCGCGAGGAGGTGCACAGCCCCCAGCCGCTCGCAGGCCTCCTCGCGGTCCTCGAAGGCGGCCTGCCATCGGTCCCGGAATAGGTCGTCTACGATGAGGCTGCGCTGAAGGTGGACGAACGCGAGTTCGGTGCGGTCTCGCAACGCGGACTCCGTGTCCGCGAGGAGCTGCCCCAGTTCACCGCGCAGACAGGAGAGCAGCCCTGCTGCGAGTGCCGCGCGATTCTCGGCGTGGCCTACATCTTGATCGAGGGCGGGCACTTTCTCGACGTAGCGCGCGAGGGCGGTCGACAGTGTCGGAGCGCGTGTCTTGTAGCGGTTCGCGAAATCGGATGCCTGAGCGATGATCTGCTTGGCGTCGGGAATGATGAAGCGCTTCACCAATCCGTAGGCATCCTCGCCAATCGGAACCTGGCTTGCGAGGACGACCGCGTCGATGCGTCCACACAGCGCGCGCCACTCACTATCCCAGGACATGAGGGAATCGTATACCGGCGCCGGGGATCCTCGTCCCTCAGGTCGCTGCGGGGCGCCCGCGTGGCCGTCTCCTCGCCCGTACTCCTGGAGCAAGCAGCTTCCGCACATCGACCGCGAATCCGTCGCACAGGCGCGCCAGCGTGGTCGCCGTGAAGTTGGAGCTCCCGGCCTCGATTCGCTGGTAGAGCGGCGTCGACATCTCGCAGCGCGCCGCGGCTTCCTCCTGGGTCCAGGTGTTGCGCTTCCGGAGTCGGCGGACGCAGGAGGCCAGGCGCGCCTGGAGGTCGCGGAAGGTGGGGCTCTCGTACTGGCCCGCTCGCTCGGTGCGGCGGCGGCGCATCCTGGATCGGACCGTACGGAGCGCATCGCGACCTCACCACAACGCTAGCGATGTAATATGGGACGTGCCTTCGCGGCGGCCGCGCGTGCTGATTGTGGACGACGAGCTGCCGGTCCGGCGGGCTCTCCGCCGCGAGCTGGCTCCCGAGTACGACGTGCTGGAGGCGGAGGGTCCGCATCAGGCTCTCGCGCTGATCGCCTCACGCGCTGGCGAGATTGCCGCGGTGGTGAGCGACCTCAACATGGAGGGCGGGCCGGACGCCGGCGAGCGCCTCCTCGAGGAAGTGGCTCGGGTGCTGCCGGGTTGCACGCGCGTCCTGGTCTCGGGGTCGCTCGCGGCCCAGCTCGGCCAGCTGTCGTGCGCGGATGCGACCGTCGCCAAGCCCTGGCAGATGGGTGCGGTACTGACCTTGCTGAGGCGGCTCCTGGCGAGGTGAACACACGGCAGGTCGATCAGCGATTGCGCCGATCCTGAAGGGAGCCGCTCACTTCGTCGCCCCGCCCTCGGGGACGCAGATGGGTGCTGCGATCGCAGCTCGCCGCGGGCGCGCTCAGCAGCGGACGCGATGCGATTCCGCGCGTCATGGCGCGCACGGCTGGCCAAGGCCCGCGGCCTGAAGTGTCGCAAGGTCGACGCCTCGACCCGAGCAGCAGTCCGCGAGCTTGCCGTCGATCACGACGGCAGGCACCGAACGGATCCCAAGCGCCTTGGCGCGCTTGGCCACGTCGGCCTGGTGCATGTCGAGCACCGTGATCTCGCAAGAAGGGCACGCCACACTGTTGATGAGCTGGATCGTCTCCTCGCAGGCCGGGCAGCCAGCAGTGAAGACCTCGATGGTTCGCTTGGGCATCTCTCTTCCTCCGTTACGGGGTTGCACATGCACGACAGGCGGGTGCCCGCTTGCGTGGCCATGAGTTCCACAGCGATGCGATGACCAGCAGTCCGAGCCCGCCGTACATCGCGGCATCGCTCTCCAGGCCGAACTTGCCGCCGAGCACCACGGCGGCTCCGACGAGACCCAGCCCGAGCGGCCGGTAGCCCTGGCGAGCCCGTGCGCGTAGCGCCAGCGCACCGATCGCCAGCGCCAGGAAGACGGTGGTGAGCGGCAGGAGCCAGCGCGTTTCCATCAGGAACCCGAGCCCGAGTGTGCTCAGGAACCCGGCGTAGGCGGGCCAGCATGCGGGGCAAGCCACCTTGGGGAGCAGCGCGGCGCCGATCGCCGGAACCACTGACAGCGCCGAACGCCACGCGCCCCGGCGCGGAGCGCGATCGCGGGCTCCGGCAAGGGCGGTAGCGATCATCGCGGCGGATGGCGCTCGTGCGAGCGCGCCCGCGCCGTCGTAGAGCCGGCAGCAGCCCGATCCGGCGGGCTCGGCCCCGGAGATCTCCCGTCCGTCCACCAGGATCGTCGGCGAGCCAAACCCTCGCGCCGCCGGTGGGGCCGACGGATCTTCGAAAACATGCTCGGACCAGCGCGGTCGCAGGCCCACCTCGGTGAACGCGCGCAGCAGGTTCGCGCGCGCCTCGGGCACGTTCGGACACGCGCGATCGTAGATCAGCTCAACGCTCGGCATCGGACGCCTCCTCGTCGAGCTCATCGAGGATGGGGCACTCGCTGGTCGGCCCCTTGCCCCGGCATCGCACGGCCAGCCGGCCGAGGACGTCCCTGATGCGCCCGAGCTCGACGATTCGCCTGTCGATGTCCTCGATCTTGGCGCGCGCCAGCGCGCGCACGTCGGCGCAGCTGGTCTCGGGATCGACCCGCAGCTCGAGCAACTCGCGGATCTCCTTGAGCGAGAAGCCGAGGTCCTTGGCGCGCCGGATGAACCGGACCCGGCGCACGGTGCCCGGATCGTAGTGCCGAAAGCCCGACCGCCGCGGCGGCTCGGAGACGAGCCCCTCGCGCTGGTAGAAACGAATCGTCTCCACGCCCACGTTGGCCGCCTTGGCTACCGCGCCGATGGTGAGGTCCCGCATGCCGCTCGTCCTTCCCAAGTAGGAGCATGCACTCCGTACCGTGGTACGGAGTCAAGCACTGATCCTGGCAGGTCTCGGGGATCGAACGGTGTGGCCAATCGCGCGGGGGGGGCGGGTCTGCTGGTAGCGTGGAGGGACCCAGGGACTCCAGCCGGGGCGTCCTCGATCCGCGTCCTTCCAGGGATCGCCGGATCCTTCGATCCTGCTCATCCAGGCCATTGGCTCGGCTTGCCCCGGTCATGACCGATCTCGGCTGACGCTCGACAGATCTCGAGGGGTTCTCGCGCGCCGCGGGCCGATTGGCCCGAGCGCTGGGAGCACGAGTGATTCCTGAACAAGGAGCCATTCGATGACGACCCCCAGCTTCCAGCTCTCCGACGTCTTCCTCGTGACCGAGGTCGCCAGCTCCGACATGGGCGTGCACTACGAGCGCGAGGTGCTCTCCGAGGAGCTCATCGGCGAGCGCGAGGAGAAGCTGTTCAAGACCCTGCGCGTGTTCGAGAACAAGCCCGAGGCGCTCCGGGCCAAGGCGGTCTACGAGCAGGTCCGCACCAGGCTCCGCAAGCTCTGCTCGAAGACGCTGATCGGCCTCGTGTGTCCGGTCGCGCAGGAGGCCGAGCTCGACGCGCTCATCGAAGAGATCGACCACATGGTCGCCGAGGCGAACGCGACCTTCCGCACCTGCAAGATCGAGTACGCCGTCGTGCCGGTCCGCATCGAGCACGACAACGCCCGGGCGCACGAAGCGCTCAAGCGCGAGGTCCAGCGGTACGCCGAACGCCTGGTCGATGCCGCGCGCACCCGCGACGCCGACGCGATCCGCAAGGCCCTCGCCGCGGGCAAGGGGCTCGAGGCGCTGGTCGCCGATGCGGAGCTGCGCGCCGGCATCGAGCAGATGAACGCCGCGGCCCGGGACGCAGCGCGCGTGGTCACGCGCAGCATCAAGGAGCACGACGGAGACGCGGAGGCCGCCCGCGCCTCGGCGCCCGTGCGCGAGGCCGCGGAGGCGGTGGCCAGGCGCTTCCCCTGGGCCGCCGCCTTCGATGTCGCCGGGGTCGAGCGCGCGGCGTAGCGCGCCAGGAGGCTGCCATGACGCTCGTCTTCGTCCTCTTCTCGATCCTGGTGGTGCAGGGCGCCGGGTACCTCGTGCACCGCGCCGCACACTGGCGGGGCGGCGGCGCGCTGTACCGCGCGCACATGGCCCACCACGAGCGCCTCTATCCGGCCGCGGACTTCCTCTCGAGCACCTACCGGCTGCCGCCGGCCGGCCAGAGCTCTGTGCTCGGCTTCCTGCCGTACCTGCTCATCCTGATGGCGCTGGCTGCCCTCGCGCTGCCAGGCCGCCAGGCGCTCGTGTTCGGTGCCACCGCGATCGCAGTCGGCTGGCTGAACAGCGCCCTGCACGATGCCCTGCACCTCCGCGGCCACTGGCTCGAACGCCATCGGTGGTTCCTCCGGTTGCGCGCTCTGCACTACCAGCACCACCTCGACATGCGCACGAACCTCAGCGTCTTCTCGTGGTTCTGGGACCGCGTCGCCGGCAGCTACCGCGACGCCCGGACCCAGCCCGGGGATCTCGCGCCGCCTCCCACCCGGGCGATTGGCCCGAGCGCTCGCTGCGCGAAGCGCGTCATGGGGCAGGAGTTCCTGGTCGTGACCGCGGTCGGTGACGGATCGGGGAGCGGCCACCTCGAGGTCCGCACGGTCTTCGCGACGAGCGCCCACGAAGCGCTGGATGTGTGCCGGGACGCGCGTCCTGGTGCACGGCGCGCCGTCCCTCTCGAGGGCGAGGTGCTGGCGCTGTGGAACGAGCTCGGCCGCGCGGCCTTCGGGTTCGGCGCGTAGGAGGAGGCGACGATGTACGCGGAGAAGCAGGTCCTCGCGCAACGACCGAACCCCAGCCGGCGCGCTATCAAAGCGCCGCCGGAAGGCGTCGACCCCACGCCCTGGGGGTTCCGCCGCCGGATCGCCACCACGCACAGCCACGAGGTCGAGCTCGAGTTCCTCGCGAGCGGCGCGCACCAGGGGGAGCAGACCGCCGAGCGCGGCCAACTCACCGTGGTGGTGCTGGCCGGCGTGCTCTGGGTGCGCGAGCGGAGCCTTCGTTCCATCAAGTGTCTCCAGGCCGGCCAGAGCTTCACGAGCACGCCCATGTGCGCCTTCGAGATCGCGACCGGGAGCGAGGGGGCGACGACCATTGTCATCCGGCCCCCCGGCTTCGCCAGCGCGCTCGAGCGCGTGCCCGGTTCGGGGAACCAGCTTGAGCCGGAGGCGATCGCGCGCAGCCTTGCGAACCAGGCGCGCGCGGGCTGGCGACGCCAGGGCACGTTCGAGGAACGCACCGGTCGCGCCAACGCCGCGCAGGGGGTGTCCCGCGTCCAGCCGATCCCGGTGGCGCCCCGTTCGGCGGCGGACGTCGCCCTTGGTGTGGGCCAGCAGGGGGTGAACCTGGCGCCCGTGGTGCCGGAGCCATAGGAGGAGCGAGATGGCGATGCCGAGTCGGAAGAGCCGTTCACCCGCGTTCGTCTACGCAGTGCCTCCCATCGACCACTGGCCGAACACGCACCACCTCAGTGATGTGCTCTCGAAGCTGGCTCGGCAGGACGAGCGGGAGGCGGCCAAGGTCCTGCTCCAGTTCGCGGACGCCGTGGCCCACGCGCACCACTCCTCGTGGGAGGGGGAGATCCGCGAGGGGCCGTTCTTGCTCATCCTGCCCGGCGACATCGAGATGGAGATCGCGGGCTTCATCTGGAAGCAGGACAACAACGGCACCACGTTCGTGGTGTCGAGGGTGGAGCTCCCCTACCTCTCGGAGTTCCTCGAGTACCGCGCATGAGCCAGTCATCCCTCCCGGGCTCGGCGTCCATGCCTCGTCTCCACGCGGACATGGATCCGCTGCGCCGGCAACTCGGCATCCGCCCGCTGCGCGCGCCGACCACGCCGCCACCACTGGGAGCACCCACGGTCCCGCCGCGCCCGCCCGCGCCGCTCTCGCCGGCCACGCCGAGCATCGCGGACGATGAGCCGCCCGCGGCTGCGCGCGGACGAGCGAACGATGGCCCCCGACCGCGCCCGTCACGGGCTCCTGCGCCCGGTGCCGCCGAGCGCGCAGGCGAGACGGCCGCACAGGCCATCCGCACGTTGCCCCAGAGCCCAGTGGCCGCGGCCTTCGGGGCCGCACAGGATCTCGCCACCGTGGGCCGCGCGGCCGCGCGTGCGGCGCGTGGCGGGCCCACCGATCGCTCGCTGCGCCGGTCCGGACCACCGCTCGTCGTTGCTCAGACGACCGATCTCCGGAAGGGTGGGCCGCCCCTCGTGGTCTCCGATCGGAGGCGGCGCGGATGATCCTCCAGCGGCTCGGTTCGCTCTTCCGCCGGCCGGACATCGACGGCGCGCTGGACGCGATCCACCGCACGAGCCTCGAGAAGGGCTGGCGCACCGAGCTGCCGCAGGGACCTCCGGTGCACCCGCTGCGCAGCCTCCAGCTCGATCCGTTCTCGCTGGTCGCCGCGATGGGCTACAAGGACCGGCGCTTCAGCCTGTCCTACGACGTCCTCAAGCGCATCACGCGGCAGCTCACGGTGGTCGCCGCCATCCTGCAGCGCCGGGTGAGCCAGGTCGCCGCGTTCTCTGCGCCCTACCGGCTGACCAAGTCCCTCGGCTTCGAGATCAAGCACCGCGACCCCGAGCATCAGACCACGCGCTCGGAGAAGCTGTTCATCAAGGAGTTCGAGCACTTCATCGCGCGCTGCGGCAAGCCGGACGCCACCCGCGAGATCACGAAGGGTGCGTGGGACGACTTCGACACCTTCCTGCGCAAGCTGGTGCGCGACTCGCTGACCTTCGACCAGGCGACCTTCGAGATCGTCCCCGATCGCGCGGGCCGGCCCTGCGCGTTCATGGCCGTGGACGCCTCGACCATCCGCATCGCGGTGACCGAAGAGGATCTCGCGGGCGTCGGTGCCGGCGACGTACCGCTCGAGACCGCGCGCCGCGCCATCGAGAACCCGCTCATCGGTCCCTACGGGCGATCGCGGCACATCGCGCCGCCCGCGCGCATCGACTACGTGCAGGTCTTCCAGGGGCAGATCGTCAACACCTATGCCAAGGAGGAGCTCGCGTTCTGCATCCGCAACCCGCGCACCGACCTCTACGCGAACGGGTACGGATTCTCAGAACTGGAGCAGCTGGTCCTCACGGTCACGTCGATCCTGTGGGCCGAGGAGTACAACCGGAACTTCTTCCGGAACGGCTCGATCCCGAAGGGCATTCTGAACTTCAGAAGCGACACGCCCGACCCCGAGAGCCTCGAGGCGTTCAAGACCTACTGGACGGCGCAGATGACCGGCGTGCAGAACGCGTGGCGCCTGCCGATGTTCCAGAGCGAGGGGCTCGAGTACATCAACCTCCAGCAGAGCAACCGCGACATGGAGTTCACGCAGTGGGTCGAGTACCTGCTCAAGCTCGCCACCGCGCTCTACGGAATGGACCCGTCGGAGATCAACTTCGACATCGCGCGCGGCAGCTCGAGCCAGCCACTCTTCGAGTCGCCGAGCGAGCATCGTCTCTCCGACTCGAAGGAGAACGGCCTGCGGCCGCTGCTGCGTTTCATCGCGCGCATGATCAACCGGCACATCCTGCATCCCATCGACGATCACTTCCATTTCGACTTCGTCGGCCTCGACGAGCTCTCCGAGCCCGAGAAGATGCAGATGCGCACCCAGGAGATCACGACCTACAAGATGGTCGACGAGGTGCGCGCCGAGGCCGACCTGCCCGCGCTCCCCGACGGCTCCGGCCAGATCGTGCTCAACCCGGTGTGGGCGCAGTTCAAGCAGATGCAGGCCCAGGCCGCGCAGCAGACGCAGCCGGCGGCAGGCGCGGCTCCTGGCGCGTCTGGCGCGCCGCCGGACCAGCGCGCGAGTCCCGATCAGGAGCCGGAGGGCGAAGCTCCGCCGCCCATTCCGAGGAGCCTCTACCAGGAGGGAGGTGCGAGATGACGCTCAAGGAGGTCTACCACCTGCTCGCGCTCATCGTGGCCGAGCTGCCCGAGGGCTACCCCGAGCCGCGCCTCGTGATCCACGAGAGCCCGGAGGCCCTGGTGCGGTTCATGGGCGACGGGCCGCACGCGTTCCTGCACGCGAACCACTTCCCGGCGGCGCTCGTGATCGGGATGGCCGACGCCGAGCGCAACGCGGTCCACATGGCCTGCACGACCATCGAGACCGAGGACCGGCAGGTCATCGCCGACACCCTGCTGCACGAGATCGGGCACCTCTACCAGGCGCAGAAGCACGGCAAGGGCTCGCCCCGTTACCTCGACGAGGACCTGGCCATCGGGTTCGCGCGCCGCTGGATGAAGCGCCTGAGGAAGAAGGTTGCATGATGTGGCTCTCCAGATCCTCCAGCGTCGTTCTCGCGCTCACGCTCGGCGCCAGCGCCTGTCGCATGGCGCCCCCGCTTCCCTCGCCGGCAGCGGTGTACCAGCGCGTGAGCGCATCTTCCGTGGTCGTCGACACGGACAGAGGATCGGGCTCCGGCACCGTCATCCTGAGCCGCCCAAGGACGCTGCTCGTCTTGACCGCGGCGCACGTGGTGGCAGGCTCGAGGCGGATCCGCATCCTGCGGCACGTCGAGCACGAGGACGAGACCTGGGCGGTCGATTTGCCCGCCAGCGTCGTCCACCGCGACGAGGCGCGGGACCTTGCGCTCCTGCGCGCCTCGGACGGGCTCCCGGTGCCGGCCCTGCCTGTGGCGCACGCCGAGCCCGAGCTCTACGAGCCGCTGTTCGTCCTCGCGGCGCCGATGGGGCTTCCCGGCACCGCCGCGCCCGCGGTGCTGAGCAGCAAGGATCTCCCCGAGCCCGAGCTCTGGCAGATCACGGGCCTGGTGTTCTTCGGCAGCTCCGGCGGCACGGTCACGAACGCGGCGGGCGAGCTCGTGGCCGTGCCCGTAAGGGTCGCCGAATGGAGCGGGTTTCCGGTCTCCCAGATCGGCTACTGCGTGGGGCTGCCCGACATCCGCGCCTTCCTGGCCGACGCGGCCGCGTCGCCGCTCCTGGAGGCATCCGATGAGTAGCTACTCGGTTCGGTCGAGCCCCATTCGCGTCCCGCGCGGGAGGGTCGTCCCGGCCGCCGATCCACCTGCGCGCGTCGGGGATCGCCCGAGACCGGGGCGCCAGATCCAGGTCGCGCAGCACATCGCCAGGTCCTTGCATCAACCGCCCGGTCACCAGCCCGGGGCTTCTCTCCAGGACCTGCAGGCGCGAGTCGCCTCGCTGCTCAAGAGCCTCGGCACACCCCCGCAGCTGCACACGACCGACGGCCACCCGATCCACCTCGGGGCGGCCGCCGCCGACCCGGCGCACCATCCCATGTCACCCGACGGACATCGCGAAGCCTTCGAGGTGCTCCGTCAGGCCACGAAGCTCCTGTTCCACCTGCGCGATCTCAAGCGCGACGCGGGCGACGCCAGGGGTGCGCTCCTGTTCGACCGGGAGGCGAGACGGCTGCTCGAGCAGATGGAGGGGCATCAGGACATCGCCGCGCACAAGGAGACCATGGACCAGCACGCCGCGAATGCGGCGACACACGCCAGCACAGCGACGGCGCTGGCGCAGCAGATCGCCGGCAAGGACCAGCTTGGCCTGGCCGATCACGAGCAGGCAAGGACGCACCCGCTCTACCCCCGCTACGCCGCGGCCCGCGCCGCCGAGCAGCGCGCCTCCGACGGCGTGCGCCATGCCGCCCTGGCCGCGATGGGTCGCGCCGGCGGTGGCGCCCACGCGCTCGAGGTCAACCAGTTCCTCGACCAGCACGGACACGGGGCGCACGGTGTCGCAGACGACGCCGGGGACGCTCGCCTCGCGCACGACGCCGAGAAGGCCCGCCTGACGAAGACCTTGACCGGTCCACCCTCGGCCAGAGCCGTCCCCGCGGTGCGCCGGCGCATCGCCGAGATCGCGGCGCGTGGAGGCAAGGCGCGCAATGCCGGCGGTCGTCAGGCGCGCGCGCCTGCCTCAGCCAACCCAGCACAGATCGCGGGGGAGTCCACGCCCCGGGCGCCGATCCGCAAGGCCGGGTCGGCCGAGCCCGCCGAGGAGGACCTGACCCAGGCGGCTGAGGCGCTCGAGCGGGGCGACACGGACGCCATGCTCGGTCGCGCGCTCAGGGCCATGGAGCGGGCACTCGCTGCTCGCCCATCCGGCACCTCGCCCGGAGCCCCAGACGTGGCCAGCCGGGATGGAGACGGCGACGGTCGAGTCGACGGCCCCGATGACGGCGATTCGGACAGCGACCCGGCCGACCCCGTGCGGCCGATCGTCAAGGCGCTCGCTCGGCGGCCACTCCGCCCGGACCTCGACCTCATCAACCATCGGCCGGCGGTCCGCGCGCCAGACGACCGTCCCGCCACGGGCGGACGCCCGCTACGGCGCTACCCGGACGGGACCCTGGACTTCCAGGGCGCCAAGCACGCCGTGCTCGATGCGCTCTGGAAGCTTCGCGACGGCGGCGCCCTCACGCCTATCGAGACCGCGCTCGCGCAGATCGCGCTTCCTGGCGTTTCCGGGAACGCTCCCGGCACCGAGGTCGCGATCGGAAGGCTGTCCGAGGCCGAGAAGGCCCGGCTCACCGCGCTCGCCATCGCGCACATAATGCAGATCGCGCGCGCGGAGGGGCAACGCTCGCTGTCCCGGTCGGCTTCGAGCTGGACCCTGCCCGAGGTCCGTGAATCCCTGCTCGGGCTGCTCGTCCAGGATCCGTTCGGTCTCGGCGTGGGCAAGCTGGTCAAGGCGCTGGCCCTGACCACCGCCCACGGCGGGCCTGGCTCACGTGGCGGTCAGGTCGCCTACACGACCCGGAGCGGCCGCCCGGTCTACGCCGCACACGCGCGCCGCCTGGCTCCGCAGATGGACAGGATGATGACGAGCTGGCACCAGACCGCCATGCGCTCGGGCGATCCGGAGCACCACGCCATCGCGGCCAAGCAGGCCCTCGCCGCCGCCTTCTACCATCACCACGCGGGAGACTCCGCCGCTGCCGAGCAGGCGATGGGCTACGCCGACCATCACCTCGACCGGGCAGGCGGCCACAGGAGCCGGACGATGCGCTGGATCGAGCAACACCATCCCGCTACGCGCCAGCTCCTCGCGCTTCAGGACTGATCGACCGGAGGCTCTCGCGTTCAGGAGCAGTGGACGCAGCCGACTGCTGGGGCGATCCTGCCGACGGAGGTGTGTCGTGCACGAAGCGGATGTCCGGACGCTGATCGAGCGCTGGCGGGAGGACCCGGGCGGGACCTACCGCAGCTGGTTCCTGTGGGAAGAGCGCCTCAAGAACTTCCGGTCCATCCGACGCGGGCTGGGCGCCGTGGTGAGCGAGATCGCGGCTGGCACCTTCGGCTGTCAGTACCGGGGCTCCTCGCTCGAGGTCGTGGTCCACTCGATCGCCGAGCAGCGGCAGATCTTCCGTGGGGCGGACCATGCTTTTCTCTGGAAACCCAAGCTGCGCATTCCTGACATCTACGAGAGTCCCGAGAACCAGCGCCTCTTCGGAAGATTCCTGGACAGCTGCATGTGCTGCAACGCCGAAGAGGAGGTCCTGACTGCTATCCGCACGCTGGACGCACGCCGCATCAAGGGCCTGGGGCCGGCTGCCGCGAACCTGCTCTACTTTCTCCACCCCACGTTGGTCCCGCCCTTCAACACCGCGATCGTTCGCGGCTACAACGCGTTGACCGGGGCCAAGGTCAAGCTCGGCAGCTGGGAGGAATACCTCGCGATGCGCGCCGGCATCCTTCGCCTGAACACCCAGCACCGCGCGCTGCTCTCGAATGACCTCGGCGCGGTGGGTGGCCTCCTCTTCGACATCGGTTCAGGGCGACACACGGCGCCACCGTCGATCGACGATGCGGCCGCCCACGCGCTCTGGGAGCAGGACCTGGCCCGCGTGCGCGCGGACCGGGACAGCGAGCACGCCGCACGGGAGGCCGCACGCGCGGGCGATCGCACGCACACGGAGATCCAGGGCTGGTTGCGCGATCTCGGCCTCGCACTGGGCTTCGCCGTCTGGGTCGCCTCCAATGACCGTGGCCGGACGTTCGGGAACGGCGCGCTGCGAGATGGGTGCCTGGACGCCCTTCCCGCGGCACTCGAGAGCGCGCCAGGCGCCGATGCGGTCCGCCTCATCGACGTCCTGTGGCTCGAGCGAGAGGGCGGCAGGGTCGCCGCTGCCTTCGAGGTGGAGCACTCCACCAGCATCTACAGCGGCATCGTCCGGCTGCTCGATCTCGCCCTCGGCGCGCCCGAACAAGCCGTGCGCGGGCTCTACCTGGTGGCTCCCGACGGGCGGGAGGAGGAAGTGCGCGCGCAGCTCACCCGCCCGGCATTCTCGCGCGTCGCGGACCTCCGCGTCCGGTTCCTCCCCTACAGCGAGCTCGAGAAGAACCGCGAGGCGATGTCCAGGTTCGGCGCCGGGCTCAAGGCCATCGAGGCGGTCGCCCGCGACGTCTGAGCTGAGTCAGTGCTCCCGCACCGGGCGGTGCATGTCGCTACCTCGGTTCGAGCAAGGCGCTACGCGTCAGCGCGAACACCTGGCCGGGCGTGAGCGTCGTGCCGTTCTCCATGAGGTTGCCTTGGCCCGGGCGCGTGTCCTCGATGGGATCCTCGATCACCTGCCCACGCGTGTCGCGGTTGGTCACGTGCTGGAGCGCCAGGAAATGGGCGATCTCGTGGGCCAGCACGCGCGCGAGCGCGGCGTCCGAGGCGCGAAGAGCGATCACCCCGTGGTAGTAGCCACCGGTCGGTGGTCCGGGCGTGCCGAGGCTCAGCCCCCCGATGCCCGCAGGCAGCGCGTCCACGATCATGACGTTGAGCCCGGGCCCGGGTGCGCGCTCGGTGGCGAGCCTCGCGAGCTGCGCCGACTGGCTGGCCGGGGCCTCCTGCGGCTCGGTGGACTCCGTGATCCGCACGAACGGGCTGTCCCGGATCTCCACCACGGAGTCCACGACCACCTGGATACCAGCCTGGTCGTAGATGGCCTGGAGCGGAGCGAGGAATCCCGGAGGACTGGCCAGCGTGAGATCGCGTGACACCGCGAGCACGTCGAGGTGCAGCACGCGCGCACCGTCCTCGGGCGGCATGACCACGGTGACGCGCACCGGGCCGCTCGTCGCATTGGAGACCACGCGGAGCTCCGCCGGCCCTGCCGGCACGCTCTGCCCCGGGGCGTAGGGGTAGACGTGCGTGAAGGTGCCGAGGCGGATGGACTGATAGAGGCTCCCCGGCATGCCACCCGTCTGCAGCACGTTGTAGCTCTCCTCCATCGTCGCGGCGTAGGAGGCGGTCGCGTCGATGCCGACCCGGTCGGTTCCGTCGCCGAAGCGCAGCGCGGCGAGCGCGTAGAGGCGATCCTCGGCTCCCTCGACGACGATGCTCACGGAACGCGTTCCGGCGGGCACCATGAACTGGAACCCATCGGACACGCCGTTCGGCCCGAGCATCACGGTGCCGGTCGCCAGCCGTCCGACGCCGGCATCTGGCCCCGCGGCATCCCGGGGAGTTGCGTCGGCCAGCACTCCACCGTCCGCGCGCGCGCCATCTGATCGCGAGGGGCCATCTTGCGTGCGCGGGCCGGCGTCTCCCGTCATCCTAGCATCGGCCCGACGTATCCCGGCGTCGGCCTGGCGACGAGGGCCATCGGCGGCACGCGCCGCTCCGTCGCCCCCGCACGCAGCCAGGGGCAGCGCCAGGAACGTCCACAGGCCAACCTGCAAGGGCACCTTCGCGGTCATCGTCTTCACTCCTCGTCGTCCGGCAGCGGCTGTCCGCTCACGGCGCGCACGATCTCGTCGATCTCGGCCGGCTTGCGAACGACCACCGCGCCTAGTTTCAGTGCGGAAAGCTGCGCCGGCGCCGAAGGGTGGCCGGTCAAGAGGACCAGGCGCAAGGTCCCGGACCTGCGACGAAGGTCCGTGAGCACGTCGAGCCCGGATTCCGTGCCGAGCCGGAGGTCGACCACCGCGGCATCGAGCTGCCCGATCGCGCATTCCGCGGCGGCCCGGGCGCAATCGGCCGTCCGAACGGAGAACCCTCGCTCCTCGAGCGCGCGCGCGAGGCGCTCCCGGAAGGCCTCGTCGTCCTCGACCAGCAGCAACCGCGGCATATCCTACTCTCCCCGCTTGAAGTCGTCCGACCGGATCCCGAAGCGCTTGAGCAGCCGGTGCAGGCTCTCGCGCTCCATGCCGGCGCGGGCAGCGGCGCGTGTGACGTTGCCGGAGAGCTCGCGCAGGAGCGTCACGAGGTACTCACGGGCGGCGCGATCGTGTGCTTCCCGGACCGCGTCCCGGTACGGCAGCTTGGACAGCGACTCGATGCGCTGGGCGTCGGTGCTGCCGGCGGAGGCGCATAGCTCGGCCGGCAGGTCCCCGATCTCCACCGCGCCACCGCGCGCCGCGACGACGGCCCACTCCATCGCGTTCTCGAGCTCGCGCACATTGCCGGGCCAGGCGTACGCGCCGAGCACCCGCAAGGCGTCGGGCGAGAGCTGCCTTCCCGGCAAGCGGTGCTGCGTCGCGTGCCGGTCGAGGAAGTGCGCCGCCAGGAGCGGGATATCCTCGCGCCGGTCTGCCAGCGCGGGCATGGGCACCGGAAAGACGTTGAGCCGGTAGAAGAGGTCCTCACGGAACCGCCCGGCGGCCACGTCGGCGCGGAGATCGTGGTGGCTCGCAGCGAGCACGCGGACGTCGAGAGGAACGGCTCGCTCGTCCCCCGCGCGCTTGAGCTCCCGCTCCTTGAGCGCACGCTCGAGCCGCACCTGGATGGCCGGAGGCAGCGTGTCGATCTCTGCCAAGAGGAGCGTGCCGGTCAAGGCCCGCTCGATGAGCCCAGGCTTGCCCGGCGCCGGTGCCGCCTCTCCGAAGAGCTCGACCTCGATGCGATCGGCCGGCACAGCGCCGCAGTCGATCGTCAGGAAGGGCCCGGCCTTGCGCGCGCTCCGTGCGTGCAGCGCGCGGGCCGCTAGCTCCTTGCCGGTGCCGGACGGTCCCGTCAGGAGGACCGTCACGTCCAGGGCTGAGACGCGCTCGAGGAGCTCGTACACCTGTTTCATCGCCGCGCTTCGCCCCACGAGCCCGCCAAAGCCAAAGCGGTCTTCGAGCTCGCGCGGAAGGCTCGCAGCCTGCTCCACGAGGCGCTTGCGCTCGAGGGCGCGCGCCATGAGTAGGACGATGTCATCCGGATCGAAGGGCTTCGGGATGTAGTCGTAGGCGCCGAGGCGCATCGCCTCGACCGCAGCCGGAATGGCCGCGAACGCCGTCATCATGATCACCTCCGTCGTCGGCGCTCGCTCCTTGGCAGCGCGCAGGACGGCGAAGCCATCCGCGCCAGGCATCCGGATGTCGGTCAGCACCACATCGAACCGCTCGGCCTCGAGGCGAGATAGAGCTGCCGAGCCGTCGGCCGCGGTCACGACGTCATGCACCTCGCCGAGGATGCGCACCAGGAGCCGGAGCATCGACTCCTTGTCATCCACGATCAGGATCCGCGCGCGGGTCATGCCCCCTCCGGCCGTGCGGGGAGGCGGACCGTGAAGCAGGCACCGCCGAGAACGGAGCCGCCGACGTCGATCCGGCCGCCGTGGGCGTG
The DNA here is from genome assembly GCA_964593795.1 of uncultured Myxococcales bacterium. GTDB lineage: Bacteria > Myxococcota_A > Polyangia > JAHFDS01 > JAHFDS01 > JAHFDS01. The sequence continues at coordinate 58,937 of CAZQJC010000039.1, read as the reverse complement.
GACGATCGCGAGCGACGTCGCGAGCCCGAGGCCGGTGCCGCCCGCCTTCGTCGTGTAGAACGGCTGGAAGAGCTGGTCCACCTGCTCTGCCGGGATGCCTGGCCCGCTGTCGGAGACGGCGATGATCACCTGGTCCTCGTGGCGCGCCAGCTCGATGCTCACGCGACCCGCCACACCGGCGGCCTCGACGGCGTTACGGACGAGGTTCATGAGCACCTGGCGAAGGCGAAGCCCGTGTCCCGTGGTGACGCCGTGGCCGTGGACCGACACCTCGCAGGAACCCAGGATGCCGGACTCCCGCATGCGATCGATCAGGTCGCGCACCAGGGGCCCGAGCTCGACCGGCTCGTCCGACAGCTTGAGCGGTCGCGAGAGGTCAAGCAGGCCATCGACGATCTCGCGACATCGCTCGACCTCCACCTCGATCTCACGCAGGTCGGACGCCAGGGACTCGTCCGCCTTGCGCTGCAGGAGGCGCGCATATCCGAGGATCACCCCGAGGGGGTTGTTGATCTCGTGCGCCACGCCAGCGGCCACGCGCCCGACGCCGGCGAACCGCTCGCTCTCGACGAGCCGGGCCTGGTGCTCCAGGAGCGACTCGGCCATCGCATTGAACTGCTGGGCCAGCCGTCCGAGCTCGTCGTTCGAGTCGACCGGGATGCGTGTCTCCAGGTCCCCTCCGCCCAGCCGCCTTGCGCCTTCCTCGAGCCGGCGCACTCGGCGTCCGAGCCGGCGCGCGATGACGATCCCGAGGGCGCCGGAGAGCAAGGTGGCGCCGAAGAGCAGCAGCAGCGTCCAGCGGACCGTCGCGTGCTGGACCAGGCTGGCGTGGGCCTCGAAGTCGGCCAGCTGGGACTCGAGGTGCTGCGCCAGTCGATCGGCATCGGCCTGGATGCCCGCCACGATCTCGAGCGCCCGGCCGTGCGCCTTCTTCACCTCGGTGCTGTCGCCAGCCTTCACCGCGGGCACGATCCGCGCGAAGAACAGGGCATCCAGCTCGTTGCTCGCCCGCGCGATCTGGTCCACCGTCGAGAGCTCGAAGGAACCGCCCGGCTGCTGGGCGCCACGCAGGTTGCGCACGAGCGCCGCCACGCGCTCTCTGGAGCGCTTGTACTCGCCGAGGTGGGACTCGTCGCCGAGGATGATCGTGTGCGCCTGGTGGGCATACTGATCGCGCACGGCGGCGCACAGCTCGAGCGCCGGTCCGAGGCTCGACTGGGAACGCCGCACCTCGTGGAGCAGCGCGTGCAGCTCGCTCAGCCCTTGCGTGGTGAAGTACGTGCCCGCCCCGAACACCAGGCTGAGCAAGCCGAACGTCAGCAGAAGAAGCCGAGAGATGCCCAAGCAACTGCATCCTGTCAGTGGGCGCGGACTCCGCACAAGGGCCACGCGAGGGAAGACACACGAGAGGTGTAACTGGATCAGTCACACTTCCCCTCGATGCGACTGTAACTCCCCCGCTCACAGCAGAAATCCAGCGCGGTTGCGAATATCCTCGGGCGCGCACGGTGCAGGCCCTGCATCCTCCTGGGCGAGTACGCGCAGTGCGCTGAAAGGAACCTCTCGATGAGATACGGAGCGAGCCTCTTCTTCATCTGCTACTTCGGGTGCAGCCACGACGCGTCACACGAGGGACACGGCGCCGCGGGCACCGGCGGCGGGCACGAGGGGCACAGCGTTCCCCCGGCGACACCCATGATTCGCCCGGAGCCCTGGATGGGGAGCCTGGCCGCGAGCCGCGCTGTGGACAAGAACCCCGACCCCGCGATCGTCGAGGTCGACCTCACGGCGGCCGAGACCGAGGTGGAGTACCTGCCGGGCAAGCGCGCCAGGGTGTGGGCCTACAATGGGACCGTCCCCGGGCCGACGATCGAGGCCAGCGTGGGCGACCAGGTGATCGTCCACTTCAAGAACCAGCTGCCGGAGCCTACGACGATCCACTGGCACGGCCTGCGCGTGCCGAACGCGATGGACGGCGCCCCAACGCAGGAGGCGACGGTGGCCGCAGGCGGGACGTTCGAGTACCGCTTCACCGTGCCGGACGACGGGCTCTTCTGGTTCCACCCGCACATGCGCTCCGACGTGCAGGTCGAAAAGGGGCTCTACGGGACCTTCCTCGTACGCGATCCGTCGGGACCGACCCTGCCGGCCATGACCGAGGAGGTGCTGGTCCTCGACGACGTGCTGCTCGATCCATCGTCGGGCGCCCTGCAGGACGGCACGAACCCGCGCATCGAGCACCTCGGTCGAGAAGGCAACCTCGCGCTCGTCAATGGGCAGCGCTCGAACCTCGGAATCAGCGTCCGTGCGGGCGAGTTGCGGCGCTTTCGCGTCGTCAATGCGGCCAATGGGCGCTACTTCAAGCTTGCGCTCGCTGGCGGCGCGCTGACCCGGATCGGGGGCGACGGCGGCTACCTGGAGGCACCGGCGGTCGTCTCGGAGCTGCTGCTGGTCCCGGGCGAACGCGCAGACCTCGTGCTGACTGTACCGGTCGCGGGGGCGACGGCGACGCTGCGGGCACTGGCGTACCGCCGCGACATGATGCTCGAGGCGACCGAGGCAGTCGACCTGCTCCGCCTGATCGCCACGGCGGACCCGGCAATGACGCCCGCGGTGCTCCCCGCATCCTTGCGCAGCATTGCCCCGCTCTCACAATCCGGTGCGATGCACGAGATCAAGCTCGGCGACCGGATTGACGCCAATGGGAAGATGGAGCACACCATCAATGGTGCAACGTTCCCGATGGTGCCCACCCTCGAGAGCCCGCTCGGTGAGGTCGAACGCTGGAGCATCGTCAACGACACCATGACCGCGCACCCGTTTCACCTGCACGGCTTCTTCTTCCAGCGCGAGGGAGCCCGCGAGTGGAAGGACACGATCGACATCCCCGCGATGACGACCGTGCCCTTGCTCGTCGATTTCGCGCCCCGAGACGGCGCAATCGGGTCCTGGCTCTACCACTGCCACATCCTCGAGCACGCGGAGAGCGGGATGATGGCGCAGGTGACGGTCCGGTAGCCATGCGCTGTCGCTGCGGGGTCGACGCGCCGCACGATGCGCGCCTGGTCGTGCTCACCGGCGGGCCAGGAGCCGGCAAGACGGCCCTGCTCGAGGTCGTGCGCCGTCACTTCTGCGAGCACGTCGAGGTGCTGCCGGAGGCGGCCAGCATCCTGTTCGGCGGCGGGTTCCCGCGCCGAGCCTCGAAGGCGGGGCAGCGCGGGGCCCAGGTCGCGATCTTCCACGTCCAGCGCCAGCTCGAGGCGATCGCAAAGGGCGAGGAGCGCGCTGCGATCGCGCTCTGCGATCGGGGAACCCTGGATGGGCTCGCGTACTGGCCGGCCCCCTCGCGGGCCTACTGGTCGGCCACCGGAACCGACCTGGCGACCGAGCTCGCCCGGTATGCCTGCGTCATCCACCTGCGCACGCCGCGCCCCGAGCGCGGCTACGATCAGAGCAATCCCGTGCGCATTGAGTCGGCCGCCGAAGCGCTCGCCCTGGATCGACGCATCGAGGGCGCCTGGGCGGACCACCCGCGTCGCTTCTTCGTCGAGGACACGGCGAGCTTCATCACCAAGCTCGCGCGCGCGGTGGAGCTCATTCGTGCGGAGCTGCCGCCTTGCTGCCGGGCGCATCGCGTCCCCGAGGCGGAGAAGACGCCGTGAGCACGCAAGCACCGAGGCGCGTGACGCGCCTTGCGGCGGCCCTCGTGGCGATGACGGTCCTGGGCCGGCCCGGCGCTGCGCAGGCGCTGCCCGAGGGCGAAGGGCTGTTTCTCCAGCTGGGTGCCGGACTCGGGGCGGCATGGCTCTGGCATGAGGACGACGGCACGGAGACCCTGGCATCGCCCGCAATGGGACTGGTGTTAGGCTCGGCGGTGACCGAGAACGTGCGGGTCGGCCTCGACTTCGCGGCCTGGAGCACGCCAATCGGCGAACCCACCGTACGGTCGTACAACCTCGGCGTGCGCGTCGAGCTAGGCGGATGGAAGCACCGTACGTTCGTCGGGGCGACCGCGGGTGCGAGCGAGTACGGCGGAGATCTCCCGTACCACGCGGGTGGCTTCGTGGGCCTGGTCGCGGGCAGAAGGGTCCCGCTCGGTCCGCAGGCGTCCTTGTCGGTCGAGCTGACCGCTCGGGCGCAGCTCTATGGAGACGCCGTCGCCACGAGCACCCTCGTGTCGCTCACGCTCCACGTCATGGATAGGCTGTAGGCGGGCTGCGAGCATCTGGCGCACACCCCTTTGTGCGCAAAGCCTGCAACTGGCCTGAGCGCACTCCTCGATCGGGGCAAGTCCTCGGAATGCTGGCATCGGCGCCAGCTAATCGTGTAACCGATCGCGTCACACTTGTTCTGCCAGTGCAGAAAAGTCGGGATCCTGGAGCGTAACCCGACGGGTCACGCGCAGCCCTTTCGCCGATAGATGGGTCCGACGCAGCGCTTGCATCCGTTCCCAAGGGACATCCCGCGGGCCGTGGCGCTGTCTGTTCTGGCCCATGCGGATCCGGCCGAAACAGATCGCGGCATGACGATTGAATGGGGCCAAGAGGCAGGAGGTCCCAACCCATGCGCATCTTCGCCCTCTCGTCGTGCCTCGCGCTGTTCACGCTCGCGTCCTGCAGTGACGACATGAGCGGCAACATGGGGCAGCAGCTCGATCAAATGGATCCCCACATGACCCAGCTGCAGGGAGAGCTGGATCAGCATGCCCGTGGCGTGGCCGCGGCCGGTGACGTCGCGGCCATCGGGGCCGAGGAGGACCGGCACATGCCGGCGGCCACCGGTCATGCGGACAGCATGATGGGCATGATGGGGCAGATGATGCAGATGTGCCGACACATGTCGTCGAACAGGGCGCCGGACATGACGGCCCTCCAGGGGGCCATGCAGGGGATGCGCGACGAGTGTGTACGGCACCGCTCGGCGATGGCCGGCCAAACCGACATGGCCGGCGCGCGCGCCGAGGAGAGCCGTCATGCGACGGCCATGACCGACATGATGGGCCGCATGCGGGACATGATGGGCGGGATGCGGGGCCAGGCCGGGAGCTTCCACTGCGGCAGCGACCACCACATGTGAGCCAGATGGCCGCCCCAGGTGGATGGACGGCAGAGGAGCGCGCGTACTACTCGCTGAGCGCCCGCGTCTACGCCCGGTTCGCTCCCTTCTACGATCTCGTCACGGTCCCGCTGCAGCAGCTGCGGCGTGAGGTCGTCCAGGCGAGCGGGTGTGATCGCCGTTCGCGGGTGCTCGACGTGGCGACCGGCACGGGAGCCCAGGCGCACGCGTTCTCCGCGATCGCCCGCGAGGTCATCGGAGTCGATCTCTCCGCGGCCATGCTCGAGGTGGCCCGGCGCAAGCGAGGTGTTCCGAACCTCACCTTCTCCAGGGCCGACGCCACGGCACTGCCGTTCGGAGCGGCCGACTTCGATGTCTGCTGCATCTCCTTTGCTCTGCACGAGATGCCCGAGACCGTCCGCGAGCGGGCCCTGCGCGAGATGGTGCGCGTGACCCGTCCCGACGGGACGGTGGTCGTGGTCGACTACGCCTTGCCCGCCGGCGCGCTCGCCCGCTGGCTGGTGTTCCACGCGGTCAAGCTCTACGAGCGCGATCTCTACGCGGACTTCGTGCGGCGCGACCTCGGCGGGCTGCTCGAGCGCGTCGGGGTGCGCGTGCGAGAGGAAAGGCGGAGGGTCCTCGGCACGGCGAGGATCGTGATCGCGTCGAAGGAGCTCGTCGCCAATCGGGCTCGGCCCTCGGGGGATGGCGAGGCTACCTCCCGGTCGTGAGCAAGCCCACCTCGGCCTTCGGCGGGAGGTCCCCGGGCTTTCGAGCGTCGAGGCGACGGATGACGTCGAGCCAGAGGTTCCGCGAAGCCTCCAGGGAGAAGCCGGCAGCGCAGAGGCTCGCAGTCGTGTCGCGGGCCACGTGGCAGCCGAGCAAGCGATAGGGGATCGGATCGAGCCAGCGGAGCAGCCAGCGCAGCAGGGGCCCCTCCGAGAGGACGTGCTCGACCATGAGGAGCCTGCCCCCCGGCTTGAGCACCCGCAGGAGCTCGGCGAAGCCGAGCGCCGGGTCGGGCACCGAGCAGAACACGAAGGTCGTCACCGCGCAGTCGAACGATGCGTCCTCGAAGGGCAGCGCCTGCACGTCGGCGAGCTCCAGGCGGACCCTCGAGCCGAGCCGGATCGCCCTGCGGTGCGCGCGCTCCAGCATGCGCGCGGATACGTCGATGCCGACGACGTCCGCCTCCGGGGGATGGCAGGCCAGGCTGGTCCCGGTCCCGATGCCGACCTCGATCACGTGGCCCGCGACGCCGGACCATAGCTCCCGGCGCCAGCCGGCGGCCCCGCGCTCGACCACCCAGCAGAGGCCATCGTAGACCCGCGCGACGCGGTCGTAGCGCCGTCGCACGAGCTGGTCCGGGCCGGGGCGCGCCAGGATCGGCACTCCGGCGGGCTCGAGACGCTGCAACTCGGTCCGCGCCATCAAAGGCCCAGCGAGACCCCGAGCGTGGCGATGTGCGCGTCGACCACGTTGTGGCCAAAGACAGTCCGGTAGTAGGAGGCGAACACCTCAGCCGAGCGCGTGGCTGCGAAGGACAGCGTCAGCCCCGGCGTGAGCGTGTCCTTCGGGGTGCCACCGGCCCCACCGATCGCGATGCCGCCACTGAGCGAGGCCGTGGCCGTCAGCGCAGGCGTGAGGCGCACGGGCAAGACGAGCGTGGGCAGAACCTCGTCTTCGATCCCGCTGAAGCGCAGCTTGTAGCCGACGCCGACGAGGAGCGAGAGCCGCGGAGTGCCGAGCTCGTGCACCGACAGGAGGAGCCGCGTCTCCTGGTCCACCTGCTTGGCACCCGTGGCCTCGCTCTCGGGGTAGGTCCCTGGCACCTTGACCGCGATGAGGCCGGTCAGCGCCCCACCCTCGATGGGCAACGTGTAGCGCCCGGTCGCGTAGCTGTCGGACAGGCTCCAGATCGTGTCGGAGGTCTGCGCGCCGTCGATGTGGAGCGCCTGGCCCGCCAACAACACCGATGCCGCCCAGCGCTCACCGAAGCGTCTCTCCGCGTACACATTCAGGGCGTAGTTCTGGAGGCTGCCGCCCGCCGTGAGCGGCACACGATCGGCCGACGCGTCGAGCCGCTCGGAGGCCGTGAGGAAGGAGCCGAAGGTCCGCAGCTCCCAGTCAGACGGCGCGACGTGGCCGGCGGCCAGGCGATCGATGCCGAGGACGGCCACCTGCCCGGGGCTGGCGCCCTGGTGGTGCGACGCCTCTGCGCGGACGTCCTGCTCGACCGCAAGGATTGCCAGGAATGCCAGGAGCGCAGTGATTCGCATGGGACCTCCGCCGCCTTGCTGAAGCAATCGCCAGGCCGTCGGCGAGCGGCGCTGGCGTCGCCGCAATCGCGAAATCCCTGCGCCCCAATGCCACGCCCGGCACGGTGATTGCATCTGGTCCGGATCGGTGGAGCATCGCGATGACCGCGAGCGTCGAGCACGAAGTCGCAGGCGTGGCTGCCCCGGTTACGGCGTCTGCCGTACGTGGCCTGTCTGACGAGGAGGCGGCGAGTCGCCTGGTCGAGCAGGGACCGAACGAGATCACCCGGCGCGAGGGCACGCCCGCCTGGCGTATCTTCCTTGGCCAGTTCAAGGGCGCGCTCATCTGGATCCTCCTCGCCGCGACGCTCGTGTCGGCGTTGCTCGGCGAGGTCACCGATGCCACTGCCATCGCGTCGATCCTGATCATCAACGCGCTGGTCGGCTTCTTCCAGGAACACCGATCCGAACGCGCCGTGCTCGCGCTCCGCGCCATGACGGCTCCGCGCGCGCGTGTGCTGCGGGCAGGGCGCTCGGCCGTCGTGCCGGCCCGGGAGATCGTGGTCGGGGACGTCCTCGTCCTCGAGGCGGGAGACCTCGTCGCGGCCGACGCGCGCCTGCTCGAAGCTCACGCCCTGTCGACCGCCGAGGCGGCCCTGACTGGCGAGAGCACGCCGGTCGACAAGGGTGTCACCCCGAGCCGTCCGGACGCGCCGCTCGCCGAGCGAAGCCACCTCGTCTTCCTCGGTACTGCCGTGGCCACCGGCAGCGGGTCGGCCGAGGTGGTCGCGACCGGGATGCGGACCGAGCTCGGCAAGATCGCTACGCTGATCGCCTCAGCGACGATCGAGGAGACGCCGCTGCAGGCGCGGCTCGAGCGGGTCGGACGCTCGCTGCTCTGGCTGTGCCTCGGCATCGTCCTCGTGGTCGCCGTGGCGAGCCTCCTGCGCGGCCTCGGATGGCTGCAGGTGCTGCTCTCGTCGGTGTCGCTCGCCGTCGCGGCCGTGCCCGAAGGCCTTGCGGCCGTCGTCACGATCGCGCTAGCCATCGGCGTGCAGCGCATGGCGGCGCGCAACGTGCTCGTCCGCAAGCTGCCGGCGGTCGAGACGCTCGGGAGCACGACCGTCATCTGCACCGACAAGACCGGCACCCTGACCACGGGAGTCATGGCAGTGCGCGAGCTCTGGGGCGCCGATCATCGCCAGCTCCTGTTCGCCGCCGCGGCCAATTGCGACGCGGAGCTCGGTCCGCACCTTCGCTCCGGCGCGGGAGATCCGACGGAGGTGGCGCTCCTCGTGGCCGCGGCCGAGCGCGGCATCGCGCGCACCGAGATCGAGCGAGACAGGCCGCGCCGGGCCGTCCATCCCTTCGACGCCGACCGGAAGCGGATGTCGATCCGTCGCGCGGACGACGTCCTGTACGTCAAGGGGGCGGCCGAGAGCGTGCTGCCCCTGTGCGCCTCCGGCGTCGAGCACGCGGCGGAGGCGAACGACGAGATGGCCTCGCGCGGCCTGCGCGTGCTCGCGGTCGCGGTGGGCCAAGGCGAGGAGGAAGCGTCGCTGCGCCTGCTCGGCCTGTGCGGGCTCGCGGACCCGCCGCGCACGGAGGCCATCGAGGCGGTCGCGCGCGCGCGGGTAGCCGGTATTCGCACCGTCATAATCACCGGCGATCACCCAAAGACAGCCCAGGCGATCGCCCGCGAGATGGGCATCCTTCTTCCCGGCGATGATCCCGCTGAGGTCGTGCACGCGCGCGCCACGCCCGAGGACAAGCTGCGCCTCGTGCGCGCCTGGAAGCAACGCGGCGCCATCGTCGCGATGACGGGCGACGGCGTCAACGACGCGCCGGCGCTCAAGGAGGCGCACATCGGCATCGCGATGGGCAAGGGCGGCACCGAGGTCGCACGCGAAGCCTCCGCGATGGTGCTCACCGACGACAACTTCGCGAGCATCGTGGCCGCCGTCCGCGAAGGCCGCGGCATCTACGAGAACATCCAGAAGACGCTGACCTACCTCCTGGCGGGGAACTTCGGCGAGCTCCTGCTCATGCTGCTCGCCGCGGTGATCGGGCTCCCGCTGCCGCTGCTCCCCCTGCAGCTGCTCTGGATCAACCTCGTCACCGACGGGCTCCCGGCGCTCGCGCTGGTCATGGATCCCGTCGCCCCCGACGTGCTCACACGCCCACCGCGTCGCCCCAATGAGCCCATGCTGGGCCGCCGGCAGTGGACGACGATCGCGGTCACGGGTGCCCTCGAAGCCGCGGTCACGCTCTCCGTCTTCGCCTGGGCCCTCCGCTACCGTGACCTCGGGGAAGCACGCAACCTGGCTTTCTCCGTCCTCGTATTCTCCGAGGTCCTGCGCTCATTCGCGGCGCGCAGCGACACCACCCTGCATTGGGAACTCGGGGCATTCAGCAACTGGCGGCTGGTCGCGGTCGTCAGCGCCTCGGTCGTCATCCAGCTCGGCATCCACCACCTGCCGATCCTGCAACAGCTGTTCGAGATCGGGCCCCTCTCGCTGGCCGACTGTGCGCTCAGCCTAGCGCTCGGTTTCATCCCGGTGAGCGTGCTCGAGCTCTGGAAGCTCGTGCGCAGGGGCCGCGGCCGGGCCACACCAGGAAGAGGCGGAGGCTCGCGCATGTCTGACGTGCCCACCCGCGATCCGGCGTCCGGGGTGTTCGCATGACGATCGCGCTCCTCGGATCGCTCCTTGGCCTGCTCGGGCCCGGCCCTGGCGGGATCGAGCCTCCCTTGCCGACGCCGCTGCGCCTCGAGCACGTGCTGCGGATCGCGCACGAGCGCCGCGCCGAGATCGTGGCCGCACGCGCGCGTGCCCGCGCGGCAGGGCAGCGCCCCGCGATCGTGTCCGCGCTCGAGGATCCCATGATCTCACCCTCGCTCGACCACCTCCCCTTCCGCTTTCACGGTGCTGACGTGAGCCTGCAGGTCGAGCAGCGTTTCCCGCTGTCCCGCGTCCGGGGACACCGACGGCGCGGCGCGGAGGCCGAGGCGCAGCGTGCCCGCGCAGAGACGGACCGCCTCACGCTCGATGTCGAGCTCGAGGCGGCGAGCGCCTTCTTCATGCTGCAGGAGCGACGTCAGATGGCGCTCATCCTGCAGGCACAGGGGAAGCTCGCGAGCCTGGTCGTGAGTGCGGCCCTGGCGCGCTATTCGGCCGGGAGCGGCACGCAATCGGACGTCCTGCGATCACAGATCGAGGTGGCTCGGCTGGAGGGCTCCCTGCGTGCCGTCGCGGCCGAGATCCGCGCCGGCGAGGCGATGCTGAACACCAGCCTCGGGCGCCCCGCCGTCCTTCCCGTGCCGGCGCTCGACGCAGCCCTCGGGACCCCGGCGCCGCCCGGCGTCGACCAGGCGAGGGCGAGGGCGCTCGATCGGAGGCCCGAGCTGCGCGGCGGCCGGGCCGAGATCGATCGAGCCCAGGCCGAGGTCGCGATCATGGAGTCCATGTATCTGCCGATGGCCATGGTGCGCACCGGTCCCGCGTACACGATGGCCGAGGGTGCTGGCTGGATGGTCATGTTCGGCGTCAGCGTCCCGCTGTGGCGCGATCGGCTGCGCGCGGGCGTGACCGAGGCCGAGGCGATGGTCGAGATGAGCCGGGCGGACCTCCTGGGCATGCAGCGGATGGTCGAGGGTGACGTGGTGGCGGCGCGCGAGCTGGTCGTGGCGGCGCGCGAGCGCTTGCTGGCGCTGCGGAACGAGGTCGTGCCGCGGGCAGAGCAGGCCATTGCACCCACCCTGGCCGGCTACTCGTCCGGTCAGCTTCCGCTCGTCAGCGTCCTCGAGGCCGCCCAGGCCCTGTGGTCGGCACAGACCGAGCTCGTGTCCGCGGAGGTCGCGCTCGGCATGGCCTGGGCGCGTCTCCACCGTGCGCTGGGGCCAGGAGAGGGAGCACGACCATGATGCGAGCCTCCAGGGAGTGGCGCTTCGCGGCCTCGGGGACAGGCATCGCCGTCGTCCTGATGGCCAGCCTGCTGATCGTCCAGCGGCAGCGCAAGGGCTGGCCGTTCCCCGGAAGCCCGCCTGCTGCCCTCGTCGCAGACAGGACGGGCTCGGCCGCGACACCGCCGGAGATGCCCGGCATGTCCGGCATGTCCGGCGACCATGCGAGCCACGGCGGAAAGCCACCGGCGCCGGCCGGCTACACCCCGATCACGATCGATCCCGCGCGGTCCGGCGGCCTTCAGGTCAAGACCGTCGCGGCCCAGGAGCGCGAGTTCAAAAAGCGTCTCCGCACGGTGGGCGTGGTCTCGCTCGACGAGACCCGGAGCGCCCATGTGCACTCCAAGGTCCGGGGCTGGATCGACGGCATCTTCGTGGACTTCATTGGCAAGAGAGTACGCGCGGGCGAGCCCCTGGGCTCGATCTACAGCCAGGAGGTCTACGCCGCCGAGATCGAGCTCCTGTCCGTGCTCGAACGTGCGGCCATGCCGGGCCCGGGCCAGGACAAGCCCGTCGCGGATCCCCTGCTCGAGGCAGCGCGCCGGCGCCTGGCGCTCTGGGACGTGCCCCAGGCGGAGATCGCGCGCCTCGAGTCGACCCGACAGGCGCGGCGCACGTTCCCGCTCCTGGCGCCGCGCTCCGGGACCGTGGTCGCCAAGGAGGCCATCGAGGGCATGTACGTGGATCCCTCGATCGAGCTCTACACGCTCTCGGATCTCTCGAGGGTCTGGGTACTGGCCGACGTCTACGAGTCCGAGGTCCCGTTCGTCCGCCTCGGCGACATGGCGGAGCTCGAGGTCGAGGGCGTGGCCGGCCCCATCCGGGGCAAGGTCGCGTTCCTGAGCCCCACCATCGACGAAGCGACGCGGACCCTCAAGATCAGGATCGTCCTCGACAACCGTGCCGGGCGCCTCCGCCCGGGCGCCTTCGTCAGCGTCGGCATGGACCTCCGCCTGGGCAGGGGCCTCGAGGTCCCCGAGAACGCGGTCATCCGCACCGGGGCGCGGTCGATCGTCTTCGTCGTCCACGGCGCGCACGACGAGCACTTCGAGCCGCGGGAGATCAAGCTCGGCCCGCTGGTCGGCGAGCACTACAGGGTCGACGCCGGGCTCGCGCGGGGCGAGCGGGTCGCGGTGGGTGCCCAGTTCCTCCTCGACTCGGAGAGCCGGCTGCGCGCCTCGAGCGTCCCGGGAGGCGGCCATGCCCACTGAGGATGCGCAAGCGCCAGCGCAGCGGGGCGCGATCGCGCGGCTCATCGATCACGCCGGGCGCCAGCGCTTTCTGGTCTTCCTCAGCGCGGCCGCGCTGACCCTGTGGGGGCTGTGGAGCGCGCAGCGCTCACAGCTCGACGCGTTGCCGGATCTCTCGGACACGCAGGTGATCGTCGCGACCGAGTGGATGGGCCGCAATCCCACGCTCATCGAGAATCAGATCACGTACCCGATCGTGACGACGTTCCTGGGCGCCCCCGAGATCAAGACCGTCCGCGGGTTCACGATGTTCGGCATGTCGTTCGTCTATGTCGTCTTCAAGGACGGCACGGACCTCTACTGGGCCCGCTCCCGGGTCGTGGAGTACCTGGCCAAGGTGCAGGGCAGGCTGCCCGAGGGCGTGACCCCGCAGATCGGACCGGACGCCACTAGCGTCGGCTGGGTGTTCCAGTACGCGGTGGTCTCCGAGGACGGGTCGCGGACGCTGCAGGAGCTGCGCTCGTTCCAGGACTGGTCGCTGCGCTACTGGCTGCAGGGCCTCGAGGGCGTGGCGGAGGTCGCGAGCGTGGGGGGGTTCGAGAAGGAGTATCAGGTCCAGGTCGATCCCGCGAAGATGAAGGCGCGCAACGTCTCGGTTGGCCAGATCGCGGCCGCAGTGCGGGGCGCCAATGCCGAGGTCGGCGGGCGCGTCATCGAGATGGCGCAGCACGAGTACGCGCTCCGCGGCCGCGGCTACGTCGAGAGCAAGGAGGACCTCGCGCTCGCTGTGGTCGCGACCGACGCGCGCGGAACGCCCATCCGGATCCGGGACGTCGCCGACGTGACCATCGGCGGCAACATCCGTCGCGGCGTGGTCGATCTCGACGGACGTGGAGAGGTCGTGGGCGGCATCGTCGTCATGCGCTCGGGCGAGAATGCCCTGAGCGTCATCCGACGCGTGAAGGCCAAGCTCGCGGAGATCCAGCCCTCGCTCCCATCCGGGATGAAGGTGGTCACCGTCTACGATCGAAGCCAGCTCATCACCGGCTCGGTGCGCACCCTCACCACGAACCTCCTGCAGATCCTGGCGGTCGTGATCGTGGTCATCTTCCTGTTCCTGTTTCACTTCCGCTCGGCGCTGGTGGCGGCGATCGCACTGCCCATCGCCACCGCGGCCACGTTCGTCACCTTCTACTACCTCGACATCTCCATCAACATCATGTCGCTGGCGGGAGTGATCCTGGCGCTCGGGGACATGGTCGACTCCGCCTGCGTGCTCGTGGAGAACGCGCACAAGCAGATCGAGGCCGCGGAGCGCGCGGGCGCCAAGGCTGATCGAAAGGAGATCGTCCTCTTGGCCGCGCGTGAGCTCGGCCCGTCCATGTTCGGCGCGCTGCTGGTCCTGACCATCGCGTTTCTGCCGGTGTTCGTGCTGCAGGGCGAGGAGGGCCGGCTGTTCCGGCCCCTGGCGCTCGCGAAGACGTTCTCGATGGCATTCGCCTCGATCTTCGCCGTGACCCTCGTGCCCGCGCTCATGGTGAGCCTGCTGCGCGGCCGGATCACGCCCGAGGCGCGAAACCCCATCAATCGCCTGTGCATCGCGGCCTACCGGCCGCTCCTCCGCGCCTGCCTCAAGGCGCGCTACGTCCTCATCGCAGCCATCGTGCTCGTCACGGCCGTCACGGCCTACCCCTTCTCGCAGCTCGGCTCCGAGTTCATGCCGCCGCTCTACGAGGAGGATCTTCTCTACATGCCGATCACCGTGCCCGGCATCTCGATCGCCGAGGCGAAGCGCCTCTTGCAGTGGCAGGACCAGCAGATCCGACTGGTGCCGGAGGTCGCGCTCGTGTTCGGCAAGGCCGGGCGCGCGGAGACCTCGCTCGATCCGGCGCCGCTCTCGATGTTCGAGACCGTCGTCCACCTCAAGCCGAGGGAAGCCTGGCGCGCGGGCAAGAAGCTCGAGGACATCATCGCCGAGCTCGACATGCGGACGCACACCCCAGGCGTGCAGGGCGCCTGGACCATGCCCATCAAGGCGCGCATCGACATGCTCTCGACCGGCATTCGCACGCCGATCGGGGTCAAGGTCTTCGGCGCCGATCTCGAGGTGATCACGCGGATCAACGATCAGCTCGAGCGGTCCCTGCGGACGCTGCCGCACACGCGCAGCGTGTACGCGGAGCGCGAGCTCGGCGGCTTCTTCCTCGACGTGGTGCCGGATCGCCAGACGATCGCCCGCTATGGCCTGACGGTGCGCGAGGTGCTCGATGTCGTCGAGAGCACGATCGGCGGGATGGACGTCACCCAGACCTTCGAGGGACGCGAGCGCTACCGCGTCAACGTCCGGTATCCACGCGAGCTGCGTGACAACCTGGAGGCGCTGCGCGAGGTGCTCGTGCCGGTGGCGCCCCTCGCGCCGCGGCCCTTGCCGACCGGCGCGCCCGGTGCGGGTGCGGGCATGGGCGCATCCGGCGCAGCCCCGACGATGGCCGCCGCGGCGGCACGCCCGATGTCCCCGGGCGGGGCGATGGGTGGCGGGATGGCGGCTCCGACGGGCGCGGGCATGCCGGGGGCAGGCGCGATGGGCGGCGAGGGCATGGCCTCCGCCGGAGGCGGCTCGCGGGCGTCGCGAGCGGTCGGCCTGGGTGCCGCGTTCATCCCGCTCGGCCAGCTCGCCCGGATCGAGACTGTCATGGGGCCGCCGATGATCAAGAGCGAGATGGGCTCGATCACCGGCTGGATCTATGTGGACATCGACACCACAGACGTGGGCGGCTACGTCAGCGCCGCGAAGACGAAGGTGGCGAGCGAGATCACCCTCCCGGCCGGTTATTTCGTGAAATGGACGGGGCAGTACGAGCTCCTCGAGCGGGTGCGCGTGCGCATGGCGTGGATCCTTCCGCTCACGCTCGGCATCGTGTTCGCCATCCTCTACGTCAACTTCCGCGGCGCCGCCCAGGCGCTCCTCGTGATGACCGGCGTGCCTTTCGCAGCCGTGGGTGCCATCTGGATGCTCTGGTTCGCGCGGTTCAACACCTCGATCGCGGTGTGGGTTGGCATGATCGCGCTCCTCGGTGTGGCCGCCGAGACCGCGAGTGTCATGGTGGTGTACCTGGACGAGGCCTGGAACGAGGGCAGGTCGAGCGGCGCGATCACCCGGGTCGACGAGCTCGTGGCCGCCTCGCTAGAGGCGGCCACCAAGCGCGTGCGGCCGATGCTCATGACCGTCCTGACCAACGTGTTCGGCCTGCTGCCGATCCTCCTCGACACCGGCGTGGGCTCGGACGTCGCCAAGCGCATCGCCGCGCCCATGTGGGGCGGGCTCGTCTCGCTGACCATCCTCACGCTGCTCGTCATCCCCGCCGCCTACGTGGTCTGGCGGACCTTCCACTTGCGGCGAGCAACGCGGCATGGCGCGGCTGGCCCGGCGATTGCTTCGTGATCGTCGCGTGGACAAGGATTCGATCTCCGGCCGGGAGGGGTGCTGCGCACCGAGGTCACCGCGGCGGTGGTGGTGGTGGCTCGGCCTGGTCCCGCTGCTCGCGGTCGCGGGCTTCTTCCTGTGGACGGAGCATCGCGCCCACCTGCTCGGAGCGCTGCCCTATCTGCTGCTGCTCGCCTGCCCCCTGATGCACCTGCTGATGCACCGTCATCCTGACGGCAGCTCGACCCCGCACCATCACGGAGGACCCTCATGAGCCACGACCACGGCGTGCCCGCCTACGGGCTCTGGTCGCTGGTGCTGATCAACTCGGCCGTCTTCGTGATCTTCGCCTTCAGCTTCTTCAAGCCGAGGACCAGACGCGACTGGCGCACCTTCGGTGGGTTCTCGGCGTTCATCGTGGCGCTGTTCATCGAGATGTATGGCTTCCCGCTCACCATCTACCTCCTGTCTGGCTGGATCGCGCATCGGTTTCCCGGGATCGACCCGCTCGGCCACGACGCCGGCCACCTCTGGTACACGCTCCTCGGGTTTCGCGGCGATCCGCACTCGAACCCGATCCACCTGGCGAGCAACCTCTTGATCCTCGGCGGATTCCTACTGCTCGCGGCAGCCTGGCGTGTGCTCTACCGGGCCCAACGCGCGGGCGAGCTCGCGACGAGCGGGCCCTACGCCCACATCCGACATCCGCAATACGCAGGTTTCATCGTGATCATGCTCGGCTTCCTCCTGCAGTGGCCGACGCTCGTGACACTCGTGATGTTCCCGCTGCTGGTAGGCGTCTACGCTCGCCTCGCGCGACGCGAGGAGGGAGAGATGCGCGCGCAGCTCGGCGCAGTCTGGGACGCCTACGCCGCCCACACCCCGCGTTTCTTCCCGCGGCTGCGTGGCCGCGGGCCGCACAAGAGGACGCACTCCGGGGCAGGTGCCACCCCCTGATCGGTACCGCCGATGCTTGAGGGGCGGGGAATGCACGACCGCTTCGGCCGGTTGTGTTTGCATGCTGCCCTACTTCCGCCAGCCCTCGCTGGACCTTGGGCTCTTCGAGCTGCACGCCTTCGGTGTGCTGGTCCTCCTGGGCATCTGGATCGGCAGCCACGTGCTGCGCCGCCGGGCCAGGGATACCGGGCTCGAGGTCAGGCGCGCCGACCGCTTGCTCGGGTGGATCCTGGTGGGCGGCTTCCTTGGCGCGCACCTCGTCGACCGGCGCGTGTACTTCCCGGACCGCACACTCGCTGATCCGTGGAGCCTGCTTCGCCTCTGGGAAGGCATGTCGTCGTTCGGGGGGTTTCTCGGCGCGACCGTGGGTGCGCTCGCCTGGGCCCGCCGTGGTCACGGCACCGACCGTACCTGGAGCTACCTCGACGCGATCGCGTACGCGTTCCCGGTGGGCTGGTTCTTCGGACGCCTCGGCTGCTTCGTCGCGTTCGATCATCCCGGTCTGCCCACGCGATTTGTTTTCGGGCAAGCCTACTCGGACAGCATCGTCCGCCACAACCTCGGTCTCGAGGAGGCGATGCTCACCATCCCATTGGCGGTGGGAATGTTCCTCGCAGGTCGCCGGCGCCACGCCCCGGGCACCCTGGTCGGCTTGCTCGCGGTGCTGTACGCGCCGGTCCGGTTCGCACTCGACTTCCTGCGCGCCCATGACACCCGCTACTTCGGGCTCACGCCGGCGCAGTTTGGGGCGCTCGCGATGCTGCTCGCCGGGGCGGCCCTGCTCGGCAACGCCGGTCGAAGACGGCTCGTGCCCGCAACTGCCGCTTGATCGGGCACTTCTGTCGCGTCAGAAGGTGCGCGCCTGCCGGGAGCGCTGGGCCAGGTGGTGGGCGCGCTTCCAGACCTCCTTGGCCGCCTCCCCGTCCTTCGTCCTGAGCGTAATGACATACCCGCCCGGCACCTGCCGGATCTCGGCCTTGACCCCGCGGGGTGCGAACGGACAGTTCGGAAGCACGCCCAGGTCGTGACCCAGGGCAGCGGCCCGAGCGATGTGACAGGCGATCACCCGCTCGAGCCAGGGGCGATTGTCTCCTCGCCCGGCGCGCAGCGCGATCTCGGCGCCGACGAGGTAGGGCGCCAGGTCGTCATTGTAGAGAGGCTCGACGCCGATCACGGTCGCTGCTCCGAAGAACCCGGGGGCGCGCTCTTCGGGTGTGAGACCCGCGCACGCCAGATCCTCGGCGGACTGCAGCTTCGTCGCGGCAGCCCGATGCTCGACGGCGACCTTGGGGCTGCCTTCTTGCGCCGCAGCAGCCTGGTGCCCGCGAACGCTCATGTCCGACGGCCGCGTGCCCGGGCTCGCACAAGAGACGACGACGAACACGAGCGGGATGGAGGGGATGACCCACGCTGGCTTCTTCATGTTCCTGCCTCCTGCGCACGACCAACCGGCTGCATCACGCGTACCTGCAATCCAACGATCTCGGGTGGCTCGAGGACGGCGATCTGCCAGGTAAGGCGCAGCGACGAAGCCGAGACAGCGGTCAGCCTCTCGCGAACATCCTGCGCAGTGCTTCCAAGGGGCGACGCCCGGTTCGCGTGACCGGCACAGTTACAGGCGCTCGCGGAGGAGTGCCGCAGCCTTGGAGCGCCGACCGTAACCGAAACGCTCACGATTCCGGGGCAGCGCCTGGGGTCGAAAAGGCCACTTCGACCCACGCGACGCGCACGGATTGCGGACTTTCCTGACGCAATGACTACGCGTGGGCGCTCGTGCCGCGCAGGGGGGCAATGCGCCCTGGGCACACCTCTGGTCTCGAACGTGCACACCTGAGGTGCATGTCACCGCTGCTCCTCTTGGGCCTGCTCGCTCTCGATCTGATGCCGCCGATGTCGACGGGGAGCACGGTCGCCCCCTGGGCCGATCCGGTGCTGGCGCGCGCCGACGCACTGCAGGTGCGCGGGGACGCCTGGGAACTGGCCGGGCAGGTCACGAGCGTCGTCGGGGTCGGGGCCGTGGCTGCGGGAACGAGCCTGCTCGTCCACGCCAGCATGTGCGACGAGGTCAAAGGCGGTGTGCACGACATGAGCCCACGCGATGTGTGTCGCATCGCGGGCGGGGTGACGCTCGGCGTCGGCCTCGGCCTTGGAACGCTGGGCGTGTGGCTCTGGTATCGGGGTTGGGACATGCAGCACGAAGCCACCGAGCTCAAGCGAGGCGGCAAGCCGCGCGTCGGTCTGACGCTCGAGCCCGGCGGCGCCAGGGCCGCTGCTACGTGGAGGTTCTGACCATGCGCGCTCAGGGGCTGATGCTCGTGTCGCTTCTCGGGATCGGTTGCGCCACCGTCATCAGCGGCAACGTCCAGGAGGTCGAGCTGCGGTCGCAGCCCTCCGGCGCCCGCGCGGTCATTCGCAGCAACGATGGCCTCGTGCAGGAGGTCACGACCCCCGCCAAGGTCCTGCTCCGCACGGGACCCACCCACGTGGTCACGGTGCTGGCGCCCGGCCATCGACCGACGACGGCGGTGATCGGCAAGACCATCAACTGGTGGGCCCTCCTGGGCGGCCCTCTGGCCATGTACGACTGGGTCTCGGGCGCCATCTACGACCTGGACCCCGGCGTCCTCGAGCTTCACATGCCACCTGTGCCTCCGGGCAGCGGCGATGCGCCTTGCGGCTGCCCGCACGATCAGACGCCCTGTCCGCACCACCACGGCGGCGACAGGGGCGAGCTGCCACCGGCCAAGGAGTGAACCGATGGGACCTGGCGACCTTCTCGTGGTCGGTGGCTCCGGGGTCGTGGGTCGCCGGGTGTCCCAGCGGCTCGCGGCGCGCTTCCCCGGGCGCGTGACGGTGGGGGGCCGGCGCCCGGGTCACCTGCAGGAAACCTGCGCGCGCATCGGGCACGACGCCCACGCCGTGATCGTCGACGTCAATGACCCGAGCTCGATCGAGCGCGCGCTTCCAAGGGTGTCCACGGTGGTCTGCTGCGTTCGCCAGGAGCGGCGAGAGCTCCTGCAAGCCTGCGTTCGCCGCGGGCTCGCCTACACGGACACCGCGCCGGACCTGACGCGGTGGAACGGCTTCGAGGCCCTCGATGCCGCCGCACGCGCGAGCGGCGCCTGCGTCGTCCTCGGCACCGGTATCGCGCCCGGGCTGTCGAGCGTCATGGCGGCCGAGCTCGCCACGCGCGTGGGGCCTCTCCGGGAGATCGAGACGAGCCTCCTCTTCTCGGTGGGCGACGAGCTCGGTCCCGATTCGCTGGGGTTCCTGCTCTCGGCGGCCGACCGGCCCTTTTCCATCGTGGTCGACGGAGCCCCGAAGCGCGTGCGACCACTGACCGCACCGGTGCCGGTGGATTTCCCGCCACCCCTCGGCCGGCGAGACGCGTTCCTGTTCCCGTTCTCCGACGCCGTGGGTTATCCGCGCACGCTCGGCGTTGGCACGTCCATCTCGCGCCTCGCCATCGACCCGCCGTGGCTCGGGGCGGTGGCGCGCGGCCTCGATCGCCTCGGCCTCTTGCCGCTACTCCGCCGGCCCGGGCACGAGCGGCTCCGCCACGCCCTCGTGTCCCGCCTTGGGCGCGTCTACGGCACCCACGATCGCTGGAGCGTCGTCGTGCGCGTGCGCGGAGCGCACGGCGAGGCTTCCGCGCATGCCCTCGGCCGGGTCGAGGCTGATGCGGTGGCAGTCAGCACCGCGGAGCTGGCTGCGCAGCTCCACGAGCGGCAGATCGATCGCGCCGGCGCCTGGATGCCGGAGCAGGTCCTGGCGCCCGGGGCATTCCTGGCGACCCTGGCCACGCAGGGGCTTCCCGTGTGCTTCCTCGCACCGCCGCTCCCCTCGCGACGACTGGAGGCGGTCTCATGACGCTCGCGCTCCTTCTCCCGATCTTGCTGCTCACGACGACAAGCCCCGTGGCCCCAGCTCCGGTGTGGCGTCGGGATGCCGCGGATCCGCGGTGGGTGATCGGACGCGTGGAGCTCGGTGCTCCGCCGGACCAAGTGTGGGCGAGGCTGTCGCAGCTCGAACGCTGGGGAGAGCTGTTCTCGGACGTGCGCTCGGTGCGCGTGCTCGAGCACGACGGACCTCGCTGGCGCCTCCAGATCGACACCTGGCTCATGAAGAGCTGCGGGCCACACGAGTACCGCGTGGAGGTCGAAGGTCGCTCCCTGCGCGTCGAGATCGTCGCCACCGGCCTGCGCGCACACCTGCGGATGGAGGTCCTCGAGGGCGCCATCGCCGGGCGATCAGCGGTCACCTACGCCTTGTTCATCGACCCGAAGGGCGTCGTGGGCGCGCTCTTGCCGAAGAAACGCCTCCGAAACGTTCAAGAGAGCATGGTGTCGACCTACCTGTCCGACATCGGACGACGCTTCACGCTCCAAGGAGGAGGATCGCCATGACGCTCACCCGTACCTCGATGCTGGCTGTGCTGCTGGCCTCCGCGTTCGCCTTCGCGAGCCCCGGGCTTGCCGACGAGCCCCGTCCGCCGCAGACGGTTGAGGAGCACCAGACACTGTCCCGACAGTATGAAGACAAGGCCGCGACGCAACGCAAGGAGGCTGCCTTCCATCGCAAAATGGCGGACGACTACCAGAAGCGGCACGCCAACCCCAAGCTGAGCAGCCCACCCGGTCACGTGGCCAAGATGCTCAAGCACTGCGGCGCCATCGCCCGCGCCGCCGAGACGCTGGCGGGCGAATACGAGCGCGCCGCCGAGTACCACAAGTTCCGAGCGAAGGAGCTCCAGGGCAAGTGACCATCAGCCAGGGCCAGGCTCGGGCTCTCGCTCGGCGAAGACCTTGGCGCACGCCTCCGAGCAGAAGTAGTACGTCTCGTCGCCTCGCGTGAGCCGGGCGGCCGCGTTCGCAGGATCGACGGCCATGCGGCACACCGGATCGGTGGCCCCCGGGACTCTCGAGGCCCGGCGATCGAGGACCTCGAAGATCGAGACGGCGCCGGCGACGTTCTTGAACCGCGCTTGCCCGGCCGCGACGGCCTCCGCGTCCGGCATCGCACGACACGCGTCCGCGACGACCTCGGTGCAGAGGATCTGACCGGCGCGCGCGTAGGCCGTCACGCGCGCAGCGAGGTTCACCGTGGCTCCGAAGTAGTCGCCGGACCGCTCGACCGCGGTGCCCGCGGCGAGGCCGAGCCGCACGTCGGGAAAGCGCAACTCGGTCTCCGCCGCACGGCGGATGCGGAGCGCCGTCGCGATCGCGTCCTCGGGCCCTTCGCTGACGACCATGACGGCATCTCCGAGGGTCTTGACGAGCCGCGCGCTCCCGCAGAGGACTCCTCGCGCGAGCTCGGCGAAGCGACACGCGATGTCCGCCGCATCGAGATCCCCATGGGCCTCGGTCAGCGCCGTGAACCCCGCCAGGTCCGCGAACAGGAAGCAGAAGGAACGCTCTGTCGGTCCACTGCCCTGCACGGTCATCCTGACTCCGGAGGCCTACGAACCAGGCCACCCGGTTCCTGGCGGACCCAGCATCGGATTGGCGAGCACCGGCTGGTGATCGACGTTGAATCCGATCTGCGCCTCGCCGCGCCGGACGCTCGAGATCGTGATGCGATGGATGGCGGCATACGGCACGAGCTCCGTCTGCATCGATCCGACCTCTGGAGGCTCGATCTTGGCAACGACAAGCGAGAGCCAGCTCTGGGCGATCCAGGCGATGTGGCAGACCTCGAGGACCTCCCCGGTGACGAGGTGGACCTGGACGCGTGGCACCCGCTCTGCGGGGGCTGGGCACCGGTCCCGGACCAGCCCGGAGAAGAACTGCAAGAAGAACGTCGGCCCGAACGGGCAGGCGTCCGGGACGCCCACAGGTGCCTTCGGCTCGGGATTCGGAGGCCCATCGTCGCCCATTGTCTCCTCCACCGTTGCTGCCGGGTGGATCAAGGAATTGCAACTCCAGTGCCGAGCACTGATTTCACACCATGCTCCCTGGGCTGGCGGGCCCGGGGACGACGTCCTTCTTGTGCTTGAGATAGTACACCGCGGGATAGACGAGCATCTCGAGCAGGAACGACGTGAAGAGCCCGCCGATCATCGGCGCTGCGATGCGCTTCATGACGTCCGCCCCCGCGCCCGTGGACCAGAGGATGGGCAGGAGGCCCATGAAAGCCGCCGCGACCGTCATGAGCTTCGGGCGCGCGCGCTTGACGGCACCGTGGACGATGGCCTCCTCCAGGTCGCCCCGCGTGCGCATCAGCCCCTCGCGGATGGCCCGCTGGTGCGAGAGCTCGAGGAACACGAGCATGAAGATGCCGGTCTCGGCGTCGAGCCCCGCGAGCGCGATCATGCCGACCCACACGGCGATGGAGATGTGATAGCCGAGCGCGTAGAGCAGCCACACCGCGCCCACGAGCGAGAACGGAACGGCCAGCATGACGAGCGCGGTCTTCCAGCCGGACCCGGTGTTGAGGTAGAGGATGAACGCGATGAGCGCGATCGTGATGGGCACGATCACCTTGAGCTTGGCCTTGACCCGTTCCATCGCCTCGTACTGCCCACTCCAGATCAGCTGATAGCCGGTGGGGCGCTTGATTGCGGCATCGACAGCGGCCTTGGCGGCGGCGACGTAGCTCCCGAGGTCGGTCTTGGCGAGGTCGACGTCCACGTAGACGTAGCCCGCGAGCTTGCCGCTCTCGTCGCGGATCATGGAGGGCCCGAAGACGGTGCGGATGCTGGCAAGCTGGGCGAGCGGGATCTGGGCGCCCGTCATGGTCGGCACGAGCACGCGCCCGAGGCGGTCGAGGTCCGATCGCAGCTCGCGCGGGTAGCGGACGTTGACTGGATATCGCTCCCGGCCTGCAATCACGGTGGAGACGTTCTCGCCACCGATTGCCGACATGATCACCGTCTGCACGTCCTCGATGGAGAGCCCGTACCGCGCAATGGCGCCGCGATCGAGGTCGAAATCGACGAAGAAGCCGCCGGTGACGCGCTCTGCGAACACGCTGCGCGTCCCGGGCACCTGGCGCAGGATGGGCTCGATTTCGAGGCCCAGTCGCTCGATCTCCTTGAGGTCGGCGCCGAGGATCTTGATGCCGATCGGAGTACGCACCCCGGTCGAGAGCATGTCGATGCGCGTCTTGATGGGCATCGTCCAGGCGTTCGTCACGCCTGGGATGCGCAGCTTCTGATCGAGCTCCGCGATGAGGTCCTCGTGCGAAATGGTCTCGGGCCAGAAAGGCTCGACCAATGACCGCGCGAACCGCGGCACTCGGCCGGACCACCAGCGCTCCCGGCGGCGCCACTCGGCCTCGGGTCGCAGCAGGATGGTGGTCTCGAACATCGAGAACGGCGCCGGGTCCGTGGAGGTGTCGGCGCGGCCCGCCTTGCCGAACACGCGTTCAACCTCGGGCACCTCGAGGATCAAGCGATCCTGGACCTGGAGCAGCCGCTCGGCCTCGGTCACGGAGATCCCGGGCAGCGTGGTGGGCATGTAGAGCAGGCTGCCCTCGTAGAGCGGCGGCATGAACTCGCTGCCGAGTTGCTGGTAGGCCCAGCCGGCCGAGCCGACCAGCGCCAGCGCCGCGACGATGACCGTCTTTGGCCAGCGCAGCACGAAGCGGCACGCGGGCTCGTAGATCCGGAACACGAGCCGGCTGATGGGGTGGCGCTCCTCGGCGTAGTAGGTGCCGACGAGGACGCCCGAGGCGAGCCGGGCCAGCGGCCGCGGCCGGAACGCGTAGGGCTCCGTGCGCGCGAGCATCATGCGCATCGCGGGATCGAGCGTGACGGCGAGCAGCGCCGCCAGTCCCATGACGAGCGTCTTGGTGATCGCCATCGGGCGGAACAGACGCCCCTCCTGGCCCTCGAGGGCGAAGATGGGCAGGAACGAGACCGCGATGACGAGGAGCGAGAAGAAGACCGAGGGACCGACCTCCTTGAGCGCCTCCAGTCGCACGGCGTGCGCATCGCCGTGCCCGCCCCCGGCCTGCCACGCCTGGAGCTTGTTGTAGGCGTTCTCGACCTCGACGATCGCCCCGTCCACGAGCACGCCAATGGAAATGGCGATGCCCGCGAGCGACATGATGTTCGACGGCACGTCGAGCAGGTACATGGGCAGAAACGACAGGAGCACCGAGATCGGGATGGTCAAGATCGGGACCATCGACGACGGGATGTGCCACAGGAAGATCAGGATGACGATCGAGACGATGATCATCTCGAGCACCAACTCGTGCTTGAGGGTGTCGATGGCGCGCAGGATGAGATCGGAGCGGTCGTACGTGGTCACGAACCGCGCGCCGGCAGGCAGGCTGGGGCGCAGCTCCTCGAGCTTCTCCTTGACGCGCTCGATCACCTGGAGGGCGTTCTCGCCGTGGCGCATCACGACGATGCCCGAGACGGCGTTGCCCTTGCCGTCCAAGTCGGCGACGCCTCGGCGAAGCTCGGGGCCGAGCTCGACCCGAGCGACGTCGCGGAGCAGGACCGGCGTGCCCCGCAGGTCGGTCTTGAGCGCGATCTGTTCGAGATCCTCGAGCTTCTTGACGTAGCCTCGGCCGCGCACCATGTACTCGGTGGCCGACCACTCGAGGAGCCGACCGCCGACCTCCTGGTTGGCGGCGCGGATGCCGCGCACGACCTCCATGAGCCCGATGCCATGGGCCGACATCCGGTTCGGATCGACGACCACCTGGTACTGACGGACGAACCCGCCGAGACTCGCGACCTCGGCGACCCCGGGCACGCTCCCGATCGCGTAGCGCAGCGTCCAGTCCTGGAAGCTCCGCAGCTCGTCGAGCGAGTGCTTGCCTGTGTCGTCGACCAGGCTGTACTGGTAGACCCAGCCCACCCTGGTGGCGTCGGGCCCCAGCTCCGTACGGACGCCCTCGGGCAGGCGCGATTGGATCTTGCTCAGGTACTCGATGACCCGGCTCCTCGCCCAGTAGATGTCCGTGCCGTCCTCGAAGATGACGTAGACGTACGAGAAGCCGAAGTCGGAGAAGCCCCGGATGGCCTTGACCTTGGGCGCCCCGAGCAGCGCCGTGATGATCGGGTAGCTGACCTGATCCTCGATGATGTCCGGGCTTCGGTCCCACCGGGAGTAGACGATGACCTGGGTGTCGCTGAGGTCCGGCAGGGCATCGAGCTTGATCCCGTGCAAGAAGCCCCACGCGATCGAGCACAGCACGCCGAAGACGATGAGGACGGCCCCGCGACGCTCGGCGCAGAATCCGATGATGCGCTGAACCATGACCAGTCTCCTTCCTCCCGCGGTCAGTGCTTGTGCTCGCCGCCGACCTGCATGGCGTCGATGGCCGCGCGCAGCCGTGACTCGGAATCGAGCAGGAAGTTCGCGCCCTCGACGATGCGCTCGCCCGGCTCGAGGCCGGCGCGGACCTCGATGACGTCACCGGCGTGCTCGCCGAGCTCCACGAAGCGCGGCTCGAAGCGTCCGCCGTCGCGGGCCACGAACACGAGCGCGCGCGTTCCGGTGTGCACGACCGCGCTGCCGGGGACGGCGAGCCTGCGTACCGCCCCGCGCTCGCTGCGCAGGACGACGTCGGCCAGCATCCCCGGCTTGAGCAAGCCCTTCCGGTTGTCGAGCTCGATCCGAACCTTGATGGTGCGCGTCTTCTCCTCGACCGTCGGGTAGATGTAGGTGACCATCCCTTCCCAGGCCTGGTTGGGGACGCTCGCGGTCGAGACCTTGGCGGACTGCCGCAGCCGGACGAAGGGCAGCTCGCGCTCGTACACGTCGGCCAGGAGCCACACGCGCGACAGGTCCGCGATCTCGAGGAGCGTGTCTCCGGGTACGACGCGTTGCCCCTCGATCACCTGCTTTCGCAGTACGAACCCGCCCTGACGGGCGCGGATGGGGATCGTGCGCAGCGCTTCGCCGGCCTGCTCGATCTCGGCGAGCTCCTTGGACCCGAGGTCGTAGTACCCAAGCCGCTTCCGGGCCGCCACGAGCGCCTGGTCGGCCCCGCCGCCGTCCGTCCCGCCACGGCGCGAGGCGCGCAGCGCGATCAGGTACTCGTTCTGGCTCGCGACGAGCTCGGGGCTGTAGAGCCCGAACAGCACCTCTCCGCGCTTGACCGGCTTGCCGGTGAAGTTCACGCGCAGGTCCTCGACGTACCCCTCCACCTTGGTGTGGACGTGATGCAGGCGCGTCTCGTCGAAGTCCACGCGCCCGACGGTGCGAAGATCGCGCTCGACGACACGCTCGGTGGCGAGGGTCGTGCGGACCCCCATGAGCTGCACTCGATCCGGGGGGATCGCCACTTCCACTCGTGGCGGCGCCTCATCGGTGCCGTGCGCGGCGTGGTCGACCGGGACTCCGCCGTCGGCGGCCCGCGGGCGCAGCGCCATGCCGCACTTGGGGCATTTCCCGGGCTTCTTCGACGTGACCTCGGGGTGCATCGGGCACTCGTAGACGACTTCGGCAGGTGGAGGCTTCGGTTCCTCGGCACGCTCGAGGGCCATGCCGCATTTGGGGCAGCGCCCCGGCTCCTTCGAGGTGACCTCGGGGTGCATCGGGCAGCGATACTGGGCCTCGCCGTCCGCAGCGGGCACCCTCCCAGCCCCGGCGTCGCGGGCCGCGGTGGAAGCGGGGGCTCCGGCATGCGAGGCCGTTCCGTCCTTGGTCTCAAGCGGGACCAGGCTCATGCCGCAGATCGGGCAGTCCCCCGGCCGATCCGAGACGTAGGTCGGGTGCATCGGACAATGCCACTTCTGGGCCTGCGCGACACCCTTGCGGGAGCAACCCGCAAGGGGGAGGACGGCAAGGCTCGCGAGCAGGCAGAGCGCGACCGCGCTCACGATCTTCCTCCGGTTCGTCACATGCCACCTCCCGGCGACGCGTCGGTCCTGGTGCGGCCGGCGGATGAAGGACTGCCCGGCGCCGCTGGGCTCATGAGGGCCGCCCCCATCGCCACCGGTGGAGCCATCGCGGCACCGGCCTCCTCGAGGGAGAAGGTCGCAAGCGCGACCGAGACGCGATGGGCGGCCGTGGTCGTCTCGATGGCGACCAGGCGATCGCGAAACACCGTCTGCATGGCCTCGAGCACGTTCAGAAAGGGGCCGCGCCCGGCTTTGTAGCCGGCGAGGGCGGCGGCGAGCGAGTCCTCGTCGAGCGGCAGGATCCGGCGGCCGTAGAGCTCGGCGACCTCGCGCAGCGAGGTCAGCTGCGCGACCCGGACCTGCGCGAGCTGGCGGAGCTTGAGCAGCACGCTCTCCTCATCGGAGTCCAGCGCCGCTAGCGTGGCCCGCTTCTCGCGGATCCCGGGCTGCACGCGCGCCGCGCGCCATACGGGAAGGCCGATGCGCAGCCCGAGCTGCCACATCGGCGGAAGGCTGCCGCGAAACATGTAGCCGGCCTCGAGCTCGACATCGGGACGACCCGCGAGCTCCGCCAACTCCACGTCGGCGCGCCTTCCCGCGCGCTCCGCGTCGAGAACAGAGAGCTCAGGGAGCCCCGTGCGTGCGCGCCGCAGGAATGCGTCCACGCCCGGGTGCGCGTCCGGCACCTCCAGGGCCTCCGGGGCAGCAATGGGTTCGGCGAGCGGCCTCCTCAGGAGCGCGTTGATGCGCCCCTGCGCGCCGATCGTTGCGGCCTCGGACTGGGCCAGGAACGCGCCGAGCCGGCGCTCCTCGACGTCCGCCCGCAGGGCATCCTGGAGAGCCCCCGTGCCGGTCGCGAAGGCGCTGCGGCCAGTCTCGGCGGCTTGACGCCACAGCACGCGCTGTTGCTCGATCACCCGGCGCCGGGCGTTGGCCTCGATGAGATCGATCCAGGCGCGGGACACCTCCTCCTCGATGGCGAGCGCCAGCCTCCTGCGCGTGGCCTCGAGCTGCCTTCGCTCCCCGTCGAGCGAGCGTCCGGCTGCGGCGCGCTTGCCTGGATAGGGCAGCGGCTGCCCCACCATGAAGCCGAGGTTCGTCATCTCCATCGATCCGAGGCTCGGGGACCAGCCGTCGTTCGTATAGGAGACACCCAGCGATGGGTTCGGCAGCGCCTCGGCCTGCGTGACGCGCTCGCGGGCCGCGGCGATGCGGCGATCGAGCGCCACAATGGCTGGAGAGACCTCGATCGCCCGCCTGACCAGGGCGTCGAGTCCGGGGCGGGCGGTGCCGGCCTCCGCGAAGGCCGGTGCGGGCAGGGCGCCGAGGGTGAGCACCAGCCACCCGGACAGGGTCGGTCGAAAACGCATTTCCAAGTCCTCCTGATCCTGAATCGAGCTCACGCGGCCACGCGTGACCGCACCGATGGTTCGCCAGACCTCGGGCTCGGCTCAGAGGAGGAACGCGTGCTTCTGGAGGATCAGGGACGGCCCATGCCGCGGCGGAGCCAGCGCCCGGCGAAGCGGCGCAATCCGTGGTGGCGCTGCGGGCACGGTGTCCACCAACAGGAGTGGCGCCGCAGCGACCATCGGGGTCAGCTCGGGACGCGCATGCGCCTCGGCCACCTCGAGCCGCGGCTGCGGCGCCTCGCCCACGCAGCAACGCGAAAACGCGCACGACGAGCTCCGCTCGAGCCGCGCCTGCTGGTCCTGCGGCGCACGTCCGCTGCTCGCAGAGCCGCAGCAGCAGGGCCGAACGAGCGGAACCCTGCTGGCAAGAGCGTGCCGCGAGACGATGGCGGCGGCAGGGATGAGCACCGCCAGCACGACAGCAAGCAAGCTTCGTGCGCGGCTCATCTGGACCCCGATTTAGCGATTCGGCTCCCCACTGTCAAATGCAACCCTTCGCGGGTCCCGCGCATTTCATTGCGAGAGTGACCGAACGGTCGCCTATCGAGACAGACACTCTCACCTGCCCCTGCTCGCAGCCAGGAGCTTCTTGAAGTCATCCTCGGCGTTCTTCTTGAGCTCGAGCTTCTCCATCGTCTCGTGGCAGTCGCCGCACTTCATCTTCAGTCCGGTCGCCCTGGCGTGCTTGACGAGCTGCTTCATCTCCCGAGCGGCCGCCTTCCGGCCGCCCCGGGCGCACGCTCTCGCGACCGGGGAGTCGCCCTTGGTGGCGATCGTGCACTTGCCTGTGTGCTCGTCGTGGGCGGTGCCACGACCGGCGGCCAGGCTAGTCGACAGGAGCGCAGCCACCAGTGCCGTGATGCGACGGAGTCCGTGGCGCCGCCTCGACTGCGTACCGGTTGCGGCTCCGGCGGCCATCAGCGCACCTGATGCACGGTGGGGATGACCTGGCCGGTTCACCAAGGCCTGGGCAGAGTCGCCATCGCTCTCCATCCTGTCGATCCGACCGTCAGCGTGATAACCAGCGACCGAATGCGCAAGTGACAGTTTCGGTCACACTGTCATGGCCTCGGTCACTCTTGCCCGGGTGCTGTGTTCGCGATAGGCAGATCCCATGAGGCTCCCGCGCCCGAGTGCCGGCGGCTGCGCTGCGGTTCTTCTGGTCGCCTGTGGCGGGGGGGCCCCCCGACCGCTGCCGCCCGCGGGTGCGGGGAGTCCGAGCGCACCAGAGCCCGAGTGCCAGCGTGGCATCGAGTGCGATGTCGTGCTGCCACCGCCTGAGCGAGGGCTGCAGCTTTCCGTCGGGCCTTTCGCAGTACCTTCTGGGTCGGAGGTGATCCGGTGCTTCTGGCGGAAGGTGCCCGCGGACATCGACATCACGAAGATCGAGCTCGCCTACAACCGCGGCAGCCACCATCTCGACCTCTACACAACGGGCTATCCCATGCCGGACGGCGAGTTCGACTGCTCCCAGCCCGCAGCGTGGGGCAACTGGCCGAGCGAGGTCGCGCGCGGGCTTCCCGAGGACGCGGGCCCTCCGCGTCTCGTCGTCGGCTTCCAGAATGACTCGATCGTCTGGGAGCTGCCCCAAGGAGTCGGCTATCGCTTGCGGAAGGGCCAGCAACTCCTCGTGCAGGCCCACTACGCGAATGCAGCCACGCAGCGCACGCCGACGGCTCGAGGTTTCGACGTCGTCAACCTCCACGCCGCACCCAGTCCGGTCGAGGATCTGGCGGAGACGCTCTTCGACGAGGACGAAGAGCTGAGCCTCGCGCCCGGGGAGACCTATCGCCGGACACGCTTCTGCGAGCTGCCTGCCGAGGTCACGCTGATAGGGATGTTCGGACACTTCCACTCTCGAGGCCGTCGCTTCCGAGTCTGGCAGTGGGATCCGGCGACCAGGTCTGACGGAGCGTTGCTCTACGAGAGCACCCAATGGGACGATCCTCCCTGGTACACGAACCAGGCCTGGGAGGGTCCCGTCCGCTTGCGGGGTCTCCGGATGGAGGCCGAATACGACAACCCCGAGGACCGCGAGATCCGCTGGGGGTACGAGGTCGACGCCAACGAGCACATGGAGACGTACGCCATGTTCTACCCGAGCCTGGACGTGCTCGCCGGGTGTATCTGCTATCACGACGGGGAGAAACCCGAGCACATCCAGCACGGTCGGCCTGAGCTCTGTGCGTCCGATCGCCGTGGCCTCCGCCCCACACGGACTCCTGGGCGCCAGGAGACGTCAATGACAGATCCACGATTCGATGATGAGAAGGAGCGTCTTGAACAATGAATGCGTCACCATTCCTGTCACATGTGATTGGAGCCATCACACTGGTCTGTCTGCTCGCGATGGGCGGATGCGGCGGCAATGACACGGGCGCCGGGGGCTCCAGCGGCAGCACAGGCACGGCAGGGAGCGGAGGCAGCAGCGGCGCAAAGCCCGCCGCGCCGACGATGCTCAAGGCCGAGATCCTGGCAGGCGGCGTGCATCTGTCCTGGAAGGACAACTCGACCGACGAGGAGATGTTCATGCTCATGCGCAAGGAAATGGCCGCCGCGGGCGACTTCGCCCCGCTGACGATGGTGGCCAAGGACATCGCCCAGTACCACGACTCCACCGTGCTGAAGGGCAAGACGTACGTCTACATGGTCCACGGCATGAAGGGCAGTGCCGCGTCGGATCCCTCGAACGAAGTGAGCATCCTGGTGCCGTGAAGTACCTCGGCTGGCTCCTAGGCGGCGCCGTACTCGCGCACGCAGGCGCTGGTGGCGCGCCGGCGCAACCGAGGCGCATCGACATCGCTGTCACCCGTGCGGGCTACGAGCCGGCGCGGATCGTCGTGCGCCGAGGAGAGCCCATCGAGCTGGTCTTCACCCGCAGGACCGACATAGCCTGCTTGAAGGAAGTGGTCGTGCATACCTCCGAGCACACCTCCGTCCGAAAGAGTCTGCCGCTCGATCAGCCGATCGTCATTTCGGTGACGTTCGACAAGACAGGCCAGCTTGGCTTCACCTGCGGAATGATGATGAAGGTCGGAACGATCGAGGTTCGATGATCGATCGCATTCGTGGCGGGGCGGGCCGCGCCCAACAGCTTCCCCCCTGATCCTGAGGTCGCGGCCCGCCCCCTGCGTCTCACGCCGCTGCCTTCGCAGGCGCAGGACCCTCCCAGATCTCCTTCTCGGCTACGACCAAGGTGGCCTCGGATCGGCGCCGTCGCTGGCGGCAAGACTGCTGTTCGTGGCACGCAGCTTGAACGAATGAGCGTGCGGAGGTGGTGATGCGGGGATGCGGGCAGCTCTGGGCGATCGTGCTCGCTGGAGGCGAGGGCACGCGGCTCGCTGAACTCACGCGCGCGCTCTATGGTGAGCCGCTGCCCAAGCAGTTCGCCGCGCTCACCGGCCAACGCTCGCTGCTGCAGGAGACGCTGGCACGCACCGCGGCGATCGTGCCGGCCGCGCGGACCCTCGTGGTGGTCGGTGAAGCCCACGCCGTCCGCGCACGCGAGCAACTCGGCGACTTCCCCGAGGTCGCCCTCGTCGTGCAGCCACGCAACCTCGGCACCGGGCCAGGGATCCTCTTGCCACTGGCGCGTGTGCGCGCACGTGATCCGCAAGCGCGAGTCGCCGTTCTCCCCTCGGATCATCACGTGCCCCAGCCCGGGCCCTTCCTCGATGCGCTCGAGCTCGCAGCATCTCCAGCCCGGGGGCCCTTCGCGCCCCTGGTCCTGCTCGGCGTTCGTCCCTCGACGGCGGAAAGCGACTACGGGTGGATCGTACCCGGGCGACCCGTTCCAGGTGAGTCCCACCTGCGGACCGTACGGCGCTTCGTCGAGAAGCCGGCGCCCGAGATCACCGAACAGCTCCTGCACCGAGGGGCACTCTGGAACACGTTCGCACAGGCGGGGCCGCTCGCCACCTTCTGGCACCTGTGTGCGCGGCATCTCCCATCGCAGACCCACGACTTCGCCGTCTACTCACACCACGTAGACAGCTGGGCGGAGGCGCCACTGCTCGAAGCCCTGTACGCTCGCATGGCCCCGGCCGACTTCAGCCATGCGGTGCTGGAGAGGTCAGAGGAGCTCCTGGTGGCCCGGGTGGACGGCTCCGACTGGTGCGACTGGGGATCCTCTGCGCGGGTGCTCCGGAGCCTGGACGGCACCGAGGCCGGGGCGCAGCTTCGCGAGCGCTTGGCAGCCTTCAACATCGGTGACCCGCACCCGGAGATCGCGCACCCCCGTCGCATTGTCGCCCTTGGGCCGGCAGGGATTACGCGTTCACTCCGCGGCAACTATTCGTAACCACGGAGATTACAGGGGTAACCGTCTCGGTTACGCGATCCGCCGCCGCCAATGACGCGGGAGGGGCAAGTGAGAACGGCGTGTATCCGGCCTGCTCACGGTTCGATCGTGACCGTCGCGTCGCGCATGAGGTTGGGGTGCACGGCGCAGTGGTACTTGAAGCGTCCTGGCGTGCAGAAGTTTCGCGACCACCGCTGGCCGGTCTGCAGCAGAGGGCTGGCAAAGGCTGGTCTCGGGTTTCCGGGATCGCCCTCGGTCACATCGTGCGGGATGTCCTCGTTGATCCAGGTCACTCTCGTTCCGGCCTTGATCGTCAGCGCGGGCGTCTGGAACGCGAGGTTGCGGATGGATACGGTGGTCTCCCGCGCCGGACAGGCCGGGGCGCCATCGGGAACTGCTGCCGGGGCAGGGGGAACCTGTGCGGCGTCGCTTGCTCGAGCGGAGGCGTCTCGAGCGGCGGCAGCGTCGCGGCCAGCGTCGAGGAACGCAAATACGCCATCGGGGTATGGACCAACCTGATAGCCAAGGTCCCACGACGCGAAGAGCAGGAGCGAGCAAAGCGACCGTCGTGCTTGCATTGGCGGATACGAATGCAAGCCTCCTGCGAGCCCTGGAGGTATCCCACTTGCAGACCGGAGCGACCATGCAGCGCGGGATCCGCCTTTGGCTCGTCCTTGGCTTCTCCGTCCCGGCGTGCGCTGGCAATGATGCCAGCCCCCGGGGCCAGGAAGATGGTCCTCGGGCACCGGCGATCGACGCACCCGGTGAGGCAGGCGGGTTGCCCCGTGCTGATGCCAGTCGCTCCGACCGCGGCCCTGTTGGAGGCGCTGCCGACAGCGCGCTGCTGGCAGACGCAGGCACGGGCACCGACGCGACGACGTTTGATCCAGGTGGACAGTGCATCGATGGGCGCTGGGTACCGGATCGCCCTGCGCCCAGCCCGGCGTACGGGGCACCGTACGCTGGCCTCGATGACCGCTGCGGCGCCGAGCTTGCGCGTCGCCTGTGCGAGATCGTGACCGCTGGATATCGCTCGATCAGCTACACCCAGGCGCGGCAGGTCATCTTCCGGACGGTCGATGGCGAGGGCGGGATGGTCCAGGGCGTCTACGACGGTCTCTGGCACCAACCGGATCACGCCGAGATCAACATCGAGCACACCTGGCCGCAGAGCCTGGGCGCCACCGGAGTCGCCAAGAGCGACTTGCACCACCTGTTCGCCACGCGCGCGGACTTCAACAGCGCGCGCAGCAACCTGCCGCTTGGTGAGGTCGCGCGGCACGACTGGCCGGCGACGCTGGTCGGTGATCCGACCTGCGCGCGGCCCGAGCACTATGAGGGCTGCTTCTCGATGAAGGGCAAGGACGCCGAGGACGTGGAGGTGTTCGAGCCCAGGGACGCACACAAGGGCAACGCGGCAAGGGCGATCCTCTACTTTTCGATCCGGTACGGGTCGAGCTGCACCCCTCGGCCAATGAGGGATTTCGATGGGCGCCACCCCGAGGTCACCGAGCGCGTGCTCAAGCGCTGGAACGCCCTCGACCCGCCCGACCAGCACGAGCGTGATCGAAACGACCGCGTTCAGCAGGTCGAGCAGGTGCGCAACCCATTCATCGATCACCCCGAGCTCATCAACCGCATCCCATTTCAGTGAGCTCTTTGATAGGGAGGTCGTCATGCGAATCCTTCTCGTTGTCTCGGCTCTGGCGCTGCTCGCTTGTGGAGGTGATGGCCTCCCTCCCGGGAGCGCTGCCGGCGCGGCGCTTTCGCCCGCCGGGCACACCACGCCAGCCAGACAGGCCGGGGGCGCAGCGATGGACTGCGCCAGCGGCATGATGGGCGGCGGCATGACGATGGGCGGCGAGGACTCCGGCGGCATGATGGGAGGCGGCATGATGGGAGGCGGCCCGTCCGGGGATGGTGCCGCGGGCTCGGGTGCGCCGCCTCCCTCGGGTGGGGGACTGACCGTCGGTGACGCTTGCTCGACCGAGACGAGCTGTCCGGTGGGCGGTAGCGGTGCAGCGGCTTGCCTCGCTGAGTGGCCAGGCGGCTACTGCGCCGTGCGGGGTTGCTCGGTGCATGGGCACGATTGTCCGGGCGATCCCGGCCAGGGGCTGTCCGGTACCGGCTCGAAGTGCGTGCTGGCACCCGAGTCCATGTGCCTCAAGCTCTGCACCCAGGACTCCGACTGTCGCGACGCCTACGCGTGCATCGCTCGGCCGGATGCCGCCGGACACGGAACGGCCCAGGTCTGCGTCCCGCGGGCCTGATCACCCTCGAGGAGTCTTCCATGCGCATGCTCGCATCTCTCTCGTTCTTCCTCGCGTTTCTGATCGCGCTCCCGTCGTCACCCGACGCCGCTGGCCGGCGGATCGACATCCGGGTCACGAGCGCCGGCTATGAACCGGCACAGATCACGGTGGAGAAGGGCGAGCCTGTCGTCCTGACCTTCACCCGAACGACCGACGCCGGTTGCCTCAGCTCCGTGATCGTCGAGGTCGGAAAGGGCAAGGAAGTGAAGCGGGATCTCCCACTCGGCAAGCCCATCTCGATCACGGCGCGCTTCACCTCGGCTGGCGAGCTGCACTACTGGTGCGGCATGCGCATGGCATCGGGGACGATCACGGTCCAGTAACGGTCGAGCGGTCGATTCGTGCCCTCCAAGCCGCGTCGATGATCGCGCGGACAACTGGCGTGTTCGCGCGCGACATGCTCAGCGTGAGGAGTTCGGACGTGATTATTCGCCAGTGCATCGCTGCAAGGTGCAAGCCGCGTCCCGACGCTCGCATGATCAATGTCAGTCCGGAATACGACAGCGGCATCGACTTGTCTTCGCGCAACTCGCAAGTGACAAGGCCGCGGTACCCGGTCTCTCCTGGGCCCAGATCGCCCAGTTGCTGGAGGAGCAGACATGAGACAGGTTCTGATGTCGGTTGTGGCCTTGGTTGCCGCGGTTGCCGCCTGCGGTGAAGGGGCCCGCTGGACGCCACCCGAGGACGCCATCTTCGCTGCAGTAGAGGAGGATGGTTCGCTGGCCGTGCTCGATGGCGCGAGCGGAAAGCTCGTCGCGACGCTCGACCTGTCGCAGGACGGCATGAAGTTCGACGTTCACAACGTCCAGGCCGCGCCTGATCGCCAGACCGTCTGGCTCACCGCGATGCCGGCGGAGGAAGGTGGGCACGACGCGCACGCTGGCGGCGCGCTCAGCGAGCAGCTCATCGGAGTAGACGTGGCCAGGCTGGCGGTTCGCGACCGCATCTCCCTCGGTGAGGGCCTGCACGCGGCCCACGTGGTGGTCGCGAGCACGACCGCGTACGTGACCGCCTTCGATGCCGACGCGGTGCTGGTGGTCGACCTTGCTGCCAAGCGCGTGACGAGCCGGATCGCGCTTCCCGCGGCCACCGGACCGCACGGTGCGCGCCTGACACCCGACGGCCGGGAGCTCGTCGTCGCCGGTATGAAGAGCGGTTCCCTGGTCGTGGTCGACGTCGCTTCCGCGCGTGTAGACAGTTACCCGTTGCCCGGCCGCGCCGTGCAGGCAGCCGTCCTGCCCTCCGGCGGACGCGCCTTCGTGAGCATCTACGACACGCGCCAGCTGGCGTCGATCGACCTGGGCTCCCGTGCGATCTCGCTGATCGACCTCCCGGCGGGAGCCGCGGGCCCGGTACAGATCTACCCCTCGCCCGACTCGTCCACGCTGTGGGTGGCCGATCAGGGCATGCTCGAAGGTCAGCCGGCCGGCGACAAGCTGTACGGGATCGACGTGGCGAGCGCGACCGTGAGGACCACCGTTCGCGTCAACCAGGCGCCCCACGGAGTGGTCGTCAACGAGGACGGCTCCAAGGTCTGGACGACGACGCTCGTGGACGGGACCGTGCAGTCCGTCGACACCAGGACGGGCGTCGTCCTGTCGATGAGCCCGGTCGGGACCAAGCCTAACGGCATCTCGTGTCTGCACCGCGCGGGCGTCATGCCCTGAAACCGCCCTCCGGGTCCCTCCTTCCTCGACCCAACTCAGAGCGGCTGGCAGGTGAGGGGCGCCGCGCAGTTGCTGTGCAGGCAACGGAAGGCAGGGCCGCATAGCTGACCAGCGGCGCACTCCTCATCGCGGTGGCATCCGTCGAGCGCAACGCAGGTGGCGTGGATCCCGCCGCCCACGCAGCGGCTGCCCTCGGCGCACTGCGACTGATCGCACGCGGGCGCAGGGCCGAGCGGTCGGCAGACCGGGATCGCGGCCTCCATCGCACAGGCCTCGAAGCGCACGCAGAAATGCCCCTCGCAACCGGTGGCTCCGCGCGGAACCGGGACACAGGCCGCACTCGCCTGCTGCTGCCGGACAGACAGCTGCGCTTCGCAGCGCTGCCCACGGCCGCAGCTGACCGACACGCAGGGACCGCTGCAATGCCTCACGCGATCGTCCCGGTACTGGCGGGCGTGAAGCGGCCGCTCCGTCGGGCGCGGAAACTTCACGAGCACCTGATCCGGGCGCGCCTGCAGCGCTGCGCAGCCCTCCTCGGGCGCTTCGAGCGAGGTCGTCACCAGCAGCGTCCGTCCCGTGGCGGACAGACGGACGTCGCTGACGGCGGCGGTCGCCCCGAGCGCCACGTCCGGCCCGGGCGCGTAGAGCACGGCCCACTCCCGTTCGAAGTCGATGTCCTTCGGCGGGTGTCCGAGCACGACTTCGTACTGGGATCCCGTCGTGATGATCTGGATGAGCTCCTCGGTCGGACCGGGCTCGATCGGGTCGCTGACGCGCACGAGCGGAAGCCCGGGCTCGTCGGCCTTGATCGGTGAAGAGCTCGAACCGGGCGCGAGGATCAGTTCGGCTGAGTCGTCGGCTTCGCGACCGCGGCCGTCACAACCGGTCGCGGCACAGACGAGCGGAACGAGGACCAAGCGTAGGACGAAAGGGCAGGTTGGCATACATCGTCGCCAAGCATGCACCATGCCGCACAATGACCCAGTTGATTCAGCTACTTGGGATCGTGTTGCGGGGCCGAGCCCGTAGGTCGGGTGGCGGGCCCTGGAGCCCGTGGCAAGACGGTTCCGGGGGAGACCGGGAAGGCTAGCGAACCGCGACGGTGAAGAACTGTGTCACGTCGCGGCCAGCGCGGCGGTACTGCACCCAGAGCCGGTAGAGCCCGGCGGCCGGGAAGCGCACGTCGAACGAGAGCGCCCCCGAGGCATCCGTGCTCGGGCCCCCACCGTGACTGCCATGTCCACCGCCGCTGGTGGCTCCGCCCATGTCGTGTGCGTGCTGGAACTCGCGACCTCCGACGTTGCCCTGCACCGCGATGAGGTGCGCGCGTGCGCCGAGGAAGGGCTCGAGGTCCGTCGCGAGCTCACCGGTCCGGGCGTCGTGGACCATGAACGCAACGGTCTGCGCACCGGTGCGCAGGGGCGAGGCCTGCGCGCTCATGAGAACATTGTTGCCGCTGCGCTTGCTGTCGGTGGTGTCGGCCGCGAGCGGGACCGGCGTCTTGAACGAGGTGCCGGGCACCGCGAGGTTCACCCGGCGCGTCTGCTCGGCGCCACCGGTCGGGTGGAACTGCGCGTAGAGGTGATAGCGATCGTCGAATACAGGCGGCGTCCAGCGGACCGTGAAGCGGCCATCCCCCACGTAGGTCGGATGGATGTGCGTGAAGTACGAGAGGTCCTCGGAGACCACGATGAGGTGGAAGAGCTTCGTGTGATCGACATCGAACGCGGTGACCGGGCGCCCTGCGGCGTCGCGGACCTCGAAGGCGAGCGTCGTGCTGCGGCCGCCGAAGAGCGTCCGCGATCGCGAGACGCTCAGCCGGTAGGCACCCGCGTGGTCGGCCTTGTCGGTGTCATCGGCGCTGACTTCCAGCGTGTCGGTCAGCTCCTCGCTGCTGTCGTTGTCGGTCGCGCCACAGCCCAGGGCCAGCGCCAGGGGCAGCATGAGATGGAGGGAAATGCGTCGCGTCGTCATCGGTAATCGATCCTCTGGTTGCGAGCCACGGGCGGAGCCCAGCTCTGTTGAACTGCGATGCGGAAGCAGGCGGGTGGTAATCGGGAAATGTCAGCGCCGGTGACGGAAGAACAGGCCCTCGTCGCCCCAGCGCGAGGCCACGAAGCGGGAGCTCGTCACGAGCCGGCCGAGGTGGCGCGGCTCCGCACCCTGGGCCGAGCGCGCCCAGACCTCGTACAGGACCGCGCCCTCCGGGATCTGGGCCAGCTCCTCTCGGAAATCGCGCGTGCTCGCGGAGTCGATGCCGTGGCCGCCAGCAGGAGAAAAGATGAGCTGGTAGGGGAAGGCTGGATCGCGCACCTCGGTGCCGTCCTGCTCGGCCCTCGCGAGATGATCCACAGGCAGCTCGGTCGGAGTCCGCTTGGTCGTCGCGAAGTAGGCCTCGAGCAGCTTGAGCGTGAAGCCGGATGGCCTCGGGATGCGGTTCGAGAAGTCGTGGGCGAAGAAGTTCTGGTCGGATCCCTGGCCGTTGAGCGACTGCATGACGTGCAGGTTCACCGATGGCTTGCCGTCGACGAACAGCTTGAGCGCCATGCCGGGCGTGTACCCGATCTTGTCCGGATCGCCGGCCAGCGAAAGCCGCGCCAGCCCGCAGACCCTCGTCTCCCGGAACAGGCCGCTGTACGGGCTGTCCTGATCGGCTTCGAACGAGACCGTCGCGACGGCGCCGAACGGGTGGATGAACTTCACCCGGTTCACCGGCATCTGATCCGAGATGTGATCGAAGCTCGTGCCGAGCGAGAAGAAAGAGCGAGCGAGACCCAGGAGGTCGGTCCACCCACCGGCACCCGTCAGCGCGGGGAGGGCTCTGTAGCGCGTCGCCAGGATGCCGCGCTGCCACAAGTACGCTTGCTTGGTGCAGCCATCGAGGGCTTCGTAGCGGGACTGGCCGTCGGCCTTGTCGTCGCGGAGCACCACGTCGGGGGGAAGCTCGGGCATCGCCTGCCGCTCCTCCACCGCCGTGCCGCCACAGCTCACCACGCTGAGGGCACCGGCCAGCACGGCGAAGGAGAATCCGAATGAGTGGTCACCGCACCAGCCAAGAGCTCGCATCTGGCGCGGCCTACGCAAGAATTGACCCAGATCTTGGGATCGTGATTTCATGCCGTTGCGGCACATGAACTGGCTACTCGAGTAGTCCGTCGGCACAATCTGATCATCCCCAGGACGTTCACCCTCTGCAGTCGCGCGTTGAGCCTTACAACCCGCCCAGGATGATCGAGTCGAGGATCTCGCCCATCGGCAAAGTCGTCGCGGGCTATGCACGATGCAGGATCGAGCGGCTCTGACGAGGCCGATCAGGGGATGGTGACCATGACCTCGTTGGAGGGATCAGAGAGCGCGTCTCCTCTCATCGCGTGAACCATGTACGTGTACGTCCTGCCCGATCGGGTCGCCGTGTCGTGAAACTGCGTCGTGTTTGCGGGCACGGAGGTGAGCGTCGCGAAGGCGCCCGTTCCCTCCTTCTTCATGATCATGAACATGTCCTCGTCACTGGAGTTGTCTCGCCAGGTGAGGTGTGCGCCGCCTCCCAGGGGAGTCGCCGTCAGCATCGAAGGAGCGGCGGGTCCTGCGCCGCTCGATCCACCGCTGCCACCCATGCCACCCGCACCGCCCGCACCCGCAGCGCCCGCACCCGCACCCGCACCGCCGGTCGCGCCCGCGCCGCCCGCACCCGCACCGCCGGTCGCGCCCGCACCGCCGGTCGCGCCCGCACCACCCGTCGCGCCCGCACCGCCCGTCACGCCCGCACCGCCGGTCGCGCCCGCACCGCCCGTCGCGCCCGCACCACCCCGGCCGGCTCCGCCCGCACCCGCTCCGCCCGTTCCCGCTCCGCCCGCGCCGCCGCGACCCGCGCCGCCCGCACCCGCTCCACCAGTGCCTGCTCCGCCACCGGTCGAGTCGTCGCCGCAGCCCGCGGTCCCGAACACGACGACTGTAACCATCGCGGTCACATGAAACAGCTTCTGCAACGATCTCACGGGCGCTCCTAGGTGAAAGAGGCCTGCACTTAATCGCTCGCCAGCGCACTGGTCAAGGGCTCTTTCCGCGACGCTTCTCACGCTGCGGACCCTGCACATCGTCCACGGATGGTCTGTGTCGTCCGACAAGCGCGCGCCCACGGAGTGAGCCGCGCTCGGGGCGCGGCACCCCCGAGCGCGGAGGCCTCCGAACCCCGCCGTGCCCAGCGTTGCAGCCGATTCTCGCGCAGACGCTGCGGTGCCGCCTCAGGAGGGACTCCGACTGCGATCTGATTGCGCCTCTTCCCAGCAGCGCGGCTGGCCTGTCGGGTGCACCAAGGAGGAGACAGACAATCAGCCCGGAGGATGCCAATGACCACCACCTCGACAATCAGCCTCGTCCTCACCCTCGGAGTTGCGGTCGGCTGTGGCATGCACGACTCGGACATGATGGGGGACGCGTCCGAGCTGTCCAGCCACATGAGCGCGCTCGACCAGACCGTCACGCAGCATGACCAGGCCATCGGCGACGCCGGCGATCTGGCAACGATCCGGAGCATCGAAGGCCAGCACCAGCAGGCTGGGATGGGGCACACCGATCAGATGATGAGCGGCATGAGCGGCATGATGCAGCACTGCAGGCGCGAGGACTCCGGCGCTCGTCCCGACATGTCGAGCATGATGGGGACCATGAGCCTCACGCGCGACGAGATGGTGCAGCACCACGCGGCCATGACAGCCGCCGCTGATGTCGACGCT
This sequence comes from uncultured Myxococcales bacterium, assembly GCA_964593795.1. GTDB lineage: Bacteria > Myxococcota_A > Polyangia > JAHFDS01 > JAHFDS01 > JAHFDS01. The sequence goes on along the minus strand of CAZQJC010000039.1, from coordinate 16,867 downwards.
GCTCGCGCCGAGGAGGCCAGGCACCTTGCGCGCATGCGCGAACTCATGGCCCACATGCACACCGGCGCGCGCGCCACCGAGGCCGATGCCTCGGCGTTTCGCTGCGGCATGATGGGACACGGATGAGGGCAGTCCCGATCAGAGCCGGATTCGCCGCAGCCGGAGCGCATTGCCGATCACCGAGACCGAGCTCAGGCTCATGGCCGCGCTGGCGAGCATCGGGCTCAGGACGAGGCCGAGGACCGGGTACAGCACGCCTGCAGCGATGGGAACACCGAGGACGTTGTAGATGAACGCGAAGAAGAGGTTCTCGCGGATGTTGCGCATCGTGCGACGGCTGAGCTCGCGCGCACGCACGATGCCGCCGAGGTCACCCTTGACGAGGGTCACGCCGGCGCTCTCGATGGCGACGTCGGTCCCCGTGCCCATCGCGATGCCCACGTCGGCCTGCGCGAGCGCCGGTGCGTCGTTGACGCCGTCGCCCGCCATCGCGACGACCCTGCCCTGCGTCCGCAGCTGCTCGATCGCGGCGCGCTTCTGATCGGGCAGCACCTCGGCCAGCACCTCGTCGATGCCGAGCTGCTTCGCCACGGCCTCCGCAGTGGTCCGGCTGTCGCCGCTCAGCATCACGATCCGCAAACCCTGGCCCTGCAGCGCCAGGATCGCCTCGTGGGCCGAGGGCTTGATCGGGTCGGACACCGCGACCAATCCGGCGGCGCGACCATCCACGGCCGCGAGCAGCACGACGTGACCCTCGGCGCGCAGCGCCTCGGCGCGCTCGAGCAACGGCGCCGGGTCGACGCCGAGCTGCTCGAGGTGCTGTCGGCTGCCGAGCGCCACTTCCCGACCGTCGACGCGACCGGTCACGCCGAGCCCGGTGTGCGAGCGGAAGCCCTGCGCGTCCTCGATCGCGAGCGAGCGCGCCTCGGCCCCGGCCACGATCGCCGAGGCCAGCGGGTGCTCGCTGCCCCGCTCGACTGCCGCGGCCAGGCGCAGGAGGGCATCCTGGTCGAAGCCCGCCTGGGTCTCGACGGCTGACAGGCGGGGCTTGCCCGCCGTCAAGGTGCCGGTCTTGTCCACGACCAGGGTGTCGACCCGGGCCATCACCTCGAGCGCCTCGGCGTTCTTGATGAGCACGCCGGCCTGTGCGCCGCGACCGGTGGCCACCATGATCGACATGGGCGTGGCAAGGCCCAGGGCGCACGGGCAGGCGATGATGAGCACGGCCACCGCATTGACGAGCGCGTGCGCGAGCGTCGGCTCGGGGCCGGCGGCGGCCCACACCACGAACGTCGCGACCGCGGCCGCGATCACGGCCGGGACGAAGTAGGCGGACACGGTGTCGGCCAGGCGCTGCACGGGCGCGCGGCTGCGCTGTGCCTCGCTCACCATGCGGACGATCTGCGCGAGCAGCGTGTCCTGCCCGACGCGGTCCGCGCGCATGACGAACCCGCCCGTGCCATTGACGGAGCCCCCCGTGACGCGGGCGCCGGCCGCCTTCTCGACCGGGATCGGCTCGCCCGTGAGCATCGACTCGTCGATCGCCGTCTGCCCCTCGAGGAGCTCGCCGTCCACCGGCACCCGTTCACCCGGTCGGACCCGCAGGCGATCGCCGGGCCGCACCTCCGCGAGGGAGACATCACGCTCCCCGTCCGGCTCGATCCGCCGCGCCGTCTCGGGCTGGAGGCCGAGCAGCGCGCGGATGGTGGCGCCGGTCGCGCTACGGGCGCGCAGCTCGAGCACCTGGCCGAGCAAGACCAGCGTCGTGATCACCGCAGCTGGCTCGAAGTAGAGCGCCGGCCTGCCGTCGTGTCCGCCAAATGAGGGAGGCAGGAGCGTCGGGAACAGCGCCGCCACCAGGCAGAAGCCATACGCCGCGCCGGTGCCGAGGGCGATCAGCGTGAACATGTTGGGCCGCAACCGCCGGATCGAGGCCGCGCCCCGCACGAAGAAGGGCCAACCGCCCCACAGCACGACCGGCGAGGCGAGCGCGAGCTCGATCCAGGGCCGCGCGCCCCCGAGACGGTGCGGCAGCGATGCCAGGCCCGGAACCATCTCCGCCATCCCGAGCAAGAAGAGTGGCAGGGACAGCGCGGCGCTCACCCAGAAGCGCTGGCGCATGTCACGCAGCTCGGGGTTCTCCTCGTCTGCCAGCGCGACCGTGCGCGGCTCGAGCGCCATGCCGCAGATCGGGCAGGCGCCGGGCCCGTCGCGCACGATCTCCGCGTGCATCGGGCAGACCCAATCGGTCTTGCCCTTCGGTGTGGGTGCCGCTTCCGGCGCCGGCCCGGTCAGGTAGCGCGCAGGCTCCGCGCGGAAGCGATTCGCACAGTGCACGCTGCAGAAGTGATGGCGAGTGCCCTCGTGCTCGACGACAGCGGCCGCGGCGGCGCGCTCGACGCGCATACCACACACCGGGTCGACGGTGCTCTCGCCGTGCTCGGACGATGCTGGGACCGTCCCGTGTGGGCCGGATGGGGTCGCTGAGTGGCTGTGGTCGTGGTGTCTCATCGTCCATGCTGACGCGTGGGGCCTCGGGTCCTTACAGCGGGATCGCAGGTGCAATCCAGGCACCCATGGGTCGTGCAGGTGCCACAGCTCTGCTCGAACCGCTCGCGGAGCGCCCGCCGGGCGCGGTGCAGCCGGACCGTGGCGTTGTTGGTCGTGATGTCCAGTTCCTGCGCGACCTCACCGAGGCCAGCGCCTCCGAGGTCGATGCGCCGCAGCATCGTGGCGTACTCCGGCTTGAGCGTCTCGAGCAGGTTGCCGAGGCAGGCGCACACGACCGCCTCGAGCTCCGAGTCGGGTGCCTGTGTGGCCTCGAGCTCGGGCGCATGGCGTGCGAGCGCGCGCTGCTCGGCGCCGCGGCGCCGGAAGTGGTCCGCGAGCGCATTGCGCAGGAGCTGGTAGAACCACGCCACGGCGCTCTCGGAATCGCGGACGTCGGCCGCCTTCTCGATGCCCTTGAGCATCGCGGCCTGCAGGACCTCCTCCGCCTCGGTCGGGTTGCCGACGCGCGTGCGCAGGAAGTCGCGGAAGCGCTGGTGGTTGTCCACCAGCACGCGGACGACATGGGAGGGCAGCGATTCGGTGCTCATCTGCATGCACCAGTATGGGCGTCGTCGTCGCGCCCAGCCAGCCGCGGAGTCAGCGCGCCCGGCCGCGATAGAACGACAGCGTCCCGAACACGGTGCGGGCACGGTGGACCTCGCAGACGTCCTCGAAACCGGCTTCGCCGAGGAGCTCGGGCAGGCGACCCGCCACGTTGTCCCGTGTGGTCGCGAAGCCGTCGAGCGCCTGCACCCCCAGGAACAGGAGGCGCATCAGCGGATCCTGCGCTTTTCCCCAGTCGAGGATGTGGATCTCGCCCCCTGGCCGGAGCAGCCCGCGTGCCTTGCCGAGCGCACGACGCTTGTCCGCGAGGGTCAGGTGGTGCAGCACCAGGCTCGAGACCACCCGGTCGAACGAGGCCGGCGAAAACGGAGGCTCGGTCGCGAGGCCCTCGCGCAGATCCGCTCGCGCACCTGCTGCCTCGAGCTTCTGGCGTGCCCGCGCCAGCGTGGCCGGGTCTCCGTCGAGCCCCACGATCTCGGCGCCGGGCTCGGCGAGTGCCAGCATGGTGGTGAGGGTCCCGGTCCCGCAGCCGAGGTCGAGCACGCGCATCCCCGGGGCGAGCGCGACCTGGTGCACCAGCCTGCGCTTGAGCTCTTCCTCGCGCAGGGTCGCGCGCAGGACGGGGTCGTAGAAGCGCGTGAGCGAGGGGAATCGCAGCGCGTGGACGTAGCGAGGTGTGTTCATCCCGTTCTCCTTGCCTGGAAGACGGAGCCCGGGCCGGGACATTACACCCGCGACGCTTCGCAGGAGGTGCTTGCCTTCCTCGAGCGGACATGGCGCCGCATCGACCGAGCGCCCGTCCGAGACGCAGGTGCTGCCCGCGTTCTACACTGAGCGCGGGCGCGCCCCGCCGTGGCGCGCGGGTGGGACGATGCGTTCACGGAGATGGCGAAGGTCCGCGGTCGGCACGAGCGCCCTGCGTATCAGAACGGCGGTCAATCTCGCGCGCCCATCCCCGTGCCGGCAATGATCAGCTTGCCAGCTCTCCTGCTCGGCCTCGCCGGTTGTGCAACCAACCACTTCCTGGAGGTCGCGAGGACGGCGGCCGCACACCAGATCGACTGCCCTGCCACGGAAATCGCTGTCACGGAGCTTCGCTCCTGGGCCTACAGCGTTCAGGGGTGCGGCAAGACCGCCTACTATCGTTGCTGGTTCAAGCGTCACACGATGGGTAGGACCCAGTGCTGCCAACAGACTGAACCTGAAAAGGCAATCAGCGCGCTGGCCACCCCCGCGACCTCCCCGGTTGCCTGCCAGACCTTTCTCGACGCTCAGGGTTATCGACCATGAGCACGATCGACCATGAGCGCGAGACCATGCCCGGAGGTGTGTACCGCCTGCCTCCGCACCCGAAGTGCATCCGTCATCCAGGACGAGCGCACGAGGCTTGACCTCACCAGCGGAGCGGCGCGGTTGGCCTCGGTCAGCCCGCGCCCTGGCCGTCCGTACGCACGAAAAGCGACCCGGAGCGTGCATCCCCGGCCACCTCGGCGCTGAGCTCCGGCATCGTGCTGCGGACCTCACCCGTCACGAACCACCGCTCCAGAGCGCGGAGCCAGGGGATGCTGGGGAGGGTGACGTGATGCTCGCTGCGGACGAGCCAGGCGACGCCTTCCTCATCGAACGCGGTCGGCTTCCGCCCGCGATACGGATAGAGCTCCCAGCGGCCGGCGGTCAGCCGAGACGGTGTCAGCACCGTGACACCGCGCCCGACGTGTCACAGCTGGAGGTGCCATCCCCCAGCTGTAAGCATGCACAGAAGGTTCGCGAGTGTGGCCCACGCGGGATTCGGGCTCCCCTCAGTGGGCGTCATCCCAGCCGTCCCCACGGCGCTACTCGGCCTGGTACGCGAACCTCGGGCTCGCCCTGGCGATCGAGACGGAGCAGGGCGCAGCTGCGCGCAGTCGTCATCGTCCTGTGCCGGCCTGTGCCGACCAAAGGGCCGCCCGCAGCCCATTGAGAATGATGAGCACCTCGCTGCCTTCGTGGCCGAGGACCGCGGCGAACAGAGACAGATCCATCGCAAACACGCCCGCGACGAGGCCGACGACGATGAGCATCGAGACAGCGATGTTCTGGGCAATGATGCGCCTGGTGCGACGTCCCAGCCTGAACGCGTACTCGAGCTGGGACAGGTCGTCGGCCAAGAGCGCCACATCCGCGGCGGCGAGCGCGGCATCCGAACCTGCCACTCCCATTGCGATGCCGACGGTCGCGGTCGCGAGCGCTGGTGCATCGTTGATGCCATCCCCCACCATCGCCACCTCACCGTACCGTACGCGCAGCTCGCTTATCTTGGCGACCTTGTCGTCGGGCATGAGGCTCGAGTGATACTCCTCAATCCCTGCCTTGCCCGCCATGAGCTTGGCCGCCCCCGGATTGTCTCCCGTCAGTAGCACGACGTGCCGAACGCCGGATCTCCTGAGAGCTCCCACGAGAGCGGCCGCTTCAGGTCGGATGGTGTCCGACAGGCCGATCACACCTATCACGATTCCATCCCTTGCGACGACGACCGGCGTTTCACCCCAGGCTTGTGCTGCGCGGCATCGCGCCTCTGTTTCTGGATCCACCTCGATCCCCAGCCCGGACGTTGCCGAGGGCTTGGCGACGACAACGACGTGTGCCTCGACGGAACCTGTCACGCCAGAGGACGTGAGCGCGCGGAAGTCGCTGGCGTGCGGCACGTCGATCCCGCGATCCTCTGCCGCGCGCACGATGGCCTTGGCGAGCGGATGCTCGGAGAAGTGCTCGACTGCCGCAGCCAGCCGCAGGATTTCGGACTCGGTCGTACCGACGAGGTGGAAAGCCGTCACCTCGGGTCTCCCCTGCGTGATCGTTCCGGTCTTGTCCAGGGCCACCACTCGGACCTTGCCGAGCAGCTCGAGGGCGTTGCCCCCCTTGATCAGCACGCCGCGCCGGGCCGCCGCGCCGATCGCGGCCACTAGGGTCACCGGAGTTGCCACGGCGAGGGCGCAGGGGGCTGCCGCGACGAGAAAGGAGACAGCCCGCATGAGCCCGGCTGCCTTGTCGAAGCCGGCGAGCCAAGGGACCACCGCCAGGGCCACCGAGCCGGCCAAGACCGTGGGGCTGTAGATGCGGCCGAAGCGTTCGACCCACATCTGCGACCGGCCCTTCTGCGCCTGCGCCCGCTCGACGAGGTGAATGATCTGGCTCACCGTGTTGTTCTCGAAGCTCTTGGTACTCTCGACGACGAGCGCGCCGTTTCCGTTCAGGGTACCGGCGAAGACCGCGTCTCCAACCGTCCGGTCGACGGGCATGGCCTCTCCGGTCACGGCGCTCTCGTTGATGGCCGAATACCCCTCACGAATGACACCGTCGACAGGAATCGACTCGCCGGGACGCACCTGGATCCTGTCGCCCACGAGAACGTCCTGGACGGCGACCTCAACCTCGTTGCCGTTTCGTAGGACGCGTGCCCTGGGCGGAACGAGGTCCATGAGACCGCGGATCGCGAAGCGCGTGCGCTGGATCGTGTAACCCGCCAGCGCCTCGCTGATGGAGTAAAGGGCTGCCACGAGCGCGGCCTCGGTCCATTCCCCTAGCAGGGCAGCCGCGGCGATCGCGGCGGTCATTAGGAGCTCGATGCCAACCTCGTGGTCGCGAACCAGCTCCTCCAGCGCTTCTCGGACGAAGATGAGGCTTCCGCACGCGATCGCGGCGGCGAAGAGCGGGACCCGCAGCGCGGCGTAGCCCCTCAGGCCCGCGACGAACGCGAGCCCCACGAACGCCCAGGCGAGCATCGAGGCGCGAACCGGCCGGCTCGCCCAGAGCGTCGGCCGGCGGGTCGGCAGACCCTCGGCGCACACGTCCTTGCAGGTGGTCACGTCTCTCCTCCTGGGCCCCGGGCTGAGTGACCCGGACGCCGCCTCGCGCTGACTCGCCTCTGAAGCGAACGGCACGGGCCACCTCCCCCCGAACAGCTCATCGTGACACCTCCCCGGTCGTCGGTGACGGCCGGGCCCGCCGCAAGCGGCGTACCGGCTCGTAGACCGCGGGCAGGACGAGCAGTGTCAGCACCGTGGCCGACAGGAGGCCGCCGATGACAACGGTGGCGAGCGGGCGCTGGATCTCGCTGCCGGGCTCGGTCGAGAGCGCCATCGGCAGAAAGCCCAGCGAAGCGACGAGGGCCGTGGTGAGCACGGGCCGCAGGCGGAGCTCAGCGGCGCGCCGGATGGCCTCCGATCGACCGGCCCCGGCGGCCTCGAGCTGGCGCGCGAACGCCACGAGGACCAGGGCGTTCAGCACCGAAACGCCGAAGAGTGCGATGAAGCCGACGCCGGCCGAGATGGAGAACGGGATGCCGCGGATCGCCAGGGCCGCGACACCACCGACGACGGCGAGGGGGACCGAGAGGAACACGACCGCGGCCGAGCCCACCGAGCGGAAGGCGAGCCAAAGCAGGAACCCGATGAGGGCGAGCGCCAGCGGGACGACGAGCGAGAGCCGCGCGCGCGCCTCCGCGTAGTGCTGGAACTGGCCTCCCCACTCGATGCGGTAGCCGACGGGCAGGCGGACCCTCGCGGCCACGGCCGCGCGCGCGTCGGCAACGACCGAGCCGAGATCGCGCTCGCGCACGTTCAGCTCGACCGACAACCGCCGCGACTGCTGGGAGCGGCTCACTTGCGCCGGCCCGGCCTCGATGCGCAGCTCGGCGACATCGCCGAGCGGCACCACCTGACCGCTCACCGAGCGCAGCGGCAGCGCGCGCAGGGTGCCGAGGTCGCCGTCGAATCCATGCTCCGTGCGCACGACGATCCCGAAGCGGCGGTCGCCCTCGAGCACGCTGCCCACCGAGTGGCCGACTGCGATCGTCTCGGTGATCTGGTTGACGTCCTCGATCGTCAGGCCATACCGGGCGAGCTTGCCGCGGTCCGGCCGGATGCGCAGGTAGCGCAGACCCGCGACCTGCTCGGCGCGCACGTCGGTCGCGCCGGGCACGCGGCGCAGCTCCGCTGCGACCTGATCGCCGAGGCGACGCAGCGTCTCCAGATCCTCTCCGTAGATGAGCGCTGCGACGTCGGACCGGATGCCGGCCACGAGCTCGTTCGTGCGCATCTGGATCGGCTGGGAGATGCCGCCCGCGAGCTCTGGGACCGTTGTCTCGAGCCGCTCGGAGAGCTCCCGGACGAGGGCGGCCTTGTCGAGCCCGGGCCGCCAGCGGGAACGATCGTGGAGCCCCACGTAGATGTCGCTCTGCTCGATGCCCATCGGGTCCGTGGCGATTTCGGGCGCGCCGATGCGACCGATCACGTGCTTCACTTCGGGGATGGATCGGAGCGCGCGCCCGGCGCGCAGCTCGATGGCGACCGATTCCGTCATCGACACCCCGGGCAACCGCCTGCCCTCGACGACCAGATCGCCCTCGTCGAGGTCGGGCACGAACTCGGTGCCGATGCGTGCGAACAGGAACGCCGCCCCGGCGAGGGCCGAGGCCGCCACGAGCCCCACCACGGGCCGTCGGCGGAGCACGCGCTCGAGGAGCGGCTGGTAGACGCGTGCCGCGAGACGAACGATGAACGTGTCGCGATGGTGCCGGGCTGGCCGCACGAAGAGGTTGGCCAGCACCGGGACGAGCGTCAGGGACAGGATGAACGCCCCTAGGAGCGCGAGCAGGACGGTGGTCGCCATCGGGCGGAAGAGCTTGCCTTCGACGCCGATGAGCGTGAGGACGGGCAGGTAGACGATCGCGATGATGGCCTCGCCGAACACGCTCGCCGCGCGAACTTCGAGCGTGGCCTCCTCCACGATGCCGAGCCGTTCTCCTGCAGTGAGCTCCCGGCCGGCCGCGTGCTGCCTTTCGCCGAGGCGCCGCACCACGTTCTCCACGATGATGACCGCGCCGTCGACGAGGAGCCCGAAGTCGATCGCGCCGAGGCTCATGAGGTTCCCCGACACGCCGAGCGTCTGCATCGCCGTCACGGCGAAGAGGAGGGACAGCGGAATGACGGTGGCAACGACGAGCCCCCCCCGGAGCTCTCCGAGCAAGAGGAAGAGCACGCCGATGACGAGCAGCGCGCCCTCGAGCAGGTTCGTGGCCACCGTACGGACGGTCCGCTCCACGAGCGCCGAGCGATCGTAGAAAGCCTCGATGCGCGTCCCCGGGGGCAGAGAGGGCCGCAGCGCCTCCATGCGCTCCTTGACGGCCGCGGTGACCGACCGGGAGTTCTCCCCGAGCAGCATCATCGCCACGCCGACCACGACCTCGCCCTTGCCATCGCGCGTGGCCGCGCCCCTGCGCAGCCGCGGACCGAACCGCACGTCCCCGACCGTGGCGATGGTGACGGGGACGCCCTGCGGAGTGGCGCCGATGACGACCTGGCGCAGGTCCCCGACGTCCTTGACGAGGCCCTCGGTGCCGATGACGAGCTGCTCGCGCGCGTGCTCGATGTAGCCGCCGCCGGCATTCGCATTCGAACGCTCGAGCGCGCGGATGACGTCGGCTACCGAGAAGCCGGCCGCCTCCAGACGCTTGGGGTCGAGGACCACCTGGTACTGGCGGTCCTCCCCGCCGAAGCTGTTGACCTCGACGACGCCCGGCACCGTGCGCAGCTGCGGAGCGATATGCCAGTCGAGGAGCTCCTCGAGCTGCATGAGCGAGAGCTGATCGTTCTCGACGGTGAACTGGTAGATCTCGCCGAGGCCTGATGAGATCGGCCCCATCTCCGGCGTGCCGTACTGCGAGGGCACACTGTCCGCCGCCTCGCGCATGCGCTCGGTCACCAGCTGCCGCGCGAAGTAGATGCTGGTGTCATCCTGGAAGACCACGGTGACCACGGACAGGCCGTACTTCGACACCGAGCGCACCTCGATGGAGCGCGGCAAGCCCGCCACCGCACGCTCGACGGGCACCGTGACGTACTTTTCCACCTCGACCGGTGACAGCGCGGGGGCGGCAGTGATGATCTGCACCTGCACGCTCGTGATGTCGGGGAACGCGTCCACCGGCAGCGTCATCGCAGCCCGGATCCCGAGCGCGACGAAGAGCCCGGTCACCACGAGGACGATGGCTCGGTTCCGCAGCGACCAGCCGACGATAGCCGAGAGCAGCGCCATCATCAGTGCTCGTCATGGTCGAGCGTCGCGCGCAAGACCATGCTCCGGAGCGAGAACACGCCATCCACCACCACGAGCTCTCCCTCTTCGATGCCCGAGAGGATCTCGACCTTGCCCACCGCCGACTCACCGAGCACGACGTCGTGCACCTCGAAGGCTCGATCGTGACGAACGAACACGACCTGCTTGCCGCCGATCTCGGTGACCGCCGCGCGGGGAACGACGAGGGCGCTTCGCTCCGAGCTCTCCTGGAGCTCGAGGTGCGCCGTGCCGAAGAGACCGACGCGCAACAGATCCTCCCGGTTCTTGAGGCGGATGCGAGCGGTGACCGTGCGGGCGACCGGATCGACCTGCCGTCCGATGAGCTCGACCCTCCCCGTGAAGTGCTCCTTGGGGTGTGCGTTCAAGACCACGTCCGCTGGGGCACCGACGCGAACGCGCGAGAGGTCCTTCTCGAACACGCGGGCCACGAACCAGACGGCGGTCAGGTCCGCGAGCGTTCCGAGCGTCTGCTCCGGTGTCACCGGCTGGCCGATGACCGCATTGCGCTCGATGGCCAGACCCCCGATGGGTGCCCGCAGGTCGAGCCGCGCGGTCACGCCCTCGCCGACGCCGAGCACTCCGAGTTGCTCGGCGAGCCCCCGGGCCTCCGCCTCGAAGGACTGCGCCTCTGCCCGCGAGTTGTCGAGCTCCTGGCGGCCGGAGAGGCCCTTGTCCACCAGCGCGCCAAGGCGCTCCGCGTTGGACCGCGCGGCGGCGGCCTTCGCACGCGCCGCGACGAGCCCCGCGCGCAGCTTCCCGAGATCGGCGATCTGCACCGAGACGAGGAGCGCGCCCTTGCGCACGCGCGCGCCCTCCCGGAACTTCACGCTGGCGATCCGCCCCGCGATGGGGCTCGAAATGCGCGCGGTGCGATCGGGATCCGCCGCGATCTCCCCCGGCAGGGCCAGCGAGGAGGTGAGCCGCTCGCGCTTGACCGGGGCCGCCTGGATGCGCGCGTCCGCGATCACCTGCGGAGATGGCGTGAGCCTGCGCGGTAGCTCCTCGTGCTCGTGCTCCGCGTGCTCCTCGTTGCCCTTGGCGTGCTCCTCGTCGCCGTCGTGCTTGTCCTCCTTCCCGTGCTTCTCCTGCTTGCCTTCGCCACCGCTGGAAGCTCCAGCTTGTTGCGGACGCGGTTCGGTGCCGGCCGCGGGTGCCTCACTCTTGCAAGCCCAACACGCGAGCACTCCGACGAGTGCCCAGACTTGTCCCTTCAGATTCCGTCTCATGGGGAGCCTCCGTCGAGGGGCAAGCCCGCGGCTCGCCTGAGCTCCACCGAGGCGAGGCACAGGGCTCGCCGAGACTCGAGGTGAGACGACAGGAGCTCCACGAGCCCTTGCTGGAGCACGAGGGCGTCACGGATCGCGAGGCGGCCGGCCTCGATCTCCGCGGCGATGTCCGCGAGCGCCCGCTCCGTGCGAGCCAGGCGGCCCTGGGAGAGCGCCTCGACCTCGGCCCGGTGGCGCTCGAAGGCACTCACCGCGCCGAGGACCTCGAGGAGCACGAGCCGCCCGCGCTGGGCGGCCTCATCACGCGCGCGGCGGGCCAGCGCCTGCGCCTCGGCCATCTCACCGGCGTTGGTGCGACCCACGGGGTGAGGCAAGGGCATCGGCAACGAAACGCCGAGGCCGAAGATGCGCCCGTCCGCACCGTCGGTCTGGGCGAAGGCGGACAGCGTCGGGTTGGGGATACGTTCGCGCGACAGCACCGCCGCGCGGGCCTCCTGAGCGCGCGCCTGCGCGAGCAGCGCGGCGGCCTCGGGGTGGGCGTCCGCGGCGGCGCGAGCGAGCTGCCCGGCCGGGCCCCCAGGCACCGTGAGCGGCTCGAGCGGCCCGGCCGCGCGCACTGGGTGGCTCGTCGGATCCCGACCGAGCCGCGTGGCAAGGACTACCAGCGCGAGGCGCCTACCGTGCTCCGCGGCCAGGCGCGCCTTGCGCGCGCGGATGGCCCCGGCCTCGGCGACCTCGGCCTCGACGCGCGAGCCGAGTCCTCGCTCCGCACGCGCCTGGGCCGCTCTTGCGCTCGCCGCCGCCAGCGACTCCAGGCGGGTCGCCAGGCGCGCAACCTCGTCCGCGGCCAGCGCGTCGAAGTACGCGGCCATCGCCTCCGCGGCGACCTCGCGCGCGACCGCGGCCGTGCGGGCCTCGGCCGCGCCGATGTCCGCGTCCCGCTCCGCGCGTCGCAAGCTTCGTTGACCAGCGATCTCGATCTCCTGCGAGAGTGACAGGGACCACGCGGCGGCACCAGGCTCGAGCCGCGTGGCCGGCCTCGTGCCGACCGTGCCCGTCAGGACGGGATTCGACGGTAGCAACGGACGAACCGCCTCGAGCCGCGCCCTTGCAGCGCGAACCGCTTGACCCTGGGCCGCAAGGGCGAGGCTGCCCTTCTGCGCGCAAGCCACGACCTGGGAGCGCGCGACTTGCGCGCAGGGATCTCCCTCCTCGGACCGGCCGAGGCCCGGCCACGACGACAGAACGGCAGCGGCAATCGCTGCACGCCTCGTACGAGACGACATCACTCACCTCCACGAACGAGCGCACGTCGGGTGCGCCCCGATGACGGCTACGTCAAACTCGTGGGGAGGTGCTTCGGGACGTGCCAGATGCGGTCGGGATCGAGCTGATCCCCGGCCGAGATCTCGCTCGGCGGACGCTGCGCAGGCACGTGCCTGGATGGGCGGACGATGCCCGTCAACAGGGGTGCCGATTGCGCCACACGGGGGACGGAGCAGCAGGCGCAATCATCACAATCTGGCGGACAATGGCCGTGCTCGTCGTCGTCCGGACACGCCGAGATGCATTCCTTCGCGATGACGCAGGTCGATGTCGCCTGGAGAGCGAGGAGCGCGAGCAGGACGGCGCGGAGGAACGCCACGACGGCAGGAGCGTAGCAGCTCCCGAGGCGACGAGCGAATCGGAACTTCGCCGACCACAGGAGGGCGACCGATCGTCGTTGGCCAGTGCCCGTATGATGGGTCGGTGGTGCCGGTCGGTGTCGCTTTTTCCTCTTGCCAGCCTGCTCTGCGACCGCGGGCGTCTGGAGGGGCGTCCCCGGGGACGTCGCTCAGCCGTCGCGGGCTCGGGGCGACCCGTCCGGGCTTTGCCGGTGACGGCGGCCATGAAACCTTCCCGCGACGAAGCCGATCGGGATGACGCCCGGCACCGTCTCGGTGCGCGACACCCGCAGCCCCGCGTCCTCGACCGCTCATAACACCGACTGCATCGTGAAGCGACGATGGCCGGGAAATCCGGTGAGCGCGTGCGCACGCGAGACGCCTTTGGAGAACCCTGTCCCGACATGGCAAAGGGCCAAAGGGCCGGCACGACGAGCAGCCCGCCGGGCGCGGCTGTGCGGGACGTGCCTCACCAACCGGCGCACCGAGGTCGCCGCCGGGGCAGCCTGGAGGAGGTCCGCACGCGCACCTACGCCTTGCTCGAGCACGGGCTCGGCTCTCAGCCAGCAGCCACCCTGCGCGGCGAGCTGCCGGGACCACACACCGCCGAGATCATCGCTGCGCTGCCAGCCGCGCTCGAGCGACTTCGGGCCGGGGCACGGGAGGGTGCGCCGTGAGCAATCCCGCAGGTCCCTCACGACGAGGGTGGGTCCGCGGGCCAGTGCCCAGCCCGGGACGTCCGTCCGGTCGCGGCCTCGAGATCGCCCAGGAGCGCGCGCAGGGACCTCACGAGCAGCTCGCCATCGGGGGCCTTCTCCCATGAAACCAGGGCCCGGCGAAGCAGGTTTGCTACCTTGCTACCGAAGGCGGCTCGAAGGGCCCTTACCTGGGCCGACGACTCTGCGCCGCCTGAAGCACAAGCCAATGACATGTCATCATTTTCTGTCCCCGCGCCCGCCTGCGCTCCCTCGCGAAACCCGGGTTCAATTCCCGGTGGGGTCACCACGCAATTCGCCACCTCGCCAAGCTTCGCGGTCCCCGTGATCTCGAAGACTTGGCGACCGTTGGCGCCCGTGGCTGGCTTGAACTTCAGCCCATCTGGGAAGAGGGCTCGGAACACCTCTCTCGTGCCCTCCCGATCGCCCTGGAGGGCGGCCCGTAGGCCCTCCAGCTTGGCCCGGACCAGCCGTTCCATCTTGTCGGCCATCTCCGTGATCATGGCCGGGCTCCGTTTGGCGGCAGCCAGATCGGCTTCGAGCTGCCGGATCTGGTTGGCTCGCTCGTTCATGGCCCTGGCCAGCTCGGGAACCTCGTCCGCCCCGGCGGCGGCCAGCTTGACCAGGTTCCGCTGCTCCGTCCGGAGCTGGCGCAGGTCGTCCTCCATCCTGGAGGTATCGACCGGTGGTGCCGCCATCTCCTGCTCGATCTCCACGCGCATCCGGCTGACGAACAGGTCAAGCACCTCCGGCTCCAGAACCTTCTGCTGGAGCCGCTTCGTGATCGCGCCCTCGACCACATCCGCACGCTGAGCCAGGCGAACGGTGCAGACCGCATCGCCTCGGGTCTTGTGAAAAATGCAAGCGTACGCCGCCGTCGGGGTCTGCCCGCTCTTCGTTCGGACCACGCCGATCGAACCTCCGCAGACACCGCACCGAGCAATACCCGAAAGGGGATGCTTGGTCGCCGGACCGATGCCGTGACCACCGTGCTTCTGCTCCTGGAACCGCCGCTGCACCACTCCCCACGTCTGCTCGTCCACGATTCGCCACCGCGGCATCTCGACCACCATGGGTGCCTCGTCGCTCATGAGCTTCGGGCGTTTCTTGCCGTGCCCAAGCCGCTTGGTTCGTCCGTGGACGTAGAGCCCTTGGTAGCGCTGGTTCTGCAAGAGAGCCCGAATGCAGCTCGGGGACCACGTACCCGTGCCCCGCTTGCCTGCATGGGGTGAGGGGATCCCGCTATTGTTGAGCCCCACCGCTATCTTCTTCAAGCCACGGCCCCCGGCGAACTCACCGAAGATGCGCAGGACGATGATGGCTTCGGGTTCGTAGATCTCAACCTCGGTGTACCCTCGACCGCTTGCGTCCTGCTTTCGGACGTTCGTGTAGCCGAAGCACTTCCCGCCCGCACTTCGACCCTGGCGAACACGATCCCGGATGGCTTCCTTGGTTCGTGACCGGATGCTCTCCAGCTCGATCTGATGCCCAGTACCCTGGATGAATGCTGTCGCCTGGTCGATGGCGTTCTCCATGCGAACGTCCTGCCCGTTCACGTAGTAGAACAACCGAGCCCCAGGGTCGCCTCCACGAGATCCCCCTGTTCTCTTGCCCGGAGCGCCGCCAGCGCGGCGGCCTCCAACTCGTCGAACCGCGACGAACCCAAGAAGTAACGCATGGCTTGGTGGTTCCGGTCAGACATGTTCACCCTCCTGTCCGGATCCTTTCGACCAGCCGACAGGTCCGTGACCACGACGGACTCTCTTTTCCTTCGGCATCCGTCGACGGGCGTGTAACACATCAAAATCGTTGGTCTTTGTGCTTGACTGCGCGCCTCGATGTGGTCTAGGGTGCGCCCAACTCAAGTGTCTGAGCCGACAGGCCGAGTGTCGCACGCCGCCACGATCTCGGAGCGGCTCCGCCCGTCAACGAGCATCGCCTCGATCATCGAGGTGCGACGCGCTACCTCGGCATCGGGACCCGCTTCCCGCCGGGTGGCTTACCGGCCGCGGCAATTCGCGGCGATCGCTTCTGCACGTCAACACTCCTCGTCCGATCAGAAGACCAGGACGCGATCGGCCCACAGCGTCCAGTCGGTGAGCTGCTCCAGCGTGCTGCGGTGGGTGCCTTCCGCCAGCTCCGCCTCGCCGATCCCGCGCGCGTCCATGCAGGTGCCGCAGACGCCGATCTCGCCCTTTCGGTGCGCGACCGCCTTGAGCATGAGCTCAAGGTTGTAGAAGCCGCTCGGCACCTTCTGGTTGTGCTTGGCGCAGGCCGCGGCGTCGCCGATCAGGAAGACGCGCACCTCGGTGCCCTCGCGCTTGGCCGCCGCGCCCGCGAGGCGCAGCCCGTTGTAGCTGCGCTCGGTGCCATAGGGTGGATCGTTCAGGATGAACAGCAGCTTGGACATATGGCCTCCTCGATCCGGTTAGCGGGTTGTCTCCTCGACCGGCAACCCAGCGAGCCGCCACTCCGGAACGCCGTCCCGGAGGCGGCGCGCATCCCAGCCTTCCTTGTGCAAGAGCTCGATGGCGCGCACGGCCATCAGGCAGTACGGACCGCGGCAGTACGCGACGATCGCGCGGCCGCGTGGGAGCTCGCCGAGCCGCCGCCCGAGCTCCTCGAGCGGTACCGACATGGCCCGTGGCAGGTGCCCGGCTCGGAACTCCTGTTCCGGCCGGACATCGAGCAGGACCACCTCACCCCGGCGCACGCGCGCCAGGAGCTCGCGCGACGCGACCAGCTCCAGGTCGCGCGCCTCGCCGAGGTAGGCGTCGACGACCTCCTCGATCTCGAGCAGGCGAGCCTCAGCCAGCTCTCGCAAGCCGGCCAGAAAGGCGCTCACGCGCGGGTCGGTGGAGACGATCGTCAGGAAGCGCGGCGTTTCGATCGCGGCGGCCGCGATCGCGTGAGCCTCTGGACGAGGCTCGGCCTGGCAGCTGCATGAGCCGCCAGGCCGAGGTTAGATTGACGGAGACCGCGTAGAGCGCCGCGCTACTCGACCTCCTGGTCGGTGCGACGCGACTTGCCG
>CAZQJC010000038.1:0-2442 GCA_964593795.1 uncultured Myxococcales bacterium | reverse complement strand
ACTGCCAGTTTTACCCGCATTAGATTTTGTGGAGCAGATTCGTCTTTCGTCTGATCCGAGATCGGAATGACAGACTGTATCGGTAACACTTGGGAGATAACAGCATGCTCAATAAATTAGACAGGATTCATCACCCATTTTATCCCTCCATGACTGTTATCCCGACCCAGTCTGGCCTTAGGCTAGACCGGGTCGGGATCTTTTAAAAGTGGTCGTTAACATCAAACGCTATCTTTATTAAATCTAGCTTATGAGGACCATGGTTATCAAATCGAGCCTTTGTAATGCGTAAGTGCTTTCAACAGATTCCTCTCTGCGTTCGGAATGAACTGTGTCAAAAAGCAAATTAAATCGGAGAAATTTCGCTGTAATAGTTTTGACCCGTCCCTATGGCAAATACCTGGCGCAATAATTTATTAGCCAAAGCGATAAGGATCAGCTTTCCATTCTTGCCTTTTGCTTTTAATCGTTCGAACATTGTACGACAACCTAGATTACATTGCTTGGCCCGCATGGCGCATAGGTATAGAAGTGCTCTCATTCTTCCCATTCCCATTTTGCATATTCTGGATTTTCCTTTTACGCTGGTGCCCGATTCAAAAATCCGTGGACATAGACCAATGTAAGCACTAAGCTGTTTGCTGTTTTCAAATTTGGTGAATCCATCTGTGACAACAATGAGCATCATAGCTGTCCGCTTCCCAATGCCAGGGACACTCTTAAGCCGCTCAAATAGTTCGGGATGATTTTCCATTGTAATTTTTTCCATTTCAGTCTCCAAAAGTTTAATCTGTTTTTCCTTGTTGTTGATTTCTCTGGTTAGGCTCTTACTTACAATTTTATTCTCGATCCCACTGTTTGTAAATGCTTCTCTTTGATTGATCAATCGTGTACGCTCCTTAGTAAAATTATCAAGAAGTGCTTGAATTTGCTGTAGTTCAAGCAGATATGACGGCTTCACTTTCCACAATGGAGGGTTCTCAGTTTTTCCATATTGCGCTATTAACATTGAATCCTTTCTATCAGTTTTGGTTCTCATTAATCGCATCCGTGCAAAGTGTTTTATGGTTAATGGGTTAACCACACTCACGTCAACTCCCTTATTAAAAAGAAACGTTGCTAATGGCAGATAATAAACACCAGAAGCTTCCATGACGCAATGACATTCCTTTGGTAAAACATTATAGAATTTTTTAAATCCGGATTCATTGTTCGCGAATTTTTTGTGCAGGTATTCCGGTTTCTCCAGCACTGGCAAGGCTACATCGAATGTCCCTTTGGATATATCGATGCCAACTTTTACTTTTGTTTCCATATTAAAATAGTTTTTTACAAAACAGAAGAGAATTACTGCTTGACTTATCTATCCTTAATTCGGGCTCTATTAGTCCCAATGAACTGTCCAAGTTCAACAGTAAAAAGGAAGGGGGATTAGCATTCCGAACGGTCTCCAAGGACCAATGACAAGGCATAATCTTATTCCCCTCCTTCTCTTCTCTTTTGTGGGTTAGAGATGATTTTTTCAATAGCAAATTTAACTAGTTTGCAAACATAGGATGACAATGAAAAGGCCTATGTAAAGGCTGAAGAAATAATTTGCGGACAGGGGGCAAATTATTTCTTCAGCCATTAAACTATTCTGCTCCTGTCATTCCGAACGTAGTGGGGAATCTCTCAGAAACCGCCATTTATTCCCATCATATGCTAAGCTCAACCATTGGATCCCAATACAATTTCTTAAAATCCTGCACCTGGTCATTTTTTACTTTGATGCCTTCTTTTTCAAGCAATTCCTGCATTCTTGTCGGTGTTCCAAAGTGGTGTTTGCCGGTAAGCAAACCCGTGCGGTTAACAACACGATGTGCAGGAACTTTCGGCTTTACCTGGTGTGCCCCGTTCATTGCCCAGCCGACCATGCGGGCACTCTTTGCTGTTCCCAGATATTTGCCGATGGCTCCATAAGATGTAACCCTTCCCTTTGGAACAAGCCTTGCCACGGCATAAACTTGTTCGAAAAAAGAATCGAGTTTGTTTTTTTCTTTTTTCATGCAAGCGTGAATTTCACATAACAGATCTTTGATCCCTGCTCCAGAAATATTTTTTCATAAGTAGTTTTAATACCTAAAATTTCATTGTCGGCATCAGAGTGGTAAAGGTCGTCGGTTGAATAGATCTTTTGATGTTTTTTTTCCTCAATTACACCAAGCGTATATTCATAAAACGGTTTGTTGTCTGTTTTAAGGTGAATGATGCCGCCCTCTTTTAATATTTGTTTATACTGATCAAGAAAGCGGGGAGCGGTAAGTCTTTTACGTTCGCGGGTTGATTGCGGCTGGGGATCAGGAAATGTAATCCATATTTCACTCACTTCATCTTTTGAAAAATGGTTCAGGATATTCTGGATCATGATCCGCAGGAAAGCAGCGTTCGTCATTTTATTTT
>CAZQJC010000037.1:0-11051 GCA_964593795.1 uncultured Myxococcales bacterium | reverse complement strand
GCCGCCCCTCCCCCAGTTGGGCAGAGCCCAACCGGGCCCCCCTCCCTGCGTCTTCGCTCCGCTGCGCTTCGCTACGCCCTTGCGGCTCGCTGCGCTCGCCTCCTCATGATCTGGCGGCCCTTGCGGCCCTGGCGTTCTCTCTCCCGTGGCGCCCTAGGCGAGTGGAAGGGAGAACCAGAAGCGCGCGCCCTCGCTCGAGGAGTCCACGCCGACCTCGCCGCCGTGGGCGCGGACGACCGCCGCGACGATCGCGAGGCCGAGGCCCGTGCCCCCCGAAGCGGCCTCGGTGGTGAAGAAGCGATCCCAGATGCGCGGCAGGTGCTCGGGCGCAACGCCCTCGCCGCGATCGGCCACGGTGGTGCGCAGGTGCCCGGCCAGCTCGCGTACCTCGAGCGTGACGCGCGAGCCGGGCGGCGCGTGGCGGCGCGCGTTGTCGAGGAGGTTCCCGAGCGCGCTCTCGAGGTGCGCCGCGGTGCCGCGCACGTTCGTCCTCGCCGAGTCGATGACGAGCTCGACCTCGGGGCGGCGGGCCGCCACGCCGCGGACGAGGGCCGCGTAGTCGAGCGTGAGCGCGGGCTCGGGGGCGGCCTCGATGCGCGACAGCTCGAGCAGGCGCGTGACCAGGCGATCGAGCCGCGACACGTCGCCGAGGATGTTGCCGAGGAAGCGCGCGCGCGCCTCGGGATCGTCGGCCGCGCCCTCGCCGAGCAGCTCCGCGGCGCCGCGGATCGAGGTCAGCGGCGACTTGAACTCGTGCGCGACGTTGGCGGCGAAGTCGCCGATGTAGCGGGCGCGGGCGTCGAGCTGCGCGGCCATGTCGGAGAAGGCGCGGGCGAGCGCCGCGATCTCGTCGCGCCCGCGGGTGTCGAGGCGCGCGGTGCGATCTCCGGCCGCGATGCGCGCGGCCGACGCGCGCAGCCGGCCGAGGCGGCGCGCGATGGTCCAGCCGAAGAGGAGCGAGAGCGACACGGCCGTCACGCCGGAGACCGCCGCGAGGGCGAGCAGGCCCCGCCGCAGCCGGTGCATGGCCGCGAGCACCGGGCGCGTCGAGCGCGTCACGTAGACGACGCCGGAGACGTGGCCGTCCGGCGCGAACACCGGCAGCGAGGCGAACAGGAACAGCACCCCGGCGCGGTCGTAGCTGCGCGCCGTCGCCCCGTAGCGACCGGCGATCGCGCGCGCGACCTCGGGGCGGTCGCCGAGCTCCGGCTGCAGGGCCGGCGCGTGCGGTGGCTCGGCCCGGCCGCGGCCGAAGAACGACGGCGGCGGCAGCTCCGGCCCCTCGGGCGGCCCTTCGCGGTGCGAGTCGGCGACCACGTGCCCGCGCGCGTCGAGCAGACGTATTCGCGCACGCGTATGGATCGCCGCTGACGCGAGGAGCGGCTCGTGATCGCGCCAGCTCGCCGCGTCCGTGCGGGCGAGCAGCGGCCGCAGCACCGCCGCCTGGTGCACCATGTCCTCCTCCTGCGAGCGCAGCGCCTCGCGCTCGAACAGGCGCGCGAACCAGATGCCGCCGATGGGGATCGCGACGAGGAGGAGGTTCGCGAGCAGGAGGCGCGTCCGGATGCGCCACGCCTCGTCCGCGAGGCGCTGCCAGAGCCCCGGAGACGCGGCCTGCGGCGTCAGTCCCGGCACTTGTAGCCCACGCCGTGCACGGTCTCGACGAGCTCGTCGGCGCCGGCGTCGCGCAGCTTGGCGCGGATGCGGCGGACGTGGCTGTCCACGGTGCGCTCGGTGACGTGGTGGTCCACCGAGATGGCGAGGTCCACGAGCTGCCTGCGCGAGAGGACCCGGCCGCGCCGCTCGCACAGGGCGCGCAGCATCGAGAACTCGGTCGCGGTGAGCGGGATGAGCTTGCCGCCCGCGCGCACCTCGTGGCGGGCCACGTCGATGACGACGCCCCCCAGGCCCCCTGCCTCCAGCACGGGATCGGCCTGTGGCGCCGCCGCGGCCGCGCGCGGCCGGCGCAGCACCGCGCGCACGCGCGCGACGAGCTCGCGCGGCGAGAAGGGCTTGGCGATGTAGTCGTCGCTGCCGAGCTCGAGGCCGACCACGCGGTCGATCTCCTCGGCGCGCGAGGACAGGAACAGGATCGGCACGTTGCCCTCGGGCGCGGGGCGGGCGCGCACGCGGCGGCACACCTCGAGGCCGTCGATGCCCGGCATCATCACGTCGAGCACCACGAGGTCCACGCCGCCCGAGCCGAGCTCGGCGAGCGCGGCCTCGCCGCCGGCCGCCAGGCGGACCTGGAAGCCCTCGCGCTCGAGCGCGTAGCGGAGGACGTCGCGGATGTTGGGCTCGTCGTCCACCACGAGCACGGTGGCCATCCGGCAAGCGTAGCCGGAGGGCGGTGCGGGGGCGAGGCTGCAGGCGGCAGGCGGCGGGTGCGGGGTGCGGGCGGCACGGGGGGCGCGCGGGATCGCGTGGTTCTCGGGCGCGGGCGCGGGCCGCAGCGCGGCCCCGGTCTTGCCTTGTGCGCGCCTGGCCGGCGCAGCTTTTTCCGGCTGGTGGAGGTCAGCATGAAGCGGTGGATCGCGGGGGCCCTGTCCCTCGTCCTCGGTTGTGGCGACGCGCTCGTGGGCCAGGTGCTGGGCGAGGGCGGCGCCGGGGGCGTCGGCGCGGGCGGGCGGCCGGGTGGCGCAGGCGCGGGCGCGGCAGGCGCGGGCGGCGGCGGCGCGGCCACGCCAGGGGCGGGCGGGGCAGGCAGCGCGCCTCCACCGGGAGAGGCGCCCTACACGCTGACCGTCGACACGAGCGGGCTCGATCGCTTCGTGCCGGCCGCCACCGCGACGCGCACCGTCGCCGGCGAGGTCACCGCGTCGCTCGGCGCCGCCGCCGTCAAGGTCGGCGACGCGGACGCCACGCTCATGCCGGACGGGACCTTCTCGCGCAGCGTGCCGGTGCCCGCGGGCCTGTCGATGGTGCCGATCGTCGCGACCGACCGCGCCGGCCACGCTCGGAGCGCGCACCGCTCGCTCCTTCGTGCGCGCTTCCTGCCCGAGGGCCAGGTGAACCCGGGCGCCGCGCGCTTGCAGCTCACCGAGACCATCCTCCAGCAGATCGCCGCGCCGCTCCGCGCGGACGTGCAGGCCATCAACGTCGCGCGCGAGATCATGGCGCGGCCCGTGCTGAGCGACTCGAACGGCTGCGTGACGTACCCGCGCTACGCGCAGCACCAGCCCGCCGAGCTCGACCTCGGCATCGCCCCCGACGGCACGCTCTGGGTGACCATCGACATCCCGTCGCTCCTCATCCAGTTCGACGGTGAGTGCCAGGCCGTGCTCTCGAGCGCGCCGATCGAGGGGCAGATCGTGACGAACCTCCACGTCGAGACGACGCTCGGCGCGGGTGGAAGCGGCACCACGTGCGTCACGGGCCTTCGCCACAGCTCGCCGGACGTGTCGCTGCCGGGCTTCAACGTCGACATCCGCGGCACGGGCTTCCTGACGGGCTTCCTCGTGACGCTCATGGCCTCGTTCCGCGAGGGCCAGGTGCACGACGAGTTCCTGCAGCAGTTCACGACGCAGGCGGACACGCTGCTCGGCCAGAAGCTCGCGAGCGTCTCGCTCTTCGGCGGCGCGCAGCGGATGGACCTCCTCGGCCAGAACGTCTCGCTCGACCTGTGCCTCGTGGCGCTCGGTCGCGCCAGCGGCGCGCTCGAGGCCACGGTGGGCGCCAAGGTCACGGCCGGGGGCACGCGCCCGGCGCCGGGCGCCCCGCAGCTCGACGCCGCGGTCCCGCGCGCCGTGCCTGGCGCGCTCCTGCTCGACACGAACCTCGTGGCGCAGGCGCTCTTCTCGGCCTGGCGCGCCGGGGGCCTGGCCAAGGCGAACCAGCAGCAGGTGCCGCTCGATCTGCTGGCCGCGCTGGTGCCCGCGCTCGGCGGCCGCTGGCCCGACGACACGATGGTCGACGTCGACATCGACGGCGAGCTGCCGCCGGTGGTGCGCGCCGCGCCCGTGGCGACCACGCCCCCCGCGATGGGCCGGCCTGCGCCTGCGATGATCGTCGAGCTCGGGGATCTCCGCATCCGCCTGCACGTCGGGGACACGACGCTCTACGAGCTCGGCGCGCGCATCTCGCTCACGCTCGGGCTCGAACCCGACATGGGCGCGCTCAAGCCCACGGTGCTCTCGAGCACGGCCGAGGTGCACCTCCTCGGCGAGCCGGTCGCCGACGCGGACGACGCGGCGCTCGAGGCGGTGGTGCAGTCCCGCCTCGGGGATTCCGCCGCCGCGCTCCTCGGCGGCGCGCGCCTGGCGCTCCCCTCCCTGGGCGGCGCCCTGCGCCCGGGGGCCGTCACGCCCGACGCCGGCGGCCGCTACCTCCGCGTCGCACTGCAATAGGAAGCACCCGGACCCCGGGGGGAACAAGGAACAGAGCAACAGGCAATAGAACAACGCCGGAGCAGGAATGACGGAGGTGCGGTGACCTCCCACATTCCGCGCTCAATGTTGCCTGTTGTTCTATTGCTCTGTTCCTTGTTCACCTCGCTTTTTCTTCTCTGGCCTGCGACTTTTCGGGCTCCATCCCGCATCTACACCATCGAGACCCGATGATCGACCTCTGGCTCTTGCTGGGCCCGGTGCACGAGCAGGCGCTCCGCACGGCGCGCCGGCTCTGCCGCTCGCCCAGCGAGGGCGATGACCTCTACCAGGAGGCCGTCTTGCGTGCGATGGACCGCGTGGCCGAGCTGCGCGATCCCGCGAAGTTCCGCGCCTGGTTCTACCAGGTGCTGCTGTCGGTGCACCGCGCGCGGAGCCGGCGCGGCTTCTGGCGGCGCATGCTCGCGCTAGAGGCCTTGCCGGCGTCCGCCGAGCCGACCGGCGAGGACGGCGCGCGCTGGGAGGACGAGCGGCACCGCGCCCGGCGGCTCGCGAGCGCGCTCGCCACGCTGCCCTCGGAGCAGCGCGAGGCGATCGTGCTCTTCGAGATCGACGGGTTCTCGATCGAGGAGGTGGCATCGATGCAGCGCGCGTCGGTGCCGGCCGTGAAGTCCCGGCTCACGCGCGGCCGCGAGAGGCTGCGCGCGCACTACGAGAAGTCGTTTCGTCGCGCGGAAGGAACGCCCCATGAAGCGCACACCTGACCCCATCGAGCAGACGATCGAAGGCGACCTCGAGGCGCTGCGATCGACGACCGACCAGGCGCTGCCCACGCTCGCGGAGACGTCCCGGGCGGTGGCGATGCGCCGGCAAGACCTCACCTCCAAAGGAGCCTTCACCATGACCCTCCGCCGTCCGCGCGTCATCGGCGCGCTCGCCACCTGTGCCCTCGCTGCCATCCTCGCCGTCATCCCGCTGCCGTACTCGAAGACGGTGGGCCACGACGTCACGCTGCTCTTTTCCGCGGAGCTCCCGCCCGTCGCGATCAAGGGGATCGCCCGCCAGCTCAAGCGGGCCCTGGCCGCCGAGTCGGTCCAGGTCCGCCTCGAGAACGGCCAGGCCACCCTCGTCGCGAAGTCCACGAACCGCTCGCGCCTCGAGGTCGAGCGCGTCACCTCCGCGCTCGTCCAGCGCCTCGCGGACAAGAAGCTCGACGCGAAGGTCTCGATCGCCCCGCGCACCGAGCGCGTCTCCGGCACCGTCTACGCGATGGCGCTCGACAGGATCGTGCAGATCCGCGTGGACGGCACGGGCAAGACCGACGCGCAGGTGGCCGCTGAGATCACCGAGCAGCTCGCCGAGGCCGGCTTCGACGCGTGGGTCGACGTCAAGCGCAAGGACGGCCAGACGCAGATCTCGATCGACGCCGACGACGGCGATCGCCAGCTGAAGATCGAGCGCCGCACCGTCGGGGGCCCCGCGCAGATCGAGATGCAGATGGGCCTCGACGACAAGCGCGAGCCCGGCATGACCGACGCGCAGCTCAAGGAGAAGATCGAGCGTCAGCTCCGCGCCCGCGGCCTCGAGCCCAGCGTCACCGTCAAGGGCGACGAGATCCGCGTCGAGGCGCGCAAGGAAGTGAAGAAGGAGTAGTCGCGTTCCGAAGGATTTCTCGACGCGCCTACACTCAGGTGCATGACGGCCCTGCTCCTCGCTCTGCTCCTCGCTCCCGCCGCCGCCCCCGCCCCCCTGCTGCCCGCGCGCACCGGTGCCCCCGACTCCGGTGTCTTCCACGTCTTCCAGGAGGGGCAGCCGCTCGTCGAGACGCGCTTCTCCATCTCGGCGGACGGCGCCATGCGCTGGTCGTCCACCATCCGCATGGCCGGGCAGGCGGTGACCACCGAGACCACCGTCGAGGTGGACCGCGAGGGTCGCCCGAAGCGCATCGTGCTCTCGGGCCCGCAGGGCAAGGGCGAGATCGTCCGGGACGGCGCGCGTGTCTCGCTCAAGGGCCCGCACAGCAAGACGCCGACCCTGCTCGAGCTCAAGCCGGGCACGCAGCTCTGGGACAACTTCAACCCGACGCTGCTCGAGCCCCTGTTCCGCACGCTCGCCGGCACGACCGCCAGGAGCACGCACCCCGTGCTCGTCCTCGGCGCACCGATGCTGCTCGACCTCGCGATCACGCCCGCGGGCACGATCGATCGCACCGTCGCCGGCAAGGACCTCCACCTCTTCAAGCTCACCGCCCAGCTCGCCGGCGTGACCTGCCACTTCTTCGTCGAGAAGAGCGGCCGGATCCTGTCGATCGACGTGCCGCAGCAGGGCGTGTCCTACGTGCGCGAGGGCCATGACGAGCTCCGCAAGGCCGCCGCGCCGCCCGATCCGCGCGTCTCGCAGCCGACCTTCGACGTCGTGCGCAGCACGATCCCCGTGCCGATGCGCGACGGCGTGGCGCTCGCCACGGACCTCTACCTGCCGAAGGCTCCCGCGGGCACGCGCTTTCCCCTCGTGCTCGTGCGCACGCCCTACAAGAAGGAGATGAACGAGCCGCAGGCGCGCTACTTCGCGCGGCGTGGCTACGCGGTCGCAGTCCAGGACGTGCGCGGCCGCTTCTCGTCCCCCGGCGCCTTCGATCCCTTCGTGAACGAAGCCGAGGACGGCCACGACGCCATCGAGCACCTGGCCCTCCGGCCCTTCTGTGACGGCAAGGTCGGCATGATCGGCGGCAGCTACCTCGGGATGGTGCAGTGGCTCGCCGCGCGCGAGCGCCCGAAGCACCTCGTCACGATCATCCCGCAGGTCACGCCGCCCGACCTCTACTTCAACATCCCGTACGACCACGGCGTCCTGTTCCTCTTCGGAGCGCTGTGGTGGGGCGAGGTCGTCGAGTCGAACGCGACCGGCGACCTCTCCGGCGTCGCGATGACCAAGGTCGGCGATCGCAAGTGGAAGAAGCTGCTCGCCGGCGCGGCGACCGCCGAGCTCGACCAGCGCGCCCTCGGCAAGAAGAGCCCGCTCTTCCAGCGCTGGCTCGAGCACCCGACCTTCGACGCTTACTGGAAGCGCGGCAGCTACCTCGACCGCCTGGCGGACGTGCGCCTGCCCGTGTTCCACGAGTCGGGCTGGTTCGACGGCGACGGCATCGGCACCAAGCTCGCCTACCTGCGCATGCGCGCGCACGGCCACGGCCACCAGAAGCTCATCCTCGGCGCGTGGGGCCACCAGACCTCCGCGAGCCGCTACCTCGGCGATCGCGACCTCGGGCCGAAGGCCTCGATCGACCTCGAGACGGAGTACCTGCGCTGGCTCGATCACTGGCTCAAGGGCAAGCCGACGGGCGTCCTCGAGCACCCGCTCGTCAGCGTCTTCGTCATCGGCGCGGACAAGTGGCTGACCGACTCGGTCTACCCGCTGTCGGCGTCGAAGGCGACGCGCTACTACCTGCGCTCGGGCGGCAAGGCCAACACCGCGAGCGGCGACGGGCGCCTGTCGCCCGAGGCGCCGCCCGCTGTCGAGAAGGCCGATCGCTACACGTACGCGCCAGCCGATCCCACGCCGAACGTCGCGTACGCCGACCCCGACGAGACCGGCCCGAAGGAAGGTGCGACGATCGAGGCCCAGAAGGAGCGCGAGCGCAAGCGGCAGGCCGCGCTCCTCGCGTCGCGCAAGGACATCCTCGTCTACGACACGGGTCCGCTCTCCGCGCCGCTCACGATCGCAGGCCCGCTCTCCGCGGAGCTCTGGGTGTCGTCGTCGGCGAAGGACACCGACTTCTTCGCCACGCTCGAGGCCATCGACGAAAAGGGCGAGGTCCTCCCGCTCGCGATCGGCAAGATCCGCGCGCGCTACCGCCGCTCGTTCGAGAAGCCCGAGCCGCTCCGGCCCGGCGCGATCGACAAGGTGGTGCTCGACCTGTGGCAGACCGGCATCCGCCTGGACAAGGGTCACCGCCTGCGCGTGCAGATCGCCTCGGCCGCGATGCCGCTCTTCGAGCGCAACACGAACACCGGAGGCGACGTCGCGCGCGAGGCGACGGGCCCCAGGGCCGAAAACGTGCTCCACCACGACGCCGCGCACCCTTCGCACCTCCTCTTGCCGGTGGTGCCCGAGGCGGTCGTCAGGGCCGCCAAGGGCGACGCGTGGTAGACGGATCCAGGTGAACGACGCCCTCTCTGCCGCCCAGCAGGGCCGCGCCCGCGCCGCCGTGCGCCGCCTCTGCCGCGAGACGCCCCTTGTCGCCGCCCCCGCGCTCGGCGAGGGCGTCCACCTCAAGCTCGAGTCGCTCCAGCGCACGGGCTCGTTCAAGCTGCGCGGGGCCGCCGCCGCGCTCGCGCTCCTCGACGCGCCCGCGGTCGTCTGCGCCTCCGCCGGCAATCACGGCCAGGGCGTCGCGCTCGCCGCGCGTGAGCTCGGCAAGCGCGCGCGGGTGTTCGTGTCCACGCAGACGCCCGCGGTCAAGCGGGCCGCGATCGCCGCGTTCGGGGCCGACGTCGTCGTCTCGGGCCCCACCTACGACGCGGCCGAGCACGCGGCCCGCGCCGACGCCGCCTCGAGCGGCGCCACGTTCGTCTCGGCCTTCGACGACCCGGCCGTGTGGCTCGGCAACGGCGTGACGCTCGGCGAGGAGCTCGCCGCGCAGGCGGCGGCGGCCGGCGTGGAGCTCGCGCGCGTGGTGGTGCCCGTCGGCGGCGGGGGCCTCCTCGTGGGGCTGCTCGAGGCGCTCTCGGCGCGCGCCGAGGTCGTGGGCGCGCAGCCGTCGGCGAACTGCGCGATGGCGGAGTCGCTCGTCCTCGGGCACGCGCTCACGACCTACGACGGCGGCGCCACCGCCTGCGAGGGCCTCGAGGGCCCCGTCTCCGAGCGAACCTATGCGCATGCGCGCATGTATTCACCGGCGATCGCCCGCGTGTCCGAGGCCTCCATCCGGGAGGCGGTGGCCTTCGCGTACCGCGCGCTCGGGCAAGCCCTCGAGCCCTCCGCCGCCGTCGGCCTCGCCGCGCTCCGCACCGGCGCGCTGCCGCCCCGCGCCGGCACCGTCGTCGTGGTCACCGGCGGCAACGTCGAGCCCGCCTGGCTCGACGAGGTGCTGCGGGGCTGACCCGCGCTACCATCGGGGCATGCACCCGCTGCACGACATCCTGATCCCCGAGGACTTCGAGGCGTGGTTCCCGGCCGTCATCGAGATCCCGAAAGGCTCGAAGGTCAAGTACGAGCTCGACAAGCGCACGGGCCTGCTCATGCTCGACCGCGTCCTCTACTCGTCGGTGCACTACCCGGCGAACTACGGCTTCGTCCCGCAGTCGCACGGCGGCGACAACGACCCGCTCGACGTCCTGGTCCTCATGCAGGAGCCGGTACACCCGCTGACCATCGTGCGCGCGCGCGCGATCGGGGGCCTGCGCATGCGCGACGACAAGGGCCTCGACGACAAGATCGTCGCGGTCGCGGTGGACGATCCGTCCGTGGCGCACTACAAGGCCGCCCACGAGCTGCCGCCGCACCTCATGATCGAGCTGCGCCGCTTCTTCGAGGACTACAAGGCCCTCGAGGGCAAGCTCTCCGAGGTGGACGAGCTCTACGAGGCCGCGGAGGCCTGCGCGGTCATCCGCGAGGCCCTCGGTGCCTATCGCACCAAGGCCGCTTGGAACAAGTGAGCAAGCCGCGCGCGCCGGCGCGCGTCAAGGCGGCCGTCTCGCGCGAGGTCCACCGCCCGGACTTCGGGCTGCGGCTCATCATCGTCATGAAGACGATCAAGGGCTCTCTCCTCGTCCTCGCGGCGACCGGCACGTTCCTGCTCATCGGCCGCGACCTCGAGGCGATCGCGCTGCACGTCGTGCGCGCCATCCACCTCAACCCCGCGAGCCCGCACATCGACGCCTTCCTCGAGAAGCTGACGGGCGTGCGCGCGACGCGCCTCGCGCAGATCGGCGCCGCGGAGCTCGTCTACGCGACGCTCATGTACCTGGAGGCCTGGGGCCTGCACAAGCGGCGCATCTGGGCCGAGTGGCTCACCATCGGCGCCACCTCGCTCTTCATCCCGCTCGAGCTCTACGAGCTCTTCCACAAGGCGAGCCTCGGCAAGGCCGCGGTGCTCATCGTCAACGTCGCCGTCGTCACGTACGTCGGGCGCCACCGCTTCCTGTTCGGCCCCGGCCCCGTCGGCCGATGGCTGCACCACCGCTTCGGCTGGGGCCCGCCCCCAGGCCTGTGACCCGCCGGGCTGGCTGGGCTACGGGGCCACGGGCGACAGGCTTCGGCCGAGCCCGGATCCGGGCTTCCGGCTGAAGCCTGAAGCCTGAGAGGGTTGATCGAAACAAGCGCAGTGCTGCGAGACGCGCACGGAAACCGTGACGGGACCGGCTCCGGTTCCGGTTCCGCCTCGGTGCCGGTGCCCGGCTCCGGGATCGGTCGCCGGCATCCGGGAACGGCATCCGGGTCGGTCGCCGGTGACCGGCATCCGGTCGGCGTGACCGGGATCGGGCGACCGGGGCCGGGGACACCGAGCCCGGTCACCACCGGTGAGCTACCGCCGTGGGTTGACCAGCACCAGAGAAGGGCCGCGAGACGATCGAGGCCGGGCTCGCGTCGACGTACTGCCAGACGTGCGCGAGCTCAGCTGGGACCTATTCCCATCAACCCTCTGAAGCCCGAAGCCCGAATCTCTCGCAAGAATTGCCAGAAACGAGGCCCGATCGGCTTCCTCTGCGCGTTCCGATGAGTATG
>CAZQJC010000036.1:0-65866 GCA_964593795.1 uncultured Myxococcales bacterium | reverse complement strand
GGCTCGCTGACGCTCGCCTCGCGGACGGCTGGGCGACGATCTGCGGACGCAGGAGCGGCCACTCCTCTGAGCGGACTCGAGGTGCCAAGCTCGCCCCCGCGCTCCGGATCGTGGACGTGGACGTGGACGTGGACGTGGACGATCCGGAGCGGTGCCCGAAAGGCGTTGACGCCCAACACGGTATCTTGCGGCTCGCTCCGCTCGCCTCGCTGGCGGCTCGCTCCGGCTCCTCAGACCCGGTCCGGCCGTGTTCGGTGTTCCTTGATCTTGTTTTCCTGGTTCCTGGTTTTCCCTCCGGGCCTCCCTCTGCGCCGCTACGGCGCCATCTTCAGGACGAGCAGCCCGCGCTGCTCCTCGGCCACGTAGAGCAGGTCCCCCACCTTGTCGATCCCGATCGTGCCCTGGTAGAAGCCGGCGCTGCCGGTCGCGGGATCCCAGGTGTTGTAGTAGGCGATCTGCCGCGGCTGCGCGGGCGTCGACAGGTCGAGGACCCGAAGGCCGTCCTGGTAATGCGCGATGTACGCGCGGTCGCCCTCCGCGAGGATGTTGTGGATGCTGACCTCGGGGCGCGTCTGCCACTCGCCGAGGAGGCGGATCGCCGCCGGATCCGTCACGTCGAGGATGCGCGCGTGCGCGCCGAAGCTCTCGTCGCCGGTGACGCAGATCTTCCGGCCGCCGATCGTCGTCACCCAGCTCGAGTGGTTGGTGACCTCGGGCGCGTAGGCCTCGTACCGGCCGAGCTCGCGTGGTCGCAGCGGATCGCTCACGTCGACGACGATGAGCCCGGCGTCCCAGAAGTCGAGGTAGGCGCGGCCCGGCTCGACGTAGAGGTCGTGCAGGTAGCCCGTGCGCTCGGGCTGGTAGAGCTGGCCGAGCTGCACCGGCGCGCGCGGGTTCGTGATGTCGAAGATGGCCAGGCCGGACATCGTGCCCGTCGCCTGCCGGTCGAACGCCGCCACGTAGAGCGTCGTCCCCGAGATGAAGAGGGTGTGGACGTTCCAGCCGTCGAGCAGGCTCGGTAGCCGCATGGGCGTGGACGGGATCGACACGTCGTAGGGCACCACGCCGTGCTCGCTCGAGGCGAGGAACGCGACGCCCGGCGCGAGCTTGACGTCGTTGTAGATCTCGCCGCCCGTCTGTACCGGCGCGTGCGCGAGGTGCCGCATCGCCGCCGGATCGGCGACGTCGAGGACGCGCAGGCCGTCCCCGTAGCGCGCGAGGTACGCGATCGTGCCGCCGACGCGCACGTTCGCGGTGATGGCGGGGCCGGCGTCGGGGAACGCGCCGAACTCGCCGAGCTTCACGAGGCCGCTCGCCTCGCCTTCGCCCGCGGGCCGCGTGACCTTGGTCGCGCGGAACTTGCCGAGGCCGCACTGGCCCGAGAAGCAGAGCGCATAGGGGCCATCGAAGCGGCTCGCCGCCGCGTCCGCGTGGCAGGCGAGGAACGACTGCACGTCCGTCGGCACCCCGAAGGGCGCCACCTGGTAGAAGAAGAGGTCCGCCGCGGTCTGATCGAGGCGATCGAGCGGGCTCTCGTCCAGGAACGAGGCGAGCATCCCCTTGAGGAGGCCGGCCTCGTGGAAGAAGCGGGCGCCCGGTGGCGAGCCCCCGAGGAGCGGCCCATCGACGATCTCGAGCACCCACACGCCGTCGAGGGCGAGCTGGTCGAAGCCGGCGGTCTGGCAGCCCGAGCGATCGAAGTCGGCCGGCGTCCTGTACGTGCGCGGCGGGCCGTCGGGCGCCGCGTCGGCTGAGCGGGCGTCGCTCGAGGACGCATCGCGGGGGGCCGCGTCACGCGCGGCATCGGCCCTCGGGCCCGGGCCGTCCGCCGGGATGGGCCCGTCGGCGAGGGAGGTCGGACCATCGGTCGCGGGGGCGTCGGCGAGGCCTCGATCGCAGCCCAGCGCGACGCCGGCGAGCACGAGACCGAGGAGGGCTTGGTTGGACCTGCGCACGGCGGGAGCGTAGTGCGGCCCGCGCCGTGCCCGCTGTGGGGGCAAACACACTGTGGTAGCGTCCGCCCGCCATGGAAAAGCCCGTCGTCCTCGTGACCGGCTCCAACGGTGAGATCGGGCGCTCGCTCCTCGAGCGCCTGTCCGCGTCGGGCCGCTACCGCGTCGTCACGATCGATCTGACGCCGCTGCCCGAGTCGTTCCGACACCTGTGCGTCGAGACGTACGCGGGCAACATCCTCGACCGCTACCTGCTCGATCAGATCGCGGCGCACCACGAGATCGAGGTCGTCTTCCACCTCGCGGCGCTGCTGTCGACGCGCGGCGAGCGCGA
This sequence comes from uncultured Myxococcales bacterium, assembly GCA_964593795.1. Taxonomy (GTDB): domain Bacteria; phylum Myxococcota_A; class Polyangia; order JAHFDS01; family JAHFDS01; genus JAHFDS01. The sequence continues at coordinate 63,580 of CAZQJC010000036.1, read as the reverse complement.
TCCCGAGCTCGCGCACCAGATCAACGTCGAGGGATCGCTGCACCTCCTGCGCATGGCGCAGGCGCAGTCGAACCGGCTCGGCCGCGCGGTGCGGTTCCTGTTCCCGAGCTCGATCGCGGTCTATGGCCTGCCGACGCTCGCGGACAAGCACGCCGCCGGCCGCGTGCGCGAGGAGGCGTGGAACCTGCCGATCACGATGTACGGCTGCAACAAGCTCTACTGCGAGCACCTCGGCCGCTACTTCGCGACGCACTACCGGCAGCTCGGCGCGCTCTCGAGCGCCGCGCGCCTGGATTTTCGCTCGATCCGCTTCCCGGGCCTCATCTCCGCCGAGACCATCCCGACCGGCGGCACGAGCGACTTCGGCCCCGAGATGGTGCACGCGGCGGCCAGGGGCGAGCCGTACGCGTGCTTCGTGCCGCCCGAGGCGCGCATCCCGTTCATGGCGATGCCGGACGCGGTCGAGGCGCTCCTGGGCCTCCTCGACGCGGACCACGGCAAGCTCACGACGACGACGTACAACGTGGGCGCGTTCTCCGCCTCGGCGGGCGACATCCTCGCGCGGGTGCGCCGCAGCTACCCCGAGGCGGACGTGACGTTCAAGCCCGACCCGGTGCGCGCGAAGATCGTCGATAGCTGGCCCGAGGACGTGGACGACGCGCGGGCGCGGCACGACTGGGGCTGGAAGCCGGCCTACGACTTCGAGCGCGCGTTCGACGAGTACCTCTTGCCGAAGATCCGCGCGCGCTACGCGAGAAAGGCTTGACCATGTACGACCAAGCGAAGGCGATCTACCAGCACGCGCTCGACGGCATCCGCGCCGATGGCCTGTGGAAGCCCGAGCGGGTGATCACGAGCCCGCAGTCCGCGCAGATCCACGTGGCCGGCAGCGCCGAGGCGCCGGCCGCCGACGTGCTGAATTTTTGCGCGAACAACTACCTCGGCCTGTCGTCTCACCCCGAGGTCATCGCGGCGGCGCACCGCGCGATCGACTCGCACGGCTTCGGCATGAGCTCGGTGCGCTTCATCTGCGGCACGCAGGACCTGCACAAGCAGCTCGAGGCGCGCGTCGCGCGCTACTTCGGCACGGAGGACACGATCCTCTACTCGTCGTGCTTCGACGCCAACGGCGGGCTCTTCGAGACGCTGCTCGGCGAGGAGGACGCGATCATCTCGGATGCGCTCAACCACGCGTCGATCATCGACGGCATCCGCCTGTGCAAGGCCGAGCGGCACCGCTACCCGAACGGCGACATGAATGCCCTCGAGGAGGCCTTGAAGGCGACCGAGGGCAAGCGCCTGCGCCTCGTGGCCACCGACGGCGTGTTCTCGATGGACGGCTACGTCGCCAAGCTCGACCAGATCTGCGATCTCGCCGAGCGCTACCGCGCGATGGTGATGGTCGACGACTCGCACGCGACCGGCTTCGTCGGCCCCACGGGCCGCGGCTCGGCCGATCACCACGGCGTCATGCACCGCGTCGACGTCTTCACCTCGACGCTCGGCAAGGCCCTCGGCGGCGCGGCCGGCGGCTTCACGACGGGCAAGCGCGAGATCATCGAGCTCCTGCGGCAGCGTTCGCGGCCGTACCTCTTCTCGAACTCGATCCCGCCGGTGATCGTGGGCGCGTCCATCGCGGTCCTGGACCTGCTCGATCGCTCGAGCGAGCTGCGCGAGCGTGTGATGGCCAACGCGCGCCGCTTCCGGGAGGGCATGACCGCCGCGGGCTTCGAGATCAAGCCCGGCTTCCACCCGATCGTGCCGGTCATGATCGGCGACGCGCGCAAGGCCAACCAGCTCGCGGCGGAGCTCTTGAAGAAGGGCATCTACGTGATCGGCTTCTCCTTCCCCGTCGTGCCGCGCGGCGAGGCGCGCATCCGCGTGCAGCTCAGCGCCGGCCACACGCCCGCCCAGGTCGACCGCGCCATCGAGATGTTCACCGCGACCGCGCGCGAGCTCGGCATCCTCTGAACCGGAACGCACAGGCCTGGTGTCCCGGGCATCTGGGAGCGCGAGGGCCTCGTGCTCGCGGGCGTCATCTTCACGATGCCCTTCGTCATCCCCTACATCTTCCACCGCATCATCCCGCTCTTCCCGGACGCGGAGAAGGCGCGTCAGGAATCGCTGCAGCGCGCGGCGTGAGGGCCCCCTTACCCCAGCCCCAGCTGTTTTCCGATGATCTCCAGCATGATCTCGTGCGTGCCGCCGCCGATGGGCAGGAGGCGCGCGTCGCGGGCGAGGCGCTCGACCAGCGTCTCGCGCATGTAGCCCATGCCCCCGAAGATCTGCACGGCGTCGTACGTGACGGACATCGCGACGTCGGCGGTGAAGTTCTTGGCCATCGAGACCTCGGCGACCACGTAGTCTCCCCGGGTCATGCGCGCGGCGACCTGATACGTCAGCGTGCGCGCGGCCGTCACGCGCGTCGCCATCTCCGCGAGCTTGTGGCGCGTGGCCTGGAAGCCGAGGATGGGCCGGCCGAAGGCCTTGCGCTCGCGGGCGTAGCGCGTGGCCTCCTCGAGCGCGATCTGCGCGGTCGCCGCGCCGTACGCCGCGAGCGCGAGCCGCTCGTTCTGGAAGTTGCGCATGAGCGTGACGAAGCCGCCGCCCTCGGGGCCCGCGCGGTTCGCGACCGGCACGCGCACCTCGTCGAACGCGAGCTCCGCCGTGTCGCTCGCCCACCAGCCGGTCTTCTTGAGCGCCCGCGAGACGCGCACGCCCGGCATGTCCTTCTCGAGGACGAGGAACGTCAGGCCGCCGTGCGGGTCGTCGCCCGTACGGCAGAGCACCGACAGCACGTCCGCGCGCACGCCGGAGGTGATGAACATCTTCGCGCCCGTGACGACGTAGCAGTCCCCGTCGCGCACCGCGCGCGTGCGGACCGCCGCGACGTCGCTGCCCGTGCCCGGCTCGGTGATGCAGAGCGCCGCGATCTTCTCGCCCGCCAGCACCGGGCGCGCGAAGCGATCGATGAGGCCCGCGTCGCCGCTCTGGAGGATGGGGGGCAGCGCGATGCCGAGCGAGCCGAGGCCGACCGCGACGCCCGTGGAGCCGCCGCGCATGAGGCCCTCGATGGCCATCACGCTGTGCAAGGCCGAGCCGCCCGAGCCGCCGGCGTCCTCGGGGAAGCCGACGCCGAGCACGCCCGCCTGCGCCGCGCGCCCGTAGAGCTCCCGCGGGAACGTCCCCGCCTCCTCCCACTCGGTGGCGGAAGGCGCGATCTCGCGCTCCGCGAAGCGCCGGCACGTGTCGCGCAGCATCCGGTGCTCGTCCTGGAGCAGGTTGTCGAAGAAGTCCATCGCGCCTCATGATAGCCGGCGGTGGCGCTGCCGAGGCCGCCGGTCGTAGCCCAGCCATCCCTTGCACCTGTGACGTCGAGTAGCATCTAGCTCGCGTCGTGAAGCAGATCGAGAGCGGATCCGGGAGTGAGCGCGTCGTCCCCACGGGCGGCGGCATCACGCTGGTCGTCAGCGACCTGCACCTGTCGGCCGAGCCGGAGCTCGACGACTTCTACGCGGACGGCGAGTTCGAGGACTTCGTTCGCCACCACGTGCGCACGCACGCGAGCGTGCACCTCGTCATCAACGGCGACTGGATCGACTTCCAGCAGATCGACCCGACGCCCGAGGACGTGCGCGCCGACGAGGTCTTCGAGCGCGTGTACCCGCTCGCCATGACGCCGGAGCAGGCGGTGCGCGCGCTCGAGCGCACGATGGCGCGCCACCCGCGCTTCTTCGCCGCCCTGCGCGAGCTCGTGTCCGTGCGCGACGGCACGCGGCGGCTGACCATCCTGCGCGGGAACCACGACATCGAGCTCGCGTTCCCGGCCGTGACGACGCGCCTCGCGCGGGAGCTCGGCGATCCGCCCGCGGAGGTGCTGGCGTTCCCGCCGCAGGGGTTCTTCGACGCGTCGAGCGGCACCTACGTCGAGCACGGCAACCAGTTCGATCCCATCAACGCGTTCCGGGACCTCGGCGATCCCTTCGTGGACAAGGAGTGCACGCGCATCGAGGTGCCCTTCGGCACCGTGATCGTCAAGGCCCTCTGGAACCGCATCGAGCGCGAGCTGCCCTTCGTCGACAAGGTGCGGCCGATGGGCGACTCGATCGCGGCGGTGTTCGTGCAGCGGCCCACGTTCGCGCTCTTGCGCTTCGACTACCTGGTGGACCTCATGCGGATGGCCTGGCGGCAGAACCTGACGGCGCTCTTCGCGCGCCGGCCCGGCGGGCAGGAGCCGCCGCCCGACTCGCCCGCGTTCGAGGCGCGCAGGCACTGGCGGCGCTCGCCGGTGGGGGGCATCTCGCTCCTCGTGCTGCTCGTCGTCGGCATGTGGGTGGGCCTGAACGCGGCGCTCGCGTGGGAGGCCGCGCCGACGGCGGCGGCCGCCGGGCGAGTGCGGCACCTCCTGCACGGCGTGGTGGGGCAGGGCGCGCTCGGCCTGGCGGCGTCGATGGGCCTGCTCGTCTTCGCGCGCATCGCCCGCATGGTGATGGCCCGGCTCGACGTGTGGAAGCGCCTGCGCGTGCTGGTCTACCGGCTGCTCGTCGTCGCCGCGGCGCTGGCGTTCGGCTACGGCGTCGTGCGGCTCCTGTGGATCCCGCTCCTGCTCGGCGTCGTCGCGCACATCGTGCACGACGCGGCGCGGACGCTCTCGGCCCCGTCGGTCGCCGACCACGAGCCGCTCCTGCGCAAGCCCCTCGCGCACGACGTCGCGGCCGCGATTCGCCTCTTGCGGCACCCGGCGGTGCGCTGCGTGGTCTTCGGCCACACGCACCAGCCGATGCAGCTCGATCTCGGCGCGGGCAAGCGCTACGTGAACTCCGGCACGTGGGTGCGCGTGCTCGACGTGCGTGACGTGCGCGGCGAGCCCTTCCCGGTGAACCCCTACGTCGCGATCACGGGCGACGAGGTGCGGCTCATGTCGTGGCGCGGCACGGATCCGGCGCGCGCGGTCGCGGTGTAGCCTTCGCGCATGACGTTCCAGCTCGTGGGCCGCACCCTGGAGGAGCTCGAGGCCCGGTATGCGGGGCCGTCCGTGGCGTCGCCCCTCGAGGGCGTGTTCGAGGGCCGCATGCTGCGCTTCCTCGAGACCCCGAGCGCGCGCAGCGTGTACACGCGCGCGATCGACACGGTGCTCTTCGGGCCGCGCTTCGGCATCGACTTCGACCGGCGCCTCTGGTGGTTCCAGCACCCGTGGCTCGCGACCGGCCGCTTCCGCGCGAGCGTCGGCCCCTCGCGATGGCGCGACGCCGAGGTCGTCCGCCTCGACTACGACGTCTCGCGCCTGCCCCGGCCGATCCGCGGCCTCCTCTACGACGAGGTCAAGCCGCTCGGCCCCGACCAGGCCCTCGGCCTCGGCGGCATCAACGCCCCGCGCGGCCAGGGCGAGCACTTCTGGTTCGAGCTCCGCCGCCGCTGAAGCGTCAGCGCGATCGCGCCGTGAAGTGGTAGCCCGGGCCGTAGCTGCAGCCGAAGTCGGCGACCTGCCCGCAGGCCCTGCAGCGCGCGGTGCCCTGCATCACCGTGGCGGCCCCGTGGGTGCCGACCTCGATCTCCTCGGACTGCAGGACCTCCCAGTCCTTCTCGGGGAAGGACGGGCCGTGGCTGCGCCAGTCGCCGAGGTAGCCCTCGCACGTGGGGCAGCTCATGGGGCTCGCTCCGGGGGCTCCGCGCAGGGCATGCGGAGCAGATCTTCCATCAGTTCTCCGCGCGAGCGCAATGCGCGCCGGTGGCGAGTCCACGAGTCGCCCCTGTGTCGGGGACGACACAGCAGCCGGGCCCTCGGCCCGTGCGATCTCGCGGCGCTGCAGCGCGCGAGCGCCGGCACCGCGGCTGCAATGCCCGGGATCATGCGCCGTTTGCTCGTCACGCTGCCCCTCGCGATGCTCTCGGTCGGCTGCCCCGCCGCGCCCGATGCCTCTTTCGACCGCGAGGATCGCGGCCTCGGCGCGGGCGGCGGCAAGGCCGAAGACCCGGCCGACGACACGGACGACCAGCGGCTCCCCTTCTACTTCTCGAGCCAGGCCCGGCTCTACCCGACCGAGCCGGGGCCGAACGGGCTCGAGGCGGTCGGCTGCGGCCCGAAGGCCGGGCTCTTCGACCGCGTGCGGCGCGTCTGCGTGAGCGAGGCCGGCGCGATCGTGCCCTGCGCTGCGCACCTGCGCCCGATGGAGATCATCGAGATCACGGACGCGGCCACGTGCGAAGGCCGCGCGCTGCGGCCCGGCGAGCGCTACCTCGCGGACGTCCAGGCCGTCAGCCGGCTCGAGGAGCGCGTGACACCGCGCGGCCGTGTGGACCTCTACGACCGTGACCTGCACCGCATCGCGTGCGCCGATGCACAGGACTCGGGCTTCAAGGTCGACGAGCTCTACCCGAGGGAGCGCGGCCCCGACGGGCGGCTGCAGCCGCGCCGCACGGACAGCGGCGAGCCGTTCGGCCTCGTCGAGGGCGTCGTGTTCCTCGAGCCGCGCAGCTGCGATGGCCAGGCGCTCGAGCCGCGGCGCGCGTACTACGTGCGCAAGGCGCTCGTCGACGTCGTGTCGCCCCCCCAGCGGCCCGACCCGCCCGGGACGCCACGGTGGAGCGACCTCCGCGGGAGCGGCGACGGCTGCGAAGGCCTCTCGTTCTCGCCGGCGGGCCCGGAGCTGTCGGTCAGGTTCGACGCGCTCCGCGTCGCACGCCTCGAGGGCCCCGAGCCCGCGGAGCAGGCGCGCGTGTGCGCGGTCGAGGCGACGGCCGTCGTGCCCGCCGGCTTTCGCGTCGCTGGCCTGCACGCGTCGTTGTCGGTCGACCTCGACCTCGGTCCCGAGACGAGCGCGCGGCTCACCGCCGACGTCGAGGGGGCCGGCGCGTTCTCGCCGCTCGCGCTCTCGCTCGATCGCACCGGGCCCGCGAGCGATCCCTGGGTCGAGGCGGTGAGCGAGCCGCGCGACCTGGGCGGCTGCGACGGTCGCGCGATCACGATGCGCGCGAGCCTGCGCCTCACCGGCGCTGGCACCACCGCCGCCGAGCCGCCTTCCGGCCCCGGCACCTACAACGTGGACGTGGGCTTCCTCAACCTCCACGTGCCGACGGCACCCTGCGAGTGACCGCGCGGGACCTCAGAGGAGCAGCAGCTCGAGGCCGAATTGCAGGTGCACGAAGCCCGCGGGCCGGTCGCCGTCGTCGAGGTGGAGGTAGCCGCCGCCGGCGTGCAGGCGCACGGCGTCTCCGAGCGAGATGGCCAGGCCGCCGCCGAGGTCGAAGCCGCCCGTGGTGTCGGGCCGTCGGGGGTCCGACATCGTGGAGCCTGGTCCGGCGGTCTCCACGGTCCTCGCGCTGATCGGCTGGCTGCCCATGAGCGTGATCGCGATCCACGGCACCACCCAGCGGTTCTGGAAGCCCGCGATGACGCCAACGTCGGCTGCGGCGAGCATTCCTGCGCCGTGCGCGCCGCCCCCGAGGCCGCCGCGGAGCGCGACGTGGCCGCCCTCGTCGAGCTGGAGCTTGACGCCGAGGTGGCCGAGCGCGCCGGACCCGGTCACCCCCTCCTGCGTCGGCTCGTCGACCCAGGCGATCGTGCCGGTGCCGGAGAGCTCGAGCCGCGGCCCGAGCGCGCGCCGGTAGGTGAGCTCGCCGTGCGGCAGGTTGGGTCCGAAGGTGAGCTCGCCGTGCATGCCCCCGGAGAGGCGCACCGCCTGTCCCCCCTGGGGCAGCGTCGCGGGTGCCTCGAGCGGGAGCGCCCGCGCCGGCGGCGAGTAGACGTGGTGATTGCAGCCGACGACCAGGACCAGTCCCACGAGCCACGTGCGCACGGCCCGCATCCCAGCACGGACCGTGCCATTTCGATCATGCGCGCACCTGGGACGCGGATGTGCGAACCGGCACGGCGCCTCTGTCGCGGTGAAGGCGGCGCCTGCTCCCGCGCGTGCATTGCCAGGATACCTCGGCGGATCCATGTGCCTTCGGGGTACCTTGGAGGGGTGAAACCGCCGCGCTTCGCGATCGGCCTCTTCGCGATCGGGCTGTGCGGGCTCGTCCCAGCGCTCGCGCGCGGCAACGCGATCGATCACCTGCGGACGACCGACGACATCGGGGAGAACAAGATCCCGCACGTCGGCACCTCGCACGTGCTCGTCATCCCGATGCGGGTGGGCGAGACCGCCTTTCCCGCGGCTCGCCTCGCCGAGCTGCGTCGTTTCTACGATCCCGCCGGCGGAGTGGGCACGTTCCGGCACCACTGGCAGGTGGTGTCCCAGGGGCAGTGGGATCCGATCCCCACGCTGGTCGAGCCCGTCCTCTACGACCATTGCCCGATCCCGGGCCGGGCGGCGGACGCGTGCACCGTCTCGCTCATGGACATCGCGCTCGTCTCGACGCGCGCCGTCCAGGCGACGTTCGTCGATCTCCTGACGCGCGTGCGGGACGAGCAGCGGGTCGATCTCCAGCGCTTCGACGTCAATGGCGCCACGGCCGGCGTGCCCGACGGCTTCCTCGACGGCGTCATCGTCGACACCGACATTTACCGGGGCATTGCGCTGCCCATTGCGGCTTTCGACAATGGCGCCACGCTCCCTGGCGCGCCCGGTGGCGGCGGCTCCCTCGTCACCGCGGGCATCGTGGCGCTCGTACCCCCCGATCTGCACGAGTTCGGCCACGTGCTCGGCTTCATGGACCTCTACCGCGGGCCGCCGGTGAACTGCCTGATGGCGGACATCCACGCGACGCTGTCGGCGTTCGCGCGGCAGCAGATCGGCTGGGGCGAGGTGCGGCACATCCGGGGCGCGCAGACGCTCGCGCTCGCGCCGGTCCTGGATGGCGGCCCGGTGCTGCGGCTCGGCGACGGTGCCCAGTACCTGCTCGTCGAGAACCGCGCGGGGCAGCACCACGCCGCGTACGAGAGCGCGCCGCCCGGCGTCTACGTGTATGGCGTCGACGAGGACAAGCTGCCGTTCGGCTCATTCGGGTTTCTCGACTTCGAGGCGCAGGATCTCTACTTGCCGAACAGGCAGGCGCCGTACCTCGACGTCAACCTGCCGGTCGGCTGCTCGCTCCTCGACGCGCGCTCGGACAGCGCGTGCGTCGTGGCAGGGCAAGGCGCCGTGCGCGAGCTGCGCGATCAGGCCGGCGCGCCGACCGGGTACACGCTGCGGCTCGGGGCCGTGCAGGCCGATGGCACCGTACAGGTCACGTTCGAGGGCCCGCCCCTGCCGCCCGACGCTGGTCCGCCCGCGCCCGACGCCGCCGCGGGTGGCGCCGGAGGCGGCGGCGCTGGAGGCAGCCCCGCCGTGGCGCCACCGACGAGCCAGGCCACCGGCTGCGCGACCGCTGCGGGTGACCCGGGCTCCGCGCCCCTCCTGGGCGTGCTCCTCGTCGCGCTCATCGCGGTCCGGCGCCGGCCCCGGCGGCCATTGTCGAAGAGTCGACAGGGGTCGTGCCTGGTGCTCGACTCGGATACGCTTTCCGAGCCGTCGCGGGGCGCATCGCGGGTGACAGGGTCGGTCGAAATCATGCGCAGCGGGCCCATGTAGTGCCGTCCTCTCACGATTCTACACATTCGCCGATCCGAATCTGAATCCGCTTCGATGACGGGCAGCCTCGGAAACGACGAAATGGAGCAGTAGAACAACAGGCAACACGGAGCACGGAACGGCAGAGCAGACGTCGGTGTTAGTGCCCCGACGAGGCAGGCGCCGTCGCGACTTGGCGAATCGGCCCGTCGAAGCCACTGACCTCAGGCGTTCCCTGTTCGTTGCTGCTCTGTTGTTCTATTGATCTATTTCGTCGTTCAGCCCTTCGACTCGGTCGGCACGAAGATGTATCAATCACGAGAGTGCCGTCCTAAGCGGCCTCGATCCGCGCTCTGACGTGCTTGTGGAGCGGCGTGCCGGCGAGCCAGTCGCGGTGCTCGGACGACGTCAGCTCGTTCGGCGCGACGCCGCGCGTGGTCGTGCCGCCCTCGCCGTCGGCGTAGGCCACGCCGAGGCCATTGGGCAGGGTCGCGTGGCCGGGCTGCAGCGTGTCGTTGATCTCGACGGTCGCCACGGCGCTGCCGCGACGCGTGGTGATCCGCGCGCGGCCGCCGTCCGCGATGCCGAGGCGCTCGGCGTCCGCGGGGCAGAGGCGCAGCGCGCCGTCCGCGTCCTTCTTGCGCCACGCGGGATCGCGCAGGACCGTGTTGGCGCTGGAGGTGCGGCGCTCGCCGGCCGCGAGCACGAAGGGGAACTCCGGATCCGCGCGGCGCGGGTCCTCGGAGGCGAGCGCGGCGAGCTCCTCGAGCAGCTCGGGGATCGCGAGCGAGATGCGCTTGTCGCGCGTCTCGAGGCGCCGGAACGTCTCGTCGTAGTCGTCTACCGTGAACACGAAGCCGGAGCGCTTCGTCAGCATCGCCTCGAAGAGCTGCTCGCCCGCCATCGGGCCGGCCGCGTCGAAGCCCGCCCGCCGCAGCGACGCCGGATACGCCATCGCGCACAGGTGCGCCGCGCCCCAGAGGAGCGCCGCCGCCGCCGCGCCGTCCGGGAGCTGCGGCCCGAGCGTCTCGTAGAGCGCCACGGGCGCGAGCGGCACCAGCCGCGGGTGCTTCGCCTGCCACGCGAAGAACGCGCCCGCGAACGCGAGCCGGCCCGTCTTCGGGATCTGCTCGGCGGCGGCGCGCAGGTCGGCGAGGTGCTCGTCGCTCAGCGCCCCGAGCGCGCGCACGAGGCGCCGGTGGATCTCCGCCTCGGGGAGCGTCCCCGGCAGCGCGTCGAAGAGCGGCGCGCGGAGCTGGAAGACGTTCCTCGGGAACTCGAGGTTGAAGAACGTCGCCTCCCACTTCTCGTACTGGGAGGACGCGGGAAGGACGTAATGCGCGAGCCGCGCGGTCTCGGTCATCGCGACGTCGATGACGACGAGCGTCTCGAGCGCCCCGAGCGCCTCGCGCATGCGCGGGCTGTCGGCGATCGAGTGCGCGGGGTTCGCGCTCTCGACCAGCATCGCGCGCATGCGCTTCGGGTGATCCGTGAGGATCTCGTCGGGGATCACGTTGCACGGCACCATGCCCTGCATGATCCGGTGGCCGCCCACGGGCGTGCGTGCGTCGCGGTCCTTGCCGATGAGCGGCGCGAGCGCCGAGTGCAGGTTCATGCCGCCGGGCTTGCCGAAGTTGCCCGTCAGGAGATAGGCGAGCTTCTCGAGGTACGACGACAGCGTGCTGTGCGGCGACTGCTGGATGCCGAGGTCCTCGAGCATCGCCACGCTGCCGGCGCGCCCGATGAGGCGCGCGATCTCGCGCACCTGGCTCTCCGGCACGCCCGCGCGGGCGCAGTACTCGGCGACGTCGATCGCCAGGACCGCGTCCCTCACGGTCTCGAAACCGCTCGTTCGCGCCTCGACGAAGGCGTGCTCGACGAGGTCCTCCTGGACGAGCACCGCGAGCAGCGCGGCCAGGCAGAACGCGTCGGTGCCCGGCCGCACCTGGAGGTGGTGGTCCGCGAGCTCGGCCGTCTCGGTGCGCCGAGGATCGATGACGACGAGCGTGCGCTTCGGATCCGCGCTGATCGCCTTGAGCACGGCGCGCGCGCGCGGGAAGCCGTGCGAGTGCCACGGGTTCTTGCCGACGAACACCGCGACCTCGGCGTGCTCGAAGTCGGGCGTGGTGTGGCACTTCGGCGCGCCGTAGAGCCGCCCGTCGACCCAGAACTCGCCGGTCTTTTCCTGGGCGAGCGCGTTCGACGCGTAGATCGACCCGAGCGCGGCCCGCGTGGCGCGCGCGTAGCCGCCGGGCAGGTGGTTCCCCTGGCCGCCGCCGCCGTAATAGAAGATGGTGTCGCCGCCGTGGGTGTCGCGCACGTGCGCGAGGCGCGCGGCGATCTCGCGGATCGCGGTGTCCCAGTCGATGGCCTCGAACGTGCCGTCGGCCCGCCGCCGCAGCGGCGAGGTGAGGCGATCCCGCCCGTTCTGGTAGTGGTCGAGGCGGAACGCCTTCTCGCAGGTGTAGCCGTCCGAGCCGGGGTGCTCGCGGTCGCCGCGGATCTTCACGAGGTGCGTGCCGTCCGTCTGCACCTGGATGCCGCAGTTGATCGAGCACAGGATGCACGCGGTGCGCTTCCAGGTCTGCGGGGTGCCGTCCTGCTCGGTGCCTTCTTGCTCTCGCATGATGGTCATCATATCATGGTCATCATACGAATGGCGCGCCGCTCGATCTCCCCCGCCAGCGCCCGCGCGGTCGACAAGGCCAGCACGCACGAGCGCATCCTCGAGTCGGCGAGCCGCCTCATCCGGCGCTCCGGCTTCGCCGCCGCCAGCGTGCCCGCGGTCATGCGCGGCGCGGGCCTGACCATCGGCGGCTTCTACGCGCACTTCCGCTCGAAGCGCGCGATGGACGCGGAGGTCCTGCGCCGCACGCTGGCCGACGTGCGCCAGGGCTGGTTCGACGGCCTCGAGCAGCGCGAGGGGCTCGACTGGCTCCGCCGGGCGCTGCGCCGCTACCTCTCGCCGGCGCACCGCGACGCGGTGGACACGGGCTGCGCGTTCCCGGCGACCCTCTCCGAGCTCACGCGCGCCGACAAGGCCACGCGCGCCGCGATGGCGGAGGCCTTCGAGGCCGTCGTGCGCGACCTCGCGGCCCACGCGCCCGCCACGGGCGGCATCACGCCGCGCGAGCGCGCGCTCGCGGCGACGGCGCTGTGCATCGGCGGCCTCACGCTCTCGCGGATCTTGCGCGACCACACCTCGAGCGACGAGGTCCTGCGCGCGTGCCTCCGCTGGGCCCTGCCCGAGGACAGTGGCTGAAGAGGAAGTCGTGACACGGATCCAACGTGGACGTGGACGTAGACGTGGACGTGGACGATGCGATCCGGAAAGAGCCGTCCACGTCCACGATCACGTCCACGTCCACGACGGACGCTTGGATCGCAAGCGGCGATTCTTCTCTAGAACACGTGGCGCCAGGTGAGCCACAGCCAGTACACGATGGCCGAGCCGAACGCGCACGTGCCGAGGATCGCGCGCTCTCGCGCCGGATGCCCCGCGCAGAACGACGCGAGCACCGCGTACACCGGGAACGCTGCGGCCACGTGCCGCGCCGGGGTCAGCATGCCCGCCGACACCGTCATCGCGATGCTCGCGACCAGGTAGACCAGGTACGAGGTGCGCACGCGCTTCCAGGCCAGGGCGACCAGGCCCGCGCACACGATCAGCGTGAGGAGCTGATCGCGCTCGGGCCGGCCCGTCACCATCCAGCGCAGGAGCTTGGTCCCGAGGACGAGGTTGTTGTCCCACGCCTTCTGCACCCGGAAGAACGCGTCCGGCACGCCGGTCAGGCGCCAGAGCCACGCGAGATAACCCAGCGCCCCGAGCGGAACGGCCGCGATCGCCGCCAGATCACGCACGCGCCGCGGTCGTCGCGCCAGCCACTCGAGGCCGATCGGCAAGACGAGCAGGCAGCCCGGCAGGCGGCAGAGGCCCGCCAGGAGCCCGAACGCGGAGGCGGTCGCGAAGCGGCCCTCCCGCGCCCGGTGCATGGCGAGCACCGTGAGGAGGAAGAAGAGCGCCTCGGTGTAGATCGCGGAGAACGCGAAGGACCACGGCTGTAGCGCGAGGAGCCACACGCCGAGGTCCGCCGCCGGCTCCTCGAGGTCGAGGGCGAGCAGCCGGTGCAGCGCCGCGAGGCCGGCGAAGAACGCGAGCCACGACACGACGAGCCCGGCGAGCGCCTGGTCCCCCGCGAAGAGCGGCCCGAGCGCGCGCATCACCAGCGGATACAGGGGGAAGAAGGCGATGTTCGAGGAGTGGGGCTCGGCCTCGAACACGGGCGGCTTGTAGCCGTCGCGCGCGATGCTGAGGTACCAGTACGCGTCCCACTTCTGGAAGGCGTCGACGACCCAGACCGCGTGCGGCGCGCCGCCGCGGTAGATGCTGGCGTCCGGCGCCAGCTCCTTGTACGGCGCGTGATCGAGCCACGCCACGGTGAGGAGCAGCGCGCGGCTCAGCAGGCCCGCCGCGAGGGCGATCCGCCACGCGCGCGGCAGGCGCGCGAGGTGGGCCTTCAGACGGGCGACCATGCGAGGCTCAGACCTTCGGGTACGACACGTCGAAGTTCTCGATCGAGCCGGGGATCTTGTCGGAGATGGGCGAGAACGAAAGGCCGGTCGGGTCCTCGAGCGCGTCCTTGACCGCGCGCGTCACCAGGATCTGACCCGCCTTGGCCGTGTCCTCGCCGAGCTTGCTCGCGGCGTTCACCTCGGCGCCGTAGACGTCCGCGTCGCCGATGCGCAGCACGCGGCCGTAGCCGATGCCGAGGCACAGCAGGACGTGCTCCTCGGGCACGCGCCGCTGGTTGTGGCGCGCGCAGGCGGCCTGCATCGCGATGGCGCAGCGCATGGCCGTGTCGGGCCGGCGGAAGAGCAGGAGGAAGCTGTCCGCCTCGGTCTTGACGAGGATCCCGTCGTGCGCCGACACGATCGGCAGGAGCAGGCGCTTCTGCTCGTAGATCACCTGCAGGAAGTGGAGGATCCCGAAGGCCTCGACCTGGCGCGAGAAGCCGGAGAGGTCGGTGAACATCACCGCCCAGTCCTCGCCGAACAGGTCCCAGATGCGGCGGTCGATGACCGCGACGTCCGCGTCGGGCTGGGCACGCTCCGCGATGAGGTGCCACAGGCGCGCCTCGCTGTCCTTGAGGCCGAAGTCGTCGCTCACGTCTCCAGGCTCACCGATCCCCGTCCGCCGATCAATCCCGCCGGTGTATATGGGTGGGATGCGTCGCGCTGTTCCGTTGGCATTGATCGTGGTGCTCGCCGCCGGCGGGCTCGGCTGGTGGCGTCTGCAGCCCCGTACCCCGCGGGAGAGGTCCCGCGCGGAGCGCGCCGAGCGGGCGCGCGAGGGCGAGCACGAGAGCGAGCGGGCGGGGGACAAGCCGATGGCGGCGCTCCGCCAGCGCGCGGCGCAGAAGCGCGACGCGCAGGGGCGCATCCCGGCCGATGGCCTCCTGCGCGGGCGCGAGCAGCGAAAGCGCATGCCGCGGCTCGGCCAGCCGACCGCCACCGACATCACGCGCGGCGCGTGGACGTGGGTCGGCCCGGGCAACATCGGCGGGCGCATCCGGTCGATCCTCGTGCACCCGACGACGCCGGCCATCATGTGGGCCGGCAGCGTCGGCGGCGGCGTCTGGAAGACCACGGACGGCGGCGCCATGTGGCACCCGCTCGACGACTTCATGGCCAACATCGCCGTCGCGTCGATGGCGATGGATCCCACGAACCCGGACGTCCTCTACGCCGGCACGGGCGAGGGCTTCTTCTCGGGCTCGGAGCCGGTCGGCGACTTCCAGAAGGGCGCGGGCATCTTCAAGAGCACCGACGGCGGCGGCACGTGGACGCAGCTCCCGTCGACCACCGGCGTCGAGTTCTACTACGTCAACCGGCTCGCTGTGCACCCGACGACGCCGCAGACCCTGCTCGCGGCCACCAAGAACGGCATCTTCCGGTCGCTCGACGCGGGCGCGACGTGGACGCTCGCGTATCCGCAGGAGATGCGCGACGTGCGCTTCAACCCGGTCAACGGCGCCGAGGCGGTCGCGGGCTCGCTCGGCGAGTCGTTCTACTCGACCGACGCGGGGGCGACGTGGCGGCGCAGCACCGGGCTCGCCCAGGGCGGCTCGGGCGCCACGACCGGCAGCGCGCGCGTCGAGATCTCCTACGCGAAGAGCGCCCCCAGCAACGTCTACGCATCGGTCGATCGCTTCGACGGGCAGCTCTACCGCAGCACCGACGGCGGCAAGACCTTCATGCTCGTCAACGACGGCACCCGCTACTTCAACGCCGGCGCGGGCGGGCAGGGCGACTACGACAACGCCCTCTGGGTCGACCCGACGAACCCGGAGATCGTCATCGTCGGCGGCATCAACCTGTGGCGCAGCGTCGACGGCGGCCGCAACCTCGGCCAGATCAGCGCGTGGCAGCTCGCGCCGCGGTCGGCGCACGCCGATCACCACGTCATCGTCTCGCACCCGGCGTTCGACGGCACCACGGTCAAGACCGTCTTCTTCGGCAACGACGGCGGCGTCTACAAGGCCGAGGACGTCTACACGGTCGGCGCCGCGAGCGCCGACGTGGGCTGGCAGTCGCTCAACCACGGCCTCGGGGTGACGCAGTTCTACGCCGTCTGCGGGAACGCGACCTCGGGCGTCATCGTCGGCGGCACGCAGGACAACGGCACGCTCCGCTACGGCGGCAACCCCGAGGCGTGGGCGGAGATGATCGGCGGCGACGGCGGCTTCTGCTCGGCGGACCAGACCGATCCCAACTACTTCTACGGCGAGGTCTACTACCTCGACATCGAGCGCTCGGTGAACGGCGGCCGCAGCACGAGCCCGGTCGCCGACAACCTGCCGGACGCGCAGAACGAGAACTCGCTCTTCATCGCGCCGATCCTGCTGGATCCGAACACCCCGACGCGGATGCTGGCGGGCGGCGCCTCGCTCTGGCGGAGCGACGACATCAAGACCGCGGCGCGGCCCACGTGGACGGCCATCAAGGCCCCGCAGAGCGGTTACATCAGCGCGATCGCGATCGCGCCGGGTGACTCGGACCTCGTCTGGGTCGGCACGTACGTCGGGGGCGTCTTCAAGTCGGGCAACGCCACGACGGCCACGCCGGCCTGGACGGCGGCGGTCCCGGGCGGCGCGCAGACCCCCGGGCGCTACGTCATGAGCATCGCGATCGATCCACGCGCGAAGGACACGGTCTACGTGACCTACGGCGGCTTCACGCCAGACAACGTCTGGCGCACGACCGACGGCGGGCAGACCTGGACGATGATCGGGGGGACGGGCGCGGAGGCGCTGCCCTCGGTGCCCGTGCGCACCCTGGCCATCGACCCGAACAACTCGCGCGTGCTCTACGTGGGCACGGACGTGGGCGTGTTCGTGAGCACGGATTCGGGCGGGCACTGGAAGGTGCCGCACGACGGCCCGGCCAACGTCGAGGTGGACCAGCTCTTCTTCATGAAGGCGAAGCTCGTGGCAGGGACGCACGGGCGCGGTGTGTTCGTGCAGGAGACGTGCATGAGCGGCGCGGCGTGCGACGACGGCAACATGTGCACGAGCGGGGCGAAGACCTGCAACGCCGAGGGCGTCTGCATGGGCGGCGGACCGCCGATCAACTGCGACGACGCCAATCCGTGCACCGACGACGCCTGCGATCCCGCGCGCGGCTGCACCCACACGCCGAACACCGCGAGCTGCGCGAAGGACGCGTGCTCGAGCGGGGACCGCTGCGAGGCCGGCGCGTGCGTCGCGGGGCCGCCGGTCGATTGCGACGACAAGAACCCGTGCACGGACGACTCGTGCGATCCCGCGTCTGGCTGCAAGCACGCCAATCGCACCGGCGCCTGCAACATGGACGCGTGCACGACGGGCGCGCAATGCGTCAATGGCGCATGCACGGGGGCGATGCCGGTCAATTGCGACGACGGCAATCGCTGCACGACCGACTCGTGCAATGCGATGACCGGCTGCGTGCACGGGGCGCCGCGGCCCGGCTGCGATCCCGCAGGCGGTACCGCTGGAAGAGGCGGAAGGACCAACCCAGGCGCGGGAGGCGACGGTGGCGGCGGCGGAGACGGCGGGTGCAGCACGGCGGCCGGAAGGGGTGCGACGTCGCTGGTGTGGCTGATGCTGGGGTGCTGGCTGGTGCGGAGACGCCTCAATCCCGCCAGACCTCGAGCGTGAGATCGTCGTAGGGCACGCGGCCCTCGTAGCAGTTCAGCCGACGAGGACCATCACCAGCGCCACACCCACGCCCCGCTTCATGCGCGGGAGGATAGCGCGTGCTGGCTTCAGCCGGACTGTCGAGCGGAGCGCTTGCCGAGCTGCTCGGCCAGGGCGCGGCCGCGCGCCTTGAGCCTTCTGGCGCCTTCCACCGCGGCGAGCACGACGAGCGCGCCGGTGAAGAGGACGATCGTCTCTTCGAGCGGGAACAGCAGGGTCGGCAAGAGGATCATGTCTCCCGTGCAGTGCAGCCTGGATGCCAGCCGCGGCGTGCTGCAAGCGCGCGTGATCGCGCGCGTGTCACCCCTGGAACCAGCGCCCTTGGATCGCGTCCCACCTGTTCCATGCAACGAATGACGCTGCCTGCGTCATCGAGCCGACGCATTGCGCCACCGACATCACGCACTCACCCGCTGCGCTTTCGGAACGCGCCGGGCGTCCTCCCCGTCCACCGGCGGAAAGCGCGGCTGAAGTTCGCGAGGTCGGAGTAGCCGAGACGTTCGGCCACGTCGTCGAGCGACAGCTCGGGCGCGCGCAGGAGCAGGAGCGCCCGTTCGCGCCGCTCCTCGTCGACCAGCGAGGAGAACGCGTGGCCCTCCAGCGCCAGCTTCCGCTTGAGCGTCCGCGGCGACGTCGCGAGCTGCGCGGCGACCTCGTCGAGCGTATGGAAGCCGCCGCCCTCGCGCGGCAGGCGCTGCCGGACCCGCACCGACAGGCGCGCCCCCGCGCCGAGCGCCTCGAGCGCGCGCTCGCACTGCTCCTGCGCCAGCCGCTGCGCCGCCGGATCCGCCATCGCGAGCGGCAGATCGAGCACGTCGCGATCGAACAGGAGCTGGTGCAGCGGCTGCCCGAAGCGCACGCGCCCGATGGCCTGGAAGCGAGCGAAGTACGGAGGCTCCGGGAACGCCACGTCGGCGCTCCCGTCGAGCGCGCGGCCGGTGAGCGCGGTGCCGATCTGCCAGATGCCCACGATGAGCGAGAGGATGATCGCGTCCTGCGCGGTGCGGAGCGGGACGCGCTCCTCGATGACGAGCGAGGCGACGCGCCCGCTCTCGTGCAGGCGCAGCCCCAGCGCCGAGGTGCGCGTCGGCGCATAGCGCATCGCGAGCAGGAGCGCGTCACGCGTGGTCGCGGCGGTCATCGCGGCGAAGCCGAGGTAGCCGTGCCACGCCACACGCATCTGCAGACCCAGATAGATGCCGAGGGCCGGCTCACCGGTCAGCGCGCGCGCCCGTGAGAGCAGCCGCTCGCAGGTCTCGACCGACAGCCGCGCCTCGGGATCCGACAGCGCGCTCTCGCGCAGGCCGAGGTCACCGAGCAGGGCGTCCGCCGGCACCCTCCAGCGCGCGACGAGCTGCACCAGGTGGAGCGCGTGCACCGCGGGGAGCGAGCCCTCATCACCCTTCACGCGTGGCCTCGAATGACAATAACTTGTCCCGGGCGAACCTGCCACGCCGCGTCATGGCGCGCCAGCATGGTCCTCACGGAGGCTGCAATGGAGCTTCGGAACGTACGCCTGGACATGGACGCCGTGCCGCGACACTGGCTCGGGGGCCGGCGCTCCGTGACCATCTTCCTGGACAATCTCTCCACCTTCTTCCCGGTCGGCGAGCGCTTCTTCGTGCAGGCCGTCCATGCTCACCGGCGCTTCGTCACCGACCCCGCGCTCGAGGCCGCAGCCCGCGTCTTCGCCGGCCAGGAGGGCGCGCACTCTCGCGAGCACGCCCGGTACAACCGGCGCCTGCGCGAGCTCGGCTACCCCATCGACGCGCTCGAGGGGCGCGTGGATCGCCTGCTCCGCTTCGTCTCGCGCGTGCTCACGCCGCGCATGCAGCTCGCCGCGACGTGCGCGCTCGAGCACCTGACGGCGCTCATGGCGCACATGCTGCTCGACCACCCGCGCGTGCTCGAGGGGGCGCACCCGACGATGGCCGCGCTCTGGCGCTGGCACGCCGCCGAGGAGGGCGAGCACAAGGCCGTCGCCTTCGACGTCTACCGCGCGGCCGGCGGCCCGTACTGGGAGCGCGCCGCGCTCATGGTCATCGCCAGCGCCGTCTTCTGGGCCAAGGTGGGCGAGCACCAGGTGCGCATGATGCACACCGACGGCATCGCCGCCTCGCCGCGCGAGTGGGCGCGCCTCTTCCGCTTCCTGCTCGGCGAGCCCGCGCACATGGCGCGCCTGGCGCCGCGCTACCTCGCTTACTTCCGGCCCGGGTTCCACCCGTCGGACCTCGACGACCAGGCGATGGTCGACGCGTGGAAGCAGGACTACGCGGCGCAGCCGGTCTACCATCGGCGAGAGGTCGCATGACGAGGACACCCGAGCTGGACGTCGCGATCGTGGGCAGCGGCTTCGCCGGCCTGTGCATGGGCATCAAGCTGCGCGAGGAGGGGAAGCGCAGCTTCGCCATCTTCGAGAAGGCGGACCGCGTCGGCGGCACGTGGCGCGACAACCATTACCCCGGCTGCGCGTGCGACATCCCGTCGCACCTCTACTCGTTCTCGTTCGACCTCAACCCGCACTGGAGCCGCAAGTTCTCGCCGCAGCCGGAGATCCTCGCGTACCTCGAGGGCTGCGTGGAGCGACATGGCCTCGGGCCGCACGTCCGCCTCGGCCACGAGGTCACGTGCATCACGCTCGACGAGCAGAGCCTCACGTGGCGCCTCGACTTCGCAAACGGCAAGCACGTCACGGCGCGCCACGTCGTCCTCGGCATCGGCGCGCTCAGCCGCCCGGCGTACCCCGACATCCCCGGCCTCGATCGCTTCCGCGGCCACACGTTCCACTCGGCCGGCTGGGACCACGCCTACGACGCGCGCGGCAAGGACGTCGCCGTCATCGGCACGGGCGCGAGCGCGATCCAGTTCGTGCCCGAGCTCGCCAGGGACGCGCGCCGCCTCGACGTCTACCAGCGCACGCCTCCGTGGATCCTGCCGCGCCTGGATCGCACGTTCTCGCCGCGCGAGCAGGCCCTCTTCGAGCGCGTGCCCGCGCTGGCGCGCCTCTACCGCTGGTGGATCTACGCGTCCCTCGAGTGGCGCGTCATGGGCTTCACCATCGACCATCGAATCATGCGGATGGTCGAATACTTCGGCAAGAAGCACATCGCGCAGCAGATCCGCGATCCGAAGCTGCGCGAGGCGGTCACGCCGAAGTACCTGCCGGGCTGCAAGCGTATCTTGCTCTCCGACGACTACTACCCGGCGCTCGCGCGGCCGAACGTCGCGCTCGTGACCGACGCCATCGACCGAGTCACGGAGCGCGGCGTCCTGACGAGGGGCGGCACGGAGCGCGCCGTGGACGCCATCGTCCTCGGCACGGGCTTCCGCGTGACGGACTTCCTGACGCCGCTCGTGGTGATCGGGCGCGGCGGCACGGACCTCAACGACGCCTGGCGCACGGACGCCGAGGCCTACCT
The DNA here is from genome assembly GCA_964593795.1 of uncultured Myxococcales bacterium. Taxonomy (GTDB): domain Bacteria; phylum Myxococcota_A; class Polyangia; order JAHFDS01; family JAHFDS01; genus JAHFDS01. Next base: position 42,433 of record CAZQJC010000036.1, on the reverse strand, counting down.
CGGCACGACCGTCACGGGCTTCCCGAACCTCTCGCTACTCGTGGGGCCGAACACGGGCCTCGGCCACAACTCGATGGTCTTCATGATCGAGGCGCAGGTGGGCCACGTGATGTGCACGCTGCGCGAGGTCGAGCGGCGTCACGCGCGCGCCATCGACGTGCGCCCGGCCGTGCAGGCGAGCTACAACGCGGCGCTGCAGCCGCGGCTCGAGCGCAGCGTGTGGCAGTCGGGCTGCAGGAGCTGGTACCTCGCGACGAGCGGCCGCAACACCACGCTCTGGCCCGGCTTCACGGTGGAGTTCTGGCTGCGCACGCTGCGCCTCGATCCCGACGCCTACGTCTTCGAATAGGTCGCCTTCCGAGGCGGCCACACGCAAGTAGGCTAGGCTCCCGCCATGACGAAGACCATCATCGCGGTGGTGCTCGCGGCCCTGGCTCTGCCGGGGATCGCGCGCGCCGAGGTCAAGACGCAGGAGCTCGACTACAAGCAGGGCGACACGGTCCTCCAGGGCTTCGTCGCCTGGGACGGCGCGCAGAAGGGCAAGCGCCCCGGCGTGGTCGTCGTCCACGAGTGGTGGGGCCACAACAAGCACGCGCGCGAGCAGGCGCGGCGCCTCGCGCAGGCCGGCTACGTCGCCTTCGCGCTCGACATGTACGGCAAGGGCAAGGTCGCGACGCACCCGAAGGACGCGCAGGCGTTCCTCGCGGAGGCGATGAAGGACCCGAAGGCGATGGGCGCCCGCTTCTCGGCCGCGCTGGAGCTGCTCAAGCGGCGGCCAGAGGTCGACGCGAAGCACGTGGCGGCGATCGGCTACTGCTTCGGCGGCGCGGTGGTGCTCGCCCAGGCCCGCGCGGGCGCCGACCTCGACGCGGTCGTGGCCTTCCACGCCCCGCTCGCCCCGAACGGGACCGTGGCGGCCAAGGGCAAGGTCAAGGCGGAGGTCCTCGTCAACACCGGCGGCGCCGACAAGATGGTGCCGGACGCGCAGATCGCCGCGTTCAAGCAGGAGATGGCGGCCGCGGGCGTCAAGGCCGAGGTCATCGTGCACCCGGGCGCCAAGCACAGCTTCACGAACCCCGACGCCGACAAGGTCGGCAACGACGCCATCGGCTACGACGCGACGGCCGACAAGAAGTCCTTCGAGGCGATGCTGGCGCTCTTCAAGCGCGTCTGGAAGTAGCTCTGCCGTTACCCACAATTTACCCGGTCGCAGCGGCCGGTTCACCGGCGGTGGCTAGGCTCCTCGTGAGGGAGGCAAGGAGCCATGCTGAGGATCATCCGCATCGGGGGGCGATGGAGAGAGCTCGTGCGCGGCAGCGCCATCGTGGTCGCGCACCTGTTCGGCCGCGGCGAGGCTGACGAGCTGCTCCGCGGTGAGACGCCGCGCGATCCGTACTGCTTCTGACGGGTGCGAGCCATGGACATGTCCGTGCCCTTGGGGCACGGAGACGGGTTAGGCTGCGCCGCATGAAGATCGTCGTCGATTTCGACAAGTGCAAGAGCCACGGCAAGTGCATGAAGGCCGCGCCCGAGCTGTTCGAGGTGCGCGCGGACGGCTTCCTCTACATCCTCGACGAGACGCCGCCCGAGGAGCTGCGCAAGAAGGCCGAGACCGCGGCCAAGGTGTGCCCGGAGAAGGCGATCAAGATCGAGGGTTAGGACGGCGCCGCGCGGGTTTCCGAACCAGCGCCAGCATCGCCAGCAGCAAGAGCCCCACCGGCGCGCCGGATTCTCCCCCCGGCACCTCGGTGCAGCCGCCCTTGGGCGCCTTCGGCTGGACCGGCGTGGCCGCGCAGCTCCCCGCCTTACACGCGCCGCCGCCGCAGGACGTGCCGTCCGGCGCGGCAGAGTACGCGCACTCGCCGCTCGCGCGGTCGCAGCCTCCGAGGACCTGGCACTCGCGCTCCGCGCAGCGCGAGACGTGCGTGACGCCCTCGGGCGTGCAGGCGTCGTCGGTGCAGGCGTCGCCGTCGTCCACCACCACCGGCGCGTGCGTGACGGCGCCCGAGGCGGGGTCGCAGCGGTCCTCGGTGCAAGGGTCGCCGTCGTCGGCGGTCACGCCCGCGCAGCGATCCACCGGCGCACACGTGACGCCGTCGCCGGAGAAGCCGTCCCTGCAGGCGCAGGTGCGGCCACCGTCGGTGTTGGTGCAGGTCGCGTCGAGGCTGCAGCCGCCGTGGTCGCTCGCGCACTCGTCGATGTCCGCGCACCCCGCCGAGGTCGCGCGGTACCCGGCGTCGCAGCTCGCGGGCCGGCAGGCACCGCCCAGGCACGCGGGCGACCCATGCGCGATCACGCATGGATTTCCGCAGCGCCCGCAGTGCGCGGTGGAGCTCGTGGTGTCGGTCTCGCAGCCGTTCTGACGCGTGCCGTCGCAGTCGCCGAAGCCAGCGGCGCAGCTGCAGGCGCCGGCGCCGCGATCGTCCGTGCAGACGGCGTGCGCCCCGCAGACGCCGTCGTCGGGGCGGCTCGCGCAGCGGCCGCTCGCGCACGCGTCGGGGCCGGTGCAGCCGTTGCCATCGTCGCAGGCCGTGCCGTCGGCGGCGGGGAGGTCGGCCGGGCAGGCGGGGGCGCTGCCGCTGCAGCTCTCCGCGGCGTCGCACGGCCCGTTCGCCGCCCGGCACACCGTGGTCGCGGGCGCGAGCACGTCGGCGGGGCACGCCGCGGCCGATCCGGTGCACGCCTCGGCGAGGTCACAGACCCCCGTGGCGCTCCGGCACGTCGTGCCCGCGGCAACGAAGCGATCGGCGGGACAAGCGGTGGCGGCGCCGGTGCAGGTCTCCGCCACGTCGCACGGCCCCGCGGCCGCGCGGCACGGAGTCCCCGAGGGTGCGGCGCTGTCGGCGGGGCAGTCGGCGGCCGATCCGGTGCAGGTCTCGGCGACGTCGCACACGTCGGCCGCGGCGCGACACGCGGTGCCCGCGGCGACGAACGAATCGGGCGGACAGGCGCCGCTCGATCCGGTGCACGCCTCGGCGACGTCGCACACGCCGGCCGAGGCGCGGCACGCGGTGCCCGCGACGGCGAACGCATCGGCCGGGCAGCTCGGGCTCGTGCCTGTGCAGGCCTCCGCGACGTCGCAGGCTCCGCTCGTGGTGCGGCAGCTCGTGCCCGCGGGCGAGAGGGCGTCGGCTGGGCACGCCGCGCTCGTGCCATTGCAGGCCTCTGCCGGATCGCACGCGCCGGTGCTGGCGCGGCAGGACGCGCCGGCGTTGCCGGGCACGTGCGTGATCGCGCCCGAGACCGTGTTGCACGCGTCGACGGTGCACGGGTTGGCGTCGTCGGTCGGCAGGGGCGTGCCCGCGCAGACGCCGGCTCCGTTGCAGGCATCGCCGGTCGTGCAGGCGTTGCCGTCGGTGCAGCTCGCGCCGGCCGGCGCGCACAGGACGGGCGCCGAGCGGAACAGGCCCCGGCCGTGCGTGACCGCGACGAGCTGCGTTCCCGCGAAGAAGACCTCCTCGATCGACACGTTGGCCGGGCCGTCGTGCGGCACCGACCAGCTCGCGCCGCCGTCCTCGCTCGTGAACAGGCCCACCTCGGTGCCCGCGTAGAGCCACTGGCGCCGGTTCGGGTGGATGGCCAGGCCGCGCACGGGCGCCGCGGGGAGCTGGGTCGCGCCGCTGCCCGACGCCGCGGTCCACGTCGCGCCGTCGTCGGTGGTCCGCCAGACGTTGGGCTGCGAGAAGCCGCCGAGCGACACGTAGGTCGTCGCGGGCGACGTGGTCGCGTCGATCGCGATGCGGAACACGTAGCGGTCGGGCAGGGTGGTGCCGTCGACCTGGGCCCAGGTGGGGCTCGCGCTCGTCGCGTTCGCCGTGCGGTAGAGGTCGCCGCCGGCGTGGCCCACCCAGACCACGTCGGCGTTTCCCGCCTGCACCGTGATGGCGCTGATCTCCGAGTTGCCCGTCGTCGGCGCCTTGACGATCGCCCACGACGGCCCGCCGAACGCCTGCGGGGGCTGGCTGATCGGCGTGCGCACGTCCTCGCTGCGCCAGAGCGACCAGCCGCCGGCGTACATCCGCGTCGGCAGGTTGGGATCGAGGACGAACGGCGAGATGAAGAGCGAGTGGCCGGTCTGCGCGTCGGAGATGAGGTAGGGCGCCGGCTTCCAGCGCAGCGTGTTCGTGCCCGCGTCGTAGTAGGCGCCGGAGATCTCCTCGACCGAGACGGCGCCGTCGCTCGAGCGGCCGAGGCGCAGGTAGGGCCCCGAGCCGAAAAAGCGCATCGCGTCGCTCGGATCCGCGGCCGCGAAGCCGCCGTCGCCGCTCGCCCAGCGGTTCCAGCCCTCCGCGTCGCCGGTGTAGCGCAGCATGCCGTTGTCCTGCGCGCCGGCCACGACGACGCCCGACGCATTGGCCGCGCCGCCGTAGAGCTGCGTGACGCCGAGCTGGTGGTTGAGCGACTGCCACCCCGACAGCGGCGCGACGGTGTAGACGTTGTCCGTCACGTACAGGCCGCCGTCGTTGGTCGCGTAGATCGTGGTGTTGGTCGTGCCGTTGAAGCCCGGGTGGTGCACGACCGCGTGGTGATCGGCGTGCGCCGAAACGGGCCAGCGCAGCCAGTCGCTGATCTGCGTCAGCGTCGCGCCGCCGTCGGTGCTGCGGTAGAGGTCGAGGCCGCCGACGACGAGCGTCTGGGCGCTCGTCGGGTCGACCCAGATCGTGTTCGCGTACCAGCCCTGGGTGCCGAGGTAGCCGACGCCGGTGCTCACGCGCGCGTACGAGAGGCCGCCGTCGGCGCTCCGGTAGATCTCGCCCGACGCGAGGTCCACCGACGCGTACACGATCGCCGGGTTGGAGGGTGCGATCGCGAGCTCGACGCGGCCCTCGACGAGGTTGCCCGGCGCAGGCAGCCCCGCGGCGGGCGTCCAGGTCAGGCCGCGATCGCTCGAGCGGAACGCGGTGCCGCGGCCGCTCGCCACGGCGTTGGCGTCGCTCACGGGATCGATCCGCACGTCGAGCAGCTCGCCGGCGAGCACCTGCTGGAAGCTCGCGCCGAGGTCCACCGACCGGTAGAGGCCCGCGCGCGTGGCGACCAGCATGAGGCCCGCGCTCGTGCTGCTCGTCGCGAGCCGGTTGACGTAGCGGAAGCTGGCGTTCGCGGTCGCCGCGAGCTGCGACCACGTCGCGCCGCCGTCCGCGGAGACGAACATGCCGTCGCCGACGAGCCCGTCGAAGTTGTGGAAGCCCTCGCCGGTGCCCGCGAAGATGCGGCTCGGGTCGGCGGGGTCGACGACGAGGCTCGAGACGGCCAGGTTCCCCATGAAGTCGTCGAGCGGCGCGAAGGCACCGCCCGCGTTGGCCGAACGCCAGATCCCGCCGGCCACGCCGCCGACGAGGAGCCGCGAAGGCTGCGCCGGATGCAGCGCGATCGCGCGGATGCGGCCGCCGATGTTGCCCGGGCCGAGCGACGTCCAGCTCGCGCGCGTCACGCCCGCGGCCGGCGCGAGCGGGCGGGCCCAGCGCAGGAGGTCCACCTGGGCGCGGGCGCGCAGGAGCGCGCCGTCGGGCACCCGGCCGTGCTCGTCTTCCTGTTGCCGCCTTCGCAGGCGCGCGGCCTCGGCCGGGCCGTCACCGGCCAGCGGGCTCACCTTCTCGACGAGGCGTCCGAGCTTGCTGCCAGGCAGGGCGCAGATCTCGGCGTTCGACAGCGTGCGTGCGGCGCGCAGGCGCGCGGCGAGCTCCGGCGTGAGGCCCCGCGCGCGCTGCAGCTCCGCGTCGCTCATGCCGTCGTGACACGGCTCGGCCCGCTGCGTTGATCGGCTGCAGGCCAGGAGCGCGATGCAACCGCACAGGACGAGCTGCGATCGGTGCACGCCGTGATCGTAACGCCGCGCACGTCCCGGCGCGCCGGAAGTTTCTTCCGGAGCCCGGGTGGCGCCACTTGTCAGGCGTCAAACCCCGTCGAGCAGGTAGGCGCGGGAGAGCTACGGCGTGACGACGTCGGCGGCGGTGCGCGGGAGGATCTTGGCGTTGTTGAACGAGAAGGACGCGATGCCGGTGATCGACGTGAACGTCGTTCCGACCGCGTAGGCGGGCATCATGTTGTTGGCGCCGCCGTCGAGGATGTAGTCGTCCACGCGCAGGTTGGCCGTGACCGCGTACTCGTCGAACGCCATCGGCGCGTCGGGGTTGGCGTTCGTCACGGCCACCATGTTGATGCGGACGAGCATGCCCTCGAGGGGCTCGGCGCGCGCCGCCGGTCGCGATCTCCGCCGGCATCACCACGTGCGGGATGGTCGCGGGCAGCGTCGTGCCCATGTCCGTCACCATCACCGTGGGCGTCGTCAGCTCGGTGATGCCCATGTACTCCTCGTAGGTGCCGGTCACGGTGACGGTGTTGCCGACCGCCACCGCGGGCGCGGTCGCGCCGGTGAAGACCATGAGGCCGCCGAACTCGTTGGCCGTCGGGTCCTCGATCCAGAAGCCCATCGAGCGCCCGCCCGCGGGCAGCGTCTTGAGCGCGGTGACCACGCCGCTGACGGTGACGCGCGACTGCACCGCCGGGTGGCCGGCGGCCGCGGGGTTGCGCACCTGCGGGATGGTGAACGAGCAGCCGGCCATGCCGGGGTTCGCCTGCATCGGGCACGCGTCGCAGGCGTCACCCTTGCCGTCCATGTCCATGTCGTCCTGCGCCGGGTTCGGCTGCATGGGGCAGTTGTCCATCGCGTTCGCGACGCCGTCGCCGTCGGAGTCGTCGGGGTTCGGCAGCGTGCACATCGATCCCATGTTGAGCGGGCAGGGATCGCACGGATCGCCCATGCCATCGCCGTCTGCGTCGGCCTGCATGCCGCCGTCGAGCGGCCGGACCGGGTTGAAGACGCGCGGGCAGTTGTCCATCGCGTCCGGGATGCCGTCACCGTCCGCGTCCGTCGCAGACGGCTGCCCCGTGTAGATCGTGGAGCCGGACACGGACGCGGGGCGCTTGGGCACGCACGTCGGCTCGTTGTCGGGCGTGCCGCAGAAGAACGCCGGGTAGTTGCTGGCGCCGGCGGCGGTCTTGAGCTGGTCGTACGACATGTTGACCTCGCCCATCACGCACGCGGACTTCATCGCGCCGCAGACGTCGACGTGATCGCAGCCGGGCGCCACCGCGTCCACCGTGGCCGCGTCGCCGTAGAGCACCTTGCCCGTGCGCAGGACGAGCAGGACGTCCTTGGCCTCGGCCTCGATGACGGCGCGGTGATCCGCGCGCGCGCTGCCGTCGAAGATCGCGATGTCCGCGGTGCGGCCCGCGGCCAGGATGCCGATCGCGTCGTCGGTGGCGGTGATGGCCGCGGCGTTCGCGGTGACCATCATCCACAGCGACTCGTCGGTGAAGAAGTGGTCGTAGTAGGTCTGGTTGAGGAGGTCGGCGCACTTGAGCTCGCGCAGCAGGCTCATCGAGCCGGACGGCGTCCAGTCGGTGCCGAGGGCGATCTGCACGCCCAGGCGCGCGGCCGTCGTGACCTGCGCGGTGTCGCCGTACAGGCGCACGTTCGAGCGCGGGGACCAGATGAGGCCGGTGTTGTCCACGGCCATCGCGCCGTAGTCGCGCGCGAGCAGGCCCACCGCGTGGATGAACGCGCTCTGCGGCTGCACGAGGTCCTGGCCGCCGCCGTCCATCGACGAGGCGCACACGAACTCGTTGTGCGCGGCCTGGTCGATGCCCTCGGCGATGTGCGGCTCGAACGACCGGTCGTTGGCGATGTTGGCCGCGGTGCTCGTGAAGTTGTAGCCGCAGCCGCTCGTGAGCTGCTGGCCGCCCGTGTCACCGAGCGGGAACGTCTCGAAGTGGACGGCCGTGTGGTTCAGCCCCTCCTGCGCGGACTTGTCGAGGTTGCGCAGGAAGCCGGGCGCGCTGCCCGAGCCGACGATCGACGTGGAGCCGCCGAACAAGAAGCGCAGCTCGCCCCACTGGACCTGCACCTGGGACGCGCCACCGGGGGCCGGCAGCGAGGTGTGGCCGCGCAGGCCACGGCGCCAGTCGTGGCGCTGCTCGTAGCGCTCGCCGCTGTCGGTGCCCGGCGAGTTCTGCGTGTACGTGATGTGATCGTGCGTGTTGATGAGGCCGGGCGAGATGACGCCGCTCGGGCAGACGATCTGCGTCGCGCCGCCGGCCGCGCAGTCGCAGCCCACACACGAGATCACGCCCGCCGCATCGACGAGGACCTTGCCGCCGTGGAAGACCATGCCCGGCGTCAGCACCGTGCCGACGAGGAGCTTGCTCGCGTCGCCGGCCGTGACCGTGCAGCCGGCCGCCGGAGCCGGCGCTCCGGGGCACTCCATCACCACGGGCGGCATCATGCCCCCGCCCATGCCCGCGCCGCTCGTGCCCGCGCCGCCCATGCCCGCGCCACCCATGCCCGCGCCGCCCATGCCCGCGCCGCCCATGCCCGCGCCGCCGCTGCCGGAGGACGCGCCTTCCCCGCCGGATCCGCTTCGGCCGCTGCCGCCGCCGCTGCGCCCTCCGTCGCCATCGTTGCCGCTGTTGGAGCAGGCGCCGACGAACGCGACGCAGAGGAGGAGACGGGCCGGAAAACGCATCCGGTGAACCTTCCAGATCGCTCCGGCGGTGTCAACGTGTTGCGCTGCAGAAGACGTGTCCGGGCCCACGTTCGTGACGCGGCGTGGCGTGATGGCATAACATCGCCACACGGCATGCTGACCGACCTGCCTACCTGGCTCGAGCAGACGCTCCACCAGATGGGCCTGACTCATGCGGCGAGGCGGATAGGTGAGCTGCGCGCACGGGCCACGGTGGAAGGCTGGTCCATCGACGACGCCCTGGTCTACCTGCTGGGTGAGGAGGCCGCGGGTCGCGAGGCGGCTCGGATCGAGATCTTCCGTCAGCGCGCGGGCTTCCCGTTCGCGCGCAGCCTCGCCGAGTTCGACTTCACCGGCCAGACCGACCGCCGGGTGGCGAACCTGGGTGGCGCGCTGGAGCCCGACTTCATCCGCTCGGGGCGGAGCCTGGTCCTGTCGGGCCGCTCGCAGAGCGGCAAGACGCACCTCGCGGTGGCCATCGCGGATCGCGCCATCAAGAACGGATTCGAGGCGCGCTTCTTCACCGCGGACGGCCTCATCATGGCGCTCGCCGACGAAGCGACGCTCGCCGACCGCCTGGCTGACCTCTCGATGGTCGACCTCCTCGTGATCGACGATCTGGCGGGCGTCGCGTATGGCCCCGCGGCGGTCGAGCGGATCTTCACGGTCATCCACGCGCGACATCTGCAGCGCCGCTCGATCATCGTCACCTCGACCCGCGAGCCCGAAGCGTGGGGCGAGCGCCTCGGCAGTCCCGCCGTCGCGGAGGGCATCCGCGATCGCCTGCTCGAGCGCGGCCGCCACGTCCGCCTGGTGGCCGGCGTGGCCCCGCCACGCAGGCGCGTCGACTCGCAGGGCATCCCGATTCGCACGCCCTCCGTGGTCCACGCCAGCTACGACCTCACGCTGGTCGTTCCAGAAGACGTGCTTGACCTTTCGCCGCAGGGCTCCTCGCAGCCGTCGGCTCCCGCCCAGACGCCCATGGGCCTCGTGCCGTACACGACCCCGCAGCGGGGCCTGCAAGCGATGCCCATGCACGAGCTCATCCGTGCAGAGCCCGCCGGGCGCGAGGCCGACGTCGTCCCGCAGTCACAGATCGCCACGCAAGTCCTGCCGTCCGATCCGGGGGCCGGGCGCCCTGAGCACGAGCGCGACATCGGTCACGTGATCGAGGGCTACCTCGTGACGCGGCTGCTCGGCGCGGGCGGCCTCGGCCTCGTGTACGTGGGCATGGACGCCCGGACGCGCGGCGAGGTCGCGATCAAGCTGCTCAAGCGCGAGTACGTCCGGCACCGGGACATCAAGACGCGCTTCCTGCTCGAGGCGCAGATCCCCCGGCTCCTCAAGCACCAGAACGTGATCCAGATCTTCACCGGGGGCCAGTTGCCGGACGGACGGCCCTACTACGTGATGGAGCTCCTCGAGGGGCAGTCGCTGCGAGACCGGCTGCAGGCCGCGACGCCGCTGACGGTGCCGGACGCGCTGCGGATCTTCATCGACATCGCCGACGCCCTGCGGGTGGTGCACAAGCGCGGCATCGTGCACCGCGATCTCAAGCCGGAGAACCTGTTCCTCACCTTCTACGCGTCGGGGCAGGTGGTCGCCAAGGTCATGGACTTCGGCATCGCGCGGGTGCCGCTCAAGATCGAGGGGGTCGACCTCGACGCGGCGCCCCTGCGGACGGGCGGCACGCCGCGCTACATGGCGCCCGAGCGCCTCCGGGGCGAGGAGGGCGACACGCTCGTCGATCTCTACGCCCTCGGGCTCATCATGTACGAGGTCTTCACGCAGGGCGGCTGGCCGTGGGACCTCGAGGCGGAGGAGACGGCCGCGCAGCAGGAGGCGCACCTGTCCCGCAAGCCGCGCACCTCGAGCCGGCTGCAGAAGTGTGGGCCGCGCCTGACGGCCCTGGTCATGCGCTGCCTCGAGAAGGACGCGACCGCGCGGCCGCAGACCGCCGACGAGGTCAAGGCCGAGCTCGTCGCGGCTGCCGCCGAGCTCCCCCGGCGCTTTGCCCACTCGACCGACGACATCGCCGACGTCCTGGCGCGGCTCCGCAGGATCAACCCCAACGAATAGGCCGCGCCCCCCTCGCCTGGGCAGTGGGGGTCGGCGGTGGACCCAGGCGTTTCTGCCTAGGAGCCGCCGCCGACGGGGCCACGGCCCCAGCTCGCCGAACCCGGCCCGCGGCCGCCGCCCCCCGCGGCGCCGCCGCCCCCAGCACCAGCGCCACCCCCGCCCCCGCGTCCACCGCGACGTCCACCGCCGCCGGGTCCGCGTCCACCGCCGCCGGGTCCGCGTCCACCGCCGCCGCCACCGGGCGCGCCCGCGCCCTCGCCACCGCCACGGCCGCGCCGCTTGCGCCCACCACCGGGCCGCCCCGCGCCGCCTCCACCGCCGGGCCGCCCGCCGCCGCCGCCGTGTCCGCCCGCGCCGTGGCCGCGCCCTTGCTGCGGGCGTGGGCCCGAGCTGCCCGACGGCCCGCGGCGGGTGCTCCCGCCCTGCGCGGGCGGGGGCGTGGGCGACTTGTACGGATGGTCGGTCACCACCGGGACGTCGAGGCGGATGAGCCGCTCGATGTCCGCGAGCAGCGGCCGCTCCTCGATCTCGCAGAACGCGAAGGCCTCGCCGGTCGCGCCCGCGCGTGCGGTGCGGCCGATGCGGTGCACGTAGGTCTCGGGGACGAACGGCAGGTCGAAGTTCACGACGTGCGTGATGCCGTCGACGTCGATGCCGCGCGCCGCGATGTCGGTCGCGATGAGCACGCGCACGGTGCCGCGGCGGAAGCCCTCGAGCGCGCGCTCGCGCGCGTTCTGGCTCTTGTTGCCGTGGATCGCCGCCGCGCTGATGTGGCAGCGATCGAGGTGCTTGGCGACGCGGTCTGCGCCGTGCTTGGTGCGCGTGAAGACGAGCACGCGCTTGGTCGTCGGTCGCGCCAGGAGGTGCACGAGCAGGTGGCGCTTGTCGTCCTTCTCCACGAAGTAGACCGACTGATCCACCTTGTCGACGGTGGAGGAGACGGGGGTCACCGCCACCTGAGCCGGGTTCACGAGCAGCTCGTCGGCGAGCTTCTGCGCCTCGGGCGGCATCGTCGCCGAGAAGAACAGCGTCTGCCGCTTCGGCGGCAGGAGCGCGATCACGCGGCGCACGTCGTGGATGAAGCCCATGTCGAGCATGCGGTCCGCCTCGTCGAGCACGAAGATCTCGAGGTGGTGCAGGCGGATGAAGCGCTGCTGCGCCAGGTCGAGCAGGCGCCCGGGCGTGGCCACGAGGATGTCGAGGCCGGCGCGGAGCGCGCGCTCCTGCGGCGTCTGGCCGACGCCGCCGAAGATCACGGTGTGCTTGTAGCCGAGGTGGCGCCCGTAGGCGGCGAAGCTGTCGCCGATCTGCGTGGCGAGCTCGCGCGTCGGTGTCAGCACGAGGACGCGGATGGGGCGCTCGCCGTGCGGGCGGTGCCCGGCTGCGTGGAGGCGCTGCAGGATCGGCAGCGCGAACGCCGCGGTCTTGCCGGTGCCGGTCTGCGCGAGGCCGAGGAGGTCGCGGCCCGAGAGCACCTCGGGGATGGCCGCCACCTGGATCGGGGTCGGCGTGGTGTAACCCTCGTCCTTGACGGCGCGCGCGAGCGGCTCGATGAGGCGGAGGTCGGAGAACGAGAGCGGACGATCGGGGCTGGTGGACAAGAGCTTGGTCTCGATTGCTGGGTGCCCGCGTGTGGCGGGCCGGTTGAAAGAAGGGACGTGAAGGGCCCGGAGAGTGCGCTGGATCGCCCCGCTTGTCGAGCCGTAAGCTTGGCCCATGTCCAAGCCCGATGCCACCGAAGCGGATCGCAACCTCTTCCTCGCCATCGAGCTCGGTTCCCTCGACGTCGTCCTCGTGGCGCTCGAAATGGGCGCGAGGCTCGACGCCAAGGACGACCTCGGCAACACGCCGCTCTGCGCGGCCGCCAGCGCGGGGCACCGGGACGTGGTCGCGGCGCTGCTCGATCGCGGCGCCGACGTGCTCGCAAAGGGCTACTGCGACATGACCGCGCTGCACCTCGCGGCGCGCGACGGGCAAACGGACATCGTGCGCGACCTGCTCGCCCGCGGCGGCGCCGGCTCGGAGCGTCAGCTCGACGACGTCCTCACCGTCGCGTCGATGTCGCGCGCCGGCAAGCGCGAGATCGTGGAGCTGCTGCAGGCGCACCGGCTGCAGATGGTCGAGCCGGCTCCGCGCAACCTCGGGGACGCCGGCGCGCGCCTCATCAAGGCCGCCCACGACGGCGACGCCGCGGCCGTCCGCGCCGCGCTCGCCGAGGGCGCCGACGTGCAGGCCACCGACGATCGCGGGATGGACGCGCTGTCGTGGGCCGCGCTGCGCGGCCACGTCGAGGTGGTGCGCGCGCTCCTCGAGGCCCACGCGAAGGTGGATCAGGCGAACTCGGTCGGGTGGCCGCCGCTCGGCCAGGCCTGTGGCCAGGGGCACCTCGAGGTGGTGCGCATGCTCCTCGCGGCCGGCGCGCGGGCCGGCATCCAGTTCGACGGCGGCCGCACGCCGCTCATGTGCGCGGCCTACCAGGGCCACGCGGAGATCGTGCGCGCGCTCCTCGCGGCGGGCGCGGACCCGTCGGCGCGGACCGACGAGGAGGGCGCGGACGGGGGCCTGACCGCGCGCGACCTCGCCCAGCGCCAGGGCCACGCCGAGATCGCCGCGCTCCTCGCGCCGGCGCCCCGCCCCGTCAATCGCGCGTGATCCCTTGGTGGGCGGGGGTGGACAGCCCCTAGTCGAGGGAGATGATGTCCACTGCGGTCTTGTCGCTCCAGCAGACGCCGTTCTTGGGCGCGGTGGCCCACGTCGCGACCCACGAGCGATCCGGCGCGAACACGCTGCCCTCGGCGTCGAAGCACTTCGATCCCGGCACGATCTTGCCGACGGGCAGGGACTTCTTCTTGAGCGAAGGCACCGCGTAGGCGTCCATCGTCTTTCCGGCGAGCGTGGACGTCAGCAGGTAGAACCACCTGTCCGTCTTCGAGAACCCGGCGAGCTGCACCTTCTTGCCGCCCTTGACCTTCGTGAGCTCCTTGCCCGTCTCGGCGTCGAGGAGCTGCACGGTGCCGGCCTGGTTGCTCACGAGCGCCATGCGCTTGCCGGCCCGATCGAAGTCGACTCCGTAGGGCGTCCACGGGGCGTCGAACATGACGATCTTGCCGGTCGCCGTGTCAACGATCGCGCCCTTGTACGGGATCGCGGGCGGGTTGTCTTCCTGCTCCGAGTACTCGATGAGCGCGAGCTTGGCGAGATCCCGGCTGGCGAAGTTGCGCGTGCCCGCCTTCTTCTCGCGGAGGGGCAGCTCGACCTTCTGCACGTCCTTGCTCACACCGGCCTCGACGTCGAAGCGCTTGACGTGGAGGACGCGCGCACTCGTCCCGCGTTCGTCGATGAAGTACCAGAGCGTCTTGCCGTCGCCGGAAAGTGCCAGCCGGGAGAGGTGCCCGCCCCTCGGGACGTCGGCGATCAAGGTCACGCGGTCCACGGTCCCGGCCGGAAGGTCCCACTGCGCGAGCAGGTAGCGCAGCTGGGTGTAGCCCTCCGAGACCTTGGGGCCGAAGCGGTACTGGCGGAGGACCGCGACGAGCGCCTTGCCGTCGTAGCGCACGGGCTGGATCTCGATGTCGGGCAGCACGCGGCCGAGCTTGTTGGTCTTGAGGGGGCTGCCGTCCAGGAACTGCGCCTTGTGCCGGCTGACCAGCGCCGCGAGCGGCAGGTCCACCTGGAGCACCTCGCCGCTCTGCGTGTCGAGCAGGCGCGCGGTCGCCTTGGTCGGCGGGCTCACCTGCTCGAAGGCGGTGTAGTAGAGGTTGATGTACCGCCCAGTTCCGTCGAGCAGCTCGAGCTCGCGCGTGGCCTCCTCCTTGAGCGTGATGTGCTTGGTCAGGCGCGCGCCCTGGGCCGACGCGACGAGCGGGGCGAGGAGGCAGGCGGCGCAGGCGATGCCGGGGAGGGCTCTCATGGGCGCATCATCGCACCCCCCCGCGCGCCGGAGATCACATCTTGAGGTTCACGAGCAGGCGGCTCTCGGTCTTGACCGGCGGGCGCAGCTCGCGCGCGCGCTCGAGGATGCAGCGCTCGACGCTCGCGGGGATGCCCTCCTTGGCCATCAGGCGCGCCTTCTTCACCTTGCCGCTCTGCTCGACGTCCAGCGACAGCAGGCCATGTCCGTGGCGGCCCTGCTCGCTGCACGTGCGCAGGGCCTCGGCGCGCTCGGCGAGCCACACGCGCAGGCGCGCCTCCTCCTCGGTGGGGCCGAGGCGCACCTTGCCGCGGGCGGCGGCCGGCTCGGCGGACGGCTCGGGCCACGCGATCGACGCGGGCGGCTTGTCCTCGGCCTTGTCGGGCTCCGTGGCCTTCTCCTCCTTCGACGCGTCCTGGAAGGGCTCCTCGATCTCGTCCCTGCTCCGGGGCTTGTCGGACGCCGCGGCCGCGGGTGGCGTGGCCTTGTCGGCGCGGCCGGAGCGCGGCGCGTCGCTGGCCGGAGGGGCGCTCGCCTCTCCGCGGGCGACCTTCTCCGCTTTGCCGCCTCGCTCGGGCGCGGCGGACTTCTCGGGCTTGCCGGGCCTCTCGGCCTTCGGCGGCTTCTCCGCGCGTGGCTCCTCGGCGCCTTCCTCGGCCGGCTGCTCGCGCGCGAGCAGCGCGACGACGTCGGACTCCTTCGCCGCGAGCCCGTCACGACTCATCCGCTTTCCCGCATGCGTCTTGGCGGGCGGCTGCGGGCAGCTCGGGCAGACCGGCGCCTCGGGGCACTTCGCGGGCTCGACCGCGGCCACCTTCGAGCCGAGCCAGTGGGGCTGCAGCGCGCCGCCGCCCACGAAGCCGAGCGCGCCCGCCGCGACGACGGCGAGCGCCCAGGGCACCCACGTGGCGCGGCGCTCCGGCGCGCGACGGTGTGGCGGCAGCGCGCGGCGCTCTGCCATGCGGCGGTCGAGGCGCCGATCGACGGGGCTCACGCGACCGCGCCCCCGCCACGCACGAGCTCACCGAGCACGCGGTGGTTGATGGCGTAGAGGTCGACGCCCTGCGCGCGGGCTTCGCGCCGCACCTCGACGAGGAGCTGCCGCACGGCGGCGTCCGAGCGGCTGCCCCCGAGGGCCTCGGCCTCCTCCTTGACCGCGCGCGCCTGCTGCGCCGTCAGGCTGTTCGCGACGTGCCGGCCGATGGCCGCCGGCAGCGACGCGATCGCGAGGGCCAGCGGACCCACGCCCACGCGCAGGCACGCCGCGCCGATCACGTCCTTGCCGAGGCCGGTCAGCGTCTCCTCGGTCACCAGGTCCGCGAGCAGGCCGCGGTATGCGGTCTCGTCCGAGGTCTGCAGCGACTCGAGGATGCGCCGGCGCTGCGCCGACTCGACCGATTCGAGGAGGCCACTGGCCGCCGCCACCTGACCCGACGACACGTGCTGCGCGCCGACCTGCGACGAGATCCGCTCCGCCGCGCCGAGCAGCCGCTCGACCGAGCAGTTGCTCGGGGCGACGAGCAGCCGCACGAGCCGCGCCTGCTCCGACGTCGAGCGCGTCGCGAACACGGCCTGCTGCAGCCGTGTCGGCGCCTCGCGCAGGAGGCCCACCTGCACCTCCTCGTCCTCGAGCGCGAGCGCCGCCGCGAAGGCGCGCGCGTCCACCGACGCGAGCTTCGCCACCGCGTCCGCCACGCCGCCGCCGCCGCGCCGGATCTGGACGTGCAGGAGGCGCCGCCGCAGCGTCGCCGCGAGGCGCAGCTTCGCCGCCACGGTGAGGTCGGGCTCGGTCTCCGCGATGTAGTCCGCCACGGCCTCGAGGCCCTCGGCGCACTCGGCGTCGCTGCGCACCTCGGCGAAGACGCCGGGCCCCAGCACCGAGAACGCGGTCGCGAGCTCGTCGGGCTCGGCCTCGCGCAGCCACGAGACGAAGAGCTCGCGCCGCAGGGCAGGGCTCTCCTCGAGGCGCGCGGCCAGGAGGCCGAGCTCGCGGTCCACGCGCAGCTCCTCGACCTTCGGATCGGCCTGCTTCTCGGGCAGCGCCTTGAGCTCGGCTTGCTGGCCCGCGCCGCCCTGCGTCCGCTCTAGGATGCGCGCGTACTGCCGCAGCGTGTACGCGACGATGCCGCCGCAGAGGAGCAGGCCGAGGAGGAGCGGCAGCGCGTCGAGCACGCGATCGAGCGCCCTCGGGCCGCGCTCGACCGGCTCGGCCTTGACCGGCTCCGGCTGCGGCGCGGCGCGGCGCGGCTCCGGCTCCGGTGCGGGCCGGGGCATCTGCGGCATCTGCGGCATCTGCGGCATCGCCTGCGGGGGCTGCGGCAGCTCCTGCGACAGCGGCATCTTGATGAGGTTCTCGCGCACGCGGGCCTTGATGCCCTGGCCGGCGAGGCGCCGCTCGATGACCTCCTTGAGCCCCGCGCGGAAGTCGCCGGTCAGGCGCGTGTCGATCATCACGTTGATCTCGACGCTCGAGACCTCGAACTCCTTGGACTCCGCCGACAGCTCCTCGAAGCCCGGCGTCGCGCCCACGGGGGATTTCTTGGGCGCCACGCGCACCTTGACGTCGGCCAGCTCGCACTGCCGCGGGCACAGCGCCGACAGCGTGCTCCGCACCTCGAGCTCCACGGTGCGCTTGGCCTCGGCGCTCACCGCCGCGGACCCGCCCGCCAGGATGTCCGGATCGCCCGCCAGGAGCAGCAGCCGCGCGAGCACCATCGTCGAGAGGAGGCTCATGTCAGTGCACCACGATGACGACGCGACGGTTGAGCGATCGCAGGAACGCGATCTGGCTCCGCTCGTCCAGTTTCTTGGGGGCGACCACGGGCTTGACCGGCCGTGTGTCGGCGAAGCCCTGGATCGACATGCGCTCCTTGGCCACGCCCTTGTCGGCGAAGCGCCGCAGCACCTCGATCGCGCGCCCCGTGGAGAGCTCCCAGTTGGACTTGAACTGTCCGGTCGAGATCGGCACGTCGTCCGAATGCCCCTCGATCCGGATCTGGTACGTGGGATCGACGGCCGCGAGCATGCCGAGGAAGCGATCGACCACGCCGAGGCCATCGGGCGTCAGCGACGCCTTGCCGCTCTCGAAGAGCAGCGCGTTCGTGAACTGGACGCGCAGGCCCTCCTCGCCGAGCTCGTGCTGCACCTTGTCCTGCATCTTGGTCTCCGCCACCCACTTCTCCACCTTGCGCTCGAGCTGCTGGAGCTGGCTCTCGGTGGCCTTCTTGTTGAGCGCGTTCGACATCTGCTCGAGCCGGTGCTTCTGGATCTTCGCGGTCGAGAGCAGCGCCACGAAGAAGGTCAGGAGCAGCGTGATCATGTCGGCATAGGAGATGAGCCAGATCCCCTCGTGATCCTGGCCCTTCATCTTGTCCCAGGGGGTCATCTTCATGCCGCACGCTCCCCTTCCTTGGCCACGGGGGCGGCCTCGCTCGCGGCGCGCTCCTGACCGCCGTGCTGACCGGCCAGGAGGCCGAGCTCGTAGATCGAGCGGCCATCGGCGATCGCGGCCAGGCCCGCGCCGAGGAGCTCGGACGCCACCGCGGTGCGCTGGCCGAGCTCTCCGACGGCCGTGGCGAGGGGCACGTACACGCCCTGCGCGAGCACGAGGCCGTACAGCGTCGCCATGACCGCGAGCGCCATGCCCGGCCCGAGCTTGGTGAAGTCCTGCAGGTTGCTCATGACGTCCACGAGGCCCATGATCGTGCCGACCATGCCGAAGCTCGGCGCGGCCTTGGACAGGGTCTTGAGCACCTCCTCGGCCGACCGGATCTCGGCCATGCGGGCGTACGCGAGCGTCGCGACGGTCTCGGCGACCTGGGGCCCCGGCGTCTTGGCGAGCACGAGCGGGCCCGCGTCACGCAGGAGCGGCTCCTGCGTCCACTCGAGCACCTCGCTCGCCTCGACCGCCTTGCCGGCGCGCACCGCGCGGCCGAACGCGTAGAGGTCCTCGAGCATCATCCGGCGCGACTTCTCGCCGCCGCCCTTGCCGAAGAGCGCCTTGAAGGACCACACCACGCACGCGCCCAGCGTCCGCAGGTGGTACGCGATGAACGCGGCCCCGATCGGCGCGGCGACGAGGATGAGGGCCGAGCCGAGGTGCAGCAGACCCCCGAACGTGGCCGAGCTGAACCGGTGACCGGCCCACAGCGAGCCGGCCAGGATGGCCAGACCCAGGATGACGTGCATCAGCGACCTCCGCCTTCGGACTCGTCCGACTTCTCGCCCAGCTCTCGCAGCGCCTCGGCCACGGTCGCGTTGTCGGGGTTGATCTGGAGCACACGCTCCCAGGTCTCTCGCGCGAGCTTGGTGCGGCCGAGCTTCTTGTAGATGGAGCCCTTCATCGCGAGCAGCTTCTCGTCGTTCGGGAACTCCTTCTCGAGGTCGACCGCGTGCACGAGCGCGAGCTCGTAGTTGCGCGCCTTGTAGAAGTCCCGCACGCGTGTGATGCCCGAGAGGTAGCTCGTCTTCGGCGTCTTGCCGCCGGTCTTGTCCTCGAACATCTCGCGGTCCGCCGCGGTCACGCGCTGCTTGGTCGCGGCCGCCACGCCGCCGGTCTCGGACGCGCCGTGGAGCGGCACGCGCACCTCGTAGCCGGTGGCGGCCTCGGGGAACTCGACCTCCCACTCGCGCTGGCCGTCGTTCATGCGGATGACGTGCCGCTGCGGCCGCGCCTGCGCCGAGGGCAGGAGGCCCCAGCGCTCCGCCTCCTCGGGCGTGAGCGCGATCGTGTGCCGCGCCGGGGTGGCGCAGCCGCCGAGGCCGACGAGGACGAACAGGGAGGCCGTCTGGAGTGCCGCTTCGAGTGCTCTTGCCGAACGCATGTCCATCCTCAGAAGTTGAACCCGACCCGCGCGCGCAGCCCGAAGCCGCCGAGGTCGAAGGCGCCGAACTTCGCCGGCACGATGTAGAGGGCACCCGCGCCCACGCTGAAGCGGAAGCGGATGAGGTAGTCGAGCCCCGCCTCGAGGAGCGGCGTCTGGGCCGTGTCGCCGATGACGGCGCCGGCCGAGGCGTTCAGCCGCAGCTCGCCCCAGTTGAGGTTCTTCTCGGTGGCGCGCCACGAGAACGCGCCCTCGACGATGCCCACCTGGAGACGATCGGTGTTGAGGAAGAACTCGGCGCGAAGGCCGAAGTAGTGGCGCTGCTGCTCGCCGAACGCCTCCTGGAGCTGGTAGGCGAAGGTCTCGCCGCCGACGTCGCCCTTCGGCGAGTCGTACGGCAGGAGGGCCGCGCCGACCGAGAGCATCTGCACGAAGCGCGCGTGCCCCTCGAGCCTGCGCTCGAGCTCGAGGAGCTGCTCCTCGCGCGACTGCGGCTTGCGACCGCTGCGCAGCACGGCGGGCGTGGTCTCGTCCGCCCGGATCGACGTGGACCAGAGCAGGCGCCCGTCGGTGGCGCGGAAGGCGCGCGCGGCCAGGGTCACGCGAGGATCCTGCGGCCCCGGCATGTACTGGATGTCGACGTCGAGGAAGGTCTGCGCGCCGAGGTCCTCCGCGAGCTGCCGGAGGTCCGCCTGGCGGACGACGCCGAGCGAGACCACCCACTCGCCGTTCTCGACCCGCGAGCGCAGCGCGCGACAGTCCGTGCAGACGACCTGCGCGATGTGCGTGGTCTTCGCCAGGCGCGCCTGCAGCCGCGTCTCGGCCGAGAGCGCGAGGTCCGCGCGCAGGTTCGGCGAGACCTTGACCGATCGCACCGCCATCGCGGAGAGCGGGCGCGCGTCCTCCTTCGAGAGCTGGTAGGCCAGCTCGTCGAGCAGCTCGTCCACCAGCACCGAGACCGACACGCCGTCCTGGCTGCGCGTCAGGACCTCCGCCATCGACACCGCTCCTGGGCTCGGCGGCACCTCGGCGACGGGCAGCGACCTGGCCGCCGCGGGAGACGTCGGCTCCCCGCCCGTGGCGGGCTTCGGCTGCGCCGAGGCCACGCTCGCGCAGAGCAGGAGCGAGAACACGAGCGAGGCGCGCATCAGAAGCGCCCGCCGACTTCGAACGAGAGACCGTGCATGGCGTCCTTGAGGAAGCTGTCGAAGTAAGAGACCTGCTCCGGGAGCTGATCGTGGGTGAAGGGGAAGTACACCTGCTGGTAGTACGACCAGGCCATGTGGTAGCCGGCGGCCGCATGCAGCCACTCCCACTGCAGGTCGAGGCCGGCGCCGAGGTACATCGTGTGGAACGACGAGTTCAGCGAGACCCATTGGTCCGTCGTGTTGTCTCGAATGTGCACGGCGTTCGTACCGGTCGACCAGCCGAGCCCCGCGTTGGCGTAGGGCGCGAGGATGCCCTTCGAGAAGAACACCCGGCTCTGGAACCCGTAGTGGCTCCCCTCGAAGACACGCACGGCGACGTCGTTCAGGGGCCGCGAGTAGGCGCCCGCGCCCACGAAGGCCTCGAGCCGCACCGGCCACGCGAGCGTGTAGCCGAAGAGCGCCGAGGCCTTCGGCATGTGCGTCGTGTACATGAAGTCCGCGCCGAAGGGCTTGCGCTCCCGCATGGGGACCGCCGCCAGCTCGGCCTCGCGCGCCGCGCTCGTGAAGGCGCGGAGGGCCTCCAGGTACTCGGCGCGGCGGCGCAGCTCCCTGGTCTCGCGAGCACGCTCGGCGGCGCAGTGCGGATCGGTCGCGCACGGATCGGGCGTCGCCGGCGGCGCGAGGAAGAGCGCGAGCGTGAGGAGCGCCGTCATGGCGACACCGCGAGCTGGACGGGCGAGGGGCTCGGGCCCTCCCAGCGACGGCAGCCGCGCTCGCCGTCGGGGAGGCACAGGAGCGACGACGCCCCCGTCAGGGGCGGCAGCGGCAGCTCCATCGGCGGTGGCAGGGCGGTGGCGGCGGCGGTGATCTCGAGCTCGCCGAGCAGCATGGGGTTGCGGGCGCCTCCGAGCTGCTCGGCCAGGACGCGCGCGGCGGCGGCGCGCTCCTGGGGCTCCGCCCGGGTGGGCTCGCCCTCCGGCGCGCCACCGGCCTTGTCAGGCGCGGCCTTGGCGGCGGCGCTCGGCGCGGGGGCGTGCGTGACGAGCGCGCGCTCGAGCTCGGCCAGCTCCGTGCGGCCGCGGCCGCGGGCCTCGTCGGTCAGGAGCGGCCGGAGCGCCTTGACGATGCAGCTCGCCGCCTCGTGCGCCGGCCGGTCGCCCACGAAGGCCACCGCGTCGCGCGTGACGTAGAGGAGCTGACGCTCCGGCTCTCCGCGCGCCTCCTCGAGCGCCGTCGTGGCGAGCTCGCCGTAGGTCGCGCAGAACTCCGCCGTCTGCCCGCCCGCGAGCTGGGCCAGCGCCAGGCGACCCTTCCAGCGCGAGATGGGCGGCGCCGTGCCCTTCGGGTGGGCGATGAGCCAGCGGTACACCGCGGCGGCGAACACCGGGCCGGAGTTGTCGAGGCCCGCGTGCCGCTGGGCGGTCTGCGCCACGGCCTCGAGGCGCTCGCGCACCTGCGCCGGGGGCCCGAGCGACTCCACGAGCTCGAGCGTGACGTCGTCGAAGCGTCGCCGCGAGATCCAGCGCGCCGCGAGGTCGAAGAGCTCCCTGGCCTCGGCCGAGGCCAGGACCTGCGCCCGCGACTTGCCGCCGACGAGCTTGCGCGTGAGCTGGAAGAAGCGCGTCTCGTCGCCGAGGCGCAGCGCGATCAGCGCGGCGCGCGAGAGGAACCAGTCGTGCTCGCCCTGACGCTGCTCCGCGAGCTCCCGCGCGCGATCGAGCGCGGCGAGGCCACCCTGCTTGAGCCCCGCGGCGATCGCCTGCGCGTCGAGGTACGCGTCGGCGCCGAGCGCCCGCGCGTACAGCCAGTGCTGCATCGTCGCGTGGCCGAGCTCGGCGGCCGCCAGCGCGAGCAGGACCCTCCGCTGGCGCCGCTCGTCCGGCGCGAGCTCGGACTCGGACAGCTCGCCGCCGAAGCGCACGAGCAGCTTCTCCGAGGCCTCGAACGCGCCCTGCCGATGGCGCAGGAAGGCGAGCTCGAAGGTCAGGGCGGCCCGGGTCGGTGCCATCGTCGGCATCCAGCGCAGCAGGTCCGAGATCGTATCGGCGAGCTGCGCCGCGTTCTCCTCGGCGCGCGCACCGGCGCAGCGGCTCGCCACGACGCTCATGACCGGCGTCTCGTCGTCCCAGCGCTCCTCCGTGGCCGGCCACACGATGGCCGCGCTCGCCCCCGGATCCGGGACCTCCCAGCGCAGGTGCTGCGCCCACGCGGGCACGCGCGACGCGACGCGCAGCCGCTCGAGCTCGAGGTGGGCCCGCGGCAGTCGCCAGGCGCTGCGGATGTCGCCGCTCGTCCAGGCGCCGCGCGAGGACGGCGGCTCGCAGCGCGCGAGCGCGAGCAGCTCGAGGACGAACTGCACCGCCGGCTCGTTCGCCGTGCGCGGCGCGACGTCGAGCCAGCGCCCGACCTCGACCCACGCCTGTCCGGCCTCGCCGCGTCCGAGCAGGGAGCACACGAGGACCACGAGCTTGACCAGGGTCACAGCATGAACCCCACCGACAGGAGCGGCTTGTAGCCGAGGATGGGCGCCCAGCCGTCCCGCCGCTCCTCGGCCTGGAGCACGAGGGCGAAGTCGAGGCGCAGCTCGAGCCAGCGCTTCGGCCGCGCGCCGAGGGCGAGGCCCACGTCCGCCATCGGGCCGATCGCGTCCTCCGCCGAGTGCATCCCGACGTGCGCGAACACCTGCGGATCGAAGTGGATGATGCTGTCCTTGCCCACGAGCGCCTTGCCGTACGCGACGCTCCAGCGTCCGCCCACGGTCACGATCGCCTGCTCCCGGTGCGCGTTCGGCACGAAGCCGAGGTCACGCCGCACCTGATCGGTCGCGTCGGTGTCGCCCGCGTTGTAGAGCGCGGCCTGCGCCTCGAGGGCGAACGCCTCGTCGAGCCAGTAGGCGAACGTCCCCTCGAGGCCGACGTTGCGGTAGAAGTCGCCGCGCGCGAGGTACGCGAGGCCGAGCGAGAGCTGCGCGTGGCCGGTCTTCTGCACGAAGCGCCGGTCCACCCGCTGCGTCACGACCGGCGCGTCCTCGGCCCACGCGGTGCCCGCGAGGAGCGAGATCAGCGCGGCGACGGCTCCGGCGAGCCTCACGAGCCGCCTCCGCCCACGCCGCCCGCTCCCTCGCTCGGCTGCGCGTCGCGCACGCAACGGCTCGACGTGCGCCAAACCTCGGTGTCCTGGCGCGTGCCCGCCGCCGGAAGGGCGGGGTGATCGCAGAAGCGACCGCAGATCTCGAACGGAACGATCACCTGACGCTGCATGAGCTCGCTTCTGGGCACGGTCACCTCGGTGCGGAGGTCCACGAGGACCCCGGGGGGGAGCCGGGACGTGATGGCGACGGACGTCGTGTTCGCGGGCGAGTCCCCGAGCGCCAGCGTGGCCGGCAGGGCGGCGCGGCAGAGCTTGACGAACGCTCGCGCGCGCTCCCAGTCCGCGACGGCCATCGGATCGAGCAGCGGCGTGGGTGCGGACGAAAGGCCGCTCTGGAAGGGCAAGGTGGAGCCCACGACCTTGTCGATCGAGCCGAGGAGGTCCGCGAAGTCGGTGCGCACGTCCGCCGGGAGCGCCGCCACGCCCGCGCTCGCGGCGACCCACGTGTACGTGGCGCGCGGGTTGCCCACCGCGTTGGCGACGCGGACGGGCAGCTCGGCGAGCTGCGCCAGCAGCCGCTCCGGCGGGGCGCCGGCGGAGTTGTTGGCATAGAAGAGGAGGAAGCGCTGGGGCACGCCCGTGCCCTGCGAGCGGCGGACGATCTCGTCGGTGATGCGAGCGGCGACGCCGTCGCTGTCGAACGTGCGCTCCGGCGCCTGCTTGCAGCCGGGGGACAGCTCGACGAGCGGCAGCTCGAGGAACTGCGGATCCGCCGTGAAGAGCGCGCCCCGCAGCGCGGTCAGCAGGCTCGTGCGGAGCGCGTCGCACGTGGGGCCGTCGGCCTCCTCGAGATCGAGGAACATCTGCACGAGCACCGGCGACGACTGCGCCGCGGGGGTGTACGTGACCTCGCCGGGCGCGGTCTCCGGCACCGTGATCGCGAGCGTCGTGAACCGCGTGCTGTCCTTGCCGTCCCTGGGCACGCCGCGCACGGACACGCAGTAGTTCCCCGGCTCGGTCACCTCGAGGGGCTGCACGCCGCCGCGCAGGCAGGTCTGGGGGCGGATGGGATGGACGTCCTTGGTCAGCGTGCCCGCGTCGCACGCGAGCCTGGCCTCGGCGTCGCAGTTGCCGGTCGTGGTGGGCCACATCGCGTAGGCGACCTGGCGGCGCAGGCCCGGTGCGACCAGGGCATCCTGCGGGTCGATCGTGACCGTGTTGTTGTCCGCGGAGAACGTCACGACGGGCGACATCGAGCGGCACGGCACGTCGCCCTGCCGGGTGTCCCTGCAGCGGAAGGACTCCAGGGTCTCCTGCCGCGCGGCGCCGCCCGGGAACAGGCCCTCGTCGCGATGCCGGCTGCGCACGGGCGCGGCAAGCCCCGACAGCCGGGCGAGCCGCCCCCGCATCACGAGCTGCACGCAGGTGCCGAATTCGCAGTCGTAGGGGCCGCTCGGATACGGGGCAGCCTGGAAGTCGATCGGGGCGAAATGCCCTGCCGCGTCAGCCAGCTCGAAGACGAGATCGCCGCCGCAGTCCTTGCACTCCACCGACCACGACAGGACGGTGAGGTCCTCCTGCTGGGCGTACCGGACCTGGACTCCCTGCGGGGACCACTTGCTCGGCACGAAGCGGACGTCGGTGCAGGAGCTGGACGCGGCGGCGAGCGCGAGCGCGAGCGCGAGGCGACCTCGGGGTGCAGGGGTGCTTCGGGCGATCACTCGGAGCCGACGAGCCATGCGTCCTTCGCGCTGCTTGCAAGGTTCGTGCGACCGTCGAACGGCCTGCGAACAGCGGCGTATCGTCCGCCTGTGTGCCGCCTTGTGTCAACGGGTGTGCCCTGGAAGCGACAGGGCGCTACCGGCCGAGGGAGAAGGTGCCGGCGTGCTCGGGGCGGACGTTGCCGCTGCCATCCACGAGCCACGGCATCACGAACTTCCTCGGCACCTGGATGGGCCTTGGCTCGGCGAGCGTCTGGAACACGACGTCCCAGAGCGGCGTCGTGACGCCGTGGTTCGTGCGGGCGTCTCCGAAGTGATGGAAGAAGTGGTGGCGGCGCGCCCATCGCCCGTAGGCGCCGATGGGCGTCGCGACGTGCAGCCGGTAGTGCAGGACCTCGTAGAACGTGTAGGCGCCGAAGAAGCCGGCCCAGGCGGCGATCGCGAGCGGGCCGACCCAGATGGCGAGCGCGAGGGTGGCGAGCCCGATCGGGATCGCCATGCGCAGCTTCAGATCGAGCGGCGCGAAGTAGCCGCTCTGCGCGTGGTGCTTGAGGTGCTGGCGCGAGAACTCGTTCCTGCCGCGCGCCCGGTGGCCATGCCACGCGTGGAGCGCGTACTCGGTGAACGTCCATCCGAAGGCACCGGCGAGCGAGCACAGTCCGAGCGTGATCAT
This sequence comes from uncultured Myxococcales bacterium, assembly GCA_964593795.1. Taxonomy (GTDB): domain Bacteria; phylum Myxococcota_A; class Polyangia; order JAHFDS01; family JAHFDS01; genus JAHFDS01. The sequence continues at coordinate 16,464 of CAZQJC010000036.1, read as the reverse complement.
GGCGTCTCCTTGACGAGCTTGTGGGCCCTGGTGACGAGCTCGGCGCGCGCACCGAACCCGCGCAGCAGCGCGGCGGTGGACTCGTCGAGCAGGGTGTCGATGCTGGGCATGCCGCCGGCGCGCGCGAGCAGCTTCTCCAGCTGCACGACGCCCTGGGTGCACGCGAAGTACGTGAGCACGCGCTCGCCAGGGGGCCGGTCGGGCAGGGCGCCCGTGCGGACCGCGTCGGCGAAGAGGCCGCCGAGCACGAGCGCGAGCCGCTGACACGCGAGCGCGATCTGCTCGGCCTGCGGGTCGGCCACGAGGCGCCGGGGATCGGCCAGCGCGATCGAGAGCAGGCGCCGGACCGCCGGGTGGGCGACGAGGTGCCGGTGGTAGTGCCGGGGCGCGAAGAAGATCCGCGCCAGCGCGGGCACCTGCGAGCTCGCGGGCCGCTGCGCGAGCGCCTGCACGAGGGAGCGGGTGTAATCGTCGAGCACCCGGACCTCGAGCGCCGACAGGAGGTCGTCCTTCGACGGGAAGTACCGGTACATCGCGCCCACGGCGAGCCCGAGGTTCTGCGCGAGGCGCGCCATCGTCAGCCCCTCGACGCCCTCGGCCTCGACGAGCTCCATCGCGGCCGCGAGGAAGTCCTCGCTGCGCTTCTCGCGGCGCCGGATCGCGGCGGGCGTGGGCTGTTCGTGAATCACATTCACAAAGTGAACGCTATTCACTTTCGAGTCAACAGAAATCCGCCCCGGGGGCACCGGGCGTCGCTTCGAGGTCGTCTGGCGTCACTTCCCCGCGACGTGGTCGACCATGCGCGTCAGCATCACGACCTTTCCTCCCACCTCGGTCGAGAACTGCACGGGGGGGCCCGGGAGGTCCGTCGCGAACCAGAAGCGATCGATGCGGGGCGGGCTCACCTCCGCGTGCGTCACCGTGTACTTCCTGCAGGTGAACGTGCCGATGGGCACGGTGACCGACTCCTCGGCGACGACGGTGGACGCGCGTGGGAAGTGCGCGTGCGCGTGGAGCTCGGCCCAGGTGCTCTTGCCGACCTGCGGCGTCCCGACCGGCTGGTCCTTGTCGTCGCGGATGGAGATCTCCACCTCGGCCTCGGTGGGCGAGACGGCGGTGAACCTCATGCGGCGCCTGACGGCGGGCGCGCCCTCGGCGGTGATCTGGAAGTCGATGGTCCGTCCGGCCGGTGATGCCGCGCGGATCTGCTCGACGGTGAACGGGGGATCGGCGATGTCGGCGGCGGGCGCCGCGGTCATGGCGGCCGAGCGTGCGGCGGCCGGCGCGGGCGGCGGGCTGGACGCGCACGCGGCGAGGAGCAGGGCACAGAGCGCGAGTCGCATGCGGAGACCCTACCCGTCAGAGCGTTCGCAGGGCAAACGAGGCGCGCGGCCACGGCCGTGTGGTGCCTGGCCGGCAGGCAGGCGAGGGACCTGCCGGCGGTCAATTCCGCGGCGGCGGCGTGTAGTAAGCACGGGGCATGAGATCGATCGAGATGAAGGCAGTCCTGCTGGTGGTCGGCTGCACGCTGGCCGGCTGCGGTGATGACTCGTCCGGGACGCCGGCGGGCACGCTGGCGGCGCCGTCCATGCTTCGCGTCGAGGCCGTCACGGGTGGTGCGCGGCTGACCTGGAAGGACAACTCCTCCGACGAGGAGCACTTCATGTTCATGCGCCGCAAGGGCAGCGACGCCTACATGACGCTGTCGGCCACGGCGCCCGCCAACGCGACCGAGTTCCTGGACACGGGGCTCGTGCCCGGCGCGAGCTACACGTACATGGTCCACGGCATGCGCGGATCGGTGCTTTCGGATCCCTCGAACGAGGTCACCGTGCAGATCCCGGGCGGGCAGGGCGGGGCGGGCGCGGGTGGTGCGGGCGCTGGCGGCGCGGGCGCGGGTGGAGCGGGCGCTGGTGGTGCGGGCGCGGGTGGTGCGGGCGCGGGTGGTGCGGGTGCTGGCGGCGCGGGCGCGGGTGGTGCGGGCGCTGGCGGTGCGGGCGCCGGGGTCGCGCGGATCGGCGATGCCTGCACGACCGCGGGGGACTGCCCCTCGGCCAGCGCGGGCACCGCGGCCTGCCTGACGACCGGGCACCCCGGCGGCTACTGCTCGATCGACGGCTGCAACCAGCACGCGAACGACTGCCCGGGTGGGGCCGAGTGCGTGGTCGACCCGACGCCGCGCTGCCGCGCCACGTGCGCTGGGGCCACCTGCCGGACGGGCTACAGCTGCGCCGTGCGTCCCACGGGCCACGCGAGCGCGATGGTCTGCGTCCCCAGTTGATAGAGTGATGGGCGTGCGTGCCCAGTCGCTCCTGGTGATGGCGATGATGGCGATGTCCCTCTCCCTCGGAGCGGCGGTCCCACGCTCCGCGTCGGCGTCCGACCCGGAGCATGGCCGGAACGAGCGCGGCGGCTTCGTCGTCGGGCTCGGGGGAGGGCTCGGCCGGCCCGTCTCACCGGATCTCGACGACGGTGGCTACGGCAGTGGCGGGCTCGTGGCCGGCGTGCTCGATCTGCGGATCGGCGGCGGGTTCACGGAGGACGTGGCCCTCTTCGTCGAGTCGCTGACGGTCGCGGGCGTGAACCGCGCGCCGGGCGCCGCGGATCGCCTCCTCGTCCAGCACGCGCTGCTGACGGTGCAGCTCTTCGTCGAGCCGGTGGACCCGCACCTCTACGCTCGTGGCGGCGCGGGCGTCGCGATCGTGCGCCATCGCAAGAGCGCCACCACCCCGGAGAGCCAGACCTCCATCGGTGGGGCCATCGGGGGCGTGCTCGGCTACGAGTGGCGCTTCGGCCGCGTGTTCGGCCTGACGCTCGAGCTCGGCACCATCTTCGAGGTGACCGGCGAGCTCATCTCGGCCACGCCGCTCGCGATGCTGGGCGCGCAAGCGTACTTCTGAGGGCTACTTCGGCGGGGCCGCGACGCTCGCCGCCGTCGACCTGGTCGCGAGCGCCGCCTCCAGCTCGCGCACCGCCTCGTCGGTGTGCCCGAGCATGCGCTGGAGCGCCGGCACCGCGCGCCGGCACGCCGTGTAGCCGAAGCCGAGCTGGTCGACGTAGCTGTTGATCGTGATGTTGAGCGCCAGGTAATCGAACGGGATCGACACCGGGTACATCTCCTCGAGGCGCATGCCGTTCATGTGCAGCGGCTTCTTCGGCCCAGGCACGTTCGAGATCACCACGTTGAACATCGGGCGCTTCTTGGCGTAGCCGGTCAGCAGCGCCGGGCCCATCGACACGCCCATCGCCGCGCCGTACGCGAGGCGCTCGACGCGCGTCATCCCGGCGAGGCGCTGCTTGCCCATCGTCGTGGACTCGGTGACGAGGCGCAGGCGCTCGAGCGGATCCGCGACGTGCGTGGCCAGGTTCGCGAGCATCATCGACACCTGGTTGCCGCCCTCGGCCGGCCCGTCGTCGCCGCGCACGGAGACCGGCACCATCGCGACGAGGGGCCGATCGGGCAGGGCGTCCCGCGCGACGAGGTAGTGCCGCAGGGCGCCGCCGCAGATGGCGAGCGTGATGTCGTTGAGCGTCGCGCCGGCCGCGCGGCCGAGGGCCTTGATGCGCTCGAGGTCGTACGCCTGCGCGGCGAAGCGCCGCGAGCCGGAGATCGGCACGTTGAAGATCGTCGGTGGGGCCTGGAACGGCGCGGCCCCGACGGGGTCGACCTGGCTCGAGCCGCGGAAGACCTCCCGCAGGCCGCTGCCCACACCGGGCAGGATCTGCGCGCCGAGCCGCGCGGCGTCGAGCACCGAGCCGAGGAGACCCCCCTCGCGCGGGGCGGCCACGAGGTCGGTCGGCGCCTCGCGACGCTTGCGCTCCTGGGCCCACATCGGCGGGCGACGCTCCTCCGCGTCCTCGGACAGGACCGCCTGCAGCATCTTGACCGCGGCCATGCCGTCGAACATCGCGTGGTGCACCTTCACGTAGGCCGCGACGCGCCCGTCGGCGAGGCCCTCGATGAGGTGCAGCTCCCAGAGCGGCCGGCTGCGGTCCATGAGCGCGCCGTGCAGGCGCGACACGAGCGAGAGCAGCTCGCGGATGCGCCCTGGGCGCGGCAGCGCCGAGTGCCGCAGGTGGTAGTCGAGCTCGAAGTCCTCGTCCTCCTCCCAGAACCAGTGCCCGACCTTGAAGACCGGCTTGAGGTTGAACGGCGTGCGCGCGGTGACGTGCTTGCGCATCGACTCGACGAGGCGCTGGACGTGGTCGTCCCACGACCCGGCCGGCGCCGTGTAGAGCTGGAGCCCCGCCACGTGCATGGGCTGCCGGCGCTGCTCCGCCCACAGGAAGAACGCGTCGGACGGGCTGAGCGGCATCATGTCCCCCGAGTGTCGCTCCGCCGCGCGCGCGGAACCAGGCCGATTTCTTGCGCCGCACCGTGGGCTGCCCCAGCATCCGGGGAGAACTCACTGCCGGGGGCCGCCATGTCCGTGAACGCAGTCGCCACACCGCCGCGCGAGCCTCGCAGGACCGCGGAATCGAGCGAGCCGTGCGAGCTCAAGGGCTCGATCGCGCCGCTCACCGTGCTCCGCGTGCTCGATTCGTCCGCGGACGCGGTGCTCGCGTACCTCGGGACGCACCTCGCGCAGGCTGGCGAGTTCCTGTCGGACGCGCCGATCCTGATCGACCTCGGCCGCGTCCCAGGGGACGCGCCGCTCGCGCTCGATCGCCTGATCTCGGGGCTGCGCGCGCTCAAGCTGGTGCCGGTGGCCGCGCAGCACGTGGCGCCCGAGCTCGAGGACGCGGTGCGCTCGGCGGGCCTGGGCCTCCTGCGCGGGCAAGCGCGCGCGGGGCGGAGTCGGCCACCGGCCGCGTCGGCCGAGCCGGCACCCCGCGCGGCCACGCCGGCCCCCGCGCCTGCGCCCGCGGCGAAGCCCGAGCGGGCCGAGCGCCCGCGCGTCGTGCGTGCGGCGGCGGAGGGCGGCGTCGGCGCGCTCACGCGGCGCACGCCGGTGCGAGGCGGTCAGGTGGTCTACGCGCGCGACCGCGACCTCGTCGTCCTCGCGCCCGTGAACCCCGGCGCGCAGGTGGTCGCCGACGGCAACCTGCACGTCTACGGCATCCTGCGCGGCCAGGCGCTCGCGGGCGCCACGGGGGACGAGAGCGCGCGCATCTTCTGTCAGCACCTGCAGGCCGAGCTCGTGTCCATCGCGGGCACGTACCTGATGCACGACCAGATCCCGAAGTCCCTCCTCGGCAAGTCCGTGCAGATCTTCCTCGACGGCGATCGCTGCGCCGTCGAAGCGCTTTAGTTGCGAGTGGCCGGCTGGAAGCCGGCCACCAGGAGGGGCGCGCCGCCCCTCCCCCAGTTGGGCAAGTCATGCGTTGCGCGCCTTCGGCGCGACCCAACTGGGCCCCCCTCCCTGCGTCTTCGCTCGCTGCGCGAGGGACGCCCTTGCGGCTCGCTGCGCTCGCCTCGAGAGGCGGATGTCTCCGCTCCGTCGAGCCCGAGCCCGAGCCCGAGCCCGATCCGGCCCCTGTAATCCGCGCGACCACAGTGCGCCCGGCATGAAAAAAATTTGTGCCTGACTCGTTTCGGCGTCTTGATGGGGGCCAAGCCGATCAGCAGGGCGGGTCGGCGATCGCGAAGTCAGCCAAGGAGGCTCCAGTGTCGAAAGTCATCGTGGTCACCTCGGGAAAGGGCGGCGTCGGCAAGACGACCTCCACCGCCAGCCTCGCAGCCGGGCTCGCGTCGCGCGGCAAGAAGACGGTGGCCATCGATTTCGACGTCGGCCTGCGGAACCTCGACCTCGTGATGGGGTGCGAGCGCCGCGTGGTCTACGACCTCGTCAACGTCACGCGCGGCGAGGCGGGCCTGCGCCAGGCGCTGATCAAGGACAAGCGCCTCGAGACGCTCTACGTCCTTCCGGCCTCGCAGACGCGCGACAAGGACGCGCTCGAGGTGGACGGCGTCGCGCGCGTGCTCGACGAGCTCAAGCAGATGGAGTTCGAGTACATCCTGTGCGACTCGCCCGCCGGCATCGAGAAGGGCGCGCAGCTCGCGATGTACTTCGCCGACGAGGCCGTCGTCGTCGCGAACCCCGAGGTGTCCTCGGTGCGCGACTCGGACCGCATCCTCGGCCTGCTCGACGCGCGCACGCAGCGCGCGGAGCAGAATCTCCCGCCGGTCAAGGCGCACCTCCTGCTCACGCGCTACTCGCCGAACGCCGTCAAGAAGGGCGAGATGCTCGGCGTCGAGGACGTCCTCGAGCTGCTCGGGATCCCGCTCCTCGGTGTGATCCCCGAGTCGAAGGCCGTCCTGCAGGCGTCGAACCGCGGTACGCCGGCGATCCTCGACGAGACGACGGATGTGGCGCAGGCGTACCTCGACGTCGTCTACCGCTTCCTCGGCGAGGAGCGCCCGCATCGCTTCATCGAGGCGAAGCAGGGCCTGCTCAAGCGGCTCTTCGGTTAGCCGAAAAGGTTCTTTGATCCCAAACCTCGGGCTCTTAGGGGGCGTCCATGTCGTTGCTCGATCTCTTTCGCCGTAATCGCTCCTCGGCCAGCGTGGCCAAGGATCGGCTGAGCATCATCGTCGCCCGCGGCAACTCGGGCGGCCGCGGCCGCGATTACCTGGCGCAGCTCAAGGAAGAGCTCCTGCGCGTCATCGCCAAGTACGAGCAGGTGGACGCGCGCCAGATCGACGTCCACCTCGAGCGCAACGGCGAGTGCGACGTGATGGAGCTCAGCATCGTCCTGTCCGAGTCTCCGGCGCCGCGCGCGCGCGCAGAGGCCGTCGTCCCGACCTGATCAGTCCTCCGCCCCGCGCGCGAGGCGCGGGGCCTTCGGCGCGCCGCCCGCGTACTCGATCACGACGGACGGGAACGAGAGCGGGAAGACCCTGCGGTCTCGCGGATCGAGCGCCTTCCACGCCACGCCGCGCGCCTTGAGGTCCTCGACGCGCGCCACCGGGATCCAGCAGCCCGAGTTCGCATAGTGGCCTTCGCGGCTTCGGCCGCGCACGACCTTGATCGTCCCGCCGGGCAGGTGCGTGTGGCCGAGGACCACGACCGAGATCGCCGGCGCTGCATCGAGGATCTGCGCCGCCGCGGTCTCGAGCGGATCGCTCGTCAGCACCTCGCGCAGCGCTGCGAGGTCCGCCGGATCGATCCGCGAGAGCGCGAGCAGGGCGGCCTTTCCGTCGGGCAGCGCCCGCGCGGCCGCGGAGACGGCCTGGGCCACGCGCGCCATGCCCGGATCGGAGACCAGCTTCCACAGGACCTCGAGCACGTGCTCGCTCGACGAGAACTTGTCGACCAGGTGCTGGCCGAGCTCGCCCGGCAGCGACGACAGCGAGCCGTCCTTACCGGTCGGCATGCCGAGCATCCCGGAGAGCGCGCCGCGGAGGAACGACAGGTTCAGGCCACGCGACTGCTCGGAGACGAGGAGGTCCACGAACCGCCCCGCCGCATCGGCGATCGCGAGCTTGTCGGGCTCGTCCTCGAGGGCCCAGAGCAGCGTGGCGGACTCCGGATAGAGGTTGTCCACGAACGGGAAGCGCTGCTCGGTCGCGTTGAAGAAGCGGGAGACGAACACCTGGCCCCAGCTCGCGAGGAGGCGGCACTTGCCGCGCGCGTCCGGGGCGAACGGCGGCAGGTCGGTCATGCTGCGGTTCGCGCCGTCGAAGCGGTGGCCGTGCTCGACGTGGACGCCCCCGTGCCGGTAGATCGCCGTCGAGACGAAGACGAGGCGCTCCGGGTTCGCGGGCGAGATCGCGCGCGCGAGCGCGAGCTGGACCTTCGGCCAGAGGAGATCCGCGTCGTGGTTGCCGGGGATGACGACGAGGCGGTGATCGCCCTGGGACAGGAAGCGCCCGAGCGCGGCGAGCTCGGTCCGGTGCGCAGACAGGATCGGCGCGAGCGCCTCGAGCGCGCCGTCCTGGTCGGCCGCCAGCATGGCGGGCACGCCGGATTGCAGCTTCGCGTCGCGCGCGGGCAGGAGGTCGAGCGCGCCCTCCACCTGCCAGAGCTCCAGGAAATCACCCGCGATGATGAGGTCGGTCGGCCCCGCCGCGTGCTGGTGCGCGAGGAAGCGCTGCCAGTCGTCCGCGAAGAACGAGTCCTCGAGACCCCGGAAGCGCGCGTCGCGCGAGTCGCCCGGCCCGAAGTGCAGGTCGGAGACCACGACCTTTCGCCGCAGGCGCGGCTCGCGATCGTCGAACACCGTCCGCTCGGGGCGAGAGAGCTTCGCGCAGAGGGCGTCGTCGTCGAGCGCGGCGTCGGGGAAGCGGCGGCGCAGGACGTCCTCGCCGAGGGGCTTCGGGGCGCGGGCGCAGGCGAGGGTGCTCGCGAGCGCGGCGCAGGTGATCCATCCGTGTAGGCGCATGCGTGAAGAGGCCGCTCGGAGGGGAAGGTAGCAGCGCGACGGCCGCTCTGCCCGTGGGCTGGGCGCCGGATCACATCCGACCTCGGCGATCGCGCCCGCGGGCGTCAGAAGCCTTCGGTGCGAAGGAAGGCTATGACGCCGCGGTAGAAGGCGAGGTGGTCGAAGGCGGCGCCGCCGACGCTGCCGGGACTGGCGCCAAGCGGCTGGCCGACCTCGTCGAGGTGGTCGGCCGGGATGCAGCCGAGGAAGCGCCCCCAGCGCGCGCTCTTGACCGTCACGAGGTCGTCGTTGGGCGCGGGCGCGTCGGCGGTGCCCTCGACGCGACCGAGCACCGCGCCGAGCGGCGCCACGATCGGGTTCGCCATGTCGAGCGTGCCGGCCCAGGCGCGCAGGAACTCGGGCGGCTTTCCGTCCGCGACGCACTCGGGCGAGTCGTCGGCGGCCAGGTTCGACCGCCCCGCGATCGAGTAGTAGCGCACGCCCGGGAGATCGGGCGTGGCCTCGGCGAACGTGGCGGCGCCCGCGCGGGTCAGCCCGAGGATGGCGTCCTTCTCCTGCGACGACGGCGTCGCCCAGAGAACCGCGCCGAAGAGGTCGAGCGCGCGCGCCGCGAGCTCGGGCCCGAGCGCCCCGGTGTCGTTCATGATGAGATCCGCCAGCGCCGAGCCGCGATGCGGCGTGGAGACCGAGAGCACCGCGGCCACGCGTCCCGGCCGCAGGTGCGCCAGTGCGCGCGCGTCGAGCCCGCCCTGCGAGTGGCCGACGAGCACGACCTTCTCGGCGCCGGTGCGCGCGAGCACCTCGTCCACCACGGCCACGAGCTGCCGCGCGCGAAGCGCCGGCGGATCGAAGGGCGCCGCCTGCGCGGCGGTCACTTCGATGCCCTCGGCGCGGAGCGTCTGCTCGACCCGGTGGAAGTACTCGATGGGACCGAGCTGGCGGAAGCCGCCGATGCCGTGCAGCAGGAGGACCGGGTAGGGCGGCCCCTTCCCACGCGGTGCCTCCGGCGTGCGCTCGCCGGGGCGGTCGACGTCTCCGGCGGTCGGACCGGGCGGCAGCGGCGGCTCGTCCGGCCCGACGCGCGACGGCTGGCCGTCGGAGCAACCGCCGAAGGCGGTCAACGAAGCGAACGCCAGCGCGCGCGCGATGATGCGCGTCCGTTCGCGGTTTCCGGTCCTCCCGACCCGAAACAGCAGCATGCTCGAACCCCTCCCCAGGGGCGCCGAGCCTAGCTCAAGTCGAGTTGGTCGGGCCAGAAATTGTCGGACCAGTCCGAGGGAGGGGCGGCAGCTCGATGGAGGCACGCAGGGCATCGAGCCGGGCGAGGATGTGCGGGAGGTCCGCGAGCGGCAGCTGGACGTACGCGAGGGCCGGCTCCAGCTCCTGCTTCCGGAAGCTCTTGATGAGCGGGTTCCACCAGGACATCGCGGTGACGATGCCGCGGATCATGATCGACTCCGAGATGATCGCCGCGCGCGCCGCCCGCCCGGCGAGCATCTCGTTCAGGCGGCGCCGCTGATCGACCGTGGGGCCGCCCCCCTCGGTGACGACCAGCGCGCGCAGGCCCGAAGGCGCCTCCTCGAGGAGGCGCTTGCACTCGCCGATGTAGACGTCCCACTCGGGGTCGGTCGGGGCCTCGCGCCGGTGCACGAGCAACATCACCGAGTCGTGGAGCTCGAACGCGAGGGTACCGGGCATCAGGCGCGCTCCCGGAGGATCCCGAGCAAACGGTCGACCTCGGCGCGGTCACCGGCGCTCGGCGCGAGGTCCACGATCGCCCGCAGCGCGGGGCCTGCCAGCGCGCTCTGGCCGAGCGCGAGCGCCACGCGCCCGAAGCGCAGCTCGAGGTCGAAGTCGCTCCCCGCGCCAACGAGCTCCCGCGCGCGCACGTAGCAGCGCAGCGCGTCGGCCTGGGCGCCGAGCTCCTCGGAGACGCCGCCCGCGAGCGCGAGCATCGACGCCGCCTCCTCGATCTGGCCGGCCGCCTCGAGGTGCACGGCGAGGCGCACGAGGTTCTCCACGCCTCCGTGGTCCGCACGGCTGCCGGCGATCTCCTGGAGCGGCTGGGCGGCGACGGTGTGCAGGCGCCGCCGCGTCTCGGGCGGCAGCTCCGCGTAGGCGACGTCGCGCAGCAGGTGGTGCTTGAGCATGAGGCGGCGGGTGCCGTCCGGGCCGGGCGGCACGACGACGAGGAAGCGCCGTCGCAGCGTGTCGAGCTGCGCGTCGAGGTGCGCCTCGAGGGCGCTCGGCGTGCCAGGCGCGGCCATCGCGACGTGCAGGTGCAGGAGATCCGCGCGCAAGAAGTCGCGGCCGAGGACCGACGCGGTGCGGAGCACCTGCCGGGCCTCGGGATCGAGCTGGTCGAGGCGCGCCTGCAGGGCTTGCTCGACGGTCGCCGGCGCCGGGCCGGCGGCGCCGTGGCGCTCGCGGACGCCACGCGCGAGCTCCTCGACGAAGAACGGGTTGCCCTCGGCGGCCTCGACGAGCGCGCGCATCTCGTCGGCGCCCACCGTGCCCGCCGTCTCGAAGCGCGCGAGCCGGAAGGCGTCGTCGGGGCCGAGCGGCGGCAGCTCGATGAGGAGCGGCACGCGCCTCCTGCAGGCGGGGCGTCGCACGAGCAGCTCGGGGCGCGCGAACAGGCACACGCGCACGCTCGGGTGCGGTGACTCGAGCAGCAGCTCGACGAGATCGAGCGTCGCGTCGTCGGCCCATTGCGCGTCGTCGATGACGACGAGGAGCGGGCGGCGGCTGCCGGCGAGCAGGAGCGCGTCGCGCGCGGCGGGCAGGAGGACCGGCCCGCGATCGACGTCGCGCGTCTCGAGGAGCGCCACCAGCGTGTCGAGGAGGCGCCCGCCCAGCCAGGGGACGCCCGGGCGCGCGCCGGCCGACAGGCGCTGCATCGCGCGGCGGCGGATCTCGTCGGCGCTCGCCGGGCCCGTCAGCTCGAGCAAGCCGCCGAGCATCTGGCGGATCACGGCGAAGGGCGCGAGGGCGTCGTCGCGCTGGGCCGTCGCCACGATCGGGTGAAGGCCGCTGCGCTCGAGCGCGTCCACCGCCTCGGCGGCGACACGGCTCTTGCCGATGCCGGGCTGGCCGATCACGAGCGCCCCCCCGATCGGCGCATCGCCCGCGAACGACTCGAGGATGAGGCCGAGCTCGCGATCGCGCCCGAGGAGCGGCAGCGTGGACGGCCCGAGCGCGCTGTCGGCGGCGCGCCGGCTGCCGATGACCACGCGATCGCCGGTGCGCGTGACGGCGAAGCGCCGGGAGAGCGGCGCCTCGAGCTCGCTCCCCGCGAGGACCTCGCCGGCCAGGCCGAAGGCCGCCAGCCCGCGCGCGGCCTCGAGCGGAGCGCCGCGCACGGCGAGCTGCGCCCCCGTGCGGCCGACCTCGAGGCGTCCCGCCGCCACGCCCGCCGTCGCCTCGACGCCGCCCTGCGCGAAGAGCTTGATCGCCGCTCGCGCCGCCTCGGCGGCCACGACGGGCTCGTCGCCGCGGGAGGCCTCGGCGCCGAACACCGCGACGAGGTGCCGCGCTCCGGTCGCGACCACGATGCCCCCCGCGTCCTCGGCGACGGCGGTCGCGCCGCGGAAGAGCTCGGCGTGCGGGCGCGCGGTCTGCACGTGCAGCACCGTCGCGGCGCGCTGCTCGCCGCGGTCCTCGGGCACCTGGGACCGGCGCGTGCGCCGCTCGCCGACGCCCGCCGCGGCGAAGGCGGCGACGAGCTCCGCGAGGAAGGTCTCCACGCCGTCCGCGCGGTCCGCCGGCTCCTTCGCGAGCCCATGCGCGAGCGCGCGCTCGAGCGCCGGCCGTGCCGCCGCCGGCCACTCGGGTCGGATCGCCAGCGTGGGGTCGACCGGCTCGGAGATCACGCGCGCGAGCGTCCGCCCGGTGGTCTCGCCCGGTTGCACGACGAGCGGCGGCCGACCCGACAGCATCGCGAAGACCACACCCGAGAGGCCGAAGACGTCGGTCCGCTCGTCGACCTCGCCGCCCTGCGCCTGCTCCGGTGCCATGTACCCGGGCGTCCCCGCGAGCTCGCGCACGCCCGGCTGCGAGGCCAGGCGCGCCAGCCCGAAGTCCATGAGGACGAGCCGATCGCCCGAGACGATCAGGTTCTGCGGCTTGACGTCGCAGTGCACGACCCCGGCGCGGTGCGCGGCCATGAGCGCGGCGCCGAGCTGGCGCGAGAGATCGAGCACCGCCTCGAGCGGAAGGCCTGCGCTGATGCGCTGCGCCAGCGTCTCTCCGCGCACGAGCTCCATCACGACGAAGACGAGGCCGCTCGAGTGCACGAGGTCGTGCGTGTGGCACACGCCCGCGTGGTCGATCGCGCGCGCCGCCCTCACCTCGGCGTGCAGCCGCGCGACGGCGCCGGGATCGTCGAGCCAGCGCGTCCGCAGCACCTTGATCGCCACGTCGAGATCCAGCGCGCGATCGCGCGCCGCGTACACGAGCCCCATCGCCCCCCCGCCCAGGCGCGAGCGGATCACGTAGCGCCGCGCCAGGATCGTGCCGGGCGGCAGCTCGACATCGGCCTGCCCGGTCGACGCGGCGGCCGGCAGCGTTCCGGCCTCGGCGGGCGCCTGCGGATCGAGCTGTTCGTGCGGATCGCGCGTGTGCCGCGCGGACATGCCCCATCGTACTCCGGCGGGGCGTGGCAGGATGTCGATTCCATGTCATCGGCGCGGGGGCTCGTTCGTTGGCTCTTCGGAACCCAACCAAGGAGACCCTGATGCCGACTGCCACTCGCACCCACATCGCTCCGGAGACCGGCGCCCGCCTCGTCAGCGTGGACGGGCGCGCGCTGCCCCTCGTGGACGCGGCGCTCGCCGTGGACGCCCGCGCGGGCCAGGCGCGCGTGGTGCTGCGCCAGCGCTTCGCGAACCCCCACGCCGAGCCGCTCCACGTGACGTACCTCCTGCCGCTGCCGGCCGACGGCGCCGTGAGCGGCTTCGAGTTCCGCCTCGGCGACCGCCGCATCGTCGGCGAGGTCGACGCCAGGGCCGCGGCGCGCGCGCGCTTCGAGGCCGCGCTCGTCGAGGGCCGGAGCGCGGCGCTCGTCGAGCAGGATCGCTCGAGCGTGTTCACGCAGGAGATCGGCAACGTGCCGCCAGGCGCAGAGCTCACCTGCGAGATCGCGATCGATCAGCCGCTCGTCTGGCGCGCGCCCGTGGGCGCGGCGGGCGAGGGCGGCTGGGAGTGGCGCTTCCCGACCACGGTGGCCCCGCGTTTCCTGGGCGCCGAGGGGCGCGTCACCGACGCGGCGCGCGTCTCGCCCGACGTCGCCGATGCGCCGATGGGACCGCGGCTGCGGCTCACGCTCCTCGTGCGCGACGCCGTGACCGCGCCGCCCGCGTCGCCGTCGCACGCGCTGACGACGCGCGCGCTCGAGTCGCACCGCGAGGTCCCGTCGAGCGGCGGCATGCACGAGGTCGCGCTCGCCGAGCCCGCGCGGCTCGATCGTGACGTCGTGGTGCGCTGGCCTGTGGCCGCGCCGCGCGTGGGCCTCGCGCTCGACGCGGGGCGGCCCGCCGCAGGGCGTCCCCACGCGGGCTCGTCGTATGGCCTCGTGACGCTGGTGCCGCCCTCGGGCCGCGCCCCGGCGGTGCCGCGCGACCTCATCGTGCTGCTCGATGTGTCGGGCTCGATGGGTGGGGAGCCGCTCGATCAGGCGCGGCGCGTGGTCGGCGCCCTCATCGACACGCTCGGCGAGGGCGATCAGCTCGAGCTCGTCGCGTTCTCGGACCGGCCGACGCGGTGGAAGCGCGGCGCCGTGCCCGCGACGCCGGCGCACAGGCGCGCGGCGCACGCGTGGCTGCGCGGCCTCGAGGCGAGCGGCGGCACGGAGATGCGGAGCGGCATCCTCGAGGCGATGGCGGGTCTGCGCAAGGACGCGCAGCGCCAGGTGGTGCTGGTGTCCGACGGCCTCATCGGCTTCGAGCAGGAGATCGTCGCGGAGGTGCTCGCGCGGCTCCCGGCGGGCTCGCGGCTGCACACGCTCGGCGTGGGCTCGTCGGTCAATCGCTCGCTCACCGGGCCGGCGGCGCGCGCGGGCCGCGGCGCGGAGGTCGTGGTCGGCCTCGGCGGGGACCCCGAGCACGCCGCGCGGGTGCTGGTCGCGCACACGGCGGCGCCGCTCGTGGTCGGCCTCGAGCTCGAGGGCAGCGCGCTCCTCGAGCACGCACCGGCGCGCCTGCCCGATCTCTTCGCGGGTGCGCCGGCGCAGGTGGCGGTGCGGCTGCGCCCCGAGGGCGGCGCGATCACAGTGCGCGGTCGCGTCCCCGGGGGCCTCTGGGAGGCCTTCGTCGCCGTGCCGGCGCTGGCGTGCGGCGAGGGCAGCGCGGCGGCGGCGACGCGGTTCGCGCGGGAGCGCGTGGAGGACCTCGAGACGGCGCGCGCGGCGGGGCAGCACGCGAGCGAGGCCGACGCGGAGATCACGCGCCTCGGCAAGGCGTTCCAGATCGCGACGCGGCTGACGTCCTGGGTCGCCATCGACGAGCACGTGTCGGTGGATCCGCGCGATCCGACGCGGAGCGAGCGCATGCCGCACGAGCTGCCGTACGGGATGAGCATGGAGGGCCTCGGCCTGCGCGCGCCGGCGACGCCCATGGGCGCGGCGTCGCTCACCCAGGCGGGCGGGTATGCGCAGGCGATGATGCCGATGGCGGCGCCGGCTCCTGCGTCCGCGGGGGCCCCGAAGGGCATGGGCGCGATCGGCGGGCTCGTTCGCCGCATGGTGGACGCGCTCATGCCCGACGCGGCGGAGGAGGACGCCGACGACCTGGCCGCGGACGAAAAGGAGCTGCTCTCCGAGGCGCCCGCACCGGAGGCGCGCGAGGAGAGCCGTGCGGGGGCGCCGCCGCCTCCGGCACGCCCCGCGCCGAAGCGGGAGCGCGCGGACAAGGCGAAGACGCTGGCCCTGCGGCCCGCGCTGCGTGGGCGCCTGGTGCGCCGGGACGCGGTCGGCGTGGTGATCGAGATCGAGCTCGACGCGGACCTCGACTGGGCGCCCTCGGGCGCGGTCACCATCACGCTCGCCGATGGGCGCACGGTGCGCGCGGAGCTCGACGAGCGCCTCACCACGCGCGCGGGGCGTGTCCCCGCGGGCCAGCGCGTGCGCCTCGCGCTGCGCGCGCCGCTGGATCCGTCGGACGAGCCGCGCACGCTGGCCCTCGCGCCGGACCTCGTCATCGTGATCGACGCATGAAGACGGGAGCATGACCGAGCTCGACACCTTCCTCGCGGCCATCGCCGCCGGCGATCCGGACGCCTTCGGGCGCTGGGTCGCCGGCGCCGAGCGGCCCCTGCGCGAGGGCCTCCGCGGCTTCGCGGCGCGGGTCGACACCGAGGCCGTGCTCCAGGAGGCGCTCCTGCGCACCTGGCAGATCGCGCCGCGCGTGCAGCCCGACGGGCGCCCGAACGCGCTCCTCCGCGTGGCCGCGCGCATCGCGCGCAACCTCGCGCTCGACGAGGCCCGGCGGCATCGCGGGACGCCCCTCGAGGACGCCCCCGAGCCGGCCCACGATCCCACCCCCGAGGCGCCCGACCCGATGCTGCGACGTCACGTAGCCGAGTGCCGCGAGCGCTTGCCGAAGCAGCCCGCGCGCGTGCTCGGCGAGCGGCTCGCGAGCGGCGGCGGCGAGCCCGACGAGACCCTGGCGGAGCGACTCGGCATGCAGAAGAACACGTTCCTGCAGAACCTCAGCCGCGCGCGCAAGCTGCTCGCGGCGTGCCTCGAGAAGCGCGGCGTCGCGCTCGGGGGCCTGCGATGAAGGAGGCGGATCGCGAGCGCCTCATCGCCGCGGCGACGAGCGCGCACCGTGAGCGCGACGTGGACGGCCGGGCGAAGGCCCACCCCGCGTGGCACGACCTCGACGAGGCCGGTCGCCTGGGCGCGTTCGACGCGACGTTGCGCCTCCGCGCGCTCGAGGCGGCGAGCGACCCCGAGGGCCTCTCGACCACCGCGCGCGCGGTGCTGGCGCGGATCCGCCGGGGCTAGAACCAATGCCGGTCACTTTGCGCCGGCCTGGTCCTGGCCCTGGTCCTGGTCCTGGTCGAAGCCCCCAGAACCACGCAGGCGAAGACCAGGACCAAGACCAAGACCAGGTGGTCAGCGGACGGATTCCGTCATTATCC
>CAZQJC010000035.1:0-12441 GCA_964593795.1 uncultured Myxococcales bacterium | reverse complement strand
CGACCAGCTCCGTCAGGATCTCCAGAAGCTCTCGTCGAACGAGCTCTTCGTCGACATCCAGGAGGTTCGCAAGGCCGAGACGAACGCGCAGCTCGTCGCGGAGAACATCGCGACCCAGCTCGAGCGCCGTGTCGCGTTCCGCCGCGCCATGAAGAAGGCCGTGCAGACCGCCATGAAGTTCGGGGCCAAGGGCATCCGCGTCGCGAGCTCTGGCCGCCTGGGCGGAGCGGAGATGTCGCGCTACGAGTGGTACCGCGAGGGTCGCGTTCCGCTCCACACCCTGCGCGCCGACATCGAGTACGGCTTCGCCGAGGCGAAGACGACGTACGGCAAGATCGGCGTCAAGTGCTGGATCTTCAAGGGCGAAGTGCTCCCGCAGCGGACCCAGCGTCCCCTGCCGTAAGCAGCGCCTGACACCAGAGAGAGAGATTCGGGAGACCGGTCATGTTGAGTCCCAAGAAGGTCAAGTGGCGCAAGCAGCAGAAGGGCCGCATGCGCGGAATGTCCAAGGGCGGCAACTACGTCGCTTTCGGGGACGTGGGTCTGCAGGCCACCGAGTGCGGCTGGCTCACCGCTCGCCAGATCGAGGCGGCGCGTATCGCCATCTCGCGACACGTCAAGCGTGGCGGCAAGCTGTACGTCCGCGTCTTCCCGGACAAGCCAGTCTCGAAGAAGCCGGCCGAGACCCGAATGGGTAAAGGAAAGGGCAACCCGGAGGAGTGGGTGGCCGTGGTCCGCCCCGGGCGCGTCCTGTACGAGCTCGAGGGCGTGGATCCCAAGCTGGCGATCCAGGCTTTCCAGCTTGCGCACCACAAGCTCTCGGTCAACACGCGGGTCATCACGCGGGAGCAGGCGCTGTGAACGAGGTCAAGGAACTTTCGCTGACGGATCTGCGGGCCCTCTCGCCCGAGGATCTCAAGAGCCGTGAGTCGGACCTCCGGGGCCAGCTCTTCCAGCTCAAGATGACGAAGCACACGAGCACGATCGCGGATCCGATGCAGATCCGGAAGGCACGCCGCGACATCGCGCGCGTCCTGACGGTCCTCGGCGAGCGCGCCGCCGGAAAGGCGAAGGAGTAACGATGTCGACCGCCGCACCGCAGACCGCCCGCGGGGCACGCCGCAAGCTGATCGGCGTCGTCGCCAGCGACAAGATGAACAAGACGCGCGTGGTCGTCGTCACGCGCCGCGTCGCGCACGGGACGTACCAGAAGTACGTCGTCCGTCGCGTGAAGTACAAGGCGCACGACGAGCGCAACGAGTACAAGGTCGGCGACCGGGTCGAGATCATCGAGTCGAAGCCGATCTCACGCGAGAAGCGCTGGCGCATCGAACGTCTCATCGAGAAGGCCGAGGAGGTCTGAGCCATGATCCAGACCACCTCCGTCCTCGATGTCGCGGACAACTCGGGCGCCAAGAAGCTGATGTGCATCAAGGTCCTCGGCGGCTCCAAGCGCAAGTACGCCTCGATCGGCGACGTCATCGTCGTCTCGGTCAAGGAAGCCATCCCGAACGCGAAGGTCAAGAAGGGTGAGGTCGCCAAGGCCGTCATCGTTCGCACCAAGAAGGAGATCTCGCGCAACGACGGGAGCTACATCCGCTTCGACGAGAACTCGGCGGTCCTCATCAACAAGGACAACGAGCCCGTCGGAACCCGCATCTTCGGGCCAGTCGCCCGCGAGCTGCGTGCGAAGAAGTTCATGAAGATCATCTCGCTGGCGCCTGAGGTGCTGTAGCGAGCGAATCCGAGACCCAGGTGGACACACCTGGAAACGGCGAGCAAAGACGATGAGCGAGACGACGAAGACCGAAGGCGAGCAGCCGAAGAAGAAGTCCGAGGGCAAGCGCAAGGAGAAGGCTCCTTCGCTGACCACGATCTCGGACACCAAGTACCCCCGCAGCGGGCTCCCACGCCTGCAGCGCAAGTACCGCGAAGAGGTGTCGAAGAAGCTGCAGGAGGAGTTCAAGTACACGAACCCCATGCAGATTCCGAAGCTGGTCAAGATCACCATCAACATGGGCCTCGGCGAGGCCGTGGCGAACCCGAAGATCATCGACGTGGCGGTCGATGAGCTCGCGGCGATCGCCGGTCAGCGCCCCGTGGTGACCAAGGCCAAGAAGTCCATCGCGACCTACAAGCTGCGCCAGGGCCAGAAGATCGGCTGCATGGTGACGCTGCGCAAGGAGCGGATGTGGGAGTTCCTGGATCGCCTGATGAACATCGCGATCCCGCGCGTCCGTGATTTCAAGGGGATCTCGCAGAAGACCTTCGATGGTCGCGGGAACTTCTCGATGGGGATCCGGGAGCAGATCATCTTCCCGGAGATCAACTACGACCGCATCGACAAGGTGAAGGGCATGAACGTCACGATCGTGACGACCGCCGAGACCGACGACGAGGGGCGTGCGCTCCTCAAGTTCCTCGGCATGCCGTTCCGGGCCTGATTAGGAAAGAGACATGGCGAAGACAGTCGACATGGTTCAGACGAAGGTGCCGAAGTTCCAGGTTCGGCACCGCAACCGCTGCAACATCTGCGGACGCGCGCGCGGCTACATGCGCAAGTTCGAGATGTGCCGCGTCTGCTTCCGGCAGCTTGCGCTGCGCGGCGAGATTCCTGGCGTCATCAAGTCGAGCTGGTAGGAAACGAATATGTCGATGACCGATCCCGTTGCCGACTTTCTCGCTCGTATCCGCAATGCCGTGATGGCGCGGAAGACGAAGCTCGAGCTCCCCTACTCCAAGCTCAAGCACCGCATCGCGGAGCTTCTGCAGGCGGAGGGGTTCCTCACGGGCGTGGCGACCAACGTCCCGGGCCAGCCGAACGCGGGGGGCAAGGCCTCTCCGTACGGCCCCCAGGGCTCGCTGATCATCACGCTGCGCTATGACTCGCGCAACCGGGCCTCGATCCTGGGGCTCCGTCGCGTCTCCACGCCAGGCCGTCGCCGCTACGTCGGCAAGGACCGCATCGCCAAGGTGCGCAGCGGTCTCGGCATCTCGATCCTCACGACCTCGCGCGGTCTCATGACCGACCGTGAGGCGCGGAAGCAGGGGATCGGGGGCGAAGTGCTCTGCGAGGTGTGGTGATGAGCCGCGTAGGTAAGAAGCCCATCTCCATCCCGAAGGGTGTGACCATCACCGCGAGCGCAGCCGAGCTCAAGGTCAAGGGCCCGAAGGGCGAGCTCAAGCGGCCAGTGCCGACAGGAGTCAGCGTGAAGGTGGACGCTGGCACCGCGCTCGTCGCGCGCGCCACCGAGGACCGCCCCACGCGCGCCAAGCACGGGCTTGTTCGGGCGCTGCTGCAGAACATGGTGACCGGCGTGTCGACCGGCTTCACGCGCGAGCTCGAGATCAACGGCGTCGGTTACCGCGCCGAGATCAAGGGCAAGGCGCTGCAGCTCGCGCTCGGCTACTCGCACCCGATCGACTTCGCGCTCCCCACCGGGATCGAGGCCAAGGTCGACAAGACCCGCATCGTCCTGACCGGGATCGACAAGGAGCTGCTCGGCCAGACGGCCGCGAAGATCCGCAGCTTCCGGGGACCCGAGCCGTACAAGGGCAAGGGCATCAAGTACGTGGAAGAGACGATCCGCCGCAAGGTGGGCAAGACCGGCGCTTCGTAGGCCGGCTGAAGGAATTTGCCATGAAGTCGAAGATGGACGGGCGGCTCCGCAGGAAGGCAGCGATTCGCGCCCGCATGCACGGCACCCCGGAGAAGCCGCGCCTGAGCGTGTTCCGCTCGGCCAAGCACATGTACGCCCAGCTCGTGGACGACACGACGCATCGGACGCTCGCCGCCGCCAGCACGCTCGATCCCGAGCTGCCGACGGTCGTGGCCGCCGCGGGCGAGGGCGCCAAGCCCAAGAAGACCGACAAGGCCAAGACGGTCGGAGCCCTGATCGCCAAGCGAGCGATCGCCGCGGGCATCAAGAAGGTCGTGTTCGACCGAAACGGTTTCATCTACCACGGCCGCATCGCGGCGGTTGCCGACGGCGCCCGCGAAGCAGGCCTGGAGTTCTGAGGAAGGCATGATCAACTACGAGGATGTGGGTGAGCTCGTCGACCGCGTGGTTTTCATCAACCGCGTGGCGAAGGTCGTCAAGGGTGGTCGTCGCTTCAGCTTCTCGGCGATCGTCGTCGTCGGCGACCAGAACGGCTACGTCGGCGCTGGCCTCGGCAAGGCGCACGAGGTGCCGGAGGCGATCCGCAAGGGCACCGAGCAGGCCAAGAAGAACCTGTTCAAGATCCCGCTCCGTGGCTCGACCATCCCGCACGACGTGCTCGGGGAGTTCGGCGCGGGCAAGGTCCTCCTGCGTCCGGCCTCTCAGGGTACCGGCGTCATCGCCGGCGGCGCCGTGCGTCCGGTCCTCGAGGTCGCGGGTGTGCAGAACATCCTGACGAAGTGCATCGGCACCTCGAACCCCCACAACGTCATTCACGCGACGATCGACGCGCTCAAGAAGTTGCAGAGCCCCGAGCAGGTGGCGGCGCAGCGCGATCGCACGGTGGAGCAGATTCTGGGCTAGCCGCCCAGACCCGGGACGAGAGTCCGGGGTACACGCGGAGTCGGACGATGGCACTCAAGCTCAAGGTCACGCTGCTTCACAGCGGCATCAATCGGAAGCAGGACCAGAAGGACACGATCCGTGGCCTGGGTCTGACCAAGATCGGCAAGATCGTGGTCCTCAACGACACGGCTGCGATCCGCGGCATGATCCGGAAGGTCTCGCACCTCGTCCGGGTCGAACCCGCGGGGGAGTAGGACGATGGCAACGCTGCACGAGCTCCGCCCCAACGAGGGCGCGACGAAGAACCGGAAGCGTCTCGGCCGTGGTCACGGCTCGGGAACGCACAAGACGGCGGGCAAGGGCGTCAAGGGCCAGAAGGCGCGCACCGGTCATCACGGCGCGCGAATCGGGTTCGAGGGCGGTCAGATGCCGCTCCAGCGGCGCTTGCCCAAGCGCGGCTTCCACAACCCGTTCGCGGTCGAGTTCGCGATCGTGAACCTGCGCGATATCGCCAAGCGCTTCGCGGCCTCGGCCGAGGTCAGCCCCGAGGCTCTCGTGAAGGTGGGCCTCCTGCGCGCCTCGATGGTCGAGCGCGTCAAGGTCCTGGGCGTCGGCGACGCTCAGCCCAAGCTGCGCGTGCGTGCCCACGCGTTCTCGGCCAGCGCCAAGCAGAAGATCGAAGCTGCCGGCGGCACAGCCGAAGTCATCGCCGAGTAAAGCACCTCCCCCGAGGCCACGTGGCGAACCCGATCGTCAACATGTTCAAGATCCCGGAGCTGCGGAAGCGGCTCCTGTTCACGCTGGCGTTGCTGGCCGTGTACCGTCTCGGGATCTTCATCACGACCCCAGGCGTGAACCGCACGATCATGCAGGAGATCGTCGGCGCCGGGTCGGGCGGCTTCCTCGGGATGTTCAACATGTTCTCGGGCGGCGCGCTCGAGCGCATGTCGCTGTTCGCGCTGGGCGTCATGCCCTACGTGAGCGCGTCGATCATCCTGCAGATGCTCACCATCGTCTCGCCCCAGCTCGACAAGCTCAACAAAGAGGGCGAGCAGGGCCGACGCAAGATCAACCAGTACACCCGCTACGGCACGGTGCTGCTCTCGCTGTTGCAGGGCTACTTCATCGCCCGCTGGCTCGAGGGGCAGCACGCGTCGTTCGGCAAGCACATCGGCGACGTGGTCTCGACCCCCGGCATCGGGTTCCGGCTGCTGACCATGATCTCGCTGACGACGGGGACCGCGTTCCTGATGTGGCTCGGTGAACAGATCACCGAGCGCGGCATCGGCAACGGTATGTCCGTCATCATCTTCGCGGGCATCGTCACCGACATCCCGAGCGGTCTGTATCGTCTGGCGGAGAAGGCCAAGACGGACATGACGGCTTTCTCGCTGCTGCTCATCGCGCTCATCGTGATCGCCGGTGTCGCCTTCATCTGTTTCGTCGAACGCGGCTACCGACGCATACCGGTGCAGTACGCGAAGCGCATCGTCGGTCGGAAGATGTACGGGGGTCAGACGACGCACCTGCCGCTGAAGGTGAACTCGGCGGGCGTCATCCCGCCCATCTTCGCCTCGTCCGTGCTGATGGTCCCTGGCCAGCTTGCGACTTACATCCAGACGCCCTGGATGCAGGACTTCAAGAGCGTCTTCGATCGCGGTGGCTGGCAGTACAACACGCTGTTCGTCGGCCTCATCGTCTTCTTCTCGTTCTTCTACACGGCGATCACCTACAACCCGGTGGACGTGGCGGACAATCTCAAGAAGTACGGCGGCTTCATCCCGGGGATCCGCCCCGGAAAGAAGACGGCCGAGTACATCGACCGCGTGATGTCGCGAATCACCTTCGGCGGCGCGATCTACATGTCCGTCGTCTGCATCATGCCGTCGCTCATGCAGGACTGGTTTCACGTGCCGTTCAGCTTCGGCGGCACGGGCCTCATGATCGTCGTGGGCGTGGCGCTCGACCTCGTCCAGCAGATCGAGGGCCACCTGATCACCCGCCAGTACCAGGGCTTCACCGGACCCAAGGGTCCGCGTATCCGGGGTCGGCGCGCTGCCGTGCCGGCAGGGGCCTAGGCCGGAAGAACATGTTCCTCGTCGGCCAGCGCATGAAGATCTACCTCAAGACGGAGTCGGAGATCGCGAAGCTTCGCGATGCCAACCAGGCCGTCTGTGAGGTGCTCGACGCGCTCGAGGACGCGGTCAAGCCGGGCGTGACGACCTGGGAGCTCAACGAGCTGGCGGAGCGCAAGCTCAAGCAGCTCGGGGCAACGTCGGCCTTCAAGGGCTACCACGGATATCCCGCGGTGCTGTGCACCTCGGTGAACAACGTCGTGGTGCACGGCATCCCTCGCAAGGACGAGGTGCTCGCCGAGGGGGACATCATCGGGATCGACTTTGGCTGCTTCCGCCAAGGGTTCTGCGGGGACAGCGCGCGGACCGTGCCGGTGGGCAAGGTGTCCGCGGCCGCGAAGGCCCTCGTGGATGCGACCCGTGACTCCCTCGAGCGCGCCATCGCGGCCTGCGTCCCGGGGAGCCGCCTCGGGGACGTTGGCTTCGCGGTGCAGTCGTATGTCGAGGCCAAGGGATACAGCGTCGTGCGGAGCTTCGTGGGCCACGGCATCGGTCGGCAGATGCACGAGGACCCCCAGGTCCCGAATTATGGCAAGCCAGGCTCCGGCAAGAGGCTCTCCGAGGGCCTGGTCATCGCGGTGGAGCCGATGGTCAACGCAGGTGGGCCGGACGTGGTCGTCAGAGATGACCAGTGGACAGCCGAGACGAAAGATGGCAGTCTCTCGGCCCATTTCGAACATTCCGTGGCCGTCACGAAAAACGGCCCGATCGTGCTGAGCAGGAGTAGGTCATGAAGGTTCGGGCTTCGGTCAAGGCGATCTGTGACAAGTGCAAGATCATCCGTCGACGTGGCGTCGTGCGGGTCATCTGCGAGAACCCGCGGCACAAGCAGCGTCAGGGCTGAGCCGGTACCCGTAGGAGATGTGAGATGGCCCGTATTGCTGGTGTCGACCTCCCCCGTAACAAGCGCATCGAGATCGCGCTGACCTACATCTTTGGTGTGGGCAAGACGCGCGCTGCGCAGATCCTCGACAAGGCGGGCGTGGCGGGCGACAAGCGCACCGACGCGCTCGACGAAGCTGACGTCCGCAAGATCCGTGACGTGATCGATGCCGAGTTCAAGGTGGAGGGTGACCTTCGCAAGGACGTCGGCATGGACATCAAGCGATTGATGGAAATCGGCTGCTATCGCGGCCTGCGTCATCGCAAGGGCCTGCCTGTTCGCGGCCAGCGTACGCACACGAACTCCCGCACGCGCAAGGGTCCCCGCAAGGGCCAGATGGCGCGCGCGAAGAAGCCCGAGTGATCTTGTTTGCTCAAACCTCTGGTTTGAAGCGCGTTCCGAGGAAGGCCTGAGATGTCGAAGCCGAAGACGAAGAAGAAGGTCAAGAAGAACGTCCAGAGCGGGATCGCCCACATCCAGTCGACGTTCAACAACACGGTCGTGACGATCACGGACGTGAGCGGGAACGTGGTGGCGTGGTCGTCCTCGGGCGTGCGCGGCTTCAAGGGCTCGCGCAAGTCGACGCCGTTCGCCGCGCAGCTGGCGGCCGAGGACGCGGCGAAGAAGGCGATGGAGCACGGGATGCGCTCGATCGCGGTCTACGTCAAGGGTCCAGGCTCGGGCCGCGAGTCGGCGCTGCGGGCGCTGCAGGCTGCTGGTTTCAAGATCACGTTGATCCGCGACGTGACCCCCATCCCCCACAACGGTTGCCGGCCGCCCAAGCGGCGCCGCGTCTGACCTCGAGAGAAGAGAACCAAGATGTCGCGATACATTGGTCCCGTCTGCCGTCTCTGCCGCCGCGAGGAAGCGAAGCTCTTCCTCAAGGGCGAGCGCTGCTACACCGACAAGTGCGGCTACGAGCGTCGTCAGTACGCGCCCGGCCAGCACGGTCAGAGCCGTCGCCGCAAGCAGTCCGACTACGGCACGCAGCTCCGCGAGAAGCAGAAGGTCAAGCGCCTGTATGGTCTCGCCGAGCGGCAGTTCCGTGGGTACTTCCACAAGGCGCTGCGCCTCAAGGGACAGACCGGTGAGAACCTGCTCGTCCTGCTCGAGCGCCGGCTGGACAACGCGGTGTATCGCCTGGGCTTCGCGTGCGATCACGCGGAGGCGCGGCAGCTCGTGCGCCACGGCCACTTCCTGATCAACGGCAAGCGCGTGAACATCCCGTCGTACCTCGTTCGCGCGAACGACGTGATCGAAGTGGCGGAGAAGAGCCGCAAGATCCAGCGCATCAACGACAGCCTTGGGTCCGTGGAGCGCCGCGGCGTGCCGAAGTGGCTGGAGCTCGAGAAGGCCGCCTTCAAGGGCGTGGTCAAGGCGATGCCGGCCCGCGACGACCTGAACCAGTCGATCCGCGAGCAGCTCATCGTCGAGCTCTACTCGAAGTAGTCGAACCCTCAACGTAGGCAACTGCACCCCGGTAGTGCGTCTTCCCTTCGGTGGGAGAGGAGCAGGAATGAGCCAGGCACATCCTTCGTACGCGGTCATCGCCAGGAACTGGCGGGACCTGATCCGTCCGCGTGCGCTCGAGGTCGAGAAGGAAACGCTGACGCTGACGTACGGGAAGTTCTCGTGCGAGCCGCTCGAGCGTGGATTCGGCATCACGATCGGCAACTCGCTGCGACGGATTCTCCTTTCGTCGCTCCAGGGCGCCGCGATCACCGCGATCAAGGTGGAGAGCACGCTGCACGAGTTCTCCACGATCCCGGACGTCGTCGAGGACGTGACCGACATCGTCCTCAACCTCAAGGAAGTCCTCATCCGCACGTCGGATGCGCGGCCCCGCGTGGTGCGGCTCGACAAGGAAGGCGAAGGCCCGGTCACGGCTGGCGACATCGCCGCGACCGACGGCGTCGAGCTCCTCAACCCGGCCCAGCACATCGCGACCCTGTCCAAGGGCGGCAAGCTCCACATGGAGCTGCACGTGGGCGTGGGCCGCGGCTACACGCCGGCCGAGCGCAACAAGGCCCCGACGATGTCCGTGGGCACCATCCCGATCGACGCGCTGTTCTCGCCGATCCGGAAGGTGAACTACACGGTGCACAACGCGCGCGTCGGCCAGCAGACGGACTACGACCGGCTGACGCTCGAGGTCTGGACGAACGGCAGCGTTCGCCCCGAGGACGCCGTCGCCTACGCGGCCAAGATCCTCAAGGACCAGCTCTCAATCTTCATCAACTTCGAGGAGATCGCGGAGCCGAGCGACGACCCGAAGGTGACCGACGAGCAGGCGCGCCTCAACGAGAACCTGTGGCGAACGGTCGACGAGCTCGAGCTGTCGGTCCGGAGCGCGAACTGCCTGCAGAACGCGAACATCCGGTACATCGGCGAGCTGGTCCAGAAGACCGAGGCCGAGATGCTCAAGACGAAGAACTTCGGCCGCAAGTCGCTGAAGGAAATCAAGGAAATCCTGGCCGAGATGGGGCTGTCCCTCGGGATGAAGCTCGCGAACTGGCCGGGGGACGGACCGCCCAAGAAGGCCTAGTTTCCCTCGACTCCGCGCCCCGGGTTCGGTGAGCGGCAGTGGGGGTCATGCAGCCGTTTGGTAACCAGGGGCGCCGGAGTTGACGGCGACCACGAGCGAGGAACACGGAAATGCGTCATCAGAAAACCGGTAGGAAGTTCGGGCGCGAGTCGGCTCATCGCCACGCGCTCATCTCGTCGCTCGTGACGAACCTGATCCGCGACGAGCGGATCAAGACCACGGACGCGAAGGCCAAGGAGCTGCGCCGGTTCAGCGAGCCCGTCATCCGCTGGGCAGTCTCGGTCGCCGAGATCGTGCAGAAGGGCGAGTCCGCTAGCGTCGAGGAGAAGGCGCGGGTCGTGCACGCGACGCGCATGGTGCGACGCACCGTGCGTGATCGCGCCACGCTGCAGCGCCTGTTCCACGAGGTCGGGCCGCGCTTCCTCGGCCGTGAGGGCGGATACACGCGCATCCTCAAGGTCGGGTACCGGGCCGGCGACGCCGCCCCGGTGTCCCTCGTCGAGCTGGTCACGCGCGCGCCCGTCGTCCAGGCCGTCGAGGCGCCGGCAGACAAGCCCGCGGCCGACAAGAAGGCCAAGAAGTAAGCCCGTCACCGAGGCGGACGTGTCGGCGGCGGGGGCGGAGCAACGGCGCCACCAGCGCCGCGACGTGGACATCTCGATCCACCTGTCGCTCGACAGCGACAGCCAGTTCTTCATCTACCAGGGTCTGAACGTCAGTCGCGGCGGGTTGTTCATCGCCTGCGAGCCTCCGCTCGCGGTGGGCACGCCGCTTCGCGTTCGGTTCGTCTTGCCGGGCTGGGAGCTCCACCCGGTCGAGACCGATGCCGTCGTGAGGTGGACCCGATCGGAGCCGCCTGGCGTGGGTCTCGAGTTCGTGGAGCTCTCCTCGACGGCGCGGCTGATGATCGAGGAGTTCACCGCCGACCGCGGAGGTGCGCTAGTCGTCCCCGGAGTGAGCGAGTGAGCGAGGTGGCCATGCCTTCGACCGCGGAGCTCGCGGTACGCGCCGGCATCGCCCTGCTGGTGGTGCTGGGAGTCGCGCTCGTGTCCCTGCGATGGCTTGCGCGGCGGGGGTTCGGGCCGATGGGCGCTCGCGGCGCCGGCACGCTCAGCGTCGAAGGCCGGCTCGTACTGGAGCCGCGGCGCAGCGTCTACATCGTGCGGGCCGGCGACAAGCGTCTCGTCATCGGGGTCAGCGAGGCCGGGATCTCCACTCTCGCGGAGCTGGGGCCCGACGATGCCGCATCCGTGGTGACACCCCCGGTCGATCAGGCGGCCTGAGCCGTGAGCCAGCCCTTCGCTTCCCTCGTGGGCTTGAGCCTGCTCGCGCTCTTGCCCTTCCTGCTGATCACGCTGACGAGCTTCACCAAGATGAGCGTCGTCCTCGGGATCCTGCGGTCGGCGCTCGGCACACCCCAGATCCCGCCGACGGTGGTCATAACGGGGCTCGCGATGATGCTGACGGGCTACGTCATGCTCCCGACGGCTTCTGCGATGCTGGACGCCTCCGCTCCGCTGCTGTCGAAGAAGACGCTCGAGGCGAGCCCGGCGGCGGCCGTCGACGTCGCGGTCGAGGTGGCGGTCCGTGTCCGGGCACCTCTCGCGGCCTTCCTCGAGCGGCACGCCCATCCCAGGGACCGCGCGCTGTTCCGCGAGCTCTCCGCGCGCCGGCAGGCCGCGGCGCGCAAGCCCGGTGAGACGCCCGTCGCGCCCGGCGCGGATGGCCTCGCAGTCCTCGCACCGGCCTTCTTGATCAGCCAGCTACGCGAGGCCTTCACCATCGGCTTCCTGCTCTTCCTGCCGTTCCTCGTGATCGACCTCGTGGTGTCGAACCTCTTGCTCGCGCTGGGCAT
This sequence comes from uncultured Myxococcales bacterium, assembly GCA_964593795.1. Taxonomy (GTDB): domain Bacteria; phylum Myxococcota_A; class Polyangia; order JAHFDS01; family JAHFDS01; genus JAHFDS01. Next base: position 518 of record CAZQJC010000035.1, on the reverse strand, counting down.
GCAGATGCTCCAGCCGACCACCGTGTCGCTGCCGTTCAAGCTCCTGCTGTTCGTCATGGTCGACGGCTGGCACCTGCTGGCCCGCGGCCTGGTCCTGGGGTACGGGTGAGCGCCGCGGACCTTACCCTCGAGGCAGCGCGGCAGGGACTGGTCCTGGCCGTCGTGCTCTCGCTCCCCTTCGTGGGCGTCGCGCTCGTCGTCGGCCTCGTGGTGTCGGTCCTCCAGGCTGCCACGCAGGTGCAGGAGCAGACCCTCTCGTTCGCGCCCAAGCTCGCCGCCGTCGCCCTGATGCTGGTGGTCCTCGGCCCCTGGCTGGGCGCGGAGCTCGTTCGCTACGCGGCCGCGCTGCTCGAGAGGATCCCGCAGATAGGCGTCCACTAGTACGTCGCCACAGTGAAGATGATGGGTTCGAGCTCTGGAGGAACGCTGTGGCGAGGTACTACGTGGCGGGCCGCCGGGCCGCCCCAAGGCACGCCACAGGGACCCGCGCAGCCCGGAGGGCGGAGCGGGAGAAAACA
>CAZQJC010000034.1:0-3877 GCA_964593795.1 uncultured Myxococcales bacterium | reverse complement strand
GATGCGCAACAGCGCCATGAGCAGCAGCGCCACCAGAGTCGTGCGCAGCCCGTAAAAGGCCGGCGCGATGTTGCCGTAGACGGCGCGGGCCTCGTCTGTAGACGGCAGCCGCACTCCGTCGAAAAGTGACAGGCGACGTTTGGGTGCTGCTTGATTGTCGACGGTCGAGGCACTGCTTCGGTGGGGTGGCTGTACGGGGCGGGCGGCGGGGGCAGCGAGCGCCGTGGAGGAGCTGGTGCTCGTGCGCTGAGCGCGTGTCAGGTGCGCTTGGGGCGCCTTGGCCGCGCAGGCGGGTCACGGTCGAAGGCGTGCTTCTCACGCCACGAGTCGGCGTCGATGTCGACTGTGTGGCAGTGCTGGGCGAAGCGGTCGACGAGGGCGACGACGCAGGCGGCGCCGGGGAAGACGGTGCCCCACTGCTTGAAGGCGAGGTTGGTGGTGATCACGGTAGCGCGCTGCTCGTGGCGACGGCTGATGATGTTGTAGAGCAGGTCGGCGGCGCGGGAGTCGCAGGGCAGGTAGCCCAGCTCGTCGAGGATGAGCAGGTCGGGCGCGAGGTAGCGGCGGATGCGGCGCTCGAAGGCGGGCATGGACTCCTGCTGCAGCAGGTCGGCGAGGGCGGCGGCGAGCGTGGTGAAGCGCACGGTGTAGCCGCGCTCGAGGGCGGCGGCGCCGAGGAGCTTGGCCAGGAGTGTCTTGCCGACGCCGGAGGGGCCGCGCAGCAGCACGTTGTCACCCTGGTCGAGGAAGTCGAGCAGCAGCAGGCGCTCGACCAGAGCGCGGTCCATCTTGCGCGGGTGGGCCCAGTCGAATCGGTCGCGCGGCTTGAAGGCGCCCAGGGTGGCGGCGTGGGTGCGGCGGGCGAGGTTAGTGGCGTCGCGGGCGCGGCGCTCGACAGCGACCAGGGCCTCGATGGTCTCGATGGGGCCGAGCCGGCTCTTGACGGCGTGGGTGAGCAGGGCAGCGATCTCGGCGCGGCCGGCGCGCAGGCCCAGGGTGCGCAGCGCATCGGCCGCGTCCAGGGGGGGCTCACTCGTCATCGTAGGACTCCAGGTCGTGCGGGATGACGTCGCGGTCAACGACGTGGTCGGGCAGGGTGATGTCGACGGGGACAGGCAGGTGGCGGGCGCGGCGCAGGCGATCGCAGGCAAGCGCCAGTGCGCCGAGGTCACCCAGGCCGCGGGCGACAATCTCGGTGGTGGCGGCGGCGAAGATCTCGTCGCCGTACAGGTCGAGCAGCTGCACGGCGCGCCGCACCTGGATGGACAAGGTCTGGCCGCGCTGCGCCCACTGCTCGACGAGCTTTGTGAAGTCGGGGGCGACGTGGACGAGCCGGTCGCGGCCCTTGAGATCGCGGGCAGCGCGGCGCTCCCGTACGAGCTGAGCGCGGTGCTCGGGCAGCTCGATCTGGCGGCGCCGTCCGAAGGAGCGCGGATGGCGCGCCACCTCCGCGTCTCCGTCGAGGACGCGGACCTGGCGGTCATCGGCGGCGAGCGTGAGCGTGCGGTGCGCGAAGGCGGTGGGCACCGAGTAGCGATTGGTGTCGAAGCGCACGAAGGCCTGCGAGTCGACGGGGACGGGCTGCACCAGCTCGGTGGTGGGCAGCGCCTGAGGCAGCGCGAGCAGGCGCCGCCTCTCGTCGCCCAGCACGTCACCGACGGTGCGTGGCGCGAGCGCGGGGTGGGGGCGCAGCAGGGCCACCTCGGCGCAGAAGGTCTCCAAGGCGCGGTTGCCATCGTCGACGCCGGTGATGCTCCGGCCCGCCAGGAAGCGATCGCGCAGGTAGCGGATGGTGCGCTCGACGCGGCCCTTGTGCTCGGGGCGCCTGACGGCGCACAGCCGCGGCTGCACGCGCAGCGCGCCGCACAGCTCGAGCAGGCGCGGATGAAAGCGCACGGCATCGCCGTGGCGCTCGAGCACGACGATCTTGGGATTGTCGAAGAGCCACTGGCGCGTGAGGCCGCCGAAGGCCGCAGCGGCGCGCACCAGCGAGCGGCACAGCGAGTGGACCGTCAGGTCGATGACGAACTCGCCCCACAGGGCGCGTGAGTGGGCCAGCACGAGCACGAAGAGCCACAGGGCGCGCTCGGTGCCGTCGATGGTGATCTTGCCCACGTAGGCCCAGTCGATCTGCGACTGCTCGCCGATCATCGGCTCGGTGGACAGGTAGACCTCGCGCCGCGGCGTGGGGCGGACGGTGCGGACATACGCACGCAGGTTGCGAACGCCGCCGCGGTAGCCGCGCTCGCGGACCATGTCGTACAGGCGCGTGGCCCGCAGCGTGGGGTACAGGGCCAGGGTGGCGGCGATGAAGTCCCGATAGGGATCGACCAGGCGGCTGCGCGGCTCGGACGACGCCCCGCGCGCGCTACCGATGCCCAGCACGCGCTCGACGACATCGCGGTGCAGGCCGAGCTGCGAGGTGATGGTCCCCACGCGCCAGTGCTCGGCGTAGTGCAGGCGCACGACCTCGGCGCAGACCTCGAGGCTGGGGCGGCTCACTCGATCCCCCGCAGCGCCAGGTCGAGCTGGCGCAGATCAGTGAACGAGCCGAGGGCCCGAGGGCGGCGCCTGCGCGCCGCGTCGATCACCTCCACCTCGTAGTGCAGCCGGTGCTCGCCGAAGCCGAAGCCGTCGCACAAAGTCAGCGCGGACGAAGTCCCCTCCGCATCCGCATGCAGCGCAACGGACAGCGGGTGCTGCAGCCACAGTGCCAGGGCCTCGCACAGCGTCGGGGCCGCTCGCCAGTGTGCCTGCGAGGGCGCCGGCAGCTGGGCTCGCAACAGCTCGCGCTCGTTGTGGATCAGCAGCAGGCGCGTCGTACTCGACGACGGCTTGCACACCAGGTGGGGTCGGCTCATCGGGCACACTCCGGGCAGCGCCCTCGGCCGTGGCGTCCATCGCCACGCGCGGGGCTCCGCCACCCGGCAAGCTGCCCTGGGAGGCAACTATTTGGGGACCGTGATCCCCCACGCTGCGCTGCTTGGCCCGCCGCTGCCGCTCGGAGTCACGGTGATCGGCGCGGCCTTCGGGGGAGCATCGGTGACGCCGGCGAGCCCGCCGCCGCGAGGCCAGGTGGGCCTGCCGCTGGCAGGTCCCCGGGCAGTACACCTGGCCCCGGTCGCACCGACGGCACACGTGAAACACGGCGGCGCACAGTCCGCAACGCACCTCGCGGAGGCTATCGTCGTGAGCCGCGGTGGTCGGCATGTCCCCGCGATCTGCACCACAACTCCCGAACGAGGTCGAATATGTCGCGTCGGAAGAAGCGCCCCCACGGACTCAAGAAGCCCCGCCCGAAGGTGGTGAGGCAGCCCACCCCAGAAGAGCTGGAGGCCGAGACCATCGCCGAGGCCGCCCATATCTTCGGCTGCGCCTTCGAGACCGCCAACGACCTGCTCAGCCAGTGCGAAAACGACATCGAGGACCTCGACGTCAGCATTACCTTCGGCGGCGCCGGCCTCGAGATCTGGACCGGCCAACCCGAAGCCCCCGGCGAACTCGTCGGAGTCCTGCGCGACTACATCGAAGCTCGCCGTCGCCACCTCGTCGCGCTCGAGGCGCTCGAGCCCCGCATCCGCGCCCTGGTCGAAGCCCAGGTCCACATGCACATCACCCCCACCGAGCCCCTGGGCGACATCATCCGCAAGCACATCCAGTCACCCAACCTCCGAGGCTGACCCTTCGGGGGCGTCGAGGGCGGATCCGCGCTCACCCCGGATCCGCGCTCAAGGGCCCCGACCATCGACGGTCAGATTTCTGCGGAACTGGGGCGCCGCTGACACAGGTCCGCAGGAGATGACCCAGGACATCAGCGTCACCAGTACCGGAGCGACGTTCTTCCGCCTCGGCGTGGCGTACACCTCGAGTGCTGCGG
>CAZQJC010000033.1:0-75636 GCA_964593795.1 uncultured Myxococcales bacterium | reverse complement strand
CGGCGGCTTGATGCAAGCTCAAAGCCCTGGGCGCACCCGAAGTGGGCTGGCCGAACGATCCAACTCCTCGAGATTCCTCCACCGTCGAGGGGTGTCTCCGAATCGCGGCCGGTCATTTAGTTCCTTGATAGGGCGGGGAGGCATTCGCGCCTCCCCCGATCCCGCAAGCGGCTGAAATCACGCGGTGCTTCCATCGGCACGGGGCGTGCTGGAAGATCCTGCATGGAGGCACGGATGAACCGACTCGGGATCACGCTCGCCTTGTGGGCTGCGCTCGGCTGGGTGGGGTGCGGCAGCGATGGAGGGGCCGGCCAGGCCGGGACGGGGGGCGCCGCGGGCGGCGCGGGGGCCGCGGGCGGCGCGGGGGCCGCAGGCGGGGCCGGTGGGGCAGGGCGCGCGGGCGCGGGCGGTGGTGCGGCCGGACGCGCGGGGTCTGGCAATGCAGGATCTGGCAATGCGGGATCTGGCAATGCAGGGTCTGGCAATGCGGGGTCCGGCAATGCGGGCTCGGGCAATGCGGGAAACGGCGGCTTCGGCGGCGTGATGCAGCCGCCGGATCCGGGCATGGGCGACGTGCGCTTCTCGGTGGACTCCTCGAGCGCGCACGCCATCTCCCCGCTGATCTACGGCACCAACGAGCGCGATCTGGGCGGCACCGGCGCCAACCTCACGCTCGGGCGCCTCGGCGGCAATCGCTGGACCGCCTACAACTGGGAGAACAACGCGTCGAACGCCGGCACCGACTGGATGAACCAGAACGACGCCTACCTCGGGGGCGGCGACACGCCCGGCGAGGCCGTGCGCTCCGCGGTCGCGGCCGCCCACGCGGCCGGCGCGGCCATGATCGTCACGGTCCCCATCATCGACTACGTGGCCGCCGACACGGGCCCTGGCGGCGACGTCAATGGCACCGCCAACTACCTGCAGACGCGCTTCCGGCGCAACGCACCCACCAAGGGCGCGGCGTTCGCCAATCCGCCCGATCTCCGCGACGCCACCGTGTACCAGGACGAGTTCGTGGCGTTCCTCGATCGCGCCTTCCCCGGCGCACGCACGGACCGGCAGCGCACGATCCTCTACTCGCTCGACAACGAGCCGGACCTCTGGTCGGGCACGCACCCGCGCGTGCACCCGGAGCCCGTCACCTACGCCGAGCTCGTCGATCGCGGCACGCGCTACGCGAGCGCCATCAAGGGCGTGGTGCCCGAGGCGGTGGTGCTCGGGCCGGTCTCGTACGGCTGGGCCGGGTTCGTGAACCTGCAGGGCGCGCGCGACGCGGGTGGCCGCGACTTCCTCGAGTTCTACCTGGACGCCATGCGCCAGGCGGAGGGCGCCGCGGGCCGCCGCCTGGTCGACGTGCTCGACCTGCACTGGTACCCCGAGGCCCGGGGCGGCGGCGTCCGCATCGTCGGCCAGGAGACCGGCGCCGACGTCGCCAAGGCCCGCATCCAGGCGCCGCGCTCGCTGTGGGACGCCGCGTACGTCGAGGACTCCTGGATCACGCACGACACGCTCGGCGACCAGCCCATCCGCCTCCTGCCGCGCGTGGCGGAGAAGATCGCGCAGCACTACCCCGGCACGCTCGTCTCGCTGTCCGAGTACTCCTACGGCGGCGGCGGCCACATCTCGGGCGCGATCGCGCAGGCGGACGCGCTCGGCGTGTTCGGTCGCGAGGGGATCTTCGCCGCGACCCTGTGGCCGCTCGCGGACGACCAGTCCTTCGTGCACGCCGCGTTCGCCATGTTCCGCAACTACGACGGCCAGCGCGGCGCGTTCGGCGACGTGTCGATCGGCGCGACCACGAGCGACGCCGAGAAGTCGAGCGTCCACGCCAGCACGTTCGCGGCGATGCCGGGGCGGGTCGTCCTGGTCGCGATCAACAAGACGGACGCGCCGCTCACCGCCGCCATCTCCGTGGCGCACCAGACGCTGCCCGCGCGCGCCAAGGTCTTCGTGCTGACGTCCGCCGGCGCCGCCCCGCGCGCCGCCGCCGACCTCGTGGCCAGCGCCCCCGGCGCGTTCACCTACGCGATGCCCGCGATGTCCGTCAGCACCCTCGTGCTGGAGTAGCTCGACTCGTGGACGTGGACGTGAACGTGGACGTGGACGATCGGTTGCTTCTCAAAACGTCCCCTCGAGCCACTTGCGCTCCATGCGCGCCGCCTCCAGCCGCCCCAGGAACTCGCGCGCGGTGTCGTCGTACCAGCGCCCCGACCACCACATCCCGAGGCAGCCGAGCGCGTCGCCCGGCCCGTAGCCGCTGCCCGGCTGCGGCTGTTCGATCCAGGTCCAGTAGCCCTCGTAGCAGGCGCGCCACCAGCCGATCACGTAGTCCGCGTTGAAGGCCGTGCTGCGGCCCGCCCACTCCTCCGTGCCGCCCGCGAACTGCGGGTTGATGCCGAAGATCCCGAGCGAGCCGCCTGTGTTCCTCGTCTGCCGCCACTGCGTCAAGACGAGCGCGAACGCGCGCACCACGTCCTCGTCGAGCCCCCAGCGGCACGCCGCCCATTGCAGGATCTCGTCGGTCGTGCCCGTGAAGTGACCGCCGATGCGCGGGCGGATGCTCGTGTTCACCAGAGGATTGCCGCTCGGCCAGCTCACCAGGGAGAAGTCCGCGGGGGGCTCGGTCGCGTTCGCGGCGGCGTTCTCGGGGCGCGGCTCGAAGCCCCGACGCAGGAGCGTCTCGCAGCGGCCGTCGGGCGGGAAGGCCGTCCCCGGGGCCACCGTGTCGAACCGAGGGTCCGCGGGATCGGGCAGGCCGTCCGCGTCGGTGTCTGCAGGCGGCGGCGCCTCGAGGGTCACGCGCGCTGTGCGGTCGACCCCGGGCGCCACGTCGATATCTGCATAGCCGAATGCGACGCGCACCCCGGCGCGCTCGCCCGACACCACGACGCGCACCGACTCGCGGCGCCCCGACGGGTCGATCACGATCCGCCCGGGCACGCGCGCCGGGAACGGCTGATCGCGCACGAGGAAGGCGCCGTCGCCGGGCGAGATGGCCGAGACGAGCAGCCGGTCGAGGGGCACCGGGCTCGCGCTCACCTCGACCCCGAGCCCACCTGAGGCGTCCGCGCCGCAGCCGGCGAGCAGGACGGCGAGCGTCGCCGAGAGGGCTGACGCGAGCCGCGCAATCACGTCCTCCGATCGCTTCACCCGGCGCATCTTATCGTAGGGGGTGGAGCGTCAGGCTTGCCCGGCTCCCTGGGCTCGAGTGGTACGTTGATCGCCCCTTGTCCAGGCGACCTCGTGCGTCCGGCCGGAGCACCTCGCGGGCGACGCAGCCGGCCCCGATCGCGTCCGGTGCACCAGACGCCGCGCCTCGGTGGCTGCGGTTCGTCGCGCCGGCCTGCGGCCTGGCGGTGCTGGGGGTCCTCCTCCTCGGGCTCTACCCCACGATCTCCGGCGGAGACAGCGGCGAGCTCGCGGCGGCCGCCTGCGCGACCGGCGTTGCACATCCACCGGGGTATCCGCTCTGGACGCTGCTGGCGAAGGTGACCCTGGCGTTGCCCCTCGGCACCCCCGGCTGGCGCGTCAACCTGCTCTCGGCGCTCTGCACGGCCGGCGCCGCCGCCTTCGTCTGCCATGCCCTCGTGGGCGCCACCCGCCGCGTCCTCGCGGGTGTGGTCGCGGGTGCCGGCTTCGCGCTCTCGCCGCTCGTCTTCCGGTACTCCATCCAGGCGGAGGTGTTCCCGCTCAACGAGCTGCTCGGGGCGGCCCTGCTGGCGGTCGCCGTCGCGCACTCCCGCCGTCCGGCTGCGAGGACCCTGTGGCTGGGTGCGCTCGTCACGGGGCTCGGGGGCGCCAACCACCACACGTTCGCCCTCCTCGCGCTGCCCGTTGGCGCGTGGGCGCTGTGGGCCGCTCGCGCCGTGCTCGATGCCCGCGCGATCGCTGGCGGGATCGCCTCGCTCGCCGCAGGCTTGCTGCCCTACCTCTACCTGCCGCTCGCCGCGAGACATCCGCCCCTGCAAACCTGGGGCGACAGCACGACGCTCGACGGGTTCCTGACGCACGTCCTGCGCAGGGAGTACGGCACGTTCCAGCTGGGGCTCGCCGGCGCGCAGCCGCACCCGTGGCGCGCGCTCGGGCTGTGGCTGGGCAGCCTGCCGCGCGAGACGCTCGGCGTGGGGCTCGTGCTGGCGCTGGTCGGGGCGACGGCCGCGCTGCGCGAGCGCCGCGGGCTCTGGGGGCTGCTCCTCGCGTTCGTCCCGGGCTACATGCTCGTCTTCTTCTCGCTGGCCAACCTGCCGCTCGAGGACCCGCTCTTCCTCGAGGTGCAGCGCCGGTTCTGGCGGTTCCCGGAGCTCATCGTGTACGCGCTCGCCGGCCTCGGCACGGCCTGGCTCACGAGCCGGCTGCGACCGCGCGCGGTGATCGCCCTGTCGGCGGGCGCCGGCGTCTGGTTGGCGGGCCTCGCCGTGACCACGCTCCAGGGCGAGGGTCAGCGCGGCAACGACATGTTCGGGCGCTTCGCCCGGCGCACGCTGGAGTCGCTGCCCGCGCGTGCCGTGCTGGCGACCAAGGGCGACCTCTTCCTCGATACGTACCGCTACGCTCAGGCGTGCGAGGGCGTGCGCCCCGACGTGGTGGTGCTGGACCGCGAGCTGCTCAAGTCGGAGTGGTTCGCGGCCCTCGTGCGCAAGCACGCGCCCGACGTGCCCGTCCCGGGGCGCGTCCTCGCCGGTCAGCAGGGCGGTATCGCCGGGGGGTACCGCTTGCTCGACCTCATCTCCGCGCAGAGCCGGCCGTTCTTCGTGACGACCTTCCGGGACGACGACGACAGCTCGTGGAGGGAGCGCTTCGCCCTCGTTCCCTGGGGCTTCGTGCACCGCGTGATCCCGAAGGGCACGCCGGTGGATCCCGCCGAGGTCGACGCCGTCGCGCAGCGCACGCTCGACGGGTTCGATCCGCAGGCGCTCGCGCTCGCGCGTCCCGGCACCTGGGAGTGGGGCCTCGGCGACGCCTGGTTCAGCTCGACCGCCCGTCGGGGCGGGACGCTCCTGCAGTACGCGCTCGACCACGGCAAGGACGCCACGTGGCTCGCGCGAGCGCGCACCGTGCTGGAGCTCGTCGAGCGGTTCCAGCCCACGGTCCCACCCGCGGTGCTCAAGGACCTCGGCATCATCTACTACGAGCTCCGCGGCGGCGATCGGTCCCTGGACCTACGCATGCGTGACGTTTGGCGACGCTACCTGTCAAGCAGCCCCACGCCGGTGGGGCCCGAGGTCGATCGCATCCGCAGCATCCTGCAGGCTCAGTGAGAGGTCGCGGTCCCGAGGGATTTCCTTGCGAGGTCGCGGTTCGTGCGGAAGAGCGCGCTGGCCGGGGCGAGCTCGACGGCGCGCTCGAGCCACGGCATCGCTTCCTTCGCGCGGCCGAGGTTGAGGAGGATGGCGCCCTTGTTGTGCAGGGCGTGCTCGTTGCGCGGGTCGAGCTGCAGGGCCGTCTCGAGCTCGCGCAACGCCGCATCGGTCCGCCCGAGATGGAACAGGGACGCCGCAAGGTTGGTGTGCATGCGCGAGAACATCGGGCCCGAATTGCCCCGCGGCACCCAGCGCTGGAAGGCCGCCTCGAAGTGCGAGACGACCTCGCCGTGACGGCCGGCGCCGTACAACGTCTCCCCGATGTTGTTCAAGGACACCGCGTTTCCGGGATCGAGGTCGAGCGCGGCGCGGTAGTGGCGGAGCGCGCCCTCGACGTCGCCCTTGTCCTGCAGGTTCCTCCCGATCGAGTTCTCGGCCGCGTGGCTGGGAACTCCGGCGGCCAGGACGGGGGTGAAGAGGGTCACCTCGTCGCGCCAGACGCGCACCTGGATCGCGCTGCGCGCGCCCAGGACGGCCAGCAGCGCGCTCACCACGACGACCTGCGTGCGCAGGCGGGGACCGCCCAGAGAGCCGCAGACGGCCAGCGCGATGCCGACGAGCGCCAGGTACGCGTAGTGATCGGCGACCGTGGAGTAGCCCTGGTACGCGAAGGGGACGAGACCCAGCACGGGCAGCAGCGAGAGCGTCGCGAAGGCGATGCCGACCGCCAGCCACGGCAGACGCTTGCGCAGCACGAGGGTAGCGGCGGCGCTCGCGACGGGGACGATCCACGACACCAGCACCTCGCGTCCAGCGAAGAGCCGGTCCGGCCGGCGTCCCTCGTCCGCCAACAGGCGGATCGGCGCGACGAGGGTGCGCGCGTACCAGGACAGCGCATCGAGTGCCACGACGGGGCGCTTGATCCAGGGCACCTCGACCGTGAGCGTCGCCTCGGGCTGCAGGGCGCGCGTGCCGAGCACCACCGCGAGCGCCGCCGCCCCGAAGGGCGCGAGCGGCCAGACGAGCCCCCGCAGGGGCACCTCGTAGATCGCGTGCGCGAGGAGCGCCAGCACGAGCGGGATCGCCACCGCGGACGGCTTGGACAGGAGCGCGAGCACGAACAGAAGGAGCGCGGCGCCGTAACGTGTGGGCCGGGCGCCGGCACGGATGCGTCCCCGATCGCACAAGGGCAGCAGGAGCAGCACTGCGCCGAGCCCGAGCGCGGTGCTCAGCGTGTCGCGGAGCGCGGAGATCCAGGCGACCGCCTGCACCTGGAGCGGGTGCACGGCGAACAGCAGCGCGCCGAGCAGCACGACGACCGGTGGGGTGCCCGGCTCCCGGCGGCGGAGAAGCCTCAGGAGCAGCGCATGCACGAGCCACGTCCCCGCGATGTGCGCGAGCAGGGGCAAGGCGTGGAAGACGGCGGGATGCGCGCGGCCCGTCAGCGCGTGCGAGAGGGCGTTGGCGAGGGCCCACAGCGTGTACGTGACGGGCACGTACATGTTGAAGATGGGTGCGTTCCAGATCTCGCCCCAGCGCCGGGGATCCGGGGGATGGATGGCCGCTTGGCCGAGGATGTGCGTCGTGTCGTCCCACGACAGGAATCCATGACCGAGCGCCGGCCCGAAGACGGCCAGGCAGGCGAGGGTGAGCAGCCAGCGGTGCCACCACGGTGTCACCGGGGCCGCGGCCCGGGACGCGACCGCCACGGCGGCCGGAGGAGATGCAGGGGCGGGCGCCGCGCCCCGGCTTCGTCTTCGCTTGCTCTTCATGGGCCTGCTGCTCGAGCCGAGAGCGCGTCGCGAATGGCCGGCAAGTAGGGATCAGCGGGATCCGCCAGCGGCAGGAAGCGTCGCCAAGCGCGTTCCATGCCCGCACGTGCGGTGGTGTCCGACGGCAGGAGGCGCTGGTAGACCGCGCCCAGGTTGCGGAGTCGCTCCGCCGTCGCGAGCTTCGGCGCTCGTGCGAGCGCACCCTCCAGCGAGGCGGCGAGGCGGCGCAGGGCGTCGGGGCCCCCGCCCTCCGACGCGGCGAGCTCCGCATCGAGGTGACGGCCGAGGCTCGTGCGGTACTGGAACTCGACGAGGCCTTCCCAGGAGCGCGGGGCAGGCTCGGGGAGCGCCCTCGGGTCGAAGGCCGCGAACCCCGCGCCGACGCGCAGACGCCGCTCCGCCGGATCGACGCGGAGGCCGCGCGGGACCACCTCCTCGACGAAGGGGTGGGCGACGACGTCGAACAGCGGCGAGAGCGCCTTGCGCTCCCCCTCGTCCAGGTAGGTCACGAAGACGGCCCGCCCACGCGCGTTCGCCCGCACGATGGAAAGGAGGCCGACGTCCGCATCGGGCACCACGAGGTCCGGCCATATCGCCCGTGCGCGCGCGCGCGCCCAGGGGAACCTCAGGAGCTCGAAGGGCACCGCCGTGACGTCGAGGCGTCGTTGCTCCACCTCCTGGGTCCACCGCATGGCGTTGACGAACGCGTCTCCGCGCGACAGCAGCAGGGCACCCTGGGGCAGCGAGGCGAGGGTGGAGTCGGCAGCGCGCGCGAACGTGAGGTCTCCGCGGCGACTCTCACGGCTGCCGAGGAACGCCTGGACTGCGAGCAGCACCGCGAGCCCCGCGAGAGCCGGCCTGCGGAAGCGGCCCTCGAGGAGCGCTCCGGCACCCACGCCTGCCAGCCACCACGCGATGAGGAGGGGCAGGAGCCAGAAGCGGGAAAGGGTGGCGTGGTGGATGGGATCGCGCGGGGAGAGGTTCGCCAGCGCGTTGAAGACGGCGAGGTACGACAGGAGCGCCCCGAGCGTCGCCAGGGCGAGGCCGCGCCGTCGCCGCCAGAGGGTGCGTGCCCCGACAGCCGCGAGCAGCAGGCCCACGCCGAGGGTACCGGAGGTGAGCGCGACGAGCGCTGCCCAGAGACCTGCCCCCGGGGTCGGGGCTTGCCCTCCTGCGGCGAGCTGGAAGGTTCCGTAGTCGCGGCGCAGCACGTGGGCGGCGAGCCCCGCGAGGCTACGGGGATCCCCCCAGGAAGCCGCGTCATCGGCGCGGAAGAGCGGCAGGGTCAGGTAGGGCGCGAGGCCAAGGAGGCCGGCCGCGGTCGCGAGGGCGAGGGCACGCGGGGCGAACCTCCCCTTTACGAGGACCCAGGCGACGAGCGGGACCGCCACGAAGAGGAAGGTGTGATGGTTGCTCATGCCGAGGCCGCATGCGAACGCCAAGGCCGCCAGCGCCCGCGGGCTCCTGGACGCGTGGGCACGGACCGCGAGCAGGAGGGCGAGGGCCACGAGCATGTTCGCCAGGGCGAAGACCTCGGCGACCACCGCGTAGCGCCAAGAGAGCGGTGCCAGCGCGAAGCCGAGGGCGCCCGTGGCAGCCCCCAGCCGCTGCACGCCGAGCGATCGAAGGCTTGCGTGGAGCAGGGCCGCAGTGGCCGCGGCGGACGTGGCTGAGAGCAGGTTCACGCGCCACGCGGCGCTCTCGAAGGGCAGCGCGTGGAAAGCGTGCGCGAGGAGGGCATAGAGCGGGTAGCCCGGCGGGTGCGGCACCGCCAGGCGGGCCCCGACGGTGATGAGCTCGCCGCTGTCGCCGCCGACGAGCGTCGGACAGAGGGTGACCGCGTACGCGATGAGGCACCCGAGCCCGACGAGGAGCGCGTCGCGCGTGGCCCCGGTGCCGGAGAGCGTGGTGGCCTCTGTCGGAGGTGCAGCCGCAGCGGAGGTGGCGGCCGGCTCCGCCTTGGGACCGGCGGGCCGCTGGCGCGCCGCGCGTCGTCTGGACACGAGCAGAGGCTACCTCGAAACCCGTGTGCGACCTCGACGCCCGGCGCCGCGACGGCGCGACGAGCGCGGATCGGAGCGTCAGCGCGGGGGGTCGGTGGGCCTCGGACGCAAGCCGTGGCGGCCGAGCAGTCGGCGCAGGTTGGGACGGTCGATCCCCGACACGCGCGCTGCGCTGGAGAGGTTCCCCCGGGTCAGCTCGAGCAGCTCCGTGAGGTACCCGCGCTCGAACTTCTCGCGTGCCATGCGGTACGGCTGCATGGGGGCGCTCGCTTCGGGCATCACCCAGCGTGCGGTCACCGGCGCCGGCAGGTGATCGGGCTCGAGGGTCTCGGCCTCGCACAGGGTGGCGGCGTGCTCCACCGCGCTCTTGAGCTCGCGCACGTTGCCGGGCCAGGCGTAGACGGCCAGCGCCTGCATTGCGGCATCGGAGAATCGTTTCGGCGCGTCGCCGGCGCGCGCCTGGTAGCGCTCAAGCAGGTGTTGCGCCAGGAGCGGCACGTCCTCCGCGCGTTCGCGCAGCGGCGGCACGTCGATGCGAAACGTGTGCAAGCGATGCAGCAGGTCCTCGCGCAGGCGACCCGTGCGCACGGCGTCCTCGACCGAGACGTTCGTGGCCGCGATGAGGCGCACGTCCACCCGCACGCTCTCCACCGCGCCGACCGGGCGCACCTCCCCCTCCTGCAGCGCACGAAGCAGGCGCGCCTGCGTCTGCAGCGGAAGATCGCCGACCTCGTCGAGGAACAGGGTCCCGCCGTGAGCCGCCTGGAACAGGCCCGGGTGGCGCCTCGTGGCCCCCGTGAACGCGCCCTTCTCGTGGCCGAACAGCTCGCTGTCGATGAGCGTGTCGGGCAGCGCCGCACAGTTGATCGCCACGAACGGTCGCCCCGTGCGTGGCGAGCTCGAGTGGAGCAACCGCGCCACCAGCTCCTTGCCCGTGCCGGTCTCGCCGAGCACCAGCACCGGGCCGTTGCCGCGCGCGATGCGCCGGATGCGATCCCGCAGCCCACGGATCCCCGCGCTGTCGCCGATCAGCTGGGGCGAGTCGCCGATCGCGTCGAGCCGCCGCTTGAGGGCCTCGTTCGACTCGCGGAGGCGCTTGCGCTCGATCGCGGCCGCGACCCGACGCTCGATCGCCCTCGGGTCGGCCACAGGCTTCGCGAGGAAGTCGAAGGCCCCGAGGCGCATGGCCTCCACCGCCAGCGGGAACGTCGCATGCCCCGTGATCACGATCGACTCGCAGCTCGGGCGCAACGCGCGCAGGTGCTTGAGCAGTGACAGGCCGTCCTCGCCGGGCAGACGCACGTCGAGGAGCGCCACGTCGATGTGCGCGTTGGAATCGATGACCGCGCGCGCAGCGGGCCCGTCGCGCGCGACGATGACCTCGTGCGCAGGCTCGAGCAGGGCGCTCGTCGCGGTGTTGACGAGATCATCGTCGTCGATGATGAGGATGGTGGGGCGCGTCACCGCACGATTCCGGGGAGATCGAGCACGACCCGCGCGCCGCCGAGCGGCCCCACGCCGACGCGCAGCGCGCCGTCCCCACGCTCGATGAAGGACCGGGCGAGGAGCATCTCGAGGCCGCGGCCGAGGCCGGCAGGCGCGCCAGGTGCGAAGGGATCTACTTCGACCCCGCGGGGCAGGACAGGCGGTGGCCCGTCGTCCTCGACGTCGAGGCGCACGCCGCGCTCGGTCGCGGTCAGCGACAGCCTCGTTCGCGTCCTCGACTGTCTGCGGGCGCGAACGAGCAGTGCATCGAGGCTCGCTTGCAGGGTCTGGGCATCGGTGTGAGCGCGCAGCGGTCCGGACGGGAGCTCCACCTCGGCGCGGTGCCGCTGCGCCGCGTCGGCGCACAGGGGGCGCAGGTCCACCTCGCTTGCGTGGCCACCGAGGAGCTCGAAGGCCTGCATCGTCGAGGAGATCTCGCGGCACCGAGCAACGCAGGCTCGGGCCATGTGCAGGTGCTCGTGGAGCTGTCGCGGATCACTCGCGCCGTCCGCGAGCTCGAGGAACGTGCCCAGGGCGTGCAGGGCACCGTTCAGTTCGTGTGCAGCGACGCCTGGCAGATTGCGATGGTATTGACTCACCCTGGTTCATCTTAACCCAGGGCGCCGTGGATTGGGTAGCCGGGCTGATGCCGGCAGACCGGCGCGGGTACCATCTCGCACGCGCCCCCTCAAGCCCGCGACTTCCGGAGGCCGCCTCGTGGCGGCCCAACTACACGTGCAACGAAGGTCATACATCTCACCATAGTTGCCCGCAGTGATCGATCTGGGTGCAATTGACTCAGGATGGATCGCAAGCACGCAGTACAAGCTATTGAAATTAATAGAATGGCAGAATCGGCACGGGACGTGCTCAGCGTCTGCAGTCTATGCCATGCCGTGCTCTTGTCCTGGGCTCCCTCTTGATCTTCGGGGCGTCGTGCCGGAAGGAGGGGGAGGCGAGCGATCGCCCGGGGGCCCTGTCGGAATCGACCGCAGCCTCGAAGCGCGCCCCGGGTGCCCACGAGCACGGCGGCGAGGCCAAGGCACCACCCCCGCCGTTGCGGCGCTACCAGGCGGCTCCTTTCCAGCAGAGCTTCGTCTCGCTCGTCGGCTCGGGCAAGCGCGTCAACCTGACGACGTTCGAGCGCGTCTCCGCCGAGCTCGAGGCGCGGGGCACCGCGCCCTCGTCGCTGCGCATCAGCATCGAGCTCGGATCCGCCGTCACGAACGACCGGCTCCTGACCAAGCGGATCACCGGCAGCGGGCACTTCGCCGTGGCGGACCACCCGACGGCCACGTTCACCACGAGCTCGATCGAGCCAGCCAAGGAGAACCGCGCGAGCTACCGCATGCGGGGCGAGCTGAGACTCGGAGGCAGGGCGCATGAGGCGGTCCTCCTGGCCGAGATGGGCGCGACGAAGGATGCGCTCACGGTCGAGGTCAAGCAGGCGCTCTCGAGCGACGACTGGCGCACCGCGTTCGGCGGCGGATCGGAGCCCGTCCTCGGCAGCACCTTCACGCTGCAAGCGAAGCTGACCTTCCCTTTCGCCACCGATCCGGAGCGACCTGCGTCGCCGGCGGCGATCGCCGCGGAGGCTGGCCGTGCGCAGTAGCGCAGCGTCGAAGGTCGGTCTCGTCGTCACCCTCGGGGCGTCGCTCGTGGCAGCGGGCTGCGGCGAGCCGGCGGCGCATGAGCCGGCCGCTTCACCACCGATCGGCCAGAGCAGCGCCGCGAACTTCATCAACGGCGACTTCGAGACGGGCGACACGAGCAGCTGGACGGTGTCGCTCTATCACAATGACTCGCCCGGCATCATCTATCCGCCGGGCAGCAAGGCGGACCTCCAGCTCGACTCCGCGACCAGCCAGACGCCCAATGCGATCAACCGCACCTTCGCCTGCGGCACGACGTGCACGACCACGCCGACCGCCTCGACGACGACGGAGTCGCGGATCCCGCAAGGTCTTCTGTCCACCGACTCGCTGCGTTTCCCGAAGTACGGCAGCTTCTCTGCCGTCGTGAACCTCGGTGACAACGGCTCCGCGCAGGGCCGGGACAACAACGTCAACTCGATGGTGCAGAACATCTTCACCACGCAGGCGTCGGATGTCGATCCCACGGACGGCCTCATCCACGCGCGCTTCGTCATCGCGCCCGTGCTCGAGAACCCCAATCACACGAGCGTCCAGCAGCCGTACTTCTGGGTCACGATCAAGAACCTCACCACCGGCGTGCAGCTCTTCCAGACGTTCAACTTCGCCAACGAGGCGGGGGTGCCCTGGAAGACCTCGAGCGGCGACAGCACGTACGCCAACGACACCGGCCCGGGCTCCATCGCGTACACGGACTGGCAGGCCTTCGACGTCGCGCCTGGCACCGCCGGCATTCGCATCGGCGACACCCTGGAGGCCGAGATCATCGCCGCCGGCTGCACGCCCGGCGGCCACTGGGGCTCGGTGTACGTCGACAGCTTCACGACCAAGCTCCCTGGCCTGCTGATCTCCAAGCGCGCCAAGCTGCTCGCCAACCCTGACACCGACCTGACCTACACGTTCACGGTCGCGAACGGCGCCAGCACGACGGCCACTGGTGTGGTCGCCAACGAGGTCCTGCCGACGGGGACGACGTTCGTGTCCCTCAGCGCGCCGGGCTCCTCGTGCACGACGCCTTCGGTGGGCGGCACCGGCACGGTGTCCTGCACCATCGGCAACATCCTGCCGAGCTCGAGCTACACGTTCACCGTCACGGTGCACATCAACTCGAGCGCGACGGGGACGATCGCCAACGGCGACTACAACGTCAGCGGGACGGGCCTGAGCTCGATGCTGGGCCAGAAGCAGCTCACGACCCTGACGAGCGCCACGCTCACCGACCTCCAGCTCACGATGACCGACGGCGCGTCGAGCATCGCGTGGGACAGCGCGCTGACGTACACCATCGTGGCGACCAACGCCGGGCCGAACGCGGTGACCGGTGCGACGATCACCGACACGTTCCCGAGCTCGCTGTCGGGCGTCACGTGGACCTGCGCGGGCGCCGGCGGCGGCACCTGCGGCGCCGCGAGCGGCTCCGGCAACATCAACACGACGGTCAACCTGCCCTCCGGCGCAACCGCGACCTACACGGTCAGCGCCCAGCTCCAGAACGGCACGGGGACCTCGCTCCTGCTCAACCAGGCCGTGATCTCCGCGCCGTCGGGCGTGCTCGACAGCGACACCCGCAACAACACGGTGGCCGATCAGGACATCATCTCCGGCTCGCTGGCCACGCTGACCGTGTCCAAGGCGGGCACGGGCACGGGCACCGTGACGTCGAGCCCGACCGGCATCAGCTGCGGGACCTCGTGCTCGAGCGCGGCGGCGAGCTTCGGCAACGGATCCGACGTGGCCCTCACGGCCTCGCCGGCCAGCGACAGCGTCTTCGCCGGCTGGACCGGGGCGTGCACCGGGACGACGAACCCCTGCACAGCGACGATGTCGGGCGCGACGGCCACGACCGCCACCTTCACCACGCGGACCGTGAGCTTCTCGTCCTCGAGCCAGAGCGCCGCCGAGACCGTCGGCACGATGACCATCACCGCGCAGATGTCCACGACGTCGACGTCGGCGGTGACCGTGCCCTTCGCGGTGACGGGCACCGCCACGAGCGCGGCCGACTACACCATCACGGCGAGCCCGATCACGATCACCGCCGGCCAGACCACGGCGACGATCGTCGTGACGGTCACGAACGACACCGTCTACGAGCCGAGCGAGACCGTCATCGTGACGATGGGCGGCCCGACCGGCGCGCAGCCGGGCTCCACCACGGTGCACACGGCCACCATCACGGACAACGACACCGCGCCCACGGTGCAGTGGACCTCGGCATCGGGCAGCACCGGTGAGGCTACCTCGACCGCCACGATGACCGCGCAGCTCAGCGCCGCGTCGGGCTTCGACACCACGGTGCCCTTCACCCTGAGTGGTACCGCCACGAGCGGCGGTACGGACTACTCGGTGCCGTCGACCTCCATCACGATCTCCGCCGGGAGCACCACGGGCACGGTCGTCATGACCATCGTCGACGATGCGCTCGACGAGGCGAACGAGACGGCGATCCTCACGATCGGCACGCCGACCAACGCCACCGTCGGCACCACCGCGGCGCACACCCGCACCATCACGGACAACGACACCGCGCCGACCGTGGCCTGGACCGCCACGACGCAGTCGGCGGGCGAGGGTGCGGGCACCGTCTCGGTGACGGCGCAGCTCTCCGCCGTCTCCGGCCAGGACGTGACCGTGCCTTACACCGTCACCGGTACCGCGTCGGGCTCCGGCACGGACTACACCATCACGGCTTCGCCGATCACGATCCCCGCGGGGAGCACGACCGCCACGATCGCGATCGCGATCACGGACGATGCGCTCACCAACGAGGGCAACGAGACCGTCATCGTCACGATGACCACGCCCACCAACGCGACCTGCCAGACGTCGTGTGCGAGCCAGGTCCACACCCTCACGATCAGCGAGAACGACGGGCAGCCCACGGTGGCGTTCCTGTCCGCCGCGCAGTCGTCGGCGGAGTCGGCCGGGACCGTGAGCCTGACGGTACGCCTGTCGGCGACGTCCGCCTCGGCGGTCACCGTGCCCTTCTCGACGACGCTGCCGAGCGGAACGGCGACGTCCGGCGGCACCGACTACAGCATCGTGACCTCTCCCATCACGATCCCGGCCGGCCAGACCGACCGGACCATCGACGTGACGATCGCCAACGACGCGCGCGACGAGGTGGACGAGACCGCCATCGTCACGCTCGGCACGCCGACCAACGCGGGTCTCGGTGTCATCGACCAGCACACGCTGACCATCACCGACGACGACGCCACGCCCACCGTCGGGTTCTCGGCGGCGAGCCAGAGCGTCGCGGAGAACACCGGCACCGGGACCGTCACGTTCCAGCTATCGGCCGCCTCGAACCTCGCGGTCACGGTGCCGTTCACCGTGGGCGGCACCGCCACCGGGAGCGGGACGGACTACACGCTCGCGGTCTCGTCGGTGACCATCACCGCGGGCAACACGACGGCGACGGCGAGCATCACGAACGTCAACGACACGCGCGACGAGGCGGACGAGACGGTCATCCTGACCATCGGTACGCCCACGAACGCGACCGTGGGCGCCACCTCGGTGCACACGTACACCATCACCGACAACGACAACACCCCGACCGTGTGGTTCACGGCGGGATCGCTGACGACGACGGAGGCGGCCGGCACCATCACGGTGACCGCCCAGCTCTCTGCCGCCTCCGGGCAGACGGTCACCGTGCCCTACACGCTGAGCGGCACGGCGACGAACCTGGCCGACTACGCGATCACGGCGAGCCCGGTCACGATCGCGGCAGGCAGCACGACCGGCACGTTCACCCTCGCCATCATCGACGACGCGACCGACGAGACGAGCGAGACTGCCATCGTCACGATGGGCACGCCGACCAACGCGACGCAGGCGACCGCCGACAGCACGCACTTCCTCGCCTACACGCTGACGATCACGGACGACGACGGTCCGACCGTGAGCTGGACGACCTCGGCCCAGACCGTGGCAGAGAACGTCGGGACCGTGACCGCGACGGCGCAGCTGAGCGCGGCCTCGGCGCAGGACGTCACCATCCCCATCACCATCACCGGAACCGCGACCGGCAGCGGCACGGACTACACGGCGTCCGCCACCTCGATCACCATCACGGCAGGCAACACGACCGGGACCAAGGTCATCACCGTCGTGTCCGACGCCTCGGCGGAGACGGACGAGACGGTCATCCTGACGATGGGCACGGTGACCAACGCGTCCACGCAGTCGCCCAGCGTCTACACGCTCACGATCGCGGACCGCACCGTCAGATGGTCGAGCACGTCGCAATCGCAGGCCGAGAGCGCGGGCGCGATCATCATCACGGCGCAGCTGAGCAGCGCAGCCGCGGCGAACGTGACCGTGCCCGTCACGCTTTCGGGGTCGGCCACCGGCAGTGGTACCGACTACACCATCTCGACCACGTCGATCACCATCC
This sequence comes from uncultured Myxococcales bacterium, assembly GCA_964593795.1. Taxonomy (GTDB): domain Bacteria; phylum Myxococcota_A; class Polyangia; order JAHFDS01; family JAHFDS01; genus JAHFDS01. The sequence goes on along the minus strand of CAZQJC010000033.1, from coordinate 59,016 downwards.
TTGCGGCGGCGACGACGGGCACGACCACCGTCACCCTCGCCAGCGACACCTTGGACGAGGCCGACGAGACCGTAATCCTCACGATGGGCACGCCGACGATCGCGGCGGGCACTGCGCCCTCCCTCGGGACGCCGTCGGCGCACACGCTGACCATCACGGACGATGACGCGGCGCCCACGGTGGGCTTGACGGCCAGCTCGGCCACGATGGCCGAGACGAGTGGCACCGCCACCATCACGGCGACGCTGAGCACGGCGTCGGCGCGCACCATCACCGTCGGGCTTTCGCAGTCGGGGACCGCCACCGGCAGCGGGACGGACTACTCCGTCGGTGCGAGCGCGATCACGATAGCCGCGGGCCAGACCACCGGTACGATGGTCGTGTCGTCGGCCTCCGACACGCTCGACGAGGACGACGAGACCGTCATCACGGGGTTCGGCACGCTCACGAACGTGACGGCGGGGACGCCGTCGACGGCCACCGTCACGATCACGGACGACGACGCGTCGCCCACCGTCACGTTGACGGCCTCGGCCACGTCGGTGGCGGAGGCGGCCGGAACGGTGACGCTGACCGCGACCCTGAGCGCCGTCTCGGCCCGCACCGTGACGACGAACCTCGGGTTCTCGGGCGCGGCGACGGACAACACGGACTACCAGTGCGCCGGCGCGGCCTGCACCGGTCAGAGCATCGCGATCTCTGCAGGTTCGACGACGGGGACGCTGGTCGTGACGGCGGTGCAGGACACGCTCGACGAGACCAACGAGGCGATCACGGTCGACATCACGACGGTGACCAGCGGCACGGAGAACGGCACGCAGCAGGTCTCGCCGACGATCACGGACGACGACGCGGCGCCGACGGTGAGCCTGACGGCGTCCTCGACGACGCTGGCGGAGGCGGCCGGGACGGTGACGTTGACCGCGACGCTGAGCGCGGCGTCGGGGCAGGCCGTGACGACGAACCTCGGGTTCTCGGGCGCGGCGACGGACAACACGGACTACCAGTGCACCGGCGCGGCGTGCGCCGGCTCGAGCATCACGATCACGGCGGGTGCGACGACGGGGACGCTGGTCGTGACGGCGGTGCAGGACGCGCTCGACGAGACCAACGAGGCGATCACGGTCGACATCACGACGGTGACGAACGGCACGGAGAACGGCACGCAGCAGGTCTCGCCGACGATCACGGACGACGACGCGGCGCCCACCGTGACGCTGACGGCGTCCTCGACGGCGCTGGCGGAGGCGGCCGGGACGGTGACGTTGACCGCGACGCTGAGCGCGGCGTCGGGGCAGGCGGTGACGACCAACCTCGGATTCTCGGGCGCGGCGACGGACAACACGGACTACCAGTGCACGGGTGCGGCGTGTGCCGGCCAGAGCATCACGATCACGGCGGGCGCGACGACCGGCACGCTGGTCGTGACGGCGGTGCAAGACGTGCTGGCGGAGAGCAACGAGGCGATCACGGTCGACATCACGACGGTGACGAACGGCACGGAGAGCGGCACGCAGCAGGTGTCCCTCACCATCACGGACGATGACTCCGGCCCGCTGGTGACGCTCACGGCATCGGCGACTTCCCTGGTGGAGGGGGCGGGGACGGTCACGCTCACCGCGACGTTGAGCGCGACGTCCGGCCAGACCGTCACGGTGAACCTGGGCTTCTCGGGCGCGGCGACGGACAACACGGACTACCAGTGCACGGGCGCGGCCTGCACGGGCCAGAGCATCGCGATCTCCGCGGGCGCGACCACGGGGACGCTGGTGGAGACGGCGGTCCAGGATGCGCTCGACGAGGCCAACGAGGCCATCACGGTCGACATCACGACGGTGACGAACGGATCGGAGAACGGCGTGCAGCAGGTGTCGCCGACGATCACCGACGACGACGCCGGGCCCACGGTGACGCTGACCGCGTCCTCGACGACGCTCGCGGAGGCGGCCGGGACGGTGACGTTGACTGCCACCCTGAGCGTGGCGTCCGGGCAGGCGGTGACGACGAACCTCGGGTTCTCGGGCGCGGCGACGGACAACACCGACTACCAGTGCACCGGTGCGGCCTGCGCCGGCGCGAGCATCACGATCACCGCGGGCGCGACGACGGGGACGCTGGTGGTGACGGCGGTCCAGGACACCGTCGACGAGGCCGCCGAGGCGATCACGGTCGACATCACGACGGTGACGAACGGCACGGAGAGCGGCACGCAACAGGTGTCGCCCGCGATCACGGACGACGACAACCCGGTCGTGGACTGGACCTCGGCTGCGCAGGCATCGGCGGGCGAGAGCGGGACGCTCACCATCACCGCCCAACTCTCGAACGCCAAGGCGTTCGCGACGACGGTGCCCTTCACGGTGAGCGGGACATCGACGGCCTCCGGCACCGACTACAGCCTGACGGCTTCGCCGATCACGGTGGCAGCGGGCCAGACGACGCAGACGGCGGTCATCACCATCACGGCGGACACGACGGACGAGGTGGACGAGACGGTGGTGGTGGACCTCGCGTCCTCCTCGACGGTGACCGCCGGTACCACGCGTCCGCGGCACACCGCCACGATCACGGACGACGATGCCCCGCCGACGGTGACGCTGACCGCGTCCTCGGCGACGCTGGCGGAGGCGGCTGGAACGGTGACCCTCACGGCCACCTTGAACGTCGCCTCGAGCCTGTCGGTGACGGCGAACCTCGGGTTCTCGGGTGCGGCGACGGACAACGCGGACTACCAGTGCGGTGGTGCGGCTTGCACCGGCACGAGCATCGTGATCTCCGCCGGCGCGACCACCGGGACGCGCGTGATCACGGCCGTCCAGGACGCCACGAGCGAGGCCAACGAGGCGATCACGGTCGACATCACGACCGTGACGAACGGTACCGAGAACGGCACGCAGCAGGTCTCGCCCACGATCACGGACGACGACTCGACGAACGTCTCCTGGTCCGTGGCCGCACAGTCGGCCGCGGAGTCGGCTGGCACGGCTACCGTCACGGCGCAGCTCAACGCCGCCGCGGCCGTCGACGTCACGGTGCCCGTCACCGTGAGCGGCACCGCGACGAGCACGGCCGACTATGCGGTCGGCTTCACGGCGCTCACCATCACGGCGGGGCAGACGACCGTCACCGGAACGGTCACCCTCGTCAACGACACCCTCGACGAGGCGGACGAGACCGTGGTGCTCACGATGGGCACGCCGACCGGTGCGAACGCCGGCCTCATCACCGTGCACACGCTCACGCTGCAGGACAACGACGCGACGCCGACGGTCGCCATCGCGTCTCCCACGGCGCGGGTGGACGAGTCGCTCGGCACCGTGGCCGTCACGATCCAGCTCTCTGCTGCATCGGGTCAGAACGTGACGGTGCCGTTCAGCGTCACCGCCGGGACGGCGACTGGCGGAGGCGTGGACTACTCGCTGACCGCCTCGCCCGTCACCATCCTCGCGGGCGCGACGACCGCGACGGCGACCGTGACCCTCAACAACGACACGTTGGCCGAGGCCGACGAGACGCTCACCCTGACGCTCGGGACGCCGACGAACGCCACCCTGGGTGCGCAGACGACCTTCGACCTCACCATCGTGGACGACGACGCGTCCACCGCGTCGTTCACCACAGCGGCGGCCACCGTCCCCGAGAGCGCCGGCACGGTGACGGCGACCGTCCAGCTCTCCGCGGCGAGCACGCAGGCCATCACGGTGCCCTTCACCGTCAGCGGAACTGCCACGGTGACCACCGACTACACGGGCGCGGGCTCATCGGTCACCATTCCAGCGGGCGAGACCATCGGCACGACGACGGTCACCGTCGTCGAGGACGCCGCCGTCGAGCCCAATGAGACCGTCGTGCTCACGATGGGAACCCCGGTCGGGGCGCGGCAAGGCGCCACGGCGGTGTACACGCTGACCATCACGGACAACGACACCACCCTCCCGACGGTCAGCTTCACGTCGAGCGGCCAGTCGGTGGCCGAGAGCGCCGGCGCGGTGACGGTGACCGCCCAGCTGTCTGCCGCGAGCGCACAGGACGTGACGGTGCCCTTCAGCGCCTCGGGTACGACCACCGTCACGAGCGACTACACCGTGAGCGCTTCGCCGCTCACGATCCTCGCGGGGGCCACGACGGCCACGGCGACGATCACGGTCGTGGACGATGCGATCGCGGAGTCTACCGAAACCGTCATCCTTGCGATGGGCACTCCGACCAATGCCCTTGCGGGGGTGAACACGACCTACACGCTGTCGGTGCTCGACAACGACAGTCCCACGCCTTCGGTGGCGTTCATCGCTGCCTCGGACGCGGTGGGTGAATCGGTCGGGGGCTACGCGGTGACGTTGCAGCTCTCGGCGCCCTCCGCGAGCGCAGTCACGGTGCCCCTCACCCCGACCGGGACGGCCTCGAGCCCCGCGGACTACGGGCTCTCGACGACCTCGGTCACCATCGCCGCCGGCCAGACCACGGCCACGACCACCATCACGGTGATCGACGACGCCTCGGTCGAGTCGACCGAGACCGTCATCCTCACCATCGGAACGCCGACCGGTGCGACCGTCGGCGCGACCAGCGTCTTTACCCTGTCGGTCGCGGACAACGACGGCGGCGTGCCGATCGTGGCCCTCTCGACGGATGCTCAGACGGTGCCCGAATCGGTCGGCACCGTCACGGTCACCGCGCGCCTCGCGGCGGCGGCCGCGGCGGACGTCACGGTGCCCTTCACGGTGAGCGGCACGGCCACCGGAGGCGGCACGGACTACACGATCACGGCTTCGCCGCTGACGATCACCGCGGGCCAGACGACGGCCAGCGCCACGATCACGGTCGTCGACGACACGCTCGTCGAGGCCAGCGAGACGGTGGTGGTGTCCCTCGGCGTGCCGACCGGGGCCTCGCTCGGCACGTTCACGGATCAGACCGTCACGATCACCGACAACGACACCGCGACGGTCGCCTTCGCGACGCCCGCCGCGCGGGTGGACGAGTCGCTCGGCGGCGTGGACGTCACGCTCGTGCTGAGCGCCGCTTCGAGCCAGGCCGTCATGGTGCCCATCAGCGTCAGCGGCGGCACCGCGACGGGCGGAGGCGTGGACTACTCGCTCTCGACGGCCAACGTCACGATCGCCGCGGGCTCGACCACGGGGACGGTCACCGTCAACGTCGTCAACGACACGCTCGCCGAGGCGGAGGAGACCGTGACCCTCGCGATGGGTACGCCCATCGGCGCGAGCGCCGGCACGCCGGCCAGCTTCGAGCTCTCGATCGTGGACGATGACGCTCCCACGGCATCGTTCACGGCGGGCGCGGTCACGGTGCCCGAGGGTGCCGGCACGGTCACGGCGACGGTCCAGCTCTCGGCCGCGAGCACGCAGAACATCACGGTGCCGTTCACGGTCTCGGGCACGGCGACGAGCACTTCTGACTATGCCGTCTCGGCGTCGCCCATCACGATCCTGGCGGGCGCCACGGTGGGCACCGCCACCATCACGGTGGTGGACGACGGCGCGGTGGAAGCCGACGAGACGGTCGTGCTCACGATGGGTACGCCGGTCGGTGCCCGCTCGGGTGCGACGGCCGCGTACACGCTGACCATCCAGGACAACGACACGACGCAGCCGACCGTGAGCTTCACCTCGAGTGGCCAGACGGTCCTGGAGAGCGCCGGCACCATCACGGTGACCGCACAGCTCTCGGCAGTCAGCGCCCAGAACGTGACGGTGCCGTTCGTTGCCTCGGGTACGGCGACCAGCACCACCGACTACACGGTCACCGCGTCACCCTTGACCATCCTCGCGGGGCAGCTCACGGCGACCGCGACGGTCACCGTCGTCGACGACGCGGCCGCGGAGTCCACGGAAACCGTGATCCTGACCATGGGCACGCCGACGAACGCCCTTGCGGGCGTGACCACGACCCACACGCTGTCCGTGGTCGACAACGACAGCCCGACGCCGACGGTCGCCTTCGTCGCGAGCACCGACGCGGTCGGCGAGTCGGTCGGGAGCTACCAGATCACGCTGCAGCTCTCGGCCGCGACCGCGACCGCGGTCACCGTGCCGCTCAGTCCGACCGGCACCGCGGCGAGCCCCGCCGACTACAGCTTGACGACCGCGTCCGTGACGATCCCGGCCGGTCAGACGACCGCGACGACGACCGTCACGGTGATCGACGACGCCACCGTCGAGTCGACCGAGACGATCGTCCTGACGATCGGGACACCGACCGGCGCCACGGTCGGGGCCACGAACGTCTTCACGCTCTCGATCGCCGACAACGACGGCGGCGTGCCGATCGTCCAGCTGACGACGGACGCCCAGACCGTGAGCGAGGCGGTGGGCACAGTGTCCGTCACCGCGCGCCTCTCGGCGACGAGCGCCACTGCGGTCACGGTGCCGTTCTCCGTGGGTGGCAGCGCCACCGGTGGCGGAACGGACTACAGCATCACCGCCTCGCCGCTGACCATCGCGGCAGGTCAGACGACCGCGAGCGCGACCATCACCGTCGTGGACGACGCGCTAGTGGAGTCGAGCGAGACGATCGTCGTGTCGCTCGGCGTGCCGACCGGTGCGTCCCTTGGCGCCTTCACCGACCAGACCGTCACGGTCACGGACAACGACTTCGTGCCGTCGGTGACCTTCACCTCGGCGAGCGAGTCGGCGGCGGAGTCCGCCGGCACCGTGACGCTCACCCTGCAGCTCTCGGGCGCGAGCCAGAGCGCCACCACCGTGCCGTTCACCGTCGGCGGGACCGCGACCGGGACCGACTACACGATCGCGGCGTCGCCGGTGACGATCGCGGCTGGTCAGACCACCAGCACCGTCGTCATCACGCTCCTCGGCGATGCGCTGCACGAGCTCGACGAGACGGTGGTCACCTCGCTGGGTACGCCGACGGGCGCCACCCTCGGGGCGACACCGACGAACACGCTCACCATCAGCGACGACGATGCCATCCCGAATGTCGACTGGTCGGTCGGCTCGGCCACCGTCGTGGAGGACGTGGGCACCGTGACGGTCACCGTGACGATGACCGGGCCGGCGAGCGTGCCGATCTACATCCCCTTCACCGAGGGCGGTGACGTCGAGGAAGGCGCCAACTCGGACTACCTCCTCGCGGACACCTACGTGACCATCCCGGCGGGTCAGACCACCGGCTCCGTCGTCATCACCGTCGAGGACGATGCCGAGGACGAGGCCGACGAGGAGGACCTCGCGCTGACGATGGGGACCGCGACCGACGTGATGCCGACGGGCAACCTGATGGGACCGCCCCCGTCGAGCCAGCCGCCCCCGGTCTACCTGGTCGCGATGCAGCATGGGGCGTCGGCGGTCTACCGCAGCGCGGCGCCCACCATTCGCACCCTGACGGGGATCCAGCTCGCCGGCGCGGTCTTCACGCTGCGCGTGCTCGACAACGATGGCCCGCCGAGCGTCGCCTTCACGACCTCCACGGGGACCGTCGCGGAGAACGCTGGCACGCTGACCGTGACGGCGCAGCTCTCGCGCACCAGCGGGCGAATCGTGACCGTGCCGCTGACCGTGGGCGGCACTGCGAGCGCCGGTGACTACACCCTCTCCGCGACCTCGGTCACCATCGCGGCGCGTGCGACGACGGGCACCGTGGTGGTCACGGGCGTCAACGACGTGGCCCTCGATCCCGACGAGACCGTGGTCCTCACGATCGGCACGCCGACCAACGCCACGCTCGGTGCACCGGCCACGATGACCGTGACCATCACCGACGACGAGGTGGGCTGTCCGACGCTCTCCGCGCCTGCGAACGGTGGCGTCTCGGCGACCACGACGGGCGCGGTCGGCGACCTACGGACGTACTCCTGCTCCGCGGGCTACTCGCTCGTCGGCTCGGTCACGACGACGTGTCAGACCGGCGGCACCTGGAGCAGCGTGGCGCCGACGTGTACGCCGAACTCGTGCGGTCCCGCCCCGTCCGCGCCGAGCCGCGGCAGCGTGACCGCCCCGAGCCCCGGCAGCGGCGTGACGGGTGACACCGTGACGTACGCGTGCAGCACCGGCTACACGTTGACCGGCTCGACCACGGCGACCTGCCTGGCGAGCGGCTCGTGGACCGCCGCCCCGACGTGCGTGCCGACCTCGTGCGCGGTCGCGCCCTCCGCACCTGCGAACGGCACGGTCTCGGCGCCTGCGACCGGGACCGTCGGCGATACGGTCGCCTTCGGCTGCCTGCCTGGCTACACGCTGACCGGCGCGGCCACGTCGACGTGCCAGGCCGACAATACCTGGAGCGCGGCGCCGACCTGCGTGCCCCAGGCGTGCGCGACGCTGGCCGCGCCCACGAACGGCCACGTGAACTCGTCCTCCGGTGTGACGGGCGACGTGCGCACGTACGGCTGCAACAGCGGCTTCACGCTCACCGGCGCGCCCCTGACGACGTGCCTGGCGAACCACAGCTGGGGCGGCACGCCGCCCACCTGCGAGCCGAACTCGTGCGGCACGCTCCCCGCGGCACCCTCGGGCGGCACGGTGACGGCCCCGACTCCGGGCACGGGCGAGACCGGCGACACGGTCACCTACGCCTGCAACGCCGGCTTCACGCTGACCGGTAGCACCACCGCGACCTGCCAGACCAACGGATCATGGACCGCCGCGCCGAAGTGCGTGCCGACCTCGTGCGGCACCGCTCCGCCGGCGCCCGCCAACGGCACGGTCACCGCCCCGACCTCGTCGGCGCCTGGCGGCACCGTCACGTACACCTGCAACACCGGCTTCACGCTCACGGGCTCGGCGACCGGGACGTGCCAGCTCGACAACACGTGGACCGCGGCGCCGACCTGTGTGCCCGACTCGTGCACCCCGAACCTGACCGCGCCGGCCAACGGCAACGTCTCCGGGGCGGTGGGCGTCACGGGAGACGTCCGAAACTACTCCTGCAGCCCGGGCTATACGCTCACGGGCGCGTCCACCAACACCTGCCTCGACACGCATGCGTGGGCGAACGCTGCGCCCACGTGCGTGCCGCAGAGCTGTCCGGCGCTCACGGCGCCCACCAACGGCGCGGTCAGCAGCACGAGCGGCGTGACGGGCGACGTCCGAACGTACTCCTGTGAAGCAGGCTTCACGCTCGTCGGCTCGGTCACCACGACGTGCCAGACCGATCGCACGTGGAGCAGTGTCGCGCCCACGTGCACGCCGAACTCCTGCGGCCTGCCGCCGTCGGCGCCGAGCAATGGCACCGTCACCGCGCCGAGCCCCGGCGCGGGCGTCACCGGTGACACGGTCACGTACACCTGCGGCACGGGATACACGCTCACGGGCTCGGCGACTGCGACGTGCCGGCCCTCGGGCTCCTGGTCGGCGGCGCCGACGTGCGTGCCGACCTCGTGCGCGACCGCGCCGTCCGCCCCGGCCAACGGCACGGTGACGACGCCCACCTCAACCACCGTCGGCGGGACGGTCACCTACGCCTGCAACGCCGGCTACACCCGCAACGGGCCGGCCACCGCGACGTGCCAGGTGGACAACACCTGGAGCGCGGCGCCGACGTGCACCCCCGACGCCTGCGCCCCGAGCCTCTCCGCGCCTGCGAACGGGACGGTCAGCGCCACGAGCGGAGGGACCGGCGACCAGCGTGCTTTCGCGTGCAACAGCGGCTACACCCTCTCCGGATCGGCCACGCGTACGTGCCAGGCCGATCACACGTGGAGCGGCACCCAGCCGACCTGCGTGCCGAGCTCCTGTGGCACCGCGCCGACCGCGCCGTCGAACGGCAGCGTCACGCCGCCGAGCCCTGGTACCGGCGGGACCGGCGACACCGTCACCTACAGCTGCAGCGCGGGCTACACGCTGAGCGGCTCGGCGACCGCCACCTGCCAGAGCAACGGCACGTGGACCGCGCCCGCGACCTGCGTGCCGACGTCCTGCGCGACCGCGCCGGCCGCGCCGGCGAACGGCAGCGTGACCGCACCGACCACGTTCACGGTCGGTGGCACGGTCACGTACGCGTGCAACACCGGCTACACACGCTCCGGCCCGGCGACCGCGACGTGCCAGACCGACAACACCTGGAGCACCGCGCCGACGTGCGTCGCCGACTCGTGCACGCCGAACCTCTCGGCGCCGACGAACGGCAACGTCTCGGGCGCGGTCGGCGTCACGGGCGACGTCCGGACCTACTCCTGCAGCCCCGGCTACGCGCTCAACGGTGCGTCCTCGACGACGTGCCTCGCCACGCACGCGTGGTCGAACCCGGCCCCGACGTGCGTGCCGCAAGCCTGCCCGACCCTGGTCGCACCGGCAGGCGGCGCCGTCAGCGGCACGAGCGGCGTGACGGGCGACACGCGCACGTACTCCTGCAACGCCGGCTTCACGCTGTCGGGCTCGACGACGACGACGTGCCGGCCCGACGGGAGCTGGTCGAACGCGGCGCCGACGTGCACCGCCCAGGCGTGCTCGCCGTCGCTGACGGCACCTGCGAACGGCGCGGTCTCCAGCACGACCGGAACCACGGGTGACGTCCGCACGTACACCTGCAACCCCGGCTACACGCTCGTCGGCACCGCGAGCGCGACGTGCCAGTCGAACAACACGTGGACCACCACGGCCACGCCGACCTGTGCCCCGAACTCGTGCGGGCCGGTGCCGACCGCCCCGACCAACGGCACGGTGACGGCACCGACGCCCGGTGCGGGCGTCACCGGTGACACCGTGACGTACGCGTGCAGCACGGGCTTCACCCTGGTGGGCTCGGCGACCGCCACGTGCCAGACCACTGGTGCGTGGACGGCCGCCCCGACCTGCCGCGACAGCGTCGCGCCCGACACGACGATCGTGAACAAGCCGGCGCTCGTGAGCACCTCGGCCACCGCGGCCTTCACCTACACGGCGACGGAGAGCCCCGCGACGTTCGAGTGTGCGCTCGACGGCTCGCCGTTCGTCTCGTGCCCCGCCACCGGGCTGACCTTCAACGGCCTGCCGGACGGCCCGCACACGTTCCAGGTGCGCGCGACCGACGCGGCCGGCAACGTCGACCAGACGCCGGCCAGCTACTCGTGGACCGTCGCGGCGACGCCGCCCGACACCATCAAGGTGGTCGGTCCGCCCTCTCGCACGGCGGACAACACGCCGGACTTCACGTTCAGCACGCCCACGGCGGGCGCCACGTTCGAGTGCTCGCTCGACGGCGCGGCCTTCGCGCCGTGCACGACGCCGATGACGCTCGGCCCGCTCGCGGATGGTCCGCACACGGTCTCCGTGCGCGCGGTCAGCGCCCAGGGCCTGACCGACCCGACGCCGGCGAGCTGGCAGTTCACGGTGGACACCACGCCGCCGGACACGATGATCACGTCGCAGCCGGAGGCGCAGACGACGGCCACCACGGCGAGCTTCACGTTCGCCGCGACGGAGAGCCCGGCGACGTTCGAGTGCTCGCTCGACGGGGCGGCGTGGGTGAGCTGCCCGGCCAGCCACCGCTACACGGGCCTCGCGCTCGGCGCGCACACGCTCGCCGTTCGCGCGAAGGACGATCTCGGCAACACCGACCAGTCGCCCGCGGTCTACCGCTGGACGGTCGGCAACGACACCGACGGCGACGGCCTGACCGACGACGAGGAGCGGACGGCCGGGACCGACCCGAACGACCAGGACTCGGACGACGACGGCGTCATCGACAGCGCCGAGCCGAAGTGGAACGAGGACACGGACGGCGACGGGCTCGTCAACGCGCTCGATCCCGACTCCGACAACGACGGCATCCTCGACGGCACCGAGCTCGGCATCACGCAGCCGCACCGCGACACCGACGTCTCGCGCAACCACTTCATCGCGGACGCGGACCCGAGCACGAAGACCGATCCGCTCAAGAAGGACACCGACGCGGGCGGCGTGCCGGACGGCACCGAGGATCGCAACCACAACGGCCTCATCGACTCGGGTGAGACCGATCCGAACCGGGCCGCGGACGACCGGATGGATCCCGACGGCGACGGCGACGGTCTGACCGACGACGAGGAGCGCGCCATCGGCACCGATCCGAACGATCCGGACAGCGACGACGACGGCGTGCTCGACGGCGCCGAGCGCGACTACGGCGTGGACACGGATGGTGACGGGAAGATCAACGCGCTCGATCCGGACAGCGACAACGACGGCCTCTTCGACGGCACCGAGCAGGGCGTCACCACCGCGGGCCCGGGTACGGACACGGCGGCGGGCTTCTTCGTGGCGGACGCGGATCCGACCACCAGGACGAACCCGCTCCTCGCCGACACGGACCGGGGCAGCGTGACGGACGGCGCGGAGGACCGGAACCGCAACGGCCGCGTGGACTCCGGCGAGACGGACCCGAACGTGGGCTCCGACGACGTGCCGAACCCGGACACGGATGGCGACGGCATCCCGGACACGGTCGAGGGCACGGACGACGCGGATGGCGATGGCATCCCGAACTACCTCGATCTCGACTCCGACGGCGACGGCATCGGCGACACCGAGGAGGCGGGCGACCACGATCTGGCGACGCCGCCGGTCGACACCGATGGTGACGGCAGGCCCGACTATCTCGACCTCGACGCGGATGCGGACGGCATCTCGGACAGCGACGAGGCCGGCGACCGCGACCTCGCCACGCCGGCGGTGGACACGGACGGCGACGGCGTGCCCGACTTCCGCGACCTCGACACCGACAACGACGGCATCTCCGACGCCGACGAGGCCGGGGACAGGGATCTCGCGACGCCGCCGGTGGATACGGACGGCGATGGCACGCCGGACTTCCGTGACCTCGACACTGACGGCGATCGCATCAGCGACGCCGACGAGGCGGGCGACCGAGATCCGATGACGCCGCCGGTCGATACGGACGGCGACGGCACGCCGGACTTCCGGGATCTCGACACCGACAGCGACACCATTCCGGACGCCGACGAGGCGGGCGACAGCGACACCACCACCGCGCCGGTGGACACGGACGCCGACGGCCTCCCCGACTTCCGCGATCCCGACTCCGACAACGACGGCATCCTCGACCGAGCGCCCGACAACTGCCGCGTCGTGCCGAACGACGGGCAGACCGACAGCGACGGCAACGGAGTCGGAGATGCGTGCGAGGCAGCGCACGACCTCGACAACGACGGCATCCCGGACGAGCAGGACAACTGCCCGAACCTCCGCAACACCGAGCAGCGCGACGAGGATCGCGACGGCGTCGGCGACGCGTGCGATCCCGATCGCAACGGTGACGGCTTCCCGGACACCATCCAGGCCTCGGGCGGTAGCATCTCGTGCGCGGCGGGCGCGGGCGCCCAGGGCGGCGCGCTCGGCCTCTTCTCGATCCTCTTCCTTGGTATGGCCATCTGGTTCCGGAGGCGGCGTTGATTCGACGACTCGCAGTTGCAGCGGTTGCAGCAGCGTTCTTCCAGCTCGGCACGACAGGACAGATCAGCACGGCATCGGCGCAGGCGATCTCGGAGCCGCAGAAGTTCCCGCTCGATCGCATGCGCATCTCGACCGATTCGCACGGCATCCTCGACGTCGAGTCGGCCCGCGCCGGCCAGCCGGGCGACTGGAGCCTCCTCTTCTGGGGCGAGTGGGTGAACGACCCGCTCGTCGTGCGCATGGGCGAGCAGCGCCTCGGCTCGCTGGTCGGCGAGCGCATGGACATCAACCTCGGCGGCTCCTACACGATCTTCTCGTGGCTGCGCGTGGGCGCGGACCTGCCGATCGTCCTGCACCAGACGCGCGATCAGACGATCCAGGGCGTGGGAACCCTGAGCAAGCTGCAGTCGGCCGGCGTGGGCGACCTGCGCATCGTGCCGAAGATCCAGCTCCTCCGGCAGGACCAGGTGGGCTTCGAGCTCGCGCTCCTCGGGACGATCTCGATCCCGACGGGCAAGTCGTCCGCGTACCTCGACGAGGCGCAGCCGACCTGGGTGCCGGGCGTCGCGGTCTCGCGCACCTTCGACAAGATCGGCCTGCGCATCGGGGCGAACCTGGCATACCGCTGGCGCAAGGACACGACGCTGCTCGACATCCGGGTGGACGACGAGTTCGAGGCGCGTGGCGGCGCCGCGCTGCGGCTCGACGCCTTCAACCTCCCGCCGTTCGAGATCGGCGCTGCGCTGCTCTCGGCGACGTCCGCCTCGCGCTTCTACGAGAAGTCGAACGTCATCTCGGTCGAGGGCCAGACGTACCTCGCCTACAACTTCAAGAAGGCGACGGTGTTCGCGTCGGTGGGCGAGGGCCTGCGCGACGGGTTCGCCACGCCCGACTGGCGCCTGCTCGCCGGCGTGCGGCCGATCTTCGAGACGCGAGATCGCGACAAGGACGGCATCCCGGACGACGAGGACAAGTGCCCCGACGATCCGGAGGACAAGGACAGCTTCGAGGACCTGGAGGGCTGCCCCGATCCGGACAACGACAAGGACGGCATCCCCGACGTCGCCGACAAGTGTCCGAACAACCCGGAGGACAAGGACGGCTTCGAGGACGCCGACGGCTGCCCCGATCCGGACAACGACAAGGACGGCATCCCGGACACGCAGGACAGGTGCCCGAACGAGCCGGGGCCGAAGGAAAACGGCGGCTGCCCGGATACCGATCGCGACAAGGACGGCATCGTGGACCGGCTCGACAAGTGCCCGGACGTGCCGGGCGTGCGCGAGCTCGACGGCTGTCCGCCGCCGCCGCCGCCGCCGCCGCCGCCCAGGAAGAAGATCGAGATCATCGGCAAGATCGAGTTCGAGACCAACAAGGCGGTCATCCGCCCCGAGTCCTTCCACATCGTGGACCAGGTGGTGAAGGTGATGAAGGAGAACGGGCACATCAAGCTGGTGCGCGTCGAGGGCCACACGGACAGCCGCGGCAAGGCGAGGAAGAACCGCGTGCTCTCGCAGCAGCGCGCCGAGTCCGTCGTGCGCTACCTCGTCGAGCACGGCATCGCCGCCGAGCGGCTCGTCGCCAAGGGCTACGGCCCCGACCGCCCGATCGACGACAACGCCTCTGAGACGGGCCGCGATCGCAACCGCCGCGTCGAGTTCACCATCCTCGAGGGGGCGCTCAATGAATGACGCGCCGCGCACCGTGCTCGTGGTCGACGACGAGCGCCTGCTCGGAGAGGCCATCGCCACGTGGCTGCGGGCCCACGGTCGGCAGGTCGTCATGGTCACCTCCGCCGAGGACGCGCTGTCCGCGATGGAGGCCGGCGGGCGCTTCTGGGCGGTGCTCTGCGACGTAGATCTGCCCGGCATGTCCGGGGTCGAGCTGCACGCGAGGGTGCGGGCCTCGTGGGCCGAGCTCGGGGAGCGCTTCGTGTTCATGACCGGGGGCGTGGTCGGGGCGCAGCTCCGCGCCGCGCTCGACGCCCTGCCGAACCGGCGCCTCAGGAAGCCCTTCGAGATGTGCGAGATCGACGCCGCCCTGGACCAGCTCGCCCTGCTCGCAGCGGACACCTCCCCGCAGGTCGACCTGCGCGCGGCATCAAGCCGCTGAAATCACGAGCCCCATCGCCGGGCGTCAATCGTGCATCCCCTGCCCCGGGGAGGGTGCGATGGCCTGCCTGGAGCACATGACCAGCTACCTGCGCGAGCTCGGGAAGCTCGCCGACGTCGCCCGCGACCTCAACCCGCAGGGATCGGGGCGCGGCACGACGCTCGGGCAGGTGACGTTCCAGACCCTTCGCACCGAGGACGCCCGTGCGCGGATGTACAGGTGCCTCGACTGCTGGCGCGCCTATCACCAGCTCATCGGCGACGACGAGAGCCCGACGCGCCCGCTGGCGCTCTAGTTGCGTGTGGGCGCCTCGAGGGCGCCCACCAGGAGGGGCGCGCCGCCCCTCCCCCAGATGGGCGAAGCCCATCTGGGCCCCCCTCCCTGCGTCTTCGCTCGCTGCGCTCGCTACGGCCTTGCGGCTCGCTTCGCTCGCCTGAGGAGGAGTCTCCGGATTCCGGGCATGGTGCTCGTGCTCGTGCTCGTCCGCGATCCGTCGCCCCCCGCGGCCCACGACGGTGGATTTCCCCTTGATCAGGCCTTCCGGCCATGTTACTTGCTCGTTCCCTTTGGGCTCGTAAGCCCAGGCACTCAGAGGAACACCATGGCCAAAGCGACTCGCGTCATCATCAAGCTCGTGTCCACCGCGGACACCGGCTATTTCTACTCGACGACCAAGAACAAGCGGACCACGCCGGACCGGCTGGAGTTCAAGAAGTACGATCCGGTCGCGCGCAAGCACGTCCTCTTCAAGGAAGCGAAGTAGCCATGGCACGCATTCGAGTGGGTGATCAGGTCGAGGTCGTTGCGGGCAAGGAGCGCGGCAAGCGCGGCGAGGTCCTTCGCATCCTGCTCAAGACCGACCGCGTCGTCGTGCGCGGCCTCAACATGGTCAAGAAGCACAAGAAGCCGAACCAGCAGGGTCAGGGTGGCGGCATCGTCTCGATGGAGGCGCCGATCCACGTCTCCAACGTGATGCCGATCGATCCGTCGAGCGGCAAGCCCACGCGCGTCGGCAAGAAGGTCACCGAGGCGGGCACCATCCGCATCGGCCGCAAGACCGGCGCCGAGATCCCCGCCACCGCGCGCAGCTAGCGCTCGTCGCACCCCCAAGAGCGGGGCCGTCATGGCTTCCTCCATCGCACGCATCGGAATCCTCACCGCGTCGGATCGCGCGAGCGCCGGCGTGTATGCAGACGCCTCCGGCAAGGCCATCGAGGAGACCCTCGGGCTCTTCGTCGCGTCCGAGTGGCAGGCCGTCTATCGCCTGGTGCCGGACGAGCGCGCGCAGATCGAGGCGGGCCTCGTGCACCTCGTCGACGTCGAGGGGTGCTGCCTGGTGGTCACGACGGGCGGCACGGGGCCGGCGCCACGCGACGTCACGCCCGAGGCGACCACCGCGGTGTGCGACAAGATGATGCCCGGCTTCGGCGAGCTCATGCGGCAGGTGTCGCTGCGGCAGGTGCCGACCGCGATCCTCTCGAGGCAGACCGCCGGCATCCGCGGCAAGGCGCTGCTCGTGAACCTGCCCGGCAAGCCGGCCTCGATCCGCACCTGCCTCGAGGCGGTGTTCCCCGCGATCCCCTACTGCATCGATCTCATCGGCGGCCCGCGCATCGAGGGCAACGCCGAGCACGTCCAGGTCTTCCGGCCCAAGTCGGCCTGATGGCACGCACGAGCGGACGCGCCGTCGTCGTCGGGCTCGTCGTCGCGCTCGCCGCGACCCTAGGCGTCGGCGGCTACTACCGGTCCCGCGTCTCGACGACCACGGCGGCGCTCCTGCCGGCCTTCGTGGAGCCGGCCGCGGAGGGCCGCGCCCCGGATATCGCAGCGCTCGGCGTCCGCGTCGGCGCCTCGCACTTGCCCGACGTGCAGACGATCGCCAAGGCCCTGCAGGCCCAGTGCGGCGTGGGCGGCGCGAAGCCCGCACCGCGGCCCGCCGGCGAGCTCGACGCGATCGCGACGGCGTCGTGGGTGCTCGCGAGCCCTGGCGAGCGCAGCCCGCGCGTGGTCTGGCGCTGCCACGTGCGGCAACCGCCGCGCGACCGCCCGCGGCCGCCCACGGGCGGCGAGCTCCTGTTCGCGTTCGACAGCCCGAGGCACGCGCTGCGGCACGCGTCGTTCGCGCGGGCCCACGAGGCCGCGGCCGACGCGCGGAGCGACCTTCTCGCGAGCGTCGAGTGGATGCGCGCGCGCTTCGGCGCCCTGCAGGGTCCCCCCGAGGTCCCGCAGGCGTTGCCCCAGGAGAAGCAGGTGTGGGCGCGGAGCTTCTCGGATCTCGTCGTGCGCGTCTCCTCGGAGCGCGTGAAGGACCGCTGGGTGATCCGCGAGGAGGTCGAGGTCCCCTGGCCCGTCCGCGCGGGCCGACCTCCGCTCTGACGGCTGCTGTCCCCGCCCCGAGCCCCGCTCCCCCGGGCCCCCTCCACGGAAACCGAGCACTTGGCTCTCGCCGCCGCGGGCCTGCGGCTTGCTCTGGAGAACCCTCGGTGAACGAGCTCGCCGCCTATTCGACCGTGGCGATGACCCTGGGCCTCGTCGTGACGCGTCCGCGCGTCGGCCCGACGTTCCGCGTCACGCCGGCCCTCGCGGCCTTCGCGGGCGTGCTCTTCCTGACGGCGATCGGCGTCGTGACCCCCGCGCACGTGGGCTCCGCGGTGACGCAGCTCTGGAGCCCGTTCGTGGCCATCGGCTCCATCATGGTCATGACCGAGGTCGCGGACCGCGTGGGCCTGCTCGCCTGGTGGTCGGCGCGCATCGAGGCCCGCGCGACCTCGACGCACAGCCTCTTCCTGCTCGTGTTCGCGCTCGGCGTGGTCACGTCCGCTTCGCTCAACAACGACGCCGCGATCCTGCTCCTGACGCCCGTGGTGGTCGCGCTCGTGCGGCGGCGGTTCCCGGGCCGGCCCCACGTGATCCTGCCGTTTGCGTTCGCGGTCTTCGTGTCCGCGGGCGTCGCGGCGCTGCCCGTCTCGAACCCGATGAACATGGTCGTGTCCGAGCTCGCAGGAATTCGTTTCGGCGAATATGTCATGCGCATGGCGCCGGTCGCCGCGGCGGGGTGGATCTGCGGCTTCGTGGTGCTGCGTCTGCTGTTCGCGCGGCAGCTCGCCGTGCCCATCGCCGCGGGCGGCGCCCGTCGCGAGCCCTCGACGCCCGCGCAGCGCCGCATGATGCTCCTGCTCGGCGTGGTGCTGGTGTCCTACCCGGTGGTCGGCTACCTCGGCGGGCAGGTCGTCGGCGTCGCGGCGGCGGGTGCGGCGCTCTCGCTCGTGGTCGCGCGCGGCGCGGGCCTGCGCCCCGCGCGCCTCGCCCTGCGGGGCGTCTCCTGGGAGACGCTGGCGTTCCTGCTGTGCGCGCTCGTGATGTCGCTCGGCCTCCGCGACGTGGGCCTGGTCGAGCGCCTCGCGAGCCTCTACCGCGACAATGGCCTCGGCGTCATCGGCGTCGGCTCGGCGCTCGGCTCGGCCGTGCTCAACAACCACCCGATGTCGCACCTCAACCTGATGGCGCTGTCGGCCGACGGCCCCGCCCAGCACGGTCGCGTGCTCGCGGCGCTCATCGGCGGCGACCTCGGCCCGCGCCTCCTGCCGATGGGCTCGCTCGCAGGGCTGCTGTGGCTCGAGATGCTGCGCCGCCACGGCGTCGAGATCGGCGTCGGCCGCTTCGTACGCGTGGGTGTGCTCGTCGGCGCGCCGACGCTCGCCGCGTCCCTCGCGCTCCTCGCGCTGATTGGCTGATCGATCAGCGGCGCAGCAGCTTGAAGGCGTGCGTGCCGCTCTTGGTGCGCATGTAGTGGTCGATCCACAGCATGGCGAGGGGCTCGAGATAGCGCGCCTTGGTGAGGTCCCCCGCGTCGATCACGCTCCAGCCGAGCCCCTCGAGCAGCGTGGTGACGGTCCGCTTCGCCGCGTCATCGTCACCGGCGATGAACATGTCGGGCACGCCCTCCTCGCGCCGCGGGCTCACCATCGTGGCCGCGGTGACCTGGTTGAGGGCCTTGACCACGCGCGCGGCCGGCAGCCAGCGCTGCACGGTCTCGCCGCCCGAGTCGGTGTGCCCGACGGCCAGGCGCGGCGCGCCGCCCGAGAAGTCGAGCGGGTTCGTGACGTCCACGACGACCTTGCCGGCGAGCGCCTCGGGGCCCGCGAGCTCGAGCGCGCTTCGCGTGCCGTCCCACTTCGTCGCGAGCAGCACGACCTCGCCGAAGCGCGCCGTGTCGGCGAAGGTTCCCGCGCGCACGCGTGGCCCCGCCTCCGCGATCGCAGCGCGCGCCTTCTCCGAGGCCGGATCGCGCGTCCCCAGCATCACGTCGTGGCCGAGCCTCGCGAGCCCCCTTGCGAGCGCCTGACCGACCATGCCCGAACCGATGATCCCGATGTTCATGGTGTCCTCCTTCCTTTCCCGCCTCACGCCCCGAGCAGCGTGGCGAGCACGCCCTCGACGGGCACGTCCCCGCGGCGCGCGAGCGTCCCGGCACCTTGCCACGTCACGACGCCCGCGTTCACCGCGGCCGTCATCTCCGCGTACTGCGCCGCCACCTCGCCCGAGAAGCCGAAGCCGCGCAGCATGGCCTCGAACGCGGCGACCGGCACCTGCTCGGCGCGGATCTGCTTGCCGGACACGCGCGAGAGGGCCGCCGCGACGTCGCGGGGCGCCCACTCCGCCGGGCCCGAGAGCTCCACGACGCGCGTGCCGGCGGCGACGGGCTCGAGCAGGAGCGCCGCGGCTGCGCGCCCGATGTCCCGCGTCGCCACCTGCGCGATCGGGCGATCGACGGTGAGCGCCGTGTGCAGGACGCCGGTCTGCAGGGCCGGGCCGACGCTCGCGCCCCAGTTCTCCATGAAGTAGGCGGCGCGGAGGAACGTCACCGGCACGCCCGTTGCGGCGAGGGCCGCCTCCACCTGGTGCAGCGTGGCGATGGGGCCGGTGCCGACGGCAACCTGCGCGCCGACCGACGACAGGGCGACGACGTGGCGCGGGCGGGCCGCACGGACGGCTGCGACGAGCGCCTCCGCCAGCGCGGGCCGCGACGTCGCGAGCCCCGTGGCGTCGTGGGGCAGGGGAGGGACCACGAGGTAGGCGCCCTCCGCGTCCTCGAGGGCGCGCGCGAGGGAGGCGACGTCCTCGTAGGAGGCGACCGCGACCTCGGCGCCCCGGGCGCGCCAGGGCTCGCCCTTGGCCGCGTCGCGCACGACGACGCGAACCTGCTTTCCGGCTTCGAGCAGCGCGCTCGCGACGACCGCGCCGGTGTTCCCGCTGACTCCGTGGATGACGTACATGGCTCTGCTCCTTCTTGTGCGGCCCCGCGCTTCGCGGCGCCTCGATGACCTCAATCTGCGCCCGGACGATGAATTCATCCAATCGATGATGTAGATAGACCGAATCCATTCAGTGCATGATCGGTCCATGACGCTCCCGCAGCTCGGCGCCGTCGACCTGAACCTCCTCGTCGCGCTCGAGGCGCTGCTCGCCGAGCGCAGCGTGACGCGCGCGGCGGTGCGCCTCGGCCTCTCCCAGCCCGCGACCAGCCACGCGCTCGGGCGGCTTCGCGCCCTGCTCGAAGATCCGCTGCTCGTGCGAGGTCCGCGGGGCCTCGTGCCGACCGCGCGCGGGGAGGCCCTGGTGGCGCCGCTCGGGCTCGCCCTCGACGGGGTGCGCCGGCTGCTCGCGCCCTCGGGCTTCGATCCCGCGACCAGCGTGCGCACGTTCTCGGTCGCGGCGGCCGACCAGGCGATGCTGGGCCTCCTGCCTCCGCTGCTCTCGGACCTCGCGGTGTCGGCGCCGGGGATCGACGTCGTCGCGCGCGCGGTGCCGCCCGTGGACATCGAGGCCGGCCTCGCGTCCGGCGCGCTCGACCTGTCGCTCGGCATCCACGACGCCGCACCGCCGGGCTTCTACCGGCAGGCGCTGCAGAAGGAGCGCTTCGTGTGCGTGATGGCCGCCGGCCACGCCGCGGCACGCGGGCGCTTCGGGCTCGATCGCTTCTGCCACGAGCGGCACCTGCTCGTCGCGCCGCGCGGCACGCCGGGCGGCGTCGTGGATTCGCGCCTCGAGCAGCTCGGCAGAAAGCGCCGGGTCGCGCTCGTGGTCTCGCACTTCCTGGTCGCGCCCCACGTCGTCGCGCGCACCGATCTGCTCTGGACCGCGCCCGAGCGCATCGCGCGCACCTACGCCGCGATGCTGCCGCTGTTCGTGCGGCCGCTGCCGGCCGAGCTGGATCTGGCCGGCTTCACGGTCACGCAGCTCTGGCACGAGCGCCGCCACGCCGATCCCGACCACGCCTGGTTCCGCGAGCAGGTCCGGGCAGCCAGCCGGCAGAGCTGAAGGGCACGGTTTCACCAAGCCGCTTGCATCTCGGGCCCGCACCCAGAACACTCCGCCGACGGTGGAGGCGTCCTTCTGGTTACCCGCGCTCGCGGCGGCGACCCTGTTTTTCGGGCCGCTCCTGCACGCGTCGCTCGTGCGGGCGCGCCTCGCGCTGCACGCGCTCGACGGGTTCGTGTTCGTCGCGCTCGGGGGCCTCGCGGTGCTGCACCTCCTGCCGCACAAGCTCGACGCCGCGGGGCTCGCGCCGGCCGGGCTCGCCACGATCGTGCTCCTCGGCCTGCGCGCCGGACACCGCATCATCGGGCACCGCATGGACCGCGCCGAGCGCGCCGCGGTCGGCATCGCGATGGTCGGCCTCGGATTCCACGGGTTCGTCGACGGCGCCGTGCTCGCGCCGGGGGTGACCGGCCGCGTCGATCCCCTGCTCGCCATCGCGATCGCGCTCCACCACTTGCCGGTGGGGCTCGCGGTGTGGTGGTTCCTGCGGCCGCTGCAGGGGAGGGCGTGGTCGCTGGCGGTGCTGGTCGCGGTGGCGGCGGCGATCGGCGCGGGCTGGTCGGCGGGGCCGCGGCTGCGCGCGATCGCCGAGGGGCAGTCGGCGGAGCTCTTCGCGGCGCTCTTCTCGTCGGTGCTGCTGCACGTCGTCTTCCACCGGCCGATGCTGCCGGTCGGCACGCCGGCGGAGATGCGCGGCTCGCGCCGCGCGGCCGGGCTCGGGGGCCTGCTCGGCGGGCTCCTGCTCCTGCTCGTGGAGCAGGCGGACTTCGGCGGCGGCGGTGGGGCGGGGGGGCACCACGGGGCCGCGCAGGCGTTCATCGAGCTCGCGGTGGAGAGCGCGCCGGCGCTCCTCATCGGCCTCGTGTTCGCGGGGCTCGTGCAGGCCATGCTCCCGCGCGGCTCGGCGGGCTGGCTCGCGCGCGGCCGCGGGGCCTCGAGCGCGCTCCGGGGCCTGGTGTTCGGCTTGCCCCTGCCGATCTGCTCGTGCGGCGTCATCCCGGTCTACCGCAGCCTGGTGATCCAGGGCGTGCCGGCGACGGCGGCGCTCGCGTTCCTGACCTCCGCGCCGGAGCTCGGGCTCGACGCGGTCATGCTGTCGTGGCCGCTCCTCGGGCCGTCGCTCACGTTCGTGCGCATCGGCGCGGTCGTGGTGGTCACGCTGGCCGCGAGCATCGTGGTGGGCCGCCTGGCCGAACGCACGCCGATCGCGCACGGCCTCGGCGAGCTGCCCACGCGGCGGCCGACGCTCGCGGGCCGGCTGCGCGAGGCGCTGCGCGTCGCCACCGTCGAGCTGCCCGATCACACCGGCGCGTGGATCCTGCTCGGGCTGGCGCTCGCGGCGGTGGTCGAGCCGATCCTGCACGCGGACTGGCTCCCCCAGGTGCCGGCGGCGCTCCAGGTGCCCGTCGCGGCGCTCGCGGGTCTGCCGATGTACGTGTGCGCCTCTGGCGCGACGCCGCTCGTGGCGGTGCTGCTCGCCAAGGGGCTGTCACCAGGCGCGGCGATCGCGTTCCTGCTCACGGGCCCGGCCACCAACGCGACGACGTACCTCGCGCTCCGACGCCTGCACGGGCGCGCGGTGGCGCTCGGCTTCGGCGCGATGGTCGCGGGCACGGCGATGGGGCTCGGCCTCGTCATCGACGCGGTGATGGGGCGGGGACTCGCGGCGAGCGCGGGCGGGCTCTCGCACGCAGCGGGCGGGTCGATCGGCGTCGCGTGCGCGATCGTGCTCGGGGCCGTGATGATCGTGTCGGCCGTGAGGCAAGGTCCGCGCGGCTTCGTCACTCAGCTCTGGGGTGAAGAGGACGCGCACGGACACGAGGGGCACGAGCACGGGCACGGGCACGGGCACGGGCACGAGGGGCACGGCCACGAGGGGCACGGGCACGATCACGAGCATCGGCACGGTGACTGAAGACCCTTGAGGCCGGCAGTTGAGTGGGCAACGCGCCGTGGATCCAACGCTGGCGGCGGGCTCACAATAGGAGGGCTCGAGCCCCCGTTCGCCCACGGACAGGCGTCGCTTCGACGAGACGGCCGTCCGCAAGCTGGGTGTGTGAGGGGGTACAGACCGGGTACATCCCTGACAGGTCAGCGGAGCACTCGGAATGCCCTGGAAGGCGACGGACCCGATGAAGGAGCCGAGGGGGGCCGGGTGAACGTGGCCGAGTTGTGTCGGGTCCACGGGATCAGCCGGGAGACGGGGCACCTGTGGATGAACCACGACCGTCTGCACGAGGCGCTGGGGCAGAAGCCGCCGGCCGATTTCTTCGCGCTATCGCCACGCGCCTATCCGCGATCGTTGACCAAGCCGGAATCCCCAGCCTGGCGACCAGACTGCCGCGTCGACGGCCAGGGCTTCATCCCCTGGGGCCGACACAGGCTGTTCGTCTCGAGCGCGCTCAGCCATGGACCATCGAGGGCGACCCTGCCGGCGACCGCTGGGAGCTCTTCTACCCAACGTTCGCATCGTGCTGGTGCCGCCGTGCTCAGCAGCGGTTGCAGGGGCACGGCGCGGACCACCTTGCGGCGGCGCCTCTCATCGCTCCGGCGGCCGCGCTGGCCAAGGCTGGCGGCCGCGACCGCGGTGCGCCGGTGCTCGTCGAAGCTCCGCCACCGCGCCCGTCCTTGCCTCCGGCGGCGTCGGTCGGCGTGGCACTCCGCGCCGCGGCGTGCTCCGCCTCGCGGTCGCTCGTCGACGTGGTTGCCGACGGTCGGGGCAGAGACATGCACTCATGCGGATGAGCGCATACGGCCAGGAGTCTGTTCGCCGCGGCCGTCAGCGGGTCAGGCCTGGGACGAGCGCGGCGGTCATCCGCGGGAGGTTCTTCACGCCGTGCTGCTTGTAGCGCCGCTCGGACTCGGCGCGCAGCGCGGCCCCCTCGTCGCCGCCGACGAGGCCCGAGAGCGCGTTCATCGCGGCGGTGCTCCAGATGAGGGCGCCCGTGCTCTCGAAGTAGATCTGCGCCTCGCCGAGCAGGTTCGCGGCCCGGACGTCGTCGCCGGCCTGGCGCGCCAGGCTCGCCCGCAGGAGCCGGCCGAGCGCGAGGCCGAAGTCGATCCGGTGCGACTCGCAGCGCCGCGCGCAGGCCTCGGCCAGCGCCCGCGCCCGCGGGTCCTTGCCCGACGCGCTGCGCATGACCGCGACGCGCCCGCGCAGGTGCGCGTACTCGATGTCCACGAGCGGCACCTGCAGGAGCATCGAGCGCGCGAGCGCCTTGTGCTGGCTCTCGAGCAGGCGCCCTGCCTCCTCGAAGTCGCCGCGGTAGATCGCGACGTCGGCCCTGCCGCCGAGCGAGCACCAGTGCTGCGCGTAGAACGGGCCCACCGGCCAGCCCTGCAGCGTCGCCTCCGCGTTGCGCTGGGCCTCGGCGACGTCGTCCTCGGCCAGGTAGCCGATGACGGCGCGCCCGCGGAGACCGCCGAGCGCGAACAGATCGCCGCGTCGCTCCCCCTCGTCGGTGTAGGCGCGCAGGCGCCGCAGGAGCTGCGTCATGTCGCCGTAGTGCATGAGCGCGAACAGGAGGAGCTGTCGCAGGACGGTGAGCTCGCGGCGCTGGTGGCCCCGGGCGTGGTCGGAGAACGACGATTCGGCCTCGGCGAGCGCGCGCACGGACGTGGAGAAGTGGCAGCCGTAGTAGCGGCACACCCCGAGGCACATCGCGCCGAGTGTGTGCAGCGTCGGATCCTGGACGCCTCGGATGAGGCCGATCGCGTGCTGGACGAGCTCCACGCCGCGCTCGGGATCGCCCTGTGCGGCCCGGAACGCGCCCTCCTGCATGATCGCGCGTGCCACCCGCCCGGGCTCTCCGAAGCGCAGGGCGCGCAGGAGGTAGCGCGCGTTGAAGTCGGCGCCGCGGATGTGATCGATGACCCCGATGCCGACGGCCAGCGACCCGAGGAGGTCGAGCTTGCGCAGGACCTCGGGGGCCACGTCGGTCGCCGCGCGCGGGCGCCAGCGCAGGCCGCGCAGGACCACGAGCGCTCGCCGGAACACCAGCGAGACGAGGGCGCCCGTCAGCGAGCGCGGGACCGACAGGCCGAGCTGACGCAGGGCCTCGACGCCGTGCTCGAGCGCGGGGCCGACGCGGCCGCCGCGCAGGAGCTGGTCGATCTGCGCGATCTGCAGCTCGGGCCGCTCGTCCGCGGGCGCGAGCTCGATGGCGCGCCCGAAGGCCTCGGCTGCGCTCTCGCTGTGCCCGCTCTGGGCCTCGCAGTCTGCCAGGGTGCGCAGGATCGCCAGCGCCTCCTCGGCCGGCACGGGCCCGTGCGCGAGGGCCTCCCGGCAGTGCCCCGCGGCCGCCTCGAAGGCGCGGCGTGCCGCCGCCTCGTCCGCAGCGCGGATCGCGATCGTGCGGGCCTCGCGGGCCGCCGCGGGGGACTCTGGCTTGGTGTCTGCTCGGGCCGACACGACCGATCCACTATAGCCGCGCGTCGAGGCGCCTTCGCGCGGCGCGGGCCCGGGCGATCGTCGCGCCCTTGTCGAGGGTCAAGAGCTCCTGGGCGCGCACGACCACGCGCCCGTCGACCACCACGTCGCGCACGTCCGAGGCGCGCGCGGCGTAGACCAGCATCGAGTAGGGATCGGCCGTCGGCACCACGTGCAGCCGGTCGACGTCGATGACCACCACGTCGCCGCGCTTGCCCACCTCGAGCGAGCCGACCTCGGCCTCGAGGCCGAGCGCGCGGGCGCCCGCGAGTGTCGCGAGCTCGAACGCCTGCCGCGCCGGCAGCGCCGTCGGGCCGCTGCCCGGCTTGTGCAGGAGGCCCGCGAGCCGCAGCTCGAGGAAGCCGTCGAGGTCGTTGTTGCACGGGGCGCCGTCGGCCCCGAGGGCCACCCGCACCCCGCGCGCGAGGTACTCGACGACGGGCGCGACGCCGCTCGCGAGCTTGAGGTTCGACGAGGGGCAGTGCGCGACCGACGACTGCGTGCGCCGGAGCGTCTCCTTCTCCGCCTCCGTCGGCCACACGCAGTGCGCGAGCACGACGTCCGGCCCCGCCATTCCCAGGCTCGCGAGGTAGTCGATGTTGTCTCCGCCACGCTCGCGCCGCACGACGGCGCACTCGGTCGGGTTCTCCGAGGCGTGCGTGTGGATGACGCAACCCATGCGCCTTGCCGAATGCGTCACCTCGCGCAGGAGGTCCTCGGTGCAGGACAGCACGAAGCGCGGCGCGTACCCGTAGCGCAGCCGGCCGCCGTCGGCGCCGTGCCAGCGCCTGGCGAGCGCCTCGCTCTCGTCGAGCGACGCGCGCGTCTCCTCGCGCAGGCCCGCCGGCACGCCGTCGCCCGCGTCCATCATGCACTTGCCGATCGTCGCGCGCAGGCCCGCGCGCCGCGCCGCCTCGAACACCACGTCGGTGTGGCGCACCGTCCCCATGTCGAGGATCGCGGTCGTGCCGCCCGCGAGCAGCTCGGCGCACGCGAGCTCGGCGGCGGCGTCCACGTCCTCTGGGCCGAGCGCGGCCTCGTACGGCCAGATGCGCTCGCGCAGCCACGGCAGGAGCTCGAGGTCGTCCGCGTGCCCGCGCGCGAGGGTCTGCACGGTGTGCACGTGCGCCTGCACGAGCCCCGGGATGACGAGGCAGCCGCCGGCGTCGATCACCTGCGCGCCGGAAGGGGAGGGTGCGTCCGGGCCGATCGCCGTGATGCGGCCGTCCTCGACCACCACGTCGCCCGCGAGCACGCGGCGCGCCGCGTCCATCGTCACGACCGTGCCGCCGGCGATGCGCAGCGCCGTCATCGGGGGCCGCGGGGCAGATCGCCGCCCACGGTGTCGGGCGCGAAGGCCTCGGGGAGCAGCTCGCCGATCGCGAACGCGCGCCGCTCGCCCTGGTCGTTGACCGCGACGACGAGGAGGTCCGGGCCGAACTCGCGCAGGACCTGGCGGCAGCCGCCGCAGGGCGCGGCAGGCGGGGAGCTCGTCGTCGCGACCGCGATCGCGGAGAAGCGTCGCGCGCCCGCGGCCACCGCGGCCATCACCGCGCCGCGCTCCGCGCAGGTCGTCAGCGGATACGACGCGCTCTCGACGTTGACACCCACGAACGTGCGGCCGTCGTCGGCGAGGAGCGCGGCGCCCACGTGGTAGCCGGAGTACGGCGCGTAGGCGTGCGCGCGGACGCGCCGCGCGGCCTCCTCGAGCGCCGCGGTGTCGGGCTTCACGCCGCTGTCTCCAGCGCGCCGAGCAGGCCCCCCACGAGGTCGAGGAAGCGCCCGCGCACCGCCGCCGCCGTCTCCATGACCTCGTCGTGCGAGAGCGCCTGGCCGGTCAGGCCCGCCGCCAGGTTCGTCACGCACGACAGCGCGACCACGCGCGCGCCCATGTGCACCGCCGCGATCGCCTCGGGCACCGTGGACATGCCGACGAGATCACCGCCCATCGCGCGCACCATGCGGATCTCTGCGGGGGTCTCGTAGCTCGGCCCGAGCAGCCAGGCGTACACGCCCTCGCGCAGCGGGCCGCCGAGGCGCTCGGTCGCGACGCGCTGGGCGAGCGCGCGCAGCTCCGGGTGATAGACCGTGCTCATGTCGGGGAAGCGCGGCCCGAGGCGCTCGTCGTTCTCGCCCTCGAGCGGGCTCCGCCCGGTGAGGTTCAGGTGGTCGCGCACGAGCACGAGGTCGCCGCCCGCCATCTGCGGATCGCAGCCGCCCGCGGCGTTCGTGAGCACGACCTTGCGCGCGCCGAGCGCGACCAGCACGCGCACGGGGAACGCCACGCGCGCCGCGCTGTGGCCCTCGTAGCAGTGCACGCGGCCCTGCATCGCCGCGACCTCGAGCTTCGTGCCGGGCGCGCGCCCGACGACGAGCTTGCCCGCGTGGCCGTGCACGCGCGAGGCGGGGAAGCCGGGGATCTCTCCGTAGGGGATGCGCACCGCGTCCTCGAGGCGGTCGGCGAGCTCGCCGAGGCCGCTGCCGAGGACGAGGGCGACGCGCGGGCTGCGGCCCTCGAGGCGCGCGCGGACGGCGGCCGCGGTCGCCTGGATCTCGTCGAAGGGAGACATGCGCCGAGTGTATCCGACTCCGCCCCGCGGGCCGCGCCGCGCCGAGAGCGCGCGAGGAGGCGCGCGCGTGCAGGCCTGGAATTGCCGGCATTCTCGACGGAAAACCGTTGACACTCTCGGCGAGGGGGCGCTTACTTTGGAATCGCTGCGACCGGCGTTTTTCGAGGAGGAGGGTTCTCGATGCGGGAGAAAGTCGCGAAGCTCGGCATCAAAAGGGACCTGGACTACCTGTACTTCGTGAAGCCGGACGGCGTGTACCGCGTCGGGCGCAAGAAGCCAGGTCAGCCCAAGGGCAAGCAGGAGAAAGTGTCGGACCACGGGCTGGCCTTGGACACGGCGTTCGTCTACTTCCTCGACAAGGACGGCGACGTCGGGCGCTCCACGCGCGCCGTCGGCGGACAGAAGCGGAAGAAGACCGTCAAGAAGGCGGCGAAGAAGCCGGCCAAGAAGAAGGCGGCGAAGAAGCCGGCCAAGAAGGCGGCGGCGAAGAAGCCGGCCAAGAAGGTCGCGAAGAAGCCGGCCAAGAAGAAGCGCTAGCCGAGCCCAGCCCCCGATCCCTCGCGGATCCGCGCCGCGAGGTGCGTGTTCCGCAGCCGGATGCGGTCGTTCCTCACGGCGCGCTCGAGGGCGCGCCGGCTACCCACCAGCACAGCCAGCCGCCGCGCGCGCGTGAGCGCCGTGTAGACGAGGTTGCGCTGCAGCATGAGGAAGTGCTCGGTCAGGATCGGCACGACCACCGCGGGGAACTCGCTGCCCTGCGACTTGTGCACGCTGCAGGCGTAGGCGAGCTGCAACGTGTCGAGGTCGGTGGCCTCGTAGTCGATGGGGCGTCCGTCGATCTCCACCTGGAGCGAGCCCGCTTCGGGGTCGAGGCCGCGCACGATGCCGACGTCGCCGTTCCAGACCTCGCGCTCGTAGTCGTTGCGGATCTGCATGACACGATCGCCCAGGCGGAAGCGGCGGTTGCCGCGCAGGAGCTCGGGGCCGCCGGGGTTGAGCGTGTCCTGCAGCGCCACGTTGAGGTTCTGCGAGCCGCAGACGCCGCGGTGCATCGGCACGAGCACCTGCACGTCGGCGGACGGATCGAGGCCGAACTTGCGCGGGATGCGCGTGCCGACGAGATCCCGGATGGTGGCGAGGGCGGCCTCGGGGTCCGCGCGCTCGATGAAGAAGAGGTCGCCGTCGTCCGTGAACTCGGGCAGCAGGCCCTGGTTGATGCGGTGCGCGCCGCGCACGATCTGGCTCTCGGCCGCCTGCCGGAACACCTCCGTCAGGCGCACGACCGCCGCGGCGCCGGACGAGATGACGTCGTCGAGCACCGTGCCGGGCCCGACCGACGGGAGCTGATCCACGTCGCCGAGGAGCACGAGCCGCGCTCCGTGCGGCAGCGCGTCGGCGAGCGCATCGAAGAGCGGCAGGTCGATCATCGAGGCCTCGTCGACGCAGACGACGGGCGCGTCCAGGGGCGCGCTGGCGCTCCGCGCGAAGCCTCCGCGGCGCGGATCGAACTCGAGGAGGCGGTGCAGGGTCTGCGCGTGCCGGCCCGTGGCCTCGCTCATGCGCTTGGCGGCGCGGCCGGTCGGGGCGGCGAGGAGCGCGGGCGCGCGCGTGCGATCGAGGAGCTCGAGGATGGCGCGCAGCGTGGTGGTCTTGCCGGTGCCCGGCCCGCCCGTGACGACGAGCAGGCGCGCGCCGCGCGCGGCGGCGACCGCGGCGCGCTGCTGCGGCGCCAGGTGCAGCGCGAGGTCGGCCTCGATGCGGGCGACCAGCTCATCCGTGTCGGCGAATACTTGTGGCGGCGTCGCGGCGAGCGCGCGCAGCCTGTCGGCGACCCGTGTCTCGGCGTGCCACAGGGGCGCGTCGTAGACGGCCTTGTCGTCCCCGCCGATCTCGTCGACGACGATCCGGCCGTCGATGGCGAGGGCGCGGAGGCACTTCTCGAGGAGCGGGCGGTCGTCGATCTCGAGGACCTTGGTGGCCTCCTCGATGAGCGTCTCGCGCGGCGCGAAGCAGTGCCCCTCCTCGGCGGTGCCGGACAGCACGTGGTAGAGGCCCGCGATCGCGCGCAGCTCCGAGCCCTTCGGGATGCCGCTCTCGAGCGCGATGCGGTCCGCGATGCGAAAGCCGATGCCCCAGACGTCCATCGCGAGGCGGTACGGGTTCTGCTGGACGACGCCGATGGTCTCCTCGCCGTAGCGCTTCCAGATGCGCACCGCCAGCGCCGGCGAGACGCCGCGCTCCTGCAGGAAGACCATCGCCTCGCGCATCACGCGCTGCTCCTGCCACGCCTCGGCGATCTTGCCGCGCCGCACCGGGCCGATGCCCGACACCTCCGCGAGGCGCCCCGGCTCTCGGTCGAGGATCTCGAGCGTGCGCTCGCCGAAGCGCGCGACGATGCGCCTGGCCATCTCCGGGCCGATGCCGGGGACGAGGCCCGAGCCGAGGTAGCGCTCGATCCCGGCGGCGGTGGCGGGGACGACCTCGTGGATCGAGGCCGCCTCGAGCTGCTCGCCGAAGCGCGGGTGCTTCTTCGTGCGGCCGGTGACGCGGACGTGCGAGCCCTCGCGCACGCCGGGCATGCGGCCGACCACGGTGACGGGCTCGCTCCGGCCGGCGACCTCGAGCCGGAGGACCGTGTAGCCGCTGTCGGCGGCGTGATAGACGATGCGGCCGACGGTCCCCTCGAGCGCCTGCTCGGCCTCGGGGCGCGCGCTCACCGGACGAGCTCGCCGCGCAGCGTGGCGCTCGTCGTCGAGGTGATGCGCACCTCGACGAGGTCCCCGGCGCGCGTGCGGCCCGAGGCATCGGCGAACACGACCTGCTTGAACGTGCTGGTGCGGCCCGCCAGCTCGCCGTGGCGCTTGGCCTCGCCGGTCACGAGGAGCTGCGTCGTCCGGCCGACGTAGGCCTCGTTCTTCGCGAGCTGGAGCCGCCGGACGATCGCGATCACGTCGTCGAGCCGCCGCTGCTTGATCGCCTCGGGCACGTCGTCGGGCAGGTCGCGCGAGGCCTTCGCGCCGTCCCGCTCCGAGTACTTGAACGTGAACGCGCCGTCGAACGCGCACTCGTCGAGGGCGCGCAGCGTGGCCCGGTGCTCCTCCTCGGTCTCGCCCGAGAAGCCGGTGATGATGTCGGTCGTGATGGCGATGTCCGCGCACGCGGCGCGCAGCGCGCGCACGATCTCGAGGAACTCCGCGTAGCCGTAGCCGCGGCGCATCCGCGCAAGGACGCTGTCGGAACCGGACTGCAGCGGCAGGTGGACGTGCTTGCAGACCTTGGGCTCGGACGCGAGGACCTCGACGAGGTCGGGCGTGAAGTCGATGGGGTAGGGCGAGGTGAAGCGGATGCGCTCGAGCCCGGGGATCGCGGCGACCGAGCGCAGGAGGTCCGAGAAGCGGACGTCCTCCCAGCGGTACGAGTTCACGGTCTGGCCGAGGAGCGTGACCTCGCGGTAGCCGGCGTCGGAAAGCGCGCGGGCGGCGCGCAGCACCTCGCGCGGGGGCGTGCCGCGCTCGCGGCCGCGCGTGTAGGGCACGATGCAGAAGGTGCAGAACTTGTCGCAGCCGCGCTGGATCGTGAGGAAGCCCGAGACGCCGTCGCCGCCGGGCGCGACGTCGAGGCCCTCGTAGGTCTCGCGCTTGTCGAGGTGCAGGTCGAGGACGGGGCCGGGCGCGTCGTCGGTGCGGGCCTGCGCCACCAGCGCCGCGATGCGCCGGTAGCTGTCGGGCCCGGCGACGAGGTCCACGTCGGGCGCGATGGCGAGGAGCTCGTCGCGCAGGTGCTCGGCCATGCAGCCGGTGACGCCGACCACGCGGCCGGGCTGCTGGCGGCGCCAGGCTGCGAGCTCCTCGAGGCGCCGGGCGACCTTCTCCTCCGCCTGCTCGCGCACCGCGCACGTGTTGACGAGCGCGACGTCCGCACAGCCGAGGTCGTCGGTGCGCGCGAAGCCGGCGCGCAGGAGCTCCGCCGCGATGAGGTCGGAGTCGGCCACGTTCATCTGGCAGCCGAACGTCTGCAGGTAGACGCGCGGGGCGTCGGGCGCGGGGGCGGGCAGGGCCGCCGGCGCCGCGCGCCGGCCTAGCTGGACGAGACCCTCCTGCGCCATGGATCCCTATGGATGACGCAGGATCGGGCGCGGGGGAAGCGGAAAAGTCACGCGTCCTCGCCGGAGGCGCGCTTGCGCTTCTTCGCGCGGCGCATGGCGACGTCCCACACGCCGGGGAACGTCCGACCGACGAACACGATGGCCTTGGCGTGGCCGGGCCAGTCGAGCACCCGCTTCCGCGACGCGGCGGCGCGCACGATGGCGCGGGCGCAGTCGTCGGCGTCGGCGGCGATCTTGGGTTGCGTGTTCTTGGCGCCGGCGTGGAAGACGCCCTTGTTGTCGACCATCTGGATCTCGCTCTTGACGAAGCCGGGGCACACGAGCGTGACGCCGATGCCCTCCTTGTGCAGCTCGGGGCGGAGCGCGTACGCGAGCCCCGCCACGGCGTGCTTGGACGCCACGTAGGCGCTCATGCGCGGCACGGCGACGCGCCCGAGCACGCTCGAGATGAGGACGACCTGGCCCTTGCTCTGGCGCAGCGCGCCGTGCGCCGCGCGGATGGTCGCGACGACGCCGAAGACGTTGGTCTCGAACTGCCTTCGGAAGTCCTCGACCGTGAGGCGGTCGATGCCGCCCACGACCGAGAAGCCGGCGTTCGCGACGACGACGTCGAGGCGCCCGAAGCGCGCGAGGGTCGCCTTGACCGCGCGCTCGAGGTCGGCCTCGCTCGTGACGTCGCATGGTTGCACGAGGGTCCGGTCGGCGCCGAGCTCCCTGGCGAGCGCCTCGAGCCGGTCGACGCGCCGCGCGAGGAGCACGACGCGCGCGCCCGCCGCGATGAACGCGCGCCCGAGCGCCGCGCCGATGCCGCTCGAGGCGCCGGTGATGAAGACGACCTTGTCCGTGAACCGAGCCATGGGCGGAGTATGCCACGCAGGATTCCGCTACCATCCGCCGCCGATGCGCCGCCTGGATCTGCGACTCGCCCTGCTCGGAATCGCGCTCCTCGGAGCGTGCTCGGACGACGCTGCACCTTCCGGGGCGGCCGGCAGCGGCGGGCGGGGCGGCGCGGGCAGCGGCGGGAGAGGGCAGGTCGCGCGGGACGCGGCGCCCGCGGATGCGGCGGGGGGCTCGGGGGGCAGCGTGGCGCGCCCGGACGGCGGGACCCCCGACGGCGGCCCAGCAGCGCCAGGTGAGATCGCAGGCGAGGCCGCCTTCGACAAGCGCGTCGCGAGCATGCAAGGGCTGGCGATGGCGACGACGCGCACGCCCATCGCCGGCGCGGACGTCGAGCTCGCGGATGCCGCGAACCGCGCGCAGGTCTACG
This sequence comes from uncultured Myxococcales bacterium, assembly GCA_964593795.1. GTDB lineage: Bacteria > Myxococcota_A > Polyangia > JAHFDS01 > JAHFDS01 > JAHFDS01. The sequence continues at coordinate 24,866 of CAZQJC010000033.1, read as the reverse complement.
CGACCACGCGCACCGACGCGCAGGGGCGCTACCGCTTCGCACTCGCGGACCACGCCGACGCGGCGGGCAAGATGGTCGTCGTGCGCGTGCTGGCGCGGGTCCAGGATCCCGCGTTCACCATCTCCGTCGTCGACGGCGAGGGCACGCGCGTCCTCTACGCGGCGTCGTCGGAGCCCGTGATGGCGTCGGCCACCGCCGGCGTCACCTTGGATCTCGTCGTGGACGCGACGCCCGGCATGGGCCGCGCGGGCGCGTTCAACCTCCTCGCCGTCACGAGCGGTTGCGCGCGCCACGTGCTCGACGCCGTGATGGGCACGCTGCCGCCCCTCGAGATCCGCTGGCGCGCCGGCAACTCCGTCGAGACCGAGGAGGTCAGCTTCTTCACGCCCGACGGCGCGATGGGCGCGCTCTACATCCTCGGCGGCACGACGGGCATGGTCGGCACGAGCGACACCGACGAGTTCGACGACGGCGTCCTCGCGCACGAGTACGGCCACTTCTTCCAGTGGTCACGCAGCTACGACTCGAGCCCGGGCGGCGGCCACGGCGGCGAATACCTCCTGCCGTCGCTCGCGTTCTCCGAGGGCTTCGCCAACGCGTTCGCAGGGATCTGCCGCGGCGATCCGCTCTACATCGACACCTACGGCGTGGGGGCCGCGGGCGGCCTGTCCATCGCGCTCGACGTCGAGACCGACGATCAGGATCAGCGCCACGGCATCGGCAGCGAGGAGACGGTGGACCTCGTCCTGTGGGATCTGGCCGACGGCGAGGCGGGAGGGCTCGCGGACCGCGACATGGACGGCGTGGCCATCGGCGGCGCGGCCCTCCTGCGCGTGATGGCCGCATGGACGCCCACCCACGGCGAGTACCCGTACCTCGGCACGCTGCTCGACGGCGTGGTCGCAGCGGGCCTGGTCGATGCGGCGGCGCTGGGGCGCCTGGCGCACGCCCCCGCCGAGCAGGGTTTCTCGTACCCGATGACCGGTGAAGACGTCTGGCCGGCGCGCCTGGCCGTCCCGTCCACGGTGATGGGGCGCGTGGACGCGCTGTCGCAGCCCCCGGCCGGTTCGGGCGACAACCCCGAGAGCGGCTACCACGTGTACGCCCACTACCGCTTCGAGCTCGCGCAGGCGCAGGCGGTGACGCTCGAGCTGACGATCATGGGCGCCGGCACGGGCAACACCGATCTCGGCCTCGAGCTCCACTCCCTCGGCGACGAGGTGCTCGGGATGTCCGACGGTGGCACGCCCACCGAGCTGCTCACGACGATGCTCCAGCCCGGCAGCTACATCGCGGTCGTCAGCGCCGCCGGCCGTCGAGGCCCCGCCGCCGCGAGCTACGCGCTCTCGATCCGGTAGCGAGTAGCCGCCTCGGAAGGCCGAGCGCGGAGCGGGAGAGACACAGCTCTCAGCGACGAGTTGCTCGAGGTGCGCATCGAAGCACCGGAGCGCGCGCGCGTCGATGTGGGTTCGGACTAATCGCCGAAGACGCGATCCTCCTCGGCGACCAGCTTCGCCTTGACGTAGTCGCGGTTCATCTCGGCGATGAAGCGCAGCGGGATGTCCTTCGGGCACACGGCGTGGCACTCGCCGTGGTTCGTGCAGCTCCCGAATCCCTCCTCGTCCATCTTCTCGACCATGCGCTCGGCGCGGCGGTGCCGCTCGGGCTGGCCCTGCGGCAAGTGCCCGAAGTGCGCGATCTTGGCGGCCGTGAAGAGCGCCGCCGACGCGTTCGGGCACGCCGCCACGCACGCGCCGCAGCCGATGCACGCGGCCGCGTCCATCGCGAGGTCCGCCTCGGTCTTCGGGATCGGCACCGCGTTGCCGTCGGGCGCGCTGCCGACCTGCGTCGAGACGTAGCCGCCCGCCTGCACGATGCGGTCGAACGACGTGCGGTCGACGCAGAGGTCGCGGATGACCGGGAACGCCTGCGCGCGCCACGGCTCGATCCACACCTCGTCGCCGTCCTTGAAGCGGCGCATGTGCAGCTGGCAGGTCGTCGTCGCGCGGTCCGGCCCGTGCGCGACGCCGTTGATCATGAGGCCGCACATCCCGCAGATGCCCTCTCTGCAGTCGTGGTCGAACGCGATGGGCTCCTCGCCCTTCCCGATGAGGTCCTCGTTGACGACGTCGAGCATCTCGAGGAACGACATGTCCGGGCTCACGCTGAGCGCGTCGTACTGCACGAACTGGCCCGGGGACTTGCGGTCCTTCTGCCGCCACACGTGCAGCCTGATCTTGAAGGTCTTTCCGTGGCTCATTGGCATTGCTCCGTTCACTTGTAGCTGCGCTGCGTGGGCTTGACGTGCTCGAAGGAGAGGGGCTCGATGTTGCGGATCGGCGCCTTGCCCTCGCCCGCGTACTCCCACGCGGCCACGTGACAGAACTTCTCGTCGTCGCGCTGCGCCTCGCCGTCGGGCGTCTGGTACTCCTCGCGGAAGTGTCCGCCGCACGACTCCTCGCGCTCGAGGGCGTCACGCACCATGAGCTCGCCGAACTCGAGGAAATCGGCGACGCGGCCGGCCTTCTCGAGCGACTGGTTGAGCGAGTCGCTCGTGCCGAGGACGCTCAGGTTCTCCCAGAACTCGGCGCGCAGCTCCGGGATGCGGACGAGGGCCTTGCCGAGCCCCTCGCGCGTGCGGCCCATGCCGCAGTGGTCCCACATCAGCTTGCCGAGCTCTCGATGGAACGAGTCTGGCGAGCGCTTGCCCTTGATCCCGAGGAGCTTCGCCAGTCGATCGCGCACCTCGCCCTCGACGCGCCGGCACTCGGCGTGATCGGGCGTGACCTTGTCGAGCTTGGTCGAGCCGAGGTAGTGGCCCAGCACATACGGCAGGATGAAGTAGCCGTCCGCCAGGCCCTGCATGAGGGCGCTCGCGCCCAGGCGATTGGCGCCGTGGTCGGAGAAGTTGGCCTCGCCCCCGACGAACAGGCCCGGGATCGTGCTCATGAGGTGGTAATCGACCCACGTGCCGCCCATCGTGTAGTGGATGGCCGGGTAGATGCGCATCGGCACCGCGTACGGATCCTCGTCGGTGATGCGCTGGTACATCTCCATGAGGTTGCCGTAGCGCTCGGAGACCGTCTTCTTGCCGAGCCGCTTGATGGAGTCGGCGAAGTCGAGGTAGACGCCGAGCCCGCCCGGGCCGACGCCGCGGCCCTCGTCGCACACGGCCTTGGCCGCGCGGCTCGCGACGTCGCGGGGCACGAGGTTGCCGAAGCTCGGGTACCGCCGCTCGAGGTAGTAGTCGCGCTCGGCGTCGGGGATGTCGCTCGGCCTGCGCGGGTCGCCCTTCTTGAGCGGCACCCAGATGCGGCCGTCGTTGCGCAGCGACTCCGACATGAGCGTCAGCTTCGACTGGTGATCGCCGGAGACGGGGATGCACGTCGGGTGGATCTGCGTGAAGCAGGGGTTCGCGAAGAGGGCCCCGCGCTTCCACGCGCGGAAGGTCGCGGTGACGTTGCAGCCCTTGGCGTTCGTCGACAGGAAGAAGACGTTGCCGTAGCCGCCCGTGCCGAGCACGACCGCGTCCGCGGTGTGCGTCTCGATGGCGCCGGTCTCGAGGTTGCGCACCACGATGCCGCGCGCGCGGCCGTCGATCACGACGACGTCGAGCATCTCGTGGCGCGAGTACATCTTGACGCGGCCGAGCGCGATCTGGCGCTCGAGCGCGGCGTACGCGCCGAGCAGGAGCTGCTGGCCGGTCTGGCCGCGCGCGTAGAACGTGCGCGAGACCTGCGCGCCGCCGAACGAGCGGTTCGCGAGCGTCCCGCCGTACTCGCGCGCGAACGGCACGCCCATCGCGACGCACTGGTCGATGATGTTGACCGACAGCTCGGCGAGCCGGTGCACGTTGGCCTCGCGCGCGCGGTAGTCGCCGCCCTTGACCGTGTCGTAGAAGAGCCGGTGCACGCTGTCGCCGTCGTTCTGGTAGTTCTTGGCGGCGTTGATGCCGCCCTGCGCGGCGATGCTGTGCGCGCGGCGCGGCGTGTCCTGGAAGCAGAACGCGTGGACGTTGTAGCCGAGCTCCGCGAGCGTGGCCGCGCCGGCGCCGCCCGCGAGGCCCGTGCCGACCACGATGATGGTGTACTTCCTGCGATTGGCGGGGTTGACGAGCTTCATCTCGAAGCGCGTGCGCTCCCACTTCTGTTCGATGGGCCCCGAGGGGATCCTGGCGTCGAGCTCCATTGCCGTTCTCCGTCGTATTAGAGGTGGACGAGCCCGGCCAGGACGGCCACGGGGATCGAGATGTTGCCGAGGGTGACGAACACCGCGAAGAGCGCGGCGCCGAGCTTGAGGGTGCCGTCGAGCCTCGGGCCGTTCAGGCCCGTGGACTGGAAGAGGCTCCAGACGCCGTGCCGCAGGTGCAGGCCGAGCGCGAGCTGCGCGGCGATGTAGAAGAGCGCGACCGGCACCACGCGGAAGCCCGTGACGACGTTCGCGTAGACGTCCTCGGCGTTGAAGCTCGGGTGGGCGTTGCCGAACGTGAAGTGCAGCAGGTGATAGACGATGAAGAGCAGCAGGATCACGCCGCCGTACTTCATCGTGCGCGACGCGTACGTCGAGGCGAGGTTCTGCCGCTTCGCGTAGGCGACGGGCCGCGCCGCGCGCTGCATCGCGGAGACCTGGAAGGCCGCGACGATGTGCACGGCCACGGCCGCGAGCAGCACCCCGCGCGCGAGCCAGAGCAGGCCGCCCAGGTTGTGCAGGAAGCGCGAGTAGCCGTTGAGCTTCTCGGCACCGAGGAACACCTGCAGGTTCCCGAGCAGGTGCATCAGCACGAAGCCGAACAGGACGAGCCCGCTGACGGCCATGGCGGCTTTCTTTCCAACGGCCGAGCGGTAGATCGCGATCGCACTCATGGTCTCTCCTTGACCGAGCCGGCCTGCGGCGTCGCAGGGCCGGGCTCGGAGAACGAATGCACGGAAAACACGCGGAGGTCGGCGCCTTGCTGCCGCCACGCGTGCACGGGAAGGCCTGCCTTGACGCAGGCGGCGCCGAGCAGATCCTCGGCGGAGTGTTCGGTGTGCTCGTCCGGCAGCATGACGGCTCGGCCACCCGCCACGGCAATCGCCACCCCGTGCCGACCGACCGCAATGTGCTCCACCGACGGGATTTGCGCCAGCGCGGAGAGCGCGAGGATCTCGATGCGGAGGCGGTCGAGCTCGGACTCGTCCACGGCCCTTCGCCGCGGGTCGTTCACGGCCGCCTGCACGCTCGCCTCCTGCACGCCGCGCCAGAACGGGCGCGGGGGCTCGAGGACGCCGAAGCTGCCGCGCAGGCCCGCCGGGCCGTGCAGGCGGACCCACACGGGCGTCGGCTCGACGAGCACCTTCCGGTGCGGCGCGCCCGGCGGGATGATGCCGCTCGCGAAGAACTCGCGGAGCGTGGTGCGTGCGATGCGCAGGAGCTCGCGCTCCTCGTCCTCGCGGAGCACCGGGGGCCTGGGTTCGTCCTCGGCGACCACGTCACCTCCGGACCGGCCGCACGCCCGAGCGGAGGTACTCGCGGTAGTCGTCGAGGATGAGCGCGTGGTCGAAGCACAGCGCGGGGGGCAGCGCGTCGAGCGGGAACACGCGCGCGCTCCTCGCGTCGTCTGCGCCGACCGGCGTGCCCTCGGCGCGGCCCACGAACACGGTCGAGATCGTGTGCTTGCGCGGGTCGCGCTTCGGGTCGGAGTACACGCCGAGGAGCGCGGTGAGCGTGACCGCGAGGCCCGTCTCCTCGCGTACCTCGCGGACGGCCGCGTCAGCGACCACCTCGTCGTAGTCGACGAAGCCCCCGGGGAGCGCCCACCCGAGCGGCTCGTGGGCGCGCTCGACGAGGACGACGCCACCCACGACCTCGACGACCACGTCGACGGTGGAGGCGGGCAGGCGGTAGGGGGCGGGCATCGGTCGGCGCGAGCTTACATCGGACAGGAGGGGACGGAGATCGCGAGGTCATATGCGGCGAGCCGCATGGGACACTCCCCCATCATGTTCGTGCAGACGCAGCCGTGCTGGCCGTCCACGGCGAAGTGCACGCGCTGGCAGCAGCGGTAGTTGACCGTGCACGCCTCGCTGGTGCCGGACGCGAGCACGTACGTGCAGCGGCACTCGCTCGGCTGCATGAGGCACACCCAGTGTCCGTTCGCCGGCAGCGGGGGCAGGTTGCCCATCGCCCCGCCGGTGCCGCCCGCACCCGTGCCGGCTGCCCCGCCGGTGCCCGCCGCGCCCGCCGCCCCGGCTGCGCCGCCGGTGCCGGCACCCCCTTCGCCCCCCGCGCCGCTGGTCCCGGCGCTGCCGGCCGCGCCGGAGTCGCCACCGGATCCGCCGCCGCCCCGGGGCGGGTCGTTGACCTGTCCGCAGGCGAGCGCGGCGAGGGACACGAGGAACGCGACCGAGCGAAGGGATGACACGGCGCGTCCATACCAGAGGCGCGGGCGCGTGCCAAGCGCGGTCGGGACGACCTGCACAGCACCTCGACGGCGAGGCGCACGATCGCGGCGCGCCCGATCTCGGCGCCGACGAGCGCTGACGCGGTGCCTCCGGGGCACGGCAGCGGCCCGCGGCTGACGCGCGCTTCCGGATGCGCTAGCTTCCGCCGCATGGACATCAAGCCGTTCGAGAAGCACCACCTGCCCGAGGCCACGGCGATCTTCCTGCGCGCCTACGAGGGCTGGTCGGAGACCGAAGCGCGCGCCTACCTCGAGAAGTTCCTGGGCTTCGATCCCTCGTCCTGCCGCGTCGCGATCGTGGACGGCAAGGTCGCCGGCGCGGTGCTCGGCTACTGGTACCCGCGCAAGAAGGAGGTCATCCTCTTCATCCAGGAGCTCTTCGTCGATCCGGGAAAGCGCAAGCACGGCGTCGGCCGGCGCCTCGTCGAGGCCCTGCGTGGCTCGTTCGTCGAGAACCCGAAGATCAACGTCACGCCGCTCGTGAAGGCCGACGCGTCCGTGCTGTCCTTCTACAACAGCCTCGGCTTCGAGCACGACCTCATGGTCACGTACTACGACGGGTAGTCCGGAGCTACTCGCACTGCTGGCGGTAGGCCCTCAGCGTCCAGCCGCCGCAGGTCGTGCCGCTCGCGTAGCGCACCTCGACGGTGGCGGAAAAGGAGTCGTCGCCGCCGAAGGAGTCGTCGCACCAGACGTCCACCTGATCGGGCTGGCCGGACAGGGCAATGGAGCGGCAGTCGGTCGGGTTGCAGTGGCAGCCGCCCGAGACGTAGAGGTCGTAATCGACGCCCGCGGGCGAATCGAGCTGGAAGCGGAGGTTGACCCAGCTTGAGCAGCTCGAGCCCTCGAGGCCGCGCATCTGGAAGAAGCGCCCCTGCGAGCCCGTGCGCGAGAGCACGAGGTTGCAGCCCTGGCCGCCGCAGCCGGGGAAGCCCGAGAACGCGTCGGCCTCGACGGAGCCGAGGTCCTCGCCGGGCTGCGCGTTCGAGTGCCCCGTGAGCGCCTTCTCGCAGCCATTGGCGTCGCCGCCGTCGCAGTTGGCGTAGCCGCTCCGGCATTGCGTGATCGCGCACGTGCCGGCATTGCACGTCGCGTCCGCGTTGGTGCGCGCGCAGGGGGCATTGCACGCACCGCAATGGGTGGCGCTGTCGAGCGCGGTCTCGCAGCCGTTGCCGGGGTTGCCGTCGCAATCGCCGAACCCGGCCGCGCACGCCGGCGCGCAGCGACCGGCGGTGCACGCCGTCGAGCCGTGCGCGTTCGTGCACCCGCTGCCGCACGAGCCGCAATCGGTCGTCGTGTCGACCGGGGTCTCGCACGTGGTCGCCATGTTGCCGTCGCACTCCGCGCGGCCGGCGGGGCAGGTCTGCGCGGCGCAGCTCCCCATCACGCAGGTCTGGTTGGCCGCGCAGGCGCGCCCGCACATGCCGCAGTTCATGGTCGAGGTCAGCGCGGTCTCGCAGCCGTTGCCGGGGTTGCCGTCGCAGTCGCCGTAGCCGGCGTCGCAGCGCGGCGCGCACGTCCCGGAGGCGCACGCGGTGCCGCCGTGCGGGTTCGAGCAGGCCTGTCCGCAGCGCCCGCAGTTGGTCGCGGAGTCGGTCGCGGTCTCGCAGCCGTCGTCGGAGCGACCGTTGCAGTCGCCACGGCCCGCGTCGCAGACCTGGATCGCGCAGCTCCCCGTCGCGCACGTCTCCGTGGCTCCGGGCAGCTCGCATCGCTGGCCGCAGCGCCCGCAGCTCGTGGTGGACGCGAGCGAGGTCTCGCAGCCGTTGCCGCGATCGCCGTCGCAGTCGTCCCAGCCGCTGTCGCACACCGGCGCGCACTGGCCGCCGGCGCAGCTCGTCATGCCGTGGGGGTTGGCGCAGCGGATGCCGCAGCGGCCACAGTTGTCGACGCTGTCCGTCCGCGCCTCGCAGCCGTCGTCGTCGCGCATGTTGCAGTTGGCGTAGCCGGCCTCGCACGAGCCGATGGTGCAGGTGCCGGCCGGGCAGCTCCCGACCGCATGCGGCGGGCTGCAGGCGGTCGCGCAGCCCACGATGGGTGCGTCCGGTGGCCGCGGCGCCGCGTCGCGGGCTCCGCTGCCGGCCGCGTCGGGCCTGCGGCCCTGCCCTCCCGCGTCGGGGCGATCGCCGGGGAAGCCGCCCACGGCGCCGGTGCCCCCCGAGCCGCCCGGGCCACCACCGCCGCCCGCTGCATCCGAGGCCCGTGCACCGTCGCGCGCGGGCCCGGCGGATCCGCCGTCCGACTCGCCGCCCACGCCGGCCGCCGCGGCGCAGCCGGCGGCCACGAACATCACCAACAGCGCGCCGTAACGCCCCACACGCCAATTGTAGCCGAATCACGGCGTCTCACAGGATGATCCTCCACAGTCCGTGGAGCGCGCTAGGCTCGCGCCATGGAGACGGACACCTTCCTGGTAGAGCTCGACGCCGCGATCCACGCGGCCCTCGCGAAGATCCAGCCCGGCGCGGTGGCGGGGGAGACCGATCCGGGGGTGGGCGTGCCGCGCCTCCTGCAGATCGCGCTGCGGAACGAGCTCGAGGCGAGCGAGGAGGCGGCGGTGTGGATGACCCGCGAGCGGGACGTGGAGGTCAAGCTCGCGCTGGCGCGCCAGTGCGGCGACGAGGCGCGGCACTACCGGCTCATCGCCGACCGGCTGCGCGCCCTCGGCGTGGATCCCGATGCCGTGGATCCGCAGGCGGGCGGACCGAGCCCGATGTTCGTCCACCTCTGCAGCCTCGAGACCACCGAGGAGCGCATCGCCGCCGGGCCCTATGCGCGCGAGGCGCTCGCGCTCGCGCGGAACGAGGCCTTCATCGAGCTCTGTGAGGGGCGGGGTGACGAGCTGACCGCGCGCCTCTACCGGGAGACGATCCAGCCCGATGAGCGCCACCACCACGAGCTCGGCCGCCGGCTGCTCGGGCGACTCTGTGGCTCGCCCGAAGCCCAGGCGCGTGCCCGCGCAGCGGCCGAGCGGACGCTCACGCTGGCAGGCGAGCTCGCGGAGATCGCCCGCCTCCGCCACGGCCTCACCCGGCTCCCCGGCTGCTGACCCTGGCACAATCTACGTGCTCAAAATCTAGACAATGAGCGCACTGGAGGGGGAGGTGGAGTCCTAACACATTGATCTTGTTCCTGGCAGCGCTGGCCCAGCACTTGCTGAAAGAAGTGTGCGGAGGCCAACGGAATGTACAAGACCCGGCAGTTGCTCGCGCTCGCATCGCTCGTCTCGCTCCCGCTCGTCGGCTGCGGCGGCGAGCAGATCCAGCAGGGCAAGACCGATCCCTCGATCCAGATCCAGTGGACCGGCGACGCGGACCTCGACGTCACGAGCGCGCGGGTCAAGGTGTCGGTCCGTCGTGGCCTGCGCGGAGTCAACCGCAAGGGCGCCGTCTACAGCGACGGCACGCAGGTCGCACTCCAGCTCGCGAACGGCACCGTCTGTCACATCGACCAGCAGGGCTCGCTCGGCGTGACCGGCTGCGAGGGGCAGCTCTGCCTCGAGCAGGCGGACCTCGACATGTTCGAGGCGCTCGGCAACGAGCTCGACGCCGCGGGCGATCCCGAGGCCGCGCAGAAGATCGGCGCGCTCGCCGAGCTCACCACGGGCTGCCGGCCGCCCGCGCAGTCGACGTGCGCCGACGGCAGCGAGACCTGCGACGGCAACGACGCGGGCATCGACGGCGAGACGGACCTCGGCGAGGCGAGCGCGAGCCGCTGCTGGCAGGCGCGCAACAACGCCAACGGCACGAACGGCGGGAACAACTGGGTCCACACGAAGTACCAGAACGGCATCAGCATCGGCTGGTTCAGCATCAAGGCGAAGTACGCCGAGTCCGACGTCCGCATCGGGCCGAAGACGGGCGCGTGCATGGGGCGCTGCGGCAAGGGCTGCGACTGGAAGTGGGCGGGCACGAAGTACACGCAGGCGTGCTCGGACCACGACAAGTGCGTCGGCGATCGCAGCTACTACGATCTCTGGTGCGACAAGGCCTTCATCCCGACGATCTGGGACACCGCTGCGGCGGAGAACTGCTTCTGAGCGAGGCGCCCGCGCGCGCGTAAGATGGCTGGCCGGGTCCGCGTGGGCCCGGCCAGTTGCGTCTCCAGCCAGCAGTCGAGCCGTGTCCGTTCCTCGCCACGACGTCGTAGCGCCCGCCGCCATCACGGGCGGGGTGCCCTCGACTGCCCGGGAGGCCGTGGTGGCGCTGGTCGATGCGCGCCTGCCCTGCGACGCCGGGCCGGCCGACACGACCGCGTTCTGTTCGGGCGTGCTCGTGGCGCCGCGGGTCGTGATGACGGCCGCGCATTGCGTGGAGGGGCGCTCGCCTGGTTCGATCGAGGTCTACTTCGGCGACGCGCTCGGGGTGCCCGGCGCGAGCGGATCCTTCGCGAGCGTGGTCGCGAGCGTGGTGCCCAGCGATCGCGACGCCGAGGGGAGCGACCTCGCGCTGCTGCGGCTCGGGGCGCCGGTGCCCATCGCCCCGCTGCGGCTCGACACGACCGCGCCGGACGGGCGGCTCGGCCAGGCGGCCACGGTGGCAGGCTTCGGGGAGGCCGTCGCGACGGGTGACGCGCCCGGCATCAAGCGCGAGGGCACGGCGACGATCGCGGAGGTCGGGCCGGTGGTCCGCCTCGCGCCGGCGCCGTCGCTGCCGTGCCGCGGCGACTCCGGTGGGCCGCTCCTCGTCGCATCGGGCGGCGACGTCGCGGTCCTCGGGGTCGTCGCGCGCGCGGACGCGAGCTGCTCGGCGTGGGCGGACGTCACGCGGATCGACGGGCACGCGCCGCTCATCACGTCCTTCCTGGAGCTCGCGGAGCACGCGCCCGGCGCGCCCGAAGCGCAGGCCGAGAGCGGCTCCTGCGGCCCCTGCGAGGGCGAGGCGTGCGCCACGGGGCTCTCGTGCGAGGCGCAGCCATCCGGGGTGCGCGCCTGCGCGCGCGCGGGGCTCCCGCCGGGGCGCCTCGGCGCGACGTGCACGACGAGCGCGAGCTGCGGCGGTGACGCGTGCCTCGCGGTGCCGTCCGGCGGGGGCCGCGCGTGCTTCTGCTACGTGCCCTGCGCGAGCGAGGATCGGTGCGCCGCGGCCTCGCCGTTGCCGGCGCTCTCGGGGCATCGCTGCGCGAGCGACGGCTGCGCGGTGGGGAGCGCCGTCGGCGGCGCGGTGCTGCCGCTCGTGCTGGCGGCGCTCGTGCTCGGTCGTCGCCGGCTCGCGGCGTTGCTCGCCCTGCTCGCTGGGTGAAGCGCGCGCACATCCTCGCGCCCACCGCTCCGGCATCGAGTGCAATAATCGAGGCGCCCGATGGCCACGGCTGACCTCGCGATCGAAGCCCTGACCGCGCAGCTCGCCGAGGCCGCGCCGGCGGACGGTGCGCGCGTGGGCGTCGCGCTCGCCGAGGCGCTGCTCCGTCGGGGCGACACGGAGGACGCGCTCGCGCGCATCCACGCGACGAGGCGCGCGGCCGAGGCCGGTCCGCTCCGCGCCGAGCTCGATCGGCTGGCGGCGGAGGCGTGCCTGGTCCGCGGGGAGCTCGATCAGGCGTTCGCCTTCCTCGACGACGCCGCGCGCCCGGCGGCTGAGGCCGAGCCCGCGGCGCGCGCCCTGCTCACCCTGGCGCGGGCGGCCGCCCTGCGCGCCCGCGGCGACCACGCGACCGCCCAGGGGATGCTCGAGGAGGCGCGGGTCGCGCTCCAGGCCGCGGGACGCCCCACCGAGCTGTCGCGGTGCCTGCGCGCGCTCGCGGAGCTGGCCCTGTCGCAGGGGCGCCGGCCCGAGGCGCAGCGGCTCGTCGAGCGCGCGATCGAGGAGGCGCGCGCCGGGCAGGACCCGCTCGAGTTCGGGCGCGTCCAGGTGCTCGAGGCGGATCTCGCGATGGCGAGCGGAGAGCTTCGCGCAGCCCGCAGGCGCTACCGTCGCGCGCTGGCGATCTTCGAGCAGCACGGCTTCCAGCGCGATCTGGCGGAGGCCTATCTTCGCTTCGGCGTCGCCGTCGGCGAGCTGAACCTCATCGAGGGCCCCGACGCGTCGGTGGATCCGGCGGCGGTGTGGGTCGCGCGGGCGCAGGAGCTGTTCCGCGCGCGGGGGACGCTGACCGACCTCGAGCGCGTTCGCGAGGCGTTCCGCCGCTTCGGCCGACGGGCCACGGATCGCGCGGCCGGCCTCGACGTCGCGCCCGCCATCGAGGAGTTCCAGGGCGCGCGCAAGGCGATCGTCGGCGAGCTCGGCCGCTTCGCGGACGCGATCCTCGCGCGCGTGCAGCGGGTCGCGCGCAAGCACCCGGAGCTCGGCGAGGAGATCGACGCGGCTCGCGAGGAGGTCGATCGCCTGCGGCGCTTCCTCGCGCTCGGCATCGACGCGCTCGCAGGGGCCGAGGGGCGGCTCATCGGCGCGCTCCACCACATGACCCAGGAGCGCGAGAAGACGCGGACGCTGCTCGAGCTGTCGCGCCAGCTGTCGGAGCTCGGCGATCCGGCGCGCGTGGTCGAGGACGCCGCGCGCATGATCGGCCAGCTCACCGGCGCCGATCGCACCGTGCTCGCCGAGTGGCGCGGCGGCGAGCTCGTCGCGCGCGCCCGGCAGCGGTTCTCCGACGCCGACCAGACCTGGCGGGTGCCGCTCGGTCGCGCGGTCGCGGCGGGCGCGCCGATCCTGGTCGAGCGCGACGAGGAGTCGCCGAACGGCCGCCAGGATCCCGAGGACGTGCGCCTCGGCGTCGCGATGGCCGTGCCGCTCCGCCACGGCGCCGACGTCGTGGGCGGCGTCTTCGTCGACAAGGCGCTCTGCGGCGGTTCGTTCACCGAGCGCGACCTCGAGCTCTGCGTCATCTTCTGCGCGCAGCTCGCGACGATCCTCGAGAACACGCGCATCACGCAGGCGCTCGACCTCGAGGCGCGCCAGAAGAACACCACGCTCGACGCGATCACCGACGGCGTCGTGCTGGTCTCGGCCGAGGGCGTCATCGTGTCGTGCAACCGGATCGCGCTGCGCATGCTCGGCCTGCCGCAGCTCGACGCGGTGCCCCTCGTCCAGGTGCCGGGCCTCGCCTTCCTCAAGGCGTCGCTCGATCGCGGCGAGGACCTCGACGGCCGCGTCGTGCGCATCGACGACGGCGAGTACGTGCTCAACCTGCGCGGCGTGCAGGACGAGGCCGGCAAGCGCGTCGCGCACGTCGTGACGCTGCAGGGCATGAAGCGCGCGGCGCGCCTGGCCCAGCGCATCGTCGGCTCGGGCGCGCGCTTCTCGCTCGGCGACGTGATCGGCGGCTCGACCGCCATCCGCCGCTGCGTGCAGATCGCGGCCGCGGCGGCGCGCTCGGACTCGAGCGTGCTCGTCACCGGCGAGAGCGGCACCGGCAAGGAGGTGCTCGCGCAGGCGATCCACAACGCCGGCGCGCGCGCGCAGGGCCCGTTCGTCGGCATCAACTGCGCGGCCATCCCGCGCGAGCTCCTCGAGAGCGAGCTCTTCGGGTACGAGGCCGGCGCCTTCACGGGCGCCAAGCGCGGCGGTCACCCGGGCAAGTTCGAGCTCGCCGACGGCGGGACCCTGCTGCTCGACGAGATCGGAGACATGCCGCTCGACATGCAGGCCAAGCTGCTGCGCGTGCTCCAGGAGCGGTCGGTGACGCGCGTCGGCGGCGCGCACGCGGTGCCGTTCGACACGCGCATCATCGCGACCACGAACCGCGACCTCGGTGAGGACGCGCAGTCGGAGCGCTTCCGCCAGGACCTCTACTTCCGGCTGCGCGTCATCCACGTCGAGCTGCCGCCGCTCCGCGAGCGGCCCGAGGACATCCGGTCGCTCATCGATCACTTCCTCCAGCTCTTCTCGGCGCGCACGGGGCGCGCGACCATCGAGCTCGCGCCGCCGGTGCTCGACGCCTTCCTGCGCTACCCGTGGCCCGGCAACATCCGCGAGCTCGAGCACGTGCTCGAGGCGGAGATCAGCCTCGCGCCGCCGGGCGACACCGTGCTCCGGCGCATCCCGCACTCGCTCGTGGTCACCGAGGGGCGCCGCAAGTCCGAGCCGCCCGCGTTCTCGGCCACGACCAGCCTCGAGGAGGCCGAGCGCGCGCTCATCGTGTCGGCGCTGACCGACACCAAGGGGGACGTGCTGCAGGCGGCGCGGCGCCTCGGCATCAGCCGCGGGACGGTCTACAACAAGATGGCGCGCTTCGGCCTCGCCGCGAAGCAGTTCCGCGAGCGCCGCGGCGCGCAGGATTGACGTGACCGACGAAGCGCTCCCCGAGCACCTCGCGGAGGTGCTGGCCCGGCTCCCCGAGTCGCCGGGCGTGTACCTCATGAAGGACAAGCGCGGGCGCGTCGTCTACGTCGGCAAGGCGGCGAGCCTGCGGCAGCGCGTGCGCGCCTACTTCACGAAGAGCTCGTCGGACACGCGCTACTTCGTGCCGCTCCTCGCGGGGCTGCTCTCGGACATCGAGACGGTCGTCACGAACAGCGAGAAGGAGGCGCTGCTCCTCGAGAACACGCTCATCAAGCAGCACCAGCCCCGCTTCAACGCCAAGCTCACCGACGACAAGAACTTCATCGTGCTGCGGCTCGATCCGCGGCAGAAGTGGCCCAGGCTCGAGGTGCGGCGGCGCCTCGGCGACGACGGCGCCTACTACTTCGGCCCGTATCACTCGGCCACCGCGGCGCGCGAGACGCTGCGCGTGGTCAACCGGCACTTCAAGCTGCGCACGTGCACCGACTTCGTCTTGAAGTCGCGGCGCCGCCCGTGCCTGCAGTACCAGATCAAGCGCTGCGACGCGCCGTGCGTCCTGCCCGTCGCCGAGCAGCAGTACGGCGAGGACGTGCGCGACGTGGCGCTCTTCCTCCAGGGCAAGGACGACGAGGTGCTGGTGCGGCTCGACGGTCGCATGCGCGAGGCGTCGAAGGCGCTCGAGTTCGAGCGCGCGGCGGCGGTGCGCGATCAGATCGCGGCCCTGCGGGCGACGCTCGAGCGGCAGCGTGTCGTGTCGAGCACGTTCACCGACCAGGACGCCGTGGGGCTCTATCGCGAGGGGCCGGAGGTCGAGATCGCGGTCCTGTTCGTGCGAAAGGGCAAGCTCGTCGGGCGGCAGACCTGGTCGCTGCGGCAGCAGGAGATGCCGGACGTGGAGGTGCTGTCGTCGTTCGTCGACCTCCACTACGACCTCGCCGCGTTCGTGCCGGACGAGGTGCTCCTGCCGCTCGCGCTCGACGATCTGCCGGTCAAGGCCGAGGTGCTGCGCGACAAGAAGGGCGCGAAGGTCGAGGTGCTCGCGCCCCAGCGCGGGCCGCGGGCCGAGCTCGTGCGGCTCGCGCAGAAGAACGCGGAGAGCACCTACAAGTCGCGCCGGGACCACGAGCGCGACGCCGAGGAGTCGCTCGCCAAGATGCAGCGCCGCCTGCGCCTGAACCGGCCGCCGAACCGCATCGAGTGCTACGACATCGCGAACCTGCACGGCAGCGCCATCGTGGCGTCGATGGTCGTGTTCGAGGCGGGCCTGCCGAAGAAGAGCGCCTACAAGCGCTTCCAGATCAAGAGCGTCAGCGGCACGCCGGACGACTTCGCGTCCATCTACGAGGTGCTCTCGCGGCGCTTCAAGCGGGCGCGCGACGGCTCGCCGGGCTGGGAGCTGCCCGACCTCATCGTGGTGGACGGCGGGCGCGGTCAGCTCGGCGCGGCGCTGGCGGCCGCGCGCGACCAGGGCGTCGACGCGGGACCGCAGGGGCTGCCGATCGTGGGGCTCGCGAAGGAGCGGCAGGCCGAGGTGGCGGCGGAGGGGCAGGCGGCGTACGCGGAGGCGGGGGACGAGACGGTACCGAGCACGAGCACGAGCACGAAGACCGGGAAGAAGGGGAAGGCCGACACCAAGCGGCCGGATCGCGTGTTCTTGCCGCGCATCAAGGATCCGATCCCCCTTCGCGACTCGAGCGCGGAGATGTTCGTGCTCGCGCGCATCCGCGACGAGGCGCACCGCTTCGCCAACGCCTACCACCAGCTCCTGCGCAAGCAGCGCGCCATCCGCACGCAGCTCGCGCTCGTGCCGGGCATAGGCGCCAAGCGCCAGCGGGAGCTGCTCAGGCACTTCGGCTCGGTCAAGAAGCTGCGCGAGGCGACGGCGACCGAGATCGCGCGCGTCCAGGGCATGAACGCCAGGGCGGCCGAGGCGGTGTGGACGTTCCTGCACGGCGCGACCGTGGAGCCCGCGGCCGAGCGCCCCGACGAGGGCAGCGTGGAGGACGCCGAGACCGCCGCGCTCGCCGACGCGGGGCTCGGCGACGAGGACGCGCTCGAGGCGGAGGAGCTGGCGGAGACCGAGGACGCGGGCCTGGACGAGTCGGCCGAGGACGAGGGCGACGACGACACGCCGCCAGGGTAAGATCGGGGCATGCCGCGGGCGTTCGTGGAGATCTCGTTCACCGATCTGCTGCGCATCGTGGACGAGCTCGGGGCCGCCGAGCGCCTCGCGCTCATGCGCCACCTCGGCGTGGACATCCCGCGCCTCGACGAGGGCTTCGAAGCGGCGCCGCCCACCGTGCCCGGCCACCACCGCCCGACCAGGCCGCCCACCGACGACGAGCCGCCCACCACCGTCATGAAGCGCGACGACGCGGTGCGCACCGGCGAGGTGCAGATCCTCGGCCGCACCGGCGAGCACCCGAACGACTGACCGCCGCTTCGAAGAAATGTAGTAGAAGGCGCCGATGCCGTCCCAGCCGTCGAAGACCCTCGCGACGTTCCCGAACCCGAAGCCCGAGCGCGACTACGAGATCGTGTTCGACTGCCCGGAGTTCACGTGCCTGTGTCCGCTGACGGGCCAGCCCGACTTCGCCACGTTTCGGATTCGTTACGTGCCCGACCGGCTCTGCATCGAGCTCAAGTCGCTCAAGCTCTACCTCTGGTCGTTCCGCGACGAGGGCGCCTTCCACGAGGCGGTCACGAACCGCATCGCCGACGACATCGTCGCCGCGATCGGCCCGCGAAAGCTGCGCGTCGAGGGCGACTTCGCGGTGCGCGGGGGCATCGGCACGGTGGTCATCGTCGAGCACGGCTGATCGCGATCGCGGGTCGACAGGCCCGTGCAGGCGTGGGCCGCCATGATAAAAAGGTCCCCATGTCGGAGACCCCTGGCTTCGTTCATGGTCTCGCGGGCGTGCCGGTCGCGCACTCCCGCATCTGCTTCATCGACGGCGAAAAGGGGATCCTCGAGTATCGCGGCTACCCGATCGAGGAGCTCGCGGAGAAGAGCACCTTCGAGGAGGTGGCCTTCCTGCTGATCCGCGGCAAGCTCCCGACGCGCGCCGAGCTCGACGACTGGCAGAGCCAGATGAAGCGGCTGCGCAGAATAAAATTCAAGCTCGTCGACCTCCTCAAGTGCCTGCCGGAGACGGGGCACCCGATGGAGGCGCTGCAGGCGGGCGTGGCCGCGCTCGGCATGTTCTACCCGGGCCGCAAGTCGCGCGAGCTCGAGCCCGCGATTCGCCTCACGGCCAAGCTGCCGACGCTCGTGGCCGCGTATCACCGCCTCCGCGCCGGCGACGCGGACGTCATGCCCAGCGACGAGCTCGACCACGGGCAGAACTTCCTCTACATGCTGTCCGAGCACGTCCCCGACGCGGTCGAGGCGCGCATCTTCGACCAGTGCCTCATCCTGCACGCCGAGCACTCGATGAACGCCTCGACGTTCTCGGCGCGCGTGACGGGCTCGACCGAGGCCGACGCCTACGCCGTCATCTCGTCCGCCGTGGGCACGCTGATGGGGCCGCTCCACGGCGGCGCCAACGAGGAGGTGCTCGAGCTGCTCGGCCGCCTCGGCACGCCCGACAAGGTCAAGCCGTACCTCGACGACGCGATGGCGAAGAAGGAGAAGATCCCGGGCTTCGGCCACCGCGTCTACAAGACCAAGGACCCGCGCGCGCTCATCCTGCAGGGCCTCGCGGAGCAGCTCTTCAAGCACCGCGGCTCGACGCCCCTTTACGACGTGGCGCGCGAGCTCGAGAAGCAGATGCTCGAGCGCGTCGGCAAGAAGGGCATCCACCCGAACGTGGATTTCTACTCGGGCATCGTCTACCACCTGCTCGGTATCCAGACCGACCTCTTCACGCCGATCTTCGCGATCGCGCGCGTCGCGGGCTGGCTCGCGCACTGGGTCGAGCAGATGGAGGACAACCGGATCTTCCGCCCGAGCGAGATCTACACCGGCGGCCGCGAGGTCGCCTACGTCCCCATCGCCCACCGGTAACCTCAGAAGTTGAAGGCCTGGCCGAACTGGGCGAACAGGTAGGTGGCACCGTAGTCACTGCGCAGCGGCACGGCGACGTCGATGCGCAGCGTCTGGTTGTTCACCTGCGGGAACATCAGGCGTAGGCCCGCCCCGACGCTCGCGACGAGGCCGACGTCGGCGGGTCTGTCGAACGCGTCGCCCGCGTCGGCGAACGCGACGAGGCCGCCGTGGATGGTGCGCCACACGAACGGCTGCGTGCGCACCTCGGCCGTCGCGTTCCAAATCTGGTCGCCCTGCAGCACGCTCGTCGGGTAGCCGCGCAGCGTGCCCTCGCCGCCGAACGCGATGGGCGACGGCACCGCCGGCCGGTCGCGCAGGCGCACCATCGCCATCGTGTGCAGGCGCGACCACAGGAAGCGCGGCGTGACGTTGTAGACGACCGCGCCCGCGGTGCGGTTCACCGCGGTGGTATCGGCGAAGATGCCCTCCTGCCTGCGCAGGCCGCCGTCGACGGCCGCGAGGAGCATGTCGTCGCCCAGCCTCCACCGCCACGAGGCGGCGGCGCTCGCGTCGAGGTAGCGCACGCCGAAGCCGAACGCGGGATCCGCCCACGCGAGATCGAGCGCGAGCCCCGGGCCGAAGCGGAAGTCCTCGGTCAGCGCGAAGCGGTTGATGTCGGTGAACGTCTCGAACGCCGCGCGGAACGCGCCGAGGTGCAGGTAGAGCGCGGAGGCGTCCTCGTCCCGCGGGACGCGCGTGCGCAGGAACCACGCGCGCGCCTCGTCGCTCGTGGCCGGGAAGCCGCGCGGCAGCGTGTTGCGCCGCAGCGAGCCGCGCCAGCCGCCGGAGACGTTGAGCTTGTCGGTCTCGCCGAACGAGCGCGTCACCTCGGCAAGGCCGACGAAGTTTCTCCGGTCGAACGAGTAGGGGAGGGCCTCGCGCTCCGCCGTGTCGGGATCGTCGAGCAGGCGCACGCGCCCGCCGATGAAGCTCCGGAAGACGTCCTCGACGAAGTCCGCGTCGACGCGCCACGCCCACGCCGTCGCCAGAGAAAAGAGCGGCTGGCCGAGCGAGAGCCCGGCCGACATGCCCTCCACCTGGTTGTCCGCGCGCGTGAAGATGACGTTCGCGGTCGGCTGGAGGTACAGGCGCGAGCCGAGGAGGCGCGGGTCGGTGTACGTCGCGCCGAGCAGGTAGCTCGCCGGATCTAGCGAGAAGTTGAGCGACGTGGACTTGTTCAGGCCGAACAGGTTGGCCTCGGTGAAGCGGAACGTCAGCGACTGGGCGTCGAAGCCCGAGATCGCGAAGTTCATGTTGAGCCGCAGGCTCCAGAGGTCCTTCGTGGTGACGAGGACGTCGACCTCGCCCGGCCGAGGCGAGCGCACGGGCGTGATGCGCGCGAGCGCCAGGAAGAGGTTCCGGCGCAGGTTGCGGCCGCTCTCCGCGACGCGGTCGCCTCGCCAGGCGTCCCCCTCGCCGAAGAGCAGCTCCTGCCGCACGATGCGCGCGCGCGTCGTGGCGTGGAAGAGGTTGAAGAGCTGGAGCTGCGACGCCACGTCGGTCGGCAGGATGACGTCGTGGGGCAGGACGAGGATGCGGCCGATGCGCTTGCCCTCGGGCGCCGGGTCGCGCTCGAGCCAGCGCTCCGCCATCGCGGCGCCGATGAGCGACTCCTCGTAGGGCGCCGGGTCGGGGCCGAGCACGGCGCCCTCCGGGCGCTCCCGCTGCGTGAGCCGCGCGATGCGCAGCGCCCGCTCGAGCGCCGCGCGATCGCCGCCGAGGAGCAGCGACAGCGTCCCCGCGCCGCCCGGCCCGAGCTCGGTCGCCGCCACGGCGAGCAGCCCTGCAAGGTCGTAGGTCCCGCGCTTGCCGAGCGCGCGCAGGAGCGGATCGAAGCCGCCGCCCGCGCCGCGCCCGAGCGCGCGATCGAACGCGAAGAGCGCCACGAACGCCCGGTCCGCGGGATCTCCGCGCAGGTAGCCCGGCAGGCGCGACGACACGCGCGCGAGGAGCTCGCCCTCGGTCAGGAAGAAGCCCTCGGCGAGCAGGCGCAGCGGGTAGTACGCGCGGATGGCCGCGTCGAACGCGAGGGCGTCCACGCCCGGGCTCCGGCGCGGCGCGA
The DNA here is from genome assembly GCA_964593795.1 of uncultured Myxococcales bacterium. Classification (GTDB taxonomy): domain Bacteria; phylum Myxococcota_A; class Polyangia; order JAHFDS01; family JAHFDS01; genus JAHFDS01. Next base: position 4,098 of record CAZQJC010000033.1, on the reverse strand, counting down.
CGGCCGCGAGCACGGCCGCGGCGAGCGCATCGGCCGTCCGCGGCTCGGCACCGAGCGCGGTGTCACGCGGCACGACGAGCGCCGCGTCGCCCCCCTCCTCGATCGTGACGAGCGGCGTGGACCCTGCCGGTAGCGCCTGGTCGAGCGCGAGCAGGGAGCGTCCCTCCGCGACGCCCGCCATCTGGCGCGCCGAGGCCGCGAGCTGGCCGACCAGCTCGACGAGCTCACCGTCCTCCGCCGGATCGCCGCCGCGGATGGCGAGCCCGAGGCGTCCGAGGAGCGGTGGCTCGTGGCGCCACACGCCGAGCGCGAACAGGCGCGCGCGGAGGACCCCTGCCGGGCCCGTCACCTTCCGCGCGGTTGCACCGCCGGAGGTCACCGCGCTCCATCCATGCGGCAACACGAATGCGATCTCGGCCGTGCGCGCGTCGGGCAGACCCGCCGGCAGGAGGTCCCTGCCGGCCAGCATCACGTGGTCGAGCCGCAGGTGCGGGGCCGCCGCCGTCGGGCCCCGGCTCGCCGCGAGCGCCTCGGCCCCGAGCGGCGCGCCCACCCCGTCGATCGTCCGCCCGATCTCTCCCGCGCCCGGGGTCACCGTCACGACGACGCGGACCGGCGCCTCGGCGCGGGCTCGGGTGGGGCCCAGCGCAGCGCAGAGCGCGAGCACCACCGCCGCCCGGCACCGCATCTCAGTCGACCGCGTACCGGCGCGCGACGTCGTCCACCTGCCGCGACACCTCGTCGAGGGCCCTGGCCGCGCCAGCGGTCTCGTCGAGGCGCTGCACCGTCTCCTCCATGTTGGCCCCGAGCTCGGCGATGGCCCCGAAGATCTGCTGGAACCCGGTGTTCTGCTGGTCCACCGCCTGCGAGATCTGCCGCATCGCCTGCGCGCTCGCGTCGACGATGCGCGAGAGCTCCCGCAGATCCTCGCCGCTTCCGCGGGCGAGCTCCAGCTCGTGCTCGATGTGCCGCGCGCCCTGGTCGCTCATCGCCACGGTCTCGCGGATGGCGCCGCCGATGTCCTCGAGGATCTCGCGCACGCGCTGGTTCGCCTCGATCGACTGGTCCGCGAGGCTCCGGATCTCCCGCGCGACCACGCCGAAGCCCTTGCCGTGCTCGCCCGAGCGCACCGCCTCGATGGCGGCGTTGAGCGCGAGCATGTTGGTCTGGTCGGCGAGGTGCTTGACCGTCTCGGTGATGTCCTCGACCTGCCGCGCGCGCTCGTCGAGCCGCTGGATGCGCCCGCGGATGTCCTCCGTGATGCGCCGGATCTCCGCGAGCCCGTGCAGGCTCTGCTCGACCGCGCTCGCCCCCGCCTTGCCGAGCGTCTCCGCGCGCTCGGCGACCGACAGCACGCTCCCCGCGCGCTCCGCGGTCACCGAGAGGACCTGCTTGATCTCCTGCGCCGTCACCTGCGTCTCCTGCAGCGCCGCGGCCTGCCGCGTGAGGCTCTGCTGGTGCGCGTCGTTCGCGCGCTGCAGGGTCGCGCCCGCCTCGCCGAGCTTGTGCGCCTGGGCGCGCAGCGTGCCCGGCAGGCGCTGGAGCTGCAGCAGGAACGCGCGCGTGCCGAACGCGAGGTCCCCCATCTCGTCGGTGGACACCCACTCCGGCGGCTCGGGCTTGCCCGTCAGGAGCGAGTCGAGCGACGCCTGGATCGCGCGGGACGCGAGGCGCTGCCGCCTGGCGAGCAGGTACGCGCCCATGCCGGCCGTGAACGCCAGGTAGCCGCTCGTCACGAGCAGCGGCCAGAACACGTCGGCCCCGAGGTCGTCCACGGCGCGGCGTAGGCGCGCGGCGGCGGCGGCCTGGCCCTCGGCCTCGAGCTCCCGCACCAGGCGGTCGCGGCTCTTGGCCGACTTGATGCCGACGATCGTGCCGCAGAACGTGATCGTCACCAGCACGAACACCGCGAACAGATAGGGCAGGTACCAGGAGAGGCGCGGCCAGAACACCGCGGCCTGCCGCGGCGGGCGCTTCGGCACGCGCGCGAGCTCGCGCAGCGCGCTGGGCTGCACCCGGCGCATCCAGTCCTGCATGAGCGGCACCGCCTGGATGAGGCCGAGGCCGAGGGCGACCAGCGCCCCGAGCCCGATCAGCCAGGGCGGCTTGTCGTAGCGCCAGCACACGAGCGCCGTGTACATCCCGCCGCCGAGGAACCAGCAGAGCTCCCCCGCGAGCATCGTGCCCTTGCGACCGAGCGACAGGAGGCGGCCGAGCCGCTCGCCCGGCGCCTCGCCCGGGACCTGGGCGAACGCGCGGCGCGCCAGCCAGCGCAGCGTCAGGACCGGCTGGATGAACCCCTCGATGACGAGGACGATCGGCAGCGCGACGCCGAGCGCCCACACGAGCTCCCCTTGCTCGAGCCCCAGGATGATGCCGATGAGGAGCGCGGCGATCGGCGCGCCGACGAGGACATGGGGCGTCGAGGAGCGATAGTTCTCCCAGGCGAGGCGAAGGCCCTCGCGAACCTCGTCCGCGTCCTTCGCCGGCTCCACTAGTGCCTCGACCACGGCGTACTGATCATCGAGCGGGCGGCATCCAGGTCGAGGCCTTGCTTGCGTGTGGCCGGCTCGGAAGCCGGCCACCAGGAAGGGCACGCTGCCCTTCCCCCGCCCGGGCAAAGCCCGGCCGGGCCCCCTAACCTGCGTCTTCGCTCGCTGCGCTCGCTACGCCCTTGCGCCTCGCGGCGCTCGGCTCGAACGCGCCGGCGCGAATCACTACGCCCCGGTCGAGGCACTAGTGCACCGCCCTTGGCACTAGTGCCTCGCCCGAGACGCTGTGATCACAGGCACGCAACGAAGCCGGCGAGGCACTGTGTTTTCCCCCCCAGCTGCGCTGAAGCTTGCTGGGGCCCCGCGGCTCGCTTGGGGCGGCCCTGCGCTCGCCGCGACTAGTACCTCGACCGCGCAACCCCTTCAACAAAGCACTACACCTCCGTCGAGGCACTAGGCCGGGCCGAGCATCGGGACGAGGTCGAGCTCCTTGAACACCTCCGTCTTCGACTGGGCGTCGAGGAACAGGAGGTATGCGGCCATCTCGGCCCGGTCGAAGCGACCGAGGAGCTTCTTGCCGGCCTCGCGGGTCTTCTCCGGAGGCGCCGCGGACATGATCTCCGCGTCGGTCAGCCCGTCGTCGTGCGCCACGCCGAGGTCGTCGAGGAAGCTCGCCAGCATCGGCCGGCGGTGGCGGGTCAGCCACTCGTAGATCATGACCGCCGCGGCGGCGTCCCCTCGGGGGCGCTTCTCGCCGATCGAGCGCCAGACCCGCGCGCCCCACTCCTCGTTGCGCTTCCTGGTCGAGATCGACTGGGAGCGCGTCGCGATGTCGCCACTCTTGAGCACCTTGCGCATGCCGTCTGCAGTGAGCTCGCCGAAGATGGCGCGGACCTTTGATTCACCCATGTTGCGGCAGATTTCGTCGGGAAGCACTGCGATCTCTCCTGATGAGGCCGCGACGGGCGCGGCCGGGCGAGTATGCCACGCGGCGCGTCGATCGGTTGCGCGCATGGGAGGAAAGCCGGGCTACCATCTGGCGGGGGAGCGAACCGGCCGACTTGGGTCTCGGTGCGCCGGCAAGAAGGGGAGACACGTGGCTGAGAAGCGCATCTTCGGCAGGTTCAAGCGGCGGCTGCCGCTCCGCTTCGGCAAGGGGACCCTCGACGTCCGCGGCAACACGGGCAACATCTCGGCCACGGGGCTGCTCGTGCAGGCGAACCGCGTGTTCGGCAAGGGCAGCATCCTCTCGATCGAGATCAGCCTTCCCCAGGGCATCGTCTGCTCGAGCGAGGTCGAGGTCGCCTGGTCGCGGGAGGCCCCGCCGGGCACGCAGGGCATCGTCCTCGGCTCGATGGGTGTGCGCTTCACGGGCGCGCCCCCCGAGGCCTACTACGCCTTCCTCGTCGAGTGCGATCGCCTCGAGCAGCGCAACAAAGCCGGTTGACGATCGGCCGCCTTCCGAGGCCGCCGATCGAAGCTAGGGCCTGTCCCTGAAGTCCGTTCCGTCTTCGAGGCGAGCGTAGCGAGCCGCAAGGGCGTAGCGAGCGCAGCGAGCGAAGACGCAGGGAGGGGGGCCCGGTTGAGCTTTGCTCAACTGGGGGAG
>CAZQJC010000032.1:0-8638 GCA_964593795.1 uncultured Myxococcales bacterium | reverse complement strand
CTCCCGACGGGAGAGGGGCGACTGACCGCGGTGGACGCCACGACGGGGTGAGGCCGGGCGTGGTGTTAGGGGCCAGAAGAATCGATCGCTTGGGCCTCGCTCCCGCCCTATCCATGCGCCTTGGCAGATGTGATCAATGATCAGGCGCTCCGCGCTGCGTGGGGCCCCTGTGCCGGTCGCGCCGAAGGCGCGCAACGTCAACATGCGGCACGGCCTGCGGCGGCACCACGCTCGCTTCGCTCGCTTCGCCACCACAAGAAAGGCGCGGGGATCAGCGAACCGGGGCGGGGAGCTCGAGGGCGTGGGCGAAGAAGGCGGCGAGGCCGGGCAGGTCGTTTTGCACCCAGCGCTCGGGGGCGCGCGGGTTGAAGCGCCAGAAGAGCGACGGGGCGAGGAGGTGCTGGCGGAGGCTCGCGAGGATGGGGAAGACCTCGACGCAGACGGACCAGCAGCCGAGCGCGTGGTGCTGGAAGTCCTCCTGCTCCCCCGTGAAGACGTCGAAGAGGCGGCTGGCGAGCCGGACGTAGCGCCAGTCGGGCTGCGCTCGCCGGAAGCTGCGGCACAGCGCGCGGTAGGTGGCGTAGCTCCCGCGATCGGTCACGCGGGCCGGGATGAGCGTCCCCATCGTCGAGTGGAGGTTCGCGCTCGCGACGAACCGCTGCGCCTGCCCGAGGGCCGCGAGGGCTGCGGTCTCGGGCTCGGAGAGCGGCGACGGGCCGCGGTAGGTCGCGTCCCCCGGCCGCGCGGACCCCGCGCCGGGCAGGCGCCGCGTCGGGCGCCCCGTGGGCAGCGGGTAGTTGCGGTTGAGGTCCACGCCACGCGCGTTCGTGCGCAGCTCCGCGAGGCGGCCGTGGCCGCCGGCGTCGAACGTGCGCGCGTAGCCGTCGGGGTTGAGGCACGGCAGGACCCACAGCTCGGCGCGCTCCCGGAGCGCGTGCGCGGCGGTGCCCGGCGTGCCCGCGGCCTCGAGCCACGCGAGCGCCACGTGCGCGCCGATCACCTCGACGCCGTGCAGGTTCGCCGCGAGGAGCAGCCGCGGTGCGCCCGCCGGGCCCGGCAGGCGCGCCCCCTCGAGCGGACGCCCCTGCACGCTCTGCCCGTAGACGACGACCTCGCCGCGGGCGCGCTCCGCCAGCGACCGGAGGTCCCTGCCGCGTGCCTCGGGCGTGCGATACGGGGCGAGCGCCGTGGGCGCCGTCAAAGGGTCTTGGGCCTCGTGACGGGGAGCTTGATCGTGGGCTTGTCCTTGCGCGGCCGGTAGACGAGCGCCATCCGCCCGAGCACCTGCACGAGCTCCGCGCTCGCCCGGCGCGCGAGCTCCTCCGCGAGGGTATGCCGATCGTCGGGCGCGTTCCGTCCGATCGAGACCTTCACGAGCTCGTGGATGTGGAGCTGAGACGCGAGCTCCTCGAGGAGCGGCTCGGTCACGCCCTCCTTGCCGATCTGGAGCACGGCGTTTCGCGTGTGGCCGAGGCCACGCAGGTAGGTGCGTTGCTTTCCGGTGAGCGCGGGCATCCCTGGCGAGATAGCACGCCCGCCGCCCGGGAGGGCCGGGCCGCGCTACCATCTCGTGCTGGAGGGTCACGATGGGATCAGTCTCACGCACGCTCGTGGTCGGCCTGCTCCTGGCCGCCTCGTGCAGCGATCAGCAGAAGCCGGGCGGAGGCGGCGGCAGTGGGGGTGGTGGCGGCGGCGGCGGCGGCGGCGGCGGGAACGCGGGTGCGGGCGCAGGTCCGATGGGGCTCGGCGTCGGGGACGTGCCGGCGACCGTGCCGCGGACGCAGCCGATCTCGCCCGATTGTGCGGCGGCGATCCCGGGGTACGGCCCGGGATCGATGACCGTCGTCAGCACCAAGCCGAGCACGGACGGCTACCCGGAGACGGACCTTGCGCTGCCCGACGTGGGCCGGCGCGTGGCCGATCCCGACTTCAAGACGTGCCTCGTGCGGGCGACGCCGCGGGGCTGGATGAACGGCTACTCGCGCTTCCCCGCGTTCAACGCCGACGCGTCGAAGCTGCTCGTGCGCAAGGACGGCGGCGAGTGGTACGTGCTGCCCGCCGATCAGCTCGGCGAGCCGACGATGGCGGTCGGCGTCGCCGGCGACGACGCCGCGGCGCGCTGGCACGGCACCGATCCGAACGTGCTCTTCTACCTGCAGGACCGCAAGCTGATGCGGCGCGACCTGCGCATGCCCGCCGCCACGACCGCGTTCGATCCGACGACCAAGGCGCTGCCCGGATGCCGCCTCTCCACCCTCTCGGTCGGCGGCTCGGAGGGCGACTCGAGCGCGGGCAGCCGGTTCTGGGGCTTTTACGCCGAGACCCAGGGCGCGTGCATGGGCGGCCAGAACCACTTCGTCACGGTCGACCTCGAGACGGGCGACACCTTCCAGCACACGCTGCCCTCGGGCGTCGAGCCGCCCGACAACTCCAGCATGAGCGTCACCGGCAAGTACTTCGTGGCCAACTACCAGGTCACGCCGTGCAACGAGGGGCGCAAGGGCACGTTCCAGAGCCCGTGTGGCCTGATGGCGTATCCGCGCTCGCTCGACTCGGCCAAGATGGTGCACCCGGCGCCGGGTCACCACGACGAGGCGCTGTCGAAGGACGGCCACGACCTGGCGGTCGTCAAGGCGAACAACACCGACTTCATCGAGGCGGTGGACTTCGAGACCGGCGAGACCATCCAGATCGCGGCGCTCAACCTCAGCCCGCCCGCGTGGGACTATCACATCAGCGGCAACAACTGGGCGCTGCCCGGATGGGTGCTGCTGAGCGAGGACTCGCACGACGCGAACGGGCACTACCTGAACCGGCAGATCGTGGCGATCGAGATCGCCCCGGCGGAGCGGGCGCGCGTCATCCACCTCGCTCACCACCGGACGCGCTCGACCGAGTACTGGACGCAGGAGTCGCACGCGACGGTGAACCACGACTTCTCGCGCGTCGCGTTCCACTCGAACTGGTACGGCGGCTCGGCCGAGGGCGAGAACGTGATGATGCTGATCGAGCTGCCCCTCGGCCTCGTCAAGTAGCTCCGCCCAGCAGGCAGCTACGGAAACGACGAAATAGAACAGCAAGCAACAGGCAACACGGAGCACGGAACGTGCAGACCCGATCCGCGCTGGTGCCTGAAGGGGCCGGCAGCGCTACAGGTTGGCCGACTCTGGCCGCCGATACCCGCGACCTCCGGCGTTCCGTGTTCCTGGTTGCTCTGTTGTTCTACTGTTCTATTTCGTCGTTCGGCTCTTCTGGCTGCCTCTACTAGCGCTTGCCCAGCAGGGCGGTGAGGCGGCCGAGGATCGCGGGCAGGTCGGGGACCTCGGTGAACGCGGGGCGGAGCGGGTCCTCGGCGAGCGCGTCGGCGCGCGCGGGCAGCGTCTTCAGCGTGAACTGCCGAGGATCGAGCCGCGGGCCCACCTCGCTCCAGCGGAGCGGCGTCGAGGCGGGCGCGCCGGGGAGCGGCCGCAGCGAGTAGGGCGCGACGAGCAGCTTGCCGTGGCCGTTCTGGTACGCGTCGAGGTAGACGCGGCCCTTGCGCTTCGGGATGTGGCGGGCCACCGTCGCGATGTCGGGGAGGCGATCGGCGACGAGGCGCGCGAGCACCTCGGCGAGCTGGCGCGACTCGTCGTGCGTGCACGCGGCGCCGAGAGGCAAGAGCACGTGCAGGCCGGCCGAACCGCTCGTCTTGATGTAGCTCGGCCAGCCCACCTCGTCGCACAGGCGCCGCGCCTCGAGCGCGATCGTGACGACGTGCGGGAACGGCGCCCCCTTCGGATCGAGGTCGAGGATGCAGACGTCCGGCCGCTCGAGGAGGCTCGTGCGGCTCGACCAGACGTGGAGCGGAATCGCGCCGAGGTTCGCGAGGTACGCGAGCGCGTCCGCGGAGTCCGCGATGAAGTAGTCGATCTCGCGCTCGGCGTCGCCGCTCCACACGCGCGCCGTGTGCAGCCAGTCCGGTGACCACGACGGCGCGTCCTTCTGGAAGAACGACTTGCCCGTGATGCCGTCCGGGTAACGCACCATCACGAGCGGGCGATCCGCGAGGTACGGCAGCATGTGCGGCGCGATCGCGCGGTAGTACGCGACGACGTCACCCTTCGTGTAGCCCTCGTCGGGCCAGAACACCTTGTCCACGTTCGTGAGCGCCACGGTGCGCGGCGCCGGCGCGGCCGGCGGCGCCACGGGCAGCGGTGCGTCCTCGCGGGCGGCGGGGTCGAGGCACTCGCCCGGCGCCTTGTCGTCGCGCAGGCGCACGAACACCGGCATGCGGAGGCGCCCCTCCTCGGAGCGCATCGGGTAGCGCACCTCGCAGACCAGCTCGGGCTCGCAGAAGCGGTCCACCTTCGTGGCGCGCTCCAGTCCCTCGAACGCGGGCTTCTTCCGCTCGAGCTCCGCGAGGCGCGGCACGAGCGCGCGCACGGTCGCCTCGTCGAGCCCCGAGCCGACGCGGCCCGCGTACACGAGGCGCTCCCCCTGGTACCACGCGAGGTGCAGCGCACCGAGCGCGTGGCGCGAGCCCTCGCCGCGCGTCCAGCCGACAATGACGAGGTCGTCGGAGCGCTCGCCGCGAACCTTGACCCAGTCGGCGTGGCGACCGGCCCGGTAGGGAGACGCGGCGCGCTTGGCCACGATGCCCTCGAGGCCGAGCTCGCGCGTGGCGGCGAAGAGGTCCTCGCCGCGCGCGGGGACACATTCCGCAAGGCGAATAAATCCGTGACGCGGCACGAGGCGCTCGAGGAGGGCCCGGCGCGCGGAGAACGGCAGCGGCCGCAGGTCCTTGCCCTCGAACGCGAGGAGGTCGAACGCCCAGTACGTGATGGCGGTCTGGTCGCCCTCGCCCATGCGCGCGAGCAGGCGCTGAAAGCTCGGCCGGCCCGCCGCGTCGCTCGCGACGACCTCGCCGTCGAGGACGAGATCGCCGCCCGGCCACGTGGCGAGCGCGCGCACGATCTCGGGGTAGAGCGTCGTGACCTCGCGGCCCCGGCGGTGGTAGAGGGACACCGCGCCGCCCGCGCGCCCGGCGAGCAGCCTAAAGCCGTCGTACTTGAGCTCGAACATCCAGTCGGGCGACGAGAACGGCCGCCGGCGCGGCTCCGCCAGCATCGGCTCGACGTCGGAGGCGGCGACGGCGCGCGTGGGCGCCGGCAGCCGGGCGAGCTCGGCGCGCAGCTCGGCGAGGCGCGCGCTGCCCTGCGCGACCTCGTCGACGAGGCGCCCCGAGAGCACCGACTCGGGCGGCAGCGTCGCGCCGGTGCGCGCGAAGGCGTCCGGCTTCTTGATGAGCAGCCACTCGCGCGAGGGCGCGCGATCGCGGGCCTTCTTCGTGCGCACGAGCGTGAAGACGCCGCGCAGCTTGCGGCCGCGCAGCTCGAAGAGGAGCTTGCCGGTCTCGAGCCCGAGGACCGGATCCTCGAGCGCGTGCCAGGTGCCGAGGTCCCACACGATGACGCTGCCGGCGCCGTAGTTGCCGGCGGGGATCGTGCCCTCGAAGTCCCCGTACTCGACGGGGTGGTCCTCGACGAGGACGGCGAGGCGCTTGTCGGCGGGGTCGAGCGAGGGCTCCTTCGGCACGGCCCACGACTTGAGGACGCCGCCGAGCTCGAGGCGCAGGTCGTAGTGCAGGTGGCTCGCGTGGTGGAGCTGCACGACGTAGAGGCCCGGGCGCTCCGCCCTGCCGCCCATCGGCTCGGTGGTGGCGCCCGCGACGCGCTTTTGCCGGTAGCGACCGAGCTTGCCTTCGACCCGGGGCGGCATCGCCCGCTACGACGAGCCCGGGCGGAGCGCGGCGATGCGCTGCTGGGCGGTGCGGATCTGCGCGCCGAGGAGCGGCGACGCGTGCGCGAGGAACTGCTGGTAGGTCTTGAGCGCCTCGCTCGGTCGGCCCAGGCGCTCCTCGGCCGAGGCTTTCCAGAAGCGCGCCATCGCGAACTTCGGATCGACGCCGATCGCCCGCTCGCAGGCGGCCAGGGCATCGGCGGCGCGACCTACGTGGAGCAGGCTCACCGCGCGATCGGTCCAGGTGGCGGCGCTCCGCACGTCCGCGGCGAGCGCGCGATCGAACACCGGGAGCGCGTCCTCGTGGCGGCCCTGCTCGGCGAGCATCTGCCCGAGCTTGCGCAAGGACGGCAGGTCGGCGGGGTTGCAGTCCACGGCGGCGGCGTAGGCGTCGGCGGCCTCGGCGGTGCGGCCCTCGGCGGCGAGGAACGCCGCCCGCTGCACGTGGGCGGCGGCGAGGCGCGGGTGGCTGGCCAGCAGGGCCTCGAGCGCGGAGAGGGCCTCGCCGCGCTTGCCCTGGTTGCCGAGGATGGTCGCTCGCTGCAGCTCCGCCGCCTGATCGAGCCGCGGCTCGGGGGCGGGCGTGGCGGGCCGCTGCGCCTCGGGGGCCGCCGCCGGCGCGCGCGGCGGCGCCTTGCGGAAGACGGCCTGGCAAAGGTTGCAGAGCAGCGCGTCGTCGCGATTGTCGTAGCCGCAGGAGGGACACTTGAGTGCCATTGCGTGCGGCCGTCCGGGAAACGATATCACGCGGGCGCGGGCGCCCGGAAATGCGGCGCTTCAATAAGCGCGGTCAATGCGCACTGCCCGGCGAAAGTCGCGGTGGCGGAGCGCCGGGTGGTACAATTCCCTTCATGAGCGCGCGCTCCATTGCGTCGGCGACGGTGTCCTTTGGTCTCGTCTCCATTCCGGTCAAGCTCTATGCGACCACGCAGAGCGCGAGCGAGATCTCCTTCAACCTCCTGCACAAGACGTGCGGCTCGCGGCTCAAGCAGCAGTACGTCTGCATCAAGGAGGAGGTGGTCGTCTCCCGCGAGGACATGGCCAAGGGGTACGAGTTCGAGAAGGACCGCTACGTGATGTTCGCGCCGGAGGAGCTCAAGGCGCTCGAGGAGGTCGGCAACCAGACCATCGAGATCCAGGAGTTCGTGCCGCTCTCCCAGGTCGATCCGATCTACTTCGACAAGGCGTACTTCCTCGGCACCGACAAGGGCGGCGAGCGCGCGTACAAGCTGCTCGCGCAGGCCCTCTGCGAGAGCGGTCGCTCCGCGCTCGCGACCTACGCGGCGCGCGGCAAGCAGTACCTGGTGCTGGTGCGCGCCCTCGGGGACGGCGGGCTCGTCATGCAGCAGCTCCGCTACGCGGACGAGGTGCGGTCGTTCAAGGAGGTGCCGGTCGGCGACGCGCAGGTCAAGGACGCGGAGCTCGCGCTCGCCCGGCAGATCGTGGACCAGCTCGCGCGCGAGACCTTCGACCCCACGCGGTTCGAGGACACGGTGCGAAAGCGCGTGCTCGAGCTCATCCAGCGCAAGGTAGAGGACGGACAGGCGGTCGGCGGCCAGGTGGCCGAGGCCCCGCGCGGGCAGATCATCGACCTCATGGAGGCGCTGCGGAAGAGCCTCGAGGCGCGCGCCAAGGGGGCCGAGGCTGCGGCGCCGGCGGCCACGGCGGCGCCCGCGCCGGCGGAGGAGGAGCGGGAGCGCAAGCCGCCGCGACGTGCGAAGGCCACCGAGCCGACGCGGTCGCGCAAGGCCGCCAAGTAGCGCGCGCGGCGACGCGCCTGTCAGACGCGCGTGCTACTCGGGGGCCATGTCGAGCGCGCGACGACGCGCGGAGGAGCACGCCGACGGGGCCTATTCCCTGCGGCAGGTGGCCACGCTGTCCGGCGTCCGGGAGGCCGACGTGCGCGCCTGGATGCGCGCGGGGCTCGTGACGCCCGCCGACGGCGAGGGCACCCCACGGTTCGCCTTCCAGGACCTCGTGCTCCTGCGCGCTCTGGCCCGGCTCGAGGGGCAGGCGATCGCGGAGACGGCGACGCCGGCCACGACGCGCCGCCGCGTGCGCCGCGCCCTGCGGCGCCTGTCGAAGCGCCTCGGGCCGGGCGCGCGCCTGTCGGCCCTGCAGCTCCAGGCAGCCGAAGGGCGGCTCGTCGTGCGTGCCGGTGGCGCGCAGCTCGACGCGGAGTCCGGGCAGGGCCTGCTCGACTTCTCCACCGAGCAGGCCCGGCCCGCGACCGGCGTCGTCAGCCGTCTCCCGCGCGGTGCGGGGGCGCCGCGCGCGGGCGAGCTCGATGCCGGTGCCTGGTACGAGCGGGCGTGCGACCTCGAGGGGGAGGCTCCGCTCGAGGCGCAGGTCGCCTACCGGCGCGCGCTCGCGGCCGACCCGCGGCACGCGGACGCCCACGTCAACCTCGGTCGGCTCCTGCACGAGTCGGGGGACGTCGAGGGGGCACGCGCCGAGTACGCCGCCGCGCTCGCGCTGCGGCCCGCGGACGCCATCGCCGCCTTCAACCTCGGCTGCGCGCTCGAGGACCTCGGCCGCAGCGTGGAGGCCGTCAGCGCCTACGAGCGGGCGCTCGAGGCGGACGCAGGCTGCGCGGACGCGCACCACAACCTCGCGCTCCTGCACGAGCGCGCCGGCCGCGCGCGCGAGGCCATCCGCCACCTGGCGGCGTACCGGCGCCTCGTCGGCCGCCCCTGCTGAATTCAAGCAGGAACGCATGGCTTGTGAGACACAAGCGATGCAAGGAGGGTCCGAGCACCGCGCGGAGCGTGCTTGTTGGTACGGGAGCCCGGAGCGCAGGGCCCGACGCTGCAGCGCGCCGTGGATCGCAAGCCAGGCGTTCCTGTTTAGGTGCCGTCGG
>CAZQJC010000031.1:0-30948 GCA_964593795.1 uncultured Myxococcales bacterium | reverse complement strand
CTCATTCCATCAAGCCTATCACGGAGAGCGTGGGGTTCAGGTGAGAACCGGGGCGGCGAGGCGCTCCGCGGCGGTATGCGGATCCAGCCGGTGTGCGACCACCTCTTCGACGAGGGCGGCCAGTTCGTCTTCGGGCGTCAGTTGACGCACCCGCTCGAGGAGAACTGCACGGGCGATGGAGAGCACCTGGTGACGCACGTCGTTGGCCCGCTGAAGAGCAAGCTGGCCGGACGATTCCAGGTAGGCGCGATGTTCGGCGATCGCGTCGGCGAGTTCGGCGACGCCTTCGCCCTTCGATGCGACGGTCTTGAGGATCTTTGGGCGGCGGGTTCCCGCGGGCGCGAGCGAGAGCACGGCCTGCAACTGGCTGACAAGGACGTCCGCGCCGGGATGATCGGCCTTGTTCACCACGAGCACATCCGCGATCTCGAGGATGCCGGCCTTGATGGCCTGGATGTCGTCGCCCAGGCCCGGCACGGTGACCACCACGCACGCGTGCGTGGCGCCGACGACGTCGACCTCCGCCTGTCCGACGCCCACGGTCTCGACGAGCACCACGTCGAAGCCCATCGCGTCCATGACGGTCACGATGTCCGCCGTGGAGCGAGAGAGGCCGCCGAGGTGGCCGCGCGTCGCCACCGAGCGGATGAAGACGCCGTCGTCGGTGGCGTGGCGCTGCATGCGGATGCGGTCGCCGAGGATCGCTCCGCCCGAGAACGGGCTCGTGGGATCGATGCAGACGACGCCGACGGTCTTGCCGGCCGCGCGGTAGTGCGCGATGAGCGCGTCCACGACGGTGGACTTGCCCGCGCCGGGGTTGCCCGTGACGCCGATCAGGAACGCGTGGCCGGCCTCGGGGAAGAGGGCCTGCAGCCGCTCGACCGCGCCGGGCATGCGGTCGTCGAGATCGCGCATCAGGCGCGCCGCGTCGCGGAAGGAGAGCTTCACGAACAGGCCTCAGGCTTCAGGCTTCGGGCTTCGGCCGGAGCCCGGATCCGGTCAGGCCGTAGCCCGTAGCCCGTGGCCCGTGGCCCGGCCGCATGCCCGTGCATCGAACACATGTCCGCGATCAAGCCTTGAGGATCTCGCGGGAGATGACGAGCTTCTGGATCTCGTTCGTGCCCTCGCCGATCTCGCAGAGCTTGCAGTCGCGGAGGTAGCGCTCGACCGGGAACTCGCGCGTGTAGCCGTAGCCGCCGTGGATCTGGATGGCGCTGTTGCACGCGCGCATCGCGGCCTGCGCCGCCCACAGCTTGCACACCGACGACTCGACCGTGGTGCGCCTGCCGCGGTCGTGCATCCATGCGGCTCTCCAGATGAGTAGCCGCGCGGCGTCGAGCTCGGTCGCCATGTCGGCGAGCATGAACTGGATGGCCTGGAAGTCTCCGATTGGCTTGCCGAACTGCTTGCGATCGCGCGCGTACCTGGTGGACTCCTCGAGCGCGCCGCGGCCGAGGCCGAGCGCGAGCGCGGCGATGCCGATGCGTCCGCGGTCGAGGATGCGCAGCGTGTCGCGGAAGCCCGAGTCGACCTCGCCGAGGCGATTCTCGTCGGGGACGAAGCACTCCTCGAGGATGACCTCGGACGTGTCGGAGGCGCGCATGCCGAGCTTCTCGATGTGCCGACCGGGGCGGATGCCTGGGCGCTCGCGCTCGACGATGAACGCCGTGAGGCCATTCTGCTTCTTCTCAGGAGACGTGGAGGCGAGGATCACGTAGACGCCCGCGACCGAGCCCTGCGTGATGAACGTCTTCGTGCCGGTCAGCACCCAGCCGCCGTCCTTGCGCGTCGCGATCGTGCGCGCCGCGCCGGCGTCCGAGCCCGAGCCGGGCTCCGTCAGGCCCCAGGCGCCGAGGATCTCTCCCCTGCACAGGCGCGGCAGCCACCTTCGCTTCTGCGCGTCGTCGCCGGCGAGCGCGATGTGGCCGCCGCCGAGCGAGTTGTGCGACGCGACCGTGAGCGCGATCGAGCCGTCGGCGCGGGAGATCTCCTCCATCGCGACGACGTAGTCCATCATCGACATGCCGGATCCGCCGTACTCCTCGGGGTGGCACATGCCGAGCAGGCCCAGCTCCGCCAGCTTGGGGATGAGCTCCATCGGGAGCTTCTCCTCCTCGTCCCAGCGGCGCGCGTGCGGGATGATCTCGCGCGCGCAGAAGTCGCGCACGGTCCGCTGGAGGATCCTCTGGTCGTCGTTGAGCTCGAATTCCACGGGGCCCTCTACTTCTTGAAGCGCTGCTCGGGTCCGCCCGGCGCGTAGATCTGGATGACGCGCGCGCCCTTGGCCGTGCGCCCCGCGTGCGGGACCCCCGGCGGAACGTGGAGCGCGGTGTCCTTCTCGCCCCGGAGCGTCACGCCGCCCGAGATGAGCTCGACCTCGCCCTCGGCGACGAACAGGATCTCCGCTTCGCCTGCGTGCTTGTGCTCCGGAACGGCCGCGCCCGCCTCGAGGTCGAGGACCCCGAGGTACGCCTGCCGACCGCCGGTCTTCTCGGGATCGAGCAGGAGCTGTGTCTTGCCCTTGCCTCCCGCGAGCGGCAGCGCCTTGACGTCGGCAGGCTGCACGATGAGGAAGGGCTGCTCGGTCGCCTCGGGCTTGCCGCGGATCACCTCGTAGTCATCGCGCTTGCTCGGATCGCGGAACACGCGCTCGGGGCCGAGCGGCGCGAACACCTGCAGCAACCGGAGCGGCTTCTGCGGCGACTGCACGTCGAACGCGTGCGCGGCGCCGGGCTTGACGTAGACGGCCATGCCCGGCCCGAGCTCGCCGGGCGCGACGCCGGGCGCGAGGATGCGGCCCTTGCCCTCGAGCACGAAGAGCAGGCGCGCCGAGCGCGGCAGCCGCTGCATCGCGACGCGCGCCTTGGGCGAGATGTAGAGCAGCGACAGCGATGCCTTGTGTGCGCCCGACTGCTCGTCGAGGAGCAGCGTGGTGCGCATGGGCGGCTGGTGCTTCTCGGTGGGCTTGGGCGCGGGGACCACGAGGCCCTCGGCGAGCTTGACCGCGGAGATCGACGGCGCCGCGGCCGCGATCGACGACCACGCGAGCGCGAGCGGGGCGACGAGGACGGCGCAGGCCCGCATCACGCCACCTTCGGGCGGACGTGCGACTCGACCCAGCCGATGATGTCCTGGGTGGACGTCCCGGGACGGAAGATCTCGGAGACGCCGATGCGCTTGAGCTCGACCACGTCCTCGTCGGGCACGATGCCGCCGCCGAAGACGGCGACGTCGCCCGCGCCGCGCGCCTTGAGCGCGTCGAGCACGGCCGGGAACAGCGTCATGTGCGCGCCCGACATGATCGACAGGCCGACCGCGTCCACCGACTCCTGCAGCGCCGCGGCGGCGATCATCTCGGGCGTCTGGTGCAGGCCCGTGTAGACGACCTCGTAGCCGGCGTCGCTGAGCGCGCGCGCGACCACCTTGGCGCCACGGTCGTGGCCGTCGAGTCCGGGCTTGGCGATGAGGATGCGAAGCTTGCGATTGCTCATGTGCTCACTTCTTCGAGCAGGGCTCGATCAGGTCGCGGAACCCGCCACGGCGCGGCTGATGACGATGCGCTGCACCTGGCTGGTGCCTTCATAGATCGTCGTTATACGCACGTCACGCAAGAAGCGTTCGACGGGGAACTCGCGGGTGTAGCCGTATCCACCGTGGATCTGCACCGCGCGGTCGCAGATGCGGTTCGCGCGCTCGGACGCGTACAGCTTGGCCATCGCCGCCTCGGTCGAGAAGGGCTGGCGGCGCTCCTTGCGCACCGCGGCGCGGCGGACGAGCAGGCGCGAGGCCTCGAGCTCGGTGGCCATGTCGGCGAGCATGAACTGCACCGCCTGGAAGTCTCCGATCGGGTGGTCGAACTGCTTGCGCTCGCGCGCGTAGCGCACTGCGCAGTCGAGCGCGGCCCCCGCGAGGCCGCACGCCTGCGAGCCGATGCCGATGCGGCCGCCGTCGAGCGCCATCATCGCGATCTTGAAGCCCTCGCCCTCCTTGCCGAGGAGGGCGTCGGGGCCGAGGCGCACGTCCTCGAAGAGGAGGGGCACGGTGCTCGAGCCGCGAAGGCCCATCTTGTCCTCGTGCTTGCCCGCCGACAGGCCCGGGGTGCCGCCGCGCACGAGGAACGCGCTGATGCCGCGCGTGCCCGCCGACGGGTCGGTCTTGGCCCAGACGACCATCAGCCCGGCGCGATCGCCGCTCGTGATCCACTGCTTCTGGCCCGAGAGGACCCAGCCCGCGCCGTCGCGGCGTGCGACGGTGGTCATCGCGCCCGGGTCGCTGCCGGCCTGCGTCTCGGACAGCGCGAACGCGCCCACCACGTACTCGCCGCCCACGAGGCGGGGCACGTGCTGCCTCCGCTGCTCGTCCGTGCCGAAGGCCATCACGACCTCGGCGACCATGTTGGTGACCGCCATCGCGACCGACACCGACGCGTCGGCGCGAGAGATCTCCTCCATCGCGAGCGAATACGACAGCGCGCCCGCCTCGGCGCCGCCGAGCGCCTCGGGGATGTTGACGCCGAGCAGGCCCAGGCGCGCGAGATCCGCGAGCTCGCCAGCGGGAAACGTGCCCTCGCGGTCGCGCGCGGCAGCCCTCGGGGCGAGGGTGCGCGTCGCGTAGTCACGCGCCGCTTGCTGGATCATGCGCTGGGTGTCGCCGAGCTCGAAGTCCATGCGGCTCCGTCAGAGGGTGAGGGTCAGTAGCGCCACGGCGCCCATCGGATCGGGCATCGCGGCCTCGAGGGCCTTGTCCACGAGGCACGCCGCGGTGTCGTCGTCCACGTTGGCGACGCCCGCGGAGACGACGCGCCCGCCGGGACCGACGTACATCGCGAGCACCCCGCCCCTTCCCTTGCAGGGCGAGATCTTGTGCTTGAGCTTGTTGAGCTTGGCCGGCTTGATGGCGCCTTCGGCCCACTCGACCACGCCGTGCCGGCGCTGGATCTCGATCGGGTACGTGAACTCGGCGTCGGCGCCCCCCGAGGGGCGATCCCACGCGAACGTGCGCACGATCCAGACGAGGCACCGCTCGACGTCGCGGGACCCGATCGTGTTCTGCAGGACGACCTGTCTGGCGCGGCCCTCCTTCGAGACGCGGACCTTGAGCTCGAGCTGGCCACCCACGTAGGGCTTGTTCTTGCGCACGCCGTCGATGCAGGTCGTGACGTCGCGCCAGTGCGCGCGGAAGGGCGCCTGGATCTGCGACTCGTCGAGCGTGCCCATCACGCCGGCCACGCTCATGCCGTCATCGGCTCGCTTGGGCGGCGGCGCCTTCGGAGGCGGCGGCGCGGCCACCACGGGCGCGGGCGGCGGCCCTGCGGGGACGGGCGGCGGCGCGGACGAGCACGCGGCCAGCGTGAGGAGGAGCAGGGCGGTCCGGGTCAAAAATTCGGCCTGAACTGGTAGGGCCACGACGTCTCGAGGACGTCCGGCAACTGCGGGAACGAGAACTTGCCGATGGTCTCGACGACGCACTGCTGGAACTGCTCGGTCGCGCCCTCCTGCGCGGTGACCTCGGCCGACAGCACGTCGCCGTTCTTGCCGATGTGCACCTTCACGGTGACCGAGGCGACGAGGTTCATGTTCTTCGTTCGCTCGATCTCGTCGCGGTAGCACGTGTTGAGCGCGCTCTGCTTCTGCTGGAAGGTCTGGTTGACCTCGTCGAGCTTCTCCGGGGGCAGCGCGCTCGGGTCCACGCCCGTCGGCGCCGCGCCTCCGCCTGCGGTCTTGGGCGGCGGCGCCTGGCCGGTCCCGCAGCCGAACAGCATCCCGAGGAGCACCGTCGCGAAGATCTTCGTCATGTCCACCCTCTCCTGCCTATTCCTTCACCAGAGAGCGCGCGATGACGAGCCGCTGCACCTCGCTCGTGCCCTCGTAGATCTCGGTGATCTTGGCGTCCCGGAAGTGCCGCTCGACCGGGTAGTCGCTGACGTACCCGTAGCCGCCGAAGATCTGCACGGCCTCCTTGGCCGCGCGGTTCGCGACCTCACTCGCGAAGACCTTGGCCATCGACGACTCGGTCGAGTGGCGGATGCCGCGGTCCTTGAGCGTCGCCGCGCGCCAGATGAGCAGGCGGGCCGCGTCGATCTCGGTGGCCATGTCGGCGAGCTTGAACGCGATCGCCTGGTGCTGCGCGATCGGCTTTCCGAAGGTCTTGCGCTCCTTGGCGTAGGCCGTCGCGTCCTCGAGCGAGGCGCGCGCGATGCCGAGCGCCTGCGACGCGATGCCGATGCGGCCGCCGTCGAGCGTGTGCATGGCGACCTTGAAGCCCTCGCCGGGCTTGCCGAGGAGCTGGTCGTCCTTGACGAAGACGTCGGTGAAGAAGATCTGCGACGAGGGTGAGGCGCGGATGCCGAGCTTCTGGTCGGTCGGGCCGATCTCGATGCCCTTCGACGACAGCTCGACGAGGAACGCGGTGATGCCGCGCGTGCCCTTCTCGGGCTCGGTCATCGTGAAGACGAGCGCGATGTCGGCGACGGGGCCGTTCGTGATCCAGTTCTTCGTCCCGTTGATGACCCAGCCGCCGTCCTTCCTGACGGCCATGGTCTTCTGGGCCGCGGCGTCGCTGCCGGCCTCGGGCTCGGAAAGGCAGAAGCACCCGAGCTGCCTGCCCGACGCCAAGGGCTTGAGGAACCGCTCCTTCTGCGCGTCAGAACCGAACTTGAGGATCGGGTCGCACACGAGCGAGTTGTTCACGCTCATGATGACGCCGGTGGACGCACAGGCGCGCGAGATCTCCTCCATCGCGAGCGCGTAGGACACGTTGTCCATGCCCGCCCCGCCCCACTCGTCGGGGATCGCGATGCCGAGAAAGCCCAGCTCCGCCATGCGGGCGACGAGCGCCTTCGGATAGCGCTTGTGCTGGTCGTTGTCGGCCGCGACCGGCAGGACTTCCTTGGTCGCGAAGTCCCGCGCCGTCTTCTGGATGAGCTGCTGCTCCTGGGTCAACTCGAGATCCACGATGTCTCCTGGCTACGGCCTACGGGCTACCGATGCTACTTCCCCTCGAACTTCGCCTCACGCTTGTCGAGGAACGCGCGCATGCCTTCCTTCTGATCCGCGGTGCCGAACCCCGCGGCGAAGAGCTCTCGCTCGATGGCGTTGGCCGTCACGAGGTCCGTCCCCTCGCCGAGGCGAATCGCCCGGCGCGCCGCCTGGACCGCGAGCGGCCCGTTCCTGGCGATGCGCTCCGCGATCCCGCGGCACTTCGGCAGGAGCTCCTCGGGGGCCACCGCCGAGTTCGCGAGGCCGATGCGCACCGCCTCCTCCGCCGAGATCACGTCGCCCGTCACCACCAGCTCGCGCGCGAGGCCCACGCCCACGCGGCGCGAGAGCCGCTGCGTGCCGCCGAAGCCGGGGATGACGCCGAGCTTGACCTCGGGCTGCCCGAACTTCGCCCTGGTCGAGGCGTGGATGAAGTCGCACGCGAGCGCGAGCTCGCAACCCCCGCCGAGGGCGAAGCCGTTCACCGCCGCGATGGTCACGAACGGCGCCCCCTCGAGCGCCTCGCCGAGCGCGTGGCCCTCGCCCGCGAAGGCGCGGGCCTCCTCCATCGACATATTTGCCATCGCAGATATATCGGCGCCCGCCACGAAGGCCTTCTCGCCGCCGCCGGTCAGCACCATGACGCGCGTGCCGCCGCCGGCGAGCTCCGCCACGGCCGCTCGCAGCTCCGCCACGGTGGCGCGGTCGAGGGCGTTGAGCACCTTCGGCCGATCGATCGTGACCGTCGCGATGGCACCCGCCTCGACCCTGATGTTCGCGTAGCTCATCGTCGGACCTCGTTTCGGCGGCGCGCTAAGCGCCCCTAGCTGTACGTGTAGAACCCGCGCCCCGCCTTGCGGCCGGTCCAGCCCGCGGCCACGTACTGGCGCATGAGCGGGCACGGACGGTACTTGTCGTCGCCGAGCTCGCGCTGCATGACCGTGAGGATCGACAGGCACGTGTCGAGCCCGATGAGGTCCGCGAGCTCGAGCGGGCCCATGGGGTGGTTCAAGCCCAGCTTGACCGCCGTGTCGATGTCCTGCGCCGTGCCGAGGCCCTCGTAGAGCGCGAAGCACGCCTCGTTGATCTGCGGCAAGAGGAGCCGGTTGACGATGAAGCCGGGGATGTCCTTCGACAGCACCACGGTCTTGTCGAAGCGCTCGGCGAGCGCCACCGTCGCCTGGTACGTGGAATCGCTCGTCGGCAGGCCGCGCACGATCTCGACGAGCTTCATGAGCGGCACGGGGTTCATGAAGTGCATCCCGATGACCTGATCGGGGCGCTTGGTCTGCGCGCCGAGCAGCGTGATCGAGATCGACGACGTGTTCGACGCGAGGATCGCGCTCGGCTTCGCGACGCGGTCCATCTCGACGAAGATCTTCTGCTTGAGCGCCTGCTCCTCGGTCGCGGCCTCGACGATGAAGTCGGCCTGCGCGAGGTCGCCGTAGCTCGACGTCGGCTTGATGCGCGCGACCGTCGCCTTCCACTCGGCCTCGGGCAGCTTGCCCTTCTGCACGAGCTTCTCGAGCTGCGTCGCGATCGTCTTCTGGGCGCGCTCCGCCATGTCGGGCGAGGCGTCGAGCAGCACGACCTCGAGGCCCTTTTGCGCCGCGACCTGCGCGATGCCGCGCCCCATCTGCCCGGCGCCGATGACCCCGATCTGCTGCACGCCAGGGGCCCCGCCAGCGCGGAGCGCGTCAAGCGGGGAGGTCATAGGCCGCGCTCCACCGCGAGGGCGATGCCCTCGCCACCGCCGATGCACAGGGCCGCGACGCCGCGCTTCTCGCCGCGCTCGGCCATCGCGGACAGGAGCGTCACGAGGATGCGCGTGCCGCTCGCGCCGATCGGGTGTCCGAGCGCGACGGCGCCGCCCCACACGTTGCAGCGATCCGCACCGACGCCGAGCATCGCGAGGTTCGCGAGCGCCACGACCGCGAACGCCTCGTTGATCTCCCACAGGCCCACGTCGGAGGCCTTCCAGCCGGCGCGCTCGAGGCAGCGGTTGATCGCGCCGACGGGCGCGGTCGTGAACCACTCGGGCGCCTGCGCGAACTGGCCGTGCGCGACGATCCGAGCCAGGGGCTTCGCGCCGGTCTGCTTCGCCTTGTCCGCGCTCATGAGGACGACCGCGGCGGCGCCGTCGTTGATCGAAGACGCGTTGCCCGCGGTGACGGTGCCGGCCTTGTCGAACGCCGGGCGCAGCGCGCCGAGCTTCTCGATGTCACCCTTCTTCGGCTCCTCGTCCTCGAGGATCGTGACGGAGCCCTTGCGGCCCGCGATCTCGACGCCGGCGATCTCGGCCTTGAACTTGCCGTCGGCCTGCGCCTTGAGCGCGCGCCGGTACGACTCGGCGGCGTAGGCGTCCTGCGCCTCGCGCGAGATGGCCTTCTCCCTGGCGCAGAGCTCGGCGCAGGTGCCCATGTGCACGTCGCCGTACGGGTCCCAGAGGCCGTCCGAGATCATCGAGTCGATGACCTGGCCGTGGCCGAGCCGGTAGCCGCTCCGGGCCTTGGGCAGGAGGTACGGCGCGTTCGACATGGACTCCATGCCGCCGGACACGACGACGTCCGCGCTGCCGGTCGCGATGGCCTGCGCGCCGAGGATGACGGTCTTGAGGCCCGAGCCGCAGACCTTGTTGACGGTCGTGCACGGCACGCTCTTCGGCACGCCCGCCCCGAGCGAGGCCTGACGCGCGGGCGCCTGCCCCACGCCCGCGGGCAGCACGCTGCCCATGTAGACCTCCTCCACCGCGTCCGCCGACACGCCGGCCCGCTCGAGCGCGCCCTTGATGGCGACCTGCCCGAGCACGGGCGCCTTGACGTCGGCGAGCGCACCCTGGAACGCACCGATGGGCGTACGCGCACCCCCGGCGATCACGACCTCGCGCATGTGCTCCTCCTGTACCGGACCTGCTTCTTGCGTGTTCCGACCTGTGCGGTCGGAGGATTCCGAAAGAACCTCGAGTGGATATCCCACGCCGGAGCAGAGGTCAACGTGCTCGTGGAATCGTGCTCGTGCTCGTCTCGATTCTGGATCGGTCCGCCGATGGAATCGAGCGCATCAGCGCGCGGGGAGCTGGCCAGCTCGAGTGGTCCTGCTCGTCCGTCACGCAGCCGTCGCCTCGCGTCCCGGGCGCCAGGCCTGCGCCGACAGCCGCACGTCGACCCAGGAAATCGTGCAGTTCAGCGATGAATCGCAGGCCGGCGAACAGGCGACAGCACGAGCACGAGCACGACGGCTCGATCGCCTGTGGAGTCGCTAGTACGTCTGAGGCGCCTGGGTGCGGCTGCCGCGCATCATCGTGGCGGCCATCGCGGCGGCGCCGACGAAGGCGCGGATCTGGCGCATGAGCGCGTCGGGGGGCTCGACCGACCAGCGCGCGCCGTCGCCGTCGAGGACGAGGCGCGTGAGCACCATGCCGTAGCGCGCGAGCTCGTCGAGGGCGGGCTTGGGCAGCGGGCGCGCGCTCTTGGCCTGAGCGACCTCGATGGCCGGCATGAGGTCCACCGCGCTCGCGCCCGCGACGGGGCTGTCGAGCAGACGCCCGGCCGCCGAGCCCTCGAGCGACTTGCCGGACTGGATCTTGTTCGCGAGCGCCACCGTCTGCTTGTTGGTCGAGATGAGCAGCACGTCGCCGGAGCTCGCGCGCGCGTAGGTGACCGGATCGGTCGTGTACGCCGTCTGCTGGCCCACCTTGACGACCTGCGCCTTGGGCATGCCGTTGGCCGGGCAGCCCTTCGAGACGCTCGCGAGCAGCGCGTCGAGCGCCTTGCCGTCCTTGACGCCGAGCGCGGCGAACCACTGCACCTTCTCGGACGGGATCTGGTGCGAGCCCGACTTCGCGAGGTCCGCGACGTCGGCCGCCACGATGGCGTGGCCGTCGAACGCCGCCTCGATCATCGACCAGTCGATGCACGAGCGCTGCAGCATCTGCGCCTTCATCTGCGCAGCGGTCATCGGCATGTCGGGGCCGAGGAAGGCCGCCACCCCGTCGAAGATCGACGCGAGGTTCACGCTGCCGCGCAGCGCGCCCCAACCCTTGGCGGGCACGCGGCGCGACAGGTGCGTCGCCCGGTCGTGCTGCACCATCTTGGCGAGGAGCGCCCGGCCCTCCGGCGTGGCGACGAGGCGCATGGCCTCGAGCGACGGGCCGATCTGCCCCGCGAACGCGGGAAAGCGCTGCCCGTAGAACGCGCGGCGCTGCTCGTGGCGCGGCTTGTGCAGCAGGGCCCCCATGGTCGCGTAGCCGAAGATCGCGGAGGCGTCGCTCGTCAGGGCCTTCTGCCAGTCGCTCGAGGAGCCGAGCGAGGTGCCCCCGCCCTTGACGAACGCCTCGAAGCCCTTCTCGACGTCGGGCTCCTGGCGATAGGAGGCGTACTTGAGCACGGCCGTGTACGGCCCGCGCTTGCCGACGAGGAACCGGTCCCGCTCGCCGAGGGTGATCCAGTCGATGCCGCCCTTGGTCTCGACCTTGACCTTCTGGCCGCCGCGCTGCTCGATGAAGCCGAGGAGCTTGGCGCGATCGGCGATCGGCAGGAGCACGACCGGGTCGTGGCCGAAGGCGCCGAGGCGCTTGTCGAACACCATCGCGGCCTCGCCGGCCGGGTCGATGCCGATCTGCCGGAGCCCGTCGTCGGTGAGGGGATCCGTGCCGAGCATCATCTTGCGCGTCCCTGGCTGCGCCAGCATCTGGAGCTGCGGGTCCTTGATGGTGGAGAGGGCGGAGAGCACCTCCTGCGCGAGCTTGAGGAACGCCGGGATCTGCGCGCCGACGGTCGCGAGCGTGTGGTCCCGCGACAGGGCGTTGCCGACCTGCGGGGCGGCCGCCGCCAGCGGCGAGATTCCGAGCACACACGCGAACGCAGCGAGCCCAGCCTTGCGGAACGTGATCATTGCGTAGTCCTCCGGACCGGCACGGTAACACGCGCCGGAGGCGCCCGCCGGCCATCAGCCTTGCTCCTCCACCAACCCCTGGGCCATAGTCCGCGCGGCACCATGAAAAACCTCGGATTCGCTGCGGCTTTGCTGGCCGCGCTCGCCCTGCCCCGCCCCGCGTCCGCGCAGGTCTCCTCGGGCACCTGCCCGAGCGGGAACCTCCTCGCCAAGGGCAAGATCACCGCCTCCCTCGACGTCACCGGCTTCATCGGGCTCGTCAGCGACGACGCCGTCGTCAGCGAAGGCACGGTGTGGGACACGCCGCAGGCGATCAAGCTCGCGACCAACGCGGGCTCGATCACCTGGGACCTCGGCTCGGTCTACCCGATCCGCGCCGTGCTCCTGCAGGGCGACGCGAACGACACGTACTCGTTCAAGGTCTCCGAGGACGGCCAGAGCTTCCACGAGGTGTGGGCCGTGCCGACGATGGTGCACGTCGGCCACGGCATGCGCTCGCGCTCGACGCTGCTGCAGGGCGTGACCGCGCGGTTCATCCGCATCGGCGAGCCCACGGGCGACGAGTTCTACTCGCTCTCCGAGCTGCAGGTGCTGTGCGACGTGCCGTCGCCGTGGCCGCCCCCGCTCAAGAAGGTCGAAGGCACGCCCGCGCAGGCGCCCGTCTTCGTGCCCCAGACGCTCATCGAGAAGATCTGGTACCCGCTCGCGGGCACGCTCTCCCTGACGCTCGATCAGTCGGACGCGATCAAGCTGGCGCTGTCGTTCCTCGGCGGCGCGCTCCTGCTCCTCGGCATGGCGCTCAAGCGGCACCAGGACGCCCCCGCGCTGCCCGAGGTCGAGGTCCCGCTCTTCAGACGCCGCTTCGTGCTCGTCACGATCTTCTCGCTCTCGAGCCTGGTCTTCGTGGCCATCGCGGCGGCCGCGCCCCTCAACCACGGCAAGAGCTGGTTCGGCGGGCTCGTCTTCGCGCTCGGCGCGCCGCTCGCCCTCGCGATGCTCGCGATGCTCTGGCTCGCCTGGACCGGGCCTTTCTACGGCCAGGGCACCGCGGTCGGGCGCAAGCTCGGGGTCACGTTCCGCCTGCTGGCGCTCCTGTCGCCGTTCGCAGGGCTCCTCTTCGATCGCGAGCACATCCACTACTGGTTCATCGTGCCGGCGGGCGCGGTCGCGGCGCTGTCGCTGCTCTTCGAGCTCGTCGCGAAGCCCCCTCCGACGAGCGGCACGCCCGACAAGGTGCCCGTGGCGCTGCTCGTCGAGTACCGGCGCAGTGTGCTCGCCGCGCTCGGCGTGCTCGGCTTCTTCGGGTACTTCAACTGGGGCGGCTACCACTTCCCCGTCCGCATCCACCACTACGAGTTCTTCCACTACTTCGTCGGCGCGAAGTACTTCAAGGAGCTCGGGTACACACGCCTTTACGAGTGCTCGAGCGTGGCGGAGGCCGAGCAGGGCTTCCGGCGGCGCGTGGAGCTCCGGAAGATCCGCGACCTCGAGAAGAACGTCCTCGTCCCGGCGAAGTACATCCTCGACAACCCGGGGCGCTGCAAGGATCACTTCGCGACCGACCGCTGGGAGCAGTTCAAGACCGACATCGCCTATTTCCGCGGCAACACGGGCATCGACACCTGGGAGAAGATGCTGCACGACCACGGGTACAACCCGTCGCCCGTGTGGAACCTCGCCGGGTCGCTGCTCGCGAACATGCAACCCGCGACGAAGGAATTCGTCGGCTTCGGGACGTCGATGTTCGAGGCCAAACAGCCGCTCGGCCTCGGGCACCTCGACCCGGTCATCGTCCTCTTCTCGTTCCTCGCCATCATGTGGGCGTTCGGCTGGGAGGTGGCCGCGATCGCGGTCCTGTTCTTCGCCTGCAACCACGGATCCCTCTACTTCTGGACGGGCGGCGCCTTCCTGCGCGAGGACTGGTTCGCGGCGGCCATGCTCGGCTGCTGCCTGATCAAGAAGCGGTGGCCGGCCCTCGGCGGCGCGTTCCTCGCGTACTCGACCCTCCTGCGCGTGTTCCCGGGCGGGTTCTTCATAGCGATCGCGCTGCGCCTCGGGTGGAAGCTCTGGAAGGAGCGCAAGCTCGATCGCGTCGGCGCCCGCATCGTGCTCGGCGCCGCCATCGCGACCGCGGTCCTCGTGCCCATCTCGAGCAAGGTGGCGGGCGGCTTCGCTGCGTGGCCGGCGTTCCTCGAGAACACCGCCAAGCACGCCGGGACACCGCTGACGAACCACATGGGCCTCAAGACGGTCCTGACGTTCCGTCCGACGACGCGACAGGAGGTGGCGTTCGACGGCCGCCTCGACGATCCGTTCCTCCGCTACAAGGACATGCACAAGGCGACCTTCAAGCGGATGATGCCGGTGTTCCTCATCCTGGTCGGCGCCTTCATGCTGCTGCTGCTGCGCGCCACCAACCGCATCGCGGAGGCGGCGACGCCGGAGGACGATCGCTGGTGGGCCATCGCGGCCATCTCGTCGACGGCCATCCCGGTCGCGACGGAGCTCACCTGCTACTACTTCTGCTTCCTGACCGCGGCCGCGTTCCTGTGGAGGGAGCGCGAGGAGATCGGCGTGGGCCTGCTCGTGACGGCAGGCGTCACCCAGCTCCTGAACTTCACGACGTACTACTACGACGTGCGCTACACGACCGAGAGCGTCGCGACGCTGCTGTTCATCGCGTGGGCGGTGTGGCGCTACGCGCGCGCCCCCCTCGGCCAGGCCCTCGCCGACGCGGCGGAGGCGCTCGGCAGGAGGGCGCGGACGGCCCCGATGGAGCCCGTGCACGACAAGGTCGAGCCCCGGCCGCCCAAGGGCGGCGGCCGGAGCCAGCCCCGCAAGCGCCGGCACGGGTAGTCCGAACCCACGGCGGCGGCTGCAAAGCACCGGCGCGCGCGGTAAGATGGCGGGGCCCTACCTCGATCGCTGACGATGGAGCCTCGCTATCAGGTCGTGCTCGCCTCCCTCGTGACGGACTCTCCGGCACACGAGCAGAAGGCGGCTCAGTCGATGGCACGCCTGTTCGGCCTCAAGCCGGACCGGGCGATCGACATCCTGCGGCAGAGGCCCGTGATCATCCGACGCGATGCGCCGCTGGCCGAGGCCGAGCGCGTCGTGGAGCGGCTGCGCAGCGAGGGCATCGTCTGCCGCCTGGAGGTCGCGTCGGCCGCGCGCCCGGGCGCCGCCTCTGCGGCGGAGGTCTCCCCGCCGAAGCAGGCGTTCGCGGCACCCGGGATCCCGGCGATCACGTTCGGGGACCACGAGGATCCCGACAACCAGACGATCGGCGGCGCTCCACCGATGTCGTTCGACGACGTCGGCGAGGCCGAACCGGATCCCGCGGCCGAGGAGCTGCTGTCTGCCCTGCCTACCGCCGATGGCCCGAGCTCGCGCGTGGAGGTCGACCTCGACGCGCCGGGCCCGGGACCTGCGGCCGCCGCTCCAGCCGCCTTCGTGGCGCCAGCCCCCCCGAGCGTCAACGACGAGGACATCGAGCTCGTCCAGGTCAAGCCGCTCGCGCCGATGCGGGCGAACACCGGCGTGATGTCGATGGCGCCGCCCGAGAGCCTGATGCCCGTGCCCGTACCCGCACCGGGACGACCGGTCACCGGCGTGAGCCCCGTCTACGAGCCGGCGCCGGCGGCGGGGCGGCCGCTGACGAGCCTGCAGTCCGCGATGCCACCGGGGCCGATCCCGCCGGGGCGTCCGGTCACGGGCGTCTTCGGCAGCGACCTCCTGCCCGACGAGGGTCCGCCCGCGCCGCCTCGCCCCCCCGCGTCGATGCACGCCGCGCCGTCGGCGTTCGAGCTGCCCGAGGATCTCCCCTCGATGGCGCCGCCCACCACGTGGAGCGCGGACGACGATCTGCCGCTGCCGACCGTGCAGCCGCGCCCGCAGGCGGCACCGGTGCGGATGCAGCCGCCACCTCAACCGGCGGACGTCGACCTCGACGCGCCGAGCTTGCCCGCGGCGCGCCAGGAGGCGGCGGTCGTCCTGCCGACGCCGCGAAGCCACCACGATCCCTTCGCCGCAGAGATGGAGGCTGGAGACCGGGGAGGCTACGACGAGCCGGCGAGCGCACCGCCGCCGCCCCAGGAGCCCGCGCAGCCTCGTGCCCCCCGCCCCTCGCTCGGCCCCCTGCCGGACATCGCGCCGGTGGCGCTCGACCACCCGACGCGAGGAGGCTACGGCCCGACGCAGCTCGGCGCGCTGCTGCTCGGCGCGGTGCCCATCATGGTGGTGTCGATGGCCATCGCGGCCGTGCTGCGGCCCGAGCTGGTGCGCGTCGCGGCCACGGTGTCGGCGGCCGTCGGCCTCGGCCTCGGCGTCGCGCTCTGGCGGCGGCAGATCGCCCAGAGCGAGGAGACGCCCGGGCCGATGCTCGGCGAGGGGAACTCGGGCGTGTTCGTGGGGCGCCTGGCGATCGCGATCCTGCTCCTGTCCCTCGGCAGCATCGGGCTCTCGTTCGGGACGGCGAAGATGGCGCGCGCGACGCTGGAGAGCGCGCTCCGCACGCACGACCAGAGCAGCAGCGGGGGCGAGGAGGGCGCGCTCGCGCAGGCGCTGCTGGTCGACCTCGCGGTGGCGGGGATGCCCCTGCCCGATCCGGAGTACGGCGATTGGCCGGACGCCACCGACGCGGAGAAGCAGTGCAAGCAGCAGAAGTGCTGCTGCGATCCGGTGTCCGCCAGGCGCTGGATCGACGAGATCAAGACCGACATCGTCAAGGTGATCGTCAAGACGAAGACCTACAAGCAGCTCGCGCGCGCGAAGCGGGAGCTGCACTTCGCGTGGATCAGCCTCGTCCTGTGCGTCGGGATCTGGTTCGCCTCGCTTCGCGATCGGCGACTCGAGCCGCTGGAGTCGGTGCTCCAGGCAGCGATGCTGTGGCTGGCCGTGCAGACCGTGGCGATGTGGGTGATGACGTTCCTGTCACCGCTCACTGGCTAGCGGTGATTCGGTCGAACCGTCGGGCGGCTGGTCACGGCGCCGACGCCGCCTGCGCCACCGGCTCCGCCTGCGCCACCGGCTCCACCCGCGCCACCGGCTCCGCCTGCGCCACCGGCTCCGCCTGCGCCACCGGCTCCGCCTGCGCCACCGGCTCCGCCCGCGCCACCGGCTCCGCCCGCGCCACCGGCTCCGCCTGCGCCACCGGCTCCGCCTGCGCCACCGGCGCCGCCTGCGCCACCGGCTCCGCCTGCGCCACCCATGCCGCCGGCACCGGCGCGCACCTCCATCACGACCCACTGCTCGACCATCACGCGCTCGCCGGTCATGAACGCGGGCCCTTCGTGCATGCCCTTGGTCAGGATCAGGCTCCGCTCGGGCGTGGGGCCGACCATGCGCGGATCCGCCTTGAGCGACGCGTAGTACGTGCGCGGGCCGGAGCCGAGGAAGTCCGGGCCGGGGCCGGTCTGCGTGCTCGTGTGGCACATCGCGCAGTGCGCCGTGAGGAGCGCGGACACGTTCTGCTCGAAGTAGTCGCGCGCAGACAGAGATGTGCCCATGCCGCCCGCGCCGCTCATGCCGCCCGCGCCGCCCGCGCCGCCTGCCCCTGCGCTTCCACCGGCGCCTGCGTCGCCACCCGCGCCGCTGCCACCCGCGCCGCCGCCGCCGGTGGTGCCGCCCGCGCCGGCCTCCCCTCCGGCTCCGGACTCGCCGGCCGCACCCTCGCCCGCCGCACCCGAGTCACCCGCGAGGCCCTCGTCTCCGGCAACGCCGGCGGAGCCCGCGGCACCCATGCCGCTCGCCCCCGCGCCGCCCGCACCCGCGCCGCCGCCACCGGCCGCCTTGGCGCCGCCCGCACCGCCCTTGCCGTCGTCGAGCACGATCTCCGCCGCGCCGCAGCCGGACAGGAGCAGAGCAATCAGAAGTGGACGCATGCCCCTCACCTGAGCAACGGCCGTGCCTGGGGCCGTTCTCCTCGGATCTTGCAGGCTTCCCCCAGCAACAGCCGGGGTCGGCAGTCCCCGATCCGGGGCCCCTGGGGCAGCGGCGCGCACCCGGGCCCTTCCCAAGGTCGCTGCCACGGCTTCGTCCGCGCCGTATGATGCGCCGTCATGTCGGCCCCCAAGGACCCGCTCACCTGGCTCTACCCGCCCCTCGAGCCGCGACGCACCGGTCGCCTCCGCGTTTCCCCGGTCCACGACCTCCACTTCGAGGAGTGCGGCAATCCCGACGGGCGGCCCGTGGTCTTCGTGCACGGCGGCCCCGGCGGCGGCACGGATCCGAAGATGCGCCGCTACTTCGATCCCGCGCGCTACCGCATCGTGCTCTTCGACCAGCGCGGCTGCGGCAAGAGCACGCCGCACGCGTGCCTCGACGAGAACACCACGTGGGACCTCGTCGCCGACATCGAGCGCCTCCGCGAGCACCTCGGCATCGAGCGCTGGCACGTCTTCGGCGGGTCGTGGGGCTCCACGCTCGCGCTCGCCTACGCGGAGACGCACCCCGAGCGCGTCACGGCGCTCATCCTGCGCGGCATCTTCCTGCTGCGGCAGCGCGAGATCCGCTGGTTCTACCAGGAGGGCTGCAGCTACCTGTTCCCCGACGCGTTCGAGCCGTACCTCGCGCTCATCCCACCCGCGGAGCGCGGCGATCTCGTGACCGCGTACTACAAGCGCCTGACGTCACCCGATGCGGCGACGCGCATCGAGGCCGCCAAGGCCTGGGCCACGTGGGAGGGCATGACGAGCAAGCTCCTGCCCGACGCGGGCTTCGTGCAGCACTACGCGCAGGACGAGTTCGCGCTCGCGTTCGCGCGCATCGAGGCGCACTTCTTCTTCCACAAGGGCTTCTTCGAGCACGACGACCAGCTCCTGCGCAACGTGGGCCGCATCCGCCACATCCCGGCCGTGATCGTGCAGGGTCGCTACGACGTGGTGTGTCCGATGGACAGCGCGTGGGCGCTGCACCGCGCGTGGCCCGAGGCGGACCTCGTGGTGGTCGCCGACGCGGGACACTCCGCCACCGAGCCGAACATCTCGAAGGCGCTCGTCGCGGCCACCGATCGGCTCGCGTAGCGCAGCCCGCGCCTCACGGTCCCTCGCCGCCCTCGCCGCCTGCGCCGCCTGCGCCGCCCGCGCCTCCTGCACCACCGGCACCGCCGCTGCCCGCCATCGGCGGGGGGGGCACACGCCCGGCGGCCGCCTCCATCGTGATCCACTGCTGCACGGCGGGGAGCTGCGACGAGAGGAACGCTGGACCGGCGTGCTCTCCCCTCGTGACGAGGAGACTCGTCGCGGGCGTGGCACCGACGAGCCGGCCGTCCGAGATCAGCGAGCCGTAGTAGGCGGGCGGGCCCGAGCCCAGGAACTTCGGGCCCGGGCCACCGTTGCTGGACGAGTGGCAGCTCGCGCACCCGCTGTTGAGCGACGGCGCCACGCGCTCCTCGAAGAACTGGCGCGGCGTGGGTGGGGCGGCGACGCCACCTGCGCTGCCGCCGCTGGTGCCCCCACTCGTGCCGCCGCCCGTGCCGCTGCCGCTGCCACTTCCGGCGCCGGTTCCGCCGGGCGAGCCAGCCGCGCCCCCCTCCGGCTCGAGGGTGATCTCCGGACTGCAGCCGAGCGAGAGCAGGACGAGCACCAGAGCCAGGTGACGCATGTTCGAGACGAGCCTCCGATCGGACCGGTGTTTCAACCGGCGTGCCGGGCCCACGAGACGGGCCAACACCTTGAAATCAGGTCGGCACCCCGAGGCCGCGTGCGCCGGCTCGCGGGGCCGGCGTCCCCGCCCCAACGGTCAGCCCCCAGCGGTCGGCTGTGCGTCCGTTCAGGCGACGAGGTGGTCGGCCGACAGCCGCTCGGTCTTCTCGAGGTCCTCGCCTGGCAGGCGATCGAAGTGCGCGTCGGGGTTCTCGAGCCAGGTGCGCAGGACGCGGCTCATGATCGCCGCGTGGTAGCCGTCGATGAAGCGGTGATCGAAGGTCGCGTTGATCTTCATGACCTGCCCGACGGCGACCTTGCCCTCCTCGGCCAGCGCGACCTCGCGCACCGCGCCGGTCGCCAGGATGATCGGCACGCGGCTGTACGGCACGAGCGGGACGTACGCGAACTCGAGCCCGAGCGATCCGATGTTCGTGATCATGATCGAGCCGAACGGATCGCGCGGCGTCCCGGGCAGCCGGAGGTTCAGCGTGTACGAGAGGAACGCGATGAACCGCAGCACGAAGCCGATGCAGAGCAGCGGCACGAAGCCGAAGATGCCGCGGGTCTTCTCGAGCGCCCCCTGGTGCGCGCGCACCTTCTCGAGCCGCTGGTCCATCTCGTCGACGATGTCGCCGAGCGACTTCTTGTCGATGTCACGCACCGTCATACCGGTGAGGTCGACCTTGCCGGTCTCCTGATCGGTCATCACGACCTGCAAGAAGACGTCGATGTGCTTGCGCAGGTAGATGTGGTTCCAGCGGAGGATCGCGTTCGCGTCCGGCATCTCCGTCATCGCGGCCGCCGCCGCGCGCGCGACGAGGTGCGTGACCGTCAGGCGCTTGCCCGTGACGCGACGGAAGCGCTCGATGTACTGCATGGACCTGTCCATGCGCACCTCGAGCGTGCCGTAGACCTGGGCCTCGTGCGGCGTCCGCCACGTCCCGATCGCGATGCGACGGAACAGCGAGAGGTCCTTCTTGCGCTCGAGCTGTACGTTCGCCATTCGCTTCGCCTCTAGGATACCCGAGTTGCCGCGTCGTGCCTGGCGGCAAGCATCCCGCAGGCGGCGTCGCGCCCGGCTCCGCCGGAGTACCGGCGCACGATCGGCGCCCGCAGCGGTTGCAGCGCCTCCATGAACGCCTTGCGGTCGGCGTCGGTGGAGCGCCGGTAGCCGTCGGGCCTGGCGTCGTTGACGTCGATGAGGTTGATGCGGAGCGGCACGTCCGGCAGGAGCTCCGCGAGCGCGCGCGCCTCGTCGGCGCCGTCGTTCTCGCCACCGAGGAGGGTCCACGCGATCGTGACGCGATCGCGGCTCTGCGCGGCGTAGGCGCGGATGGCGTCCGCGAGATCGTCGAGGGAGGCGCGCCCCGCGACGGGGAGCAGTCGCTTCCGGCGCGAGAGGACGGCCGAGTGCAAGGACACGATGAGGCGGTACGGGTGACCGTCGGCGGCGTAGCGGCGGATCGGCGCCGGCAGGGCCACGGTGGAGATCGTGATGCTGCGCGCGGAGATGCGACCGCACGTCGGGTGGCTGAGGATGCGCGCGGCAGCGATGACGGCGTCGTAGTTGGCGAGCGGCTCGCCCTGCCCCTGGAAGACCGCGCCCGTCACGCGCCCGCCCTCGGCGGCGACGTCGCGGCGGACCGCGCCGAGCTGCGCGACCATCTCCCAGGCCTCGAGGTTGCGAGCAAAGCCCAGGCGTCCGGTCGCGCAGAAATCGCAGCCCATCGCGCAGCCGACCTGCGACGACAGGCAGACGGAGAACGCGCCCTGCCGGTGCAAGGGGATGCGCACGGCCTCGAACAGCGCGCCGTCGCCGCCACGGAAGAGGTACTTGACGAAGCCGTCTTCGGGGTCGCGGGCGCGCTCGACGAGCTCGAGCGGAGCGTCGTCCGTCAGCTCCGCGACCCGGGCGAGGAGCGCGCGGGCGAGCGGCCGCACGGGCCGGGGATCGCCCTCGGCCGAGAAGCGCAGCGAGCACAGGCGGCGCGCCTCGTCGTCGCGCACCGGCACGCCTGCCGCGCGCAGGTGCGCCGCCAGGGCGTCGGGCAAGAGGCCGAGCACGTGGGGGCGCATCGGCGACCCATAGCATGATCTCGCAGATCTCGCAGTACGTGCACCGAACATGCAATGATTGCGGCTGGTGCAGCTCCTGCGCTGGGTGGTGGCGGGGATGGTGGTCGCATCGAGCGGCGCCGCAGCGGCGCGCATACCCCACGACGTGTTCGTGAGCGCGTCGCCGGACGGCACGCCCTGGGCGGACACGACGAGGCGCATCGCCGACAAGGTGACGCGCCTGACCGGCAGCAAGCTCCGCCTGCGCGCGATGATCGGCGGGATCGGCGGCGACGAGGTGGAGTCGGCGCGCCTGTGCGTCGAGGGGAAGATCGCGATGTGGGGCGGCACGGCCGGCGCGATGGGCAACTTCGTGCCGGAGCTCGACGCGTTCGAGCTGCCGTACCTCTTCGACGACGAGGCCACCGTGGACCGCGTGCTCCGCGGGCCGGCCGTGGCCGAGGTGCGGCGCATCCTCGCGAAGCGCGGCCTCGTCTTCTACGAGACGATGGAGATCGGCTGGCGGAGCTTCGCGGGGAAGAAGCCGCTCCGTCGCCCCGAGGACTTCGCGGGCCTGCGCGTGCGCTCGCAGCCGAGCGCGCTGCACGTGGAGATGTGGAAGACCCTCGGCGCCCTGCCGAAGCCGCTGACGGTCATCGACACGCTCGAGGCCCTCCAGAGCAAGAGCGTGGAGGCGTTCGACAACTCGCCGCTCTACGCGTTCGCCACCGGCTGGGTCGCCGAGGTGTCGCACTACACGATGAGCCGCCACAGCTACCAGCCGGGCATGGCGCTCTTCTGCAAGGGAGCGCTCGAGCGCCTCTCCGAGCGCGAGCGCGCGGCCTTGCTGGTGGACGCGCGCGAGGAGAGCCTCCGTGCGAACGCCGCCGTGCGCGAGCTGGCGACGCAGGTCGAGGCGCAGCTCGCGCAGACGGTCAAGGTGCAACAGCTCTCGCCCGCAGAGCGCGCCTCCCTGCGCGAGCGCACGCGCCCCGTCCACGCCTGGTACCGCAAGCACCGCTCCGGAGACGCGAAGGCCCTGCTCGAGGCGATCCAGCGGACCGTCGACGGTCGCTGAGCGGCGCTACTTGTACTCGGCGGCCTTGTCCGAGTGATCGCGGCCGTCGAAGCGCAGGAGCTTGCCCTTGCCCTCGACCTTGGTGAGCAGGCACACGGGGCGCTTCCACACGCGCTGCAGCGCCGCGAGCGTGTCGCGCGCGTGATCGACGCGCAGGTCCGTGCCCTCGTGCTGGTGTCGCAGCATGAGCTCGCCGCGGTTCTCGTGGTTGCCGTCCTCGACGTAGATGAACGGCTGGCCGAAGTTCGTGAGCTGGAAGAGGAGCCGGTCCTTGACCTTCTTGAACTCCCTGGACTCGATCTCCCAGTTCCCGCTGCGCTCGTTGAACATGTACGAGAAGAAGTGGTGCCGGCGGCAGAAGTCCTCGGTGAAGAACTCGTCGATGAACGTGACGTCGTTGTAGAGCTTGCGCACCTCGAACACCTTGCGGCGGCCGAGCGCGAGGCGGCGGTCCCAGTTGCGCCGCGCCTCGAGGTCGTCGCACTCGTCCCACTCCTTGCCGAATCGCCCGCGGTTCCAGCGGTCCTCGATGTCGCGCAGGAGCTCGATGCCGAGCTTGTAGGGATTGAGCTGCCCCTTGGCGGTGGCCATCACGCCCGCGGCGTTCTCCGCGTAATCGATGATCTCGGACGCGTTCAATGCCTTCTGCGTCATGATCGTCGAGTGCCAGTAGGAGTTGTGATTGACGAAGCCCTGGGCGGCGTAGCGGTGCGTCTCCTCGACCGAGATGTCGTAGACGTCGCCGCGATCGCGCTCGGTGGACACGACCTCGTCGTCCCAGCGCTCGGCCTTGAACCACTTGCGGTCGGCGACGTAGGCCTCTAGCGCCTCCTGCTTGCGCGCGAGGCCGAAGCCGATCCGACGGGCGAACACCGCCGCAGAGGCGCCGCGCACCTGCACCTGCCAGCAGCCGTCCTTGCCCTTGCGGCGGTGACTCAGGATGCCGTAGTTCAGGAGCACGATCTGCACCGTCTCCGCGAGGTGATCGCTCGTCGTCGACAGGACGACGCCCGAGCGCCCAGCGTGGGCGTCACAGTCGAAGTAGGCACGCAGGAACGCACGTACGACGGGCTCGGGCGAACGCAGCACGGCGTCGGGGATGCGCTTTTCGGCCGCGCTCGGCCCCTCGGTGAGGCCGAGGCCCTGTACGAGGAAACCCGAGAGCGTCTCGGAATGCACGAGCACGCGGTAGCGGTTGCCGTCGAGGCGGATGCGCGCCATCGCGCCGAAGAGCCGGCTCGCGAGGTCGGCGAAGGCCTGCGCCTGCGGCGCGTCGCCCGTGGTCAGCCCGAGGTGGCGCTTGACGCGGCTGATGTGCCCGTCGCCCACGAGGTAGCCGAGGAACGCGCCGAGGTCCGCGTCCGCGTGGGCCGGCAACCGCACCGGCGCGCGCTTGTCGATCGCCTGCGGGAGCGCCTGATTCGACGGCTCCTCGTAGGCGACCAGCGCCTCGGCGATCGCGGCGTCGGAACGGGTGCGCTGGCCCGCCCGGTGCCGCAGCACCGTCCAGAGCGAGACGCCCGCCTCTTCGGCGACGTCGCCAAGGCCCACCCGCGACGGGGGGCTCCAGGAGATGGCCACGGGCGCGCTCGGCCAGAGCTCCGCACCGCCGCGGACCGCGATCCGGTCGCCCGGCGCGAGCTCGTCGAGGCGCTTCCACGTGACGCCGTCGGAGAGCAGCACGCGGTGGTTGTTCGAGCCGCAGAGCTCGAGCCCGCGCCTGGTGCGCAGCGTGACGCGCTCGTGATCGCGGATGACGTGCTGGTCGTAGACGCACCGCGGGGTCTCGCCGTCGGAGACCACGCCGCCGCCGCGCTCGACCAGCGCGCGCATCGTCACGAGGCCCTCGTCGGTGAAGACGAGCGACTCCGGGGCCAGACATGCCCAGCCTTCGTTCAAGATCTTCGTCTGCGCTTGCGGGGAGAAGTAATAGGCCTCGTCGCGCACGATCTCGAGGACGTCGAGCTCCCACTTCTCCAATGGGGCGTTCTCGAGCAGGAACAGGAGCACGTCGCACTGGCGCTCCTCGGGGAACTTCCGCGGCTGCTCGGCCTCCTTCTCGCGCTTCTTGCGCTCCTCCTCCATCACCTTCGGCGGGTTGATGAACTTGTCCATGTAGGACTTGGCGCGCAGGCGCGGGATGCCGTCCGACTCCTCCTCGACCTCCTCCACCTCGCGCCGCGCCTCGGGGCGCCGCCGGATGAACGGCATGTGCGGGTCGATGAGGTTGTCGAGCGAGATGCAGACGTCGAGGAAGCCCTCGACCTTGTCGATGCCGTGGCGATCCACGTGCCGGCGCAGCCGCGCGGCGTGGTTCGCCATCCCGTCGATCATCTTTCGGTTGGTCTTCGAGAAGAAGTAGTTGTTCTTGAAGAAGTCCACGTGCCCGCAGACGTGGGCCATGACCATCTTCTGATCGACCGTCGAGTTCCCCTCGAGCAGGTACGCCACCGACGGGTTGTTGTTGACGACCATCTCGTAGATCTTCGAGAGGCCGTAGGTGTGGCTCTTGAGGAGGTGCTCGTACTCCATGCCGAAGCGCCAGTGCGGATAGCGCGTCGGAAATCCGCCGTACGCGGCGACCTCGTTCATCTGCCGGTAATTGAGCACCTCGTAGACGATCGGGAAGAAGTCGAGGCCGAAGTCGGCGGCGTAGCCCTCGATCTCCTCCTGGATGCGCCGGAGGTACGGCGGGATCATCGTCATCGGGCGCTCACTTCCCCTTGCCGAGGAAATCGCGGATGGAGTCCATGATGGCCTCCTTGCCCTTGATCTCGGAGGTCACGAGGTTGTCGGTGTCGTCAAAGTGCTCGTCGAGGTCCTTGATGAAGTGGCCCGAGCCGTAGGGCGACTCCACCTGCCCGTAGCAGAACAGGTTCGACTTCGGGATGATCTGAGACCGCAGGATGTCGATGCAGGTCACCGTATCGTCGACCGACCAGTTGTCGCCGTCGGAGAAGTGGAAGCAGTAGACGTTCCACTCGCTCGCGGGGAACTCGGTCTCCATCATCTTGCTGCAGAGCTTGTAGGCCGACGAGATCATGGTCCCGCCGCTCTCGCGCGTCTTGAAGAAGGTCTCGCGATCGACCTCCTTGGCCATCGCGTCGTGGATGATGTAGCGCGACTCGAGCCCCTGGTACTGCGAGCGCAGCCAGCAATCGATCCAGAACGACTCGATGCGGACGATCTCCTTCTGCTCGTCGCCCATCGAGCCCGACACGTCCATCATGTAGATGATGACCGCGTTGGCCTGGGGCAATGGCAGCGTGTTCCAGCTCCGGTAGCGCTTGTCGCTGCGCGTCGGGATGACCTTCGGGTTCTTGGGGTCGTACGTCCCCATCGAGATCTCGCGGCGCAGCGCCTGCTTGTAGGTGCGGCGGAAGTGGCGCAGCGACTCGGGGCCCACGGGGCGGATGCCCGTGTAGCGGTCCTTCTTCGAGATGATGCGCTCTTTGCCCTTGGGCTCGATGCGCGGGAGCTTGAGCTCCTCCCCCAGGATCTGCGCGAGCTCCTCGAGCGAGACCTCGACCTCGAGCAGGTGCTCGCCGGGGTTCTCGCCCGCCTTGCCGACGCCGCCGTCGCCCGGCTGGCCGGGGCCGAGCGAGTCGCCTGGCTGACCGTCGCCCTGCCCCGCCCCGCCCGTCTGCTTGTTGCCGAAGCGGAAGTGCGGGATGTCGATCTGCGGCACGGGGATGGACACGAGGTCCCGCCCCTTCTTCCCCATGAGCTCGCCCTGCGAGATGTACTTGCGCAGGTTCTGCTTGATCTTGCCGCGCACGATCTCGCGAAAGCGCCGGTGATCCTGGTCGATGCGTTGACTCATGGCGGGCTCCAGGCTTCAGGCTTCAGGCTCCAGGCCCGGATCAGAAGACGACGTCCTGGATGGCTTCCGTCTTGGGGTCGTACATGACGAGCCTGCGCCCCTGCTTCTTGGCCGCCATTGCGAGATCGAGCAAGCCCAATGCGCGCGACAGGACGCCGGTCGGGTCGTCCGTGCCCAGGCTCACGCAGAGCTGCGCGAGCAGCTGCGCCGCCGTGTTGTTCAGAGGCACGCTGACCGTGCCGACGCCCCGCGGATCCATGATCGCTCCTTCCGGCCGATCCGACTCCCGAGGTCCGGAGCCCGAAGCCTGAAGCCTGAAGCCTGAAGCCTGAAGCCTGCGGCCTCATCTACGACTTGACGTCTCCGCGCGCGAAGATCGACGCAACGAAGTTCAGCACGTCGGTCGCCGACTCCTCGTCGTAGCCGAAGTTCTTGATGAGCCGCTGCTTGACCACGTCGATCTTCGCCTGCGCCTCGCGGTCCACGACGGTGGACACCAGGCTCGTCAGCTTGATCGAGTCCTTCTGGTCCTCGAAGAGCTTCATCTCGAGCGCCTTGTGCAGCCGCTCGTTGGTCTTGTAATCGAACGTGCGCCCCTCGATCGCGAGCGCGCCGATGTAGTTCATGATCTCGCGGCGGAAGTCGTCCTTGCGCAAGTCCGGGATGTTGATCTTCTCCTCGATCGAGCGCATGAGCCGCTCGTCCGGCTCCTCGTCCTGGCCGGTGTAGCGGTTCTTGACCTTCTCCTTCTGCGTGTACGCCTTGATGTTGTCGATGTAGTTGGCGCACAGCTTCGCGATCGCGTCCTCGTCCGCCGAGATCGCGCGCTGGACCTCGTTCTTGACGATGTCCTCGTACTCGCGCTTGACCACCTCGAGCAGCTCAGAGAAGCGCCGGCGCTGGTCCTCGTTGGTGATGAGGGAGTGGTGCTTCAATCCGCCCTCGAGCTCGTTCATGATCGTGAAGGGATTGATCGCATTGGCGCGATCGGACACCAGCGCATTGGAGATCTTGTCCTGGATGTAGCGCGGCGAGATCCCGTCGAGGCCCTCGCGCTGCGTCTCCTTGCGCAATTCCTTGATGTTGTCCTGCGTGAAGCCCGGCAGCGTGCGCCCGTCGTAGAGCTTGAGCTTCTGGAGCAGCGTCAGGTTGTGCTTTTTCGGGTCCTCGAGGCGCGTCAGGACCGCCCACATCGCCGCGACCTCGAGCGTGTGCGGCGCGATGTGCTTGCCGCGGATCTTCGTCGGGTTGTAGTCCTTGACATAGATCTTGATCTCCTCGGCGAGCTTGGTGATGTACGGGATGTCGATCTTCACCGTGCGATCCCGCAATGCCTCCATGAACTCGTTGTTGAGGAGCTTCTTGTACTCGGCCTCGTTGGTGTGGCCGATGATGACCTCGTCGATGTGCGTCTGCGCGAATTTCTTCGGCTTGACGCGGTGCTCCTGCGTCGCGCCGAGGAGGTCGTAGAGGAACGCGACGTCGAGCTTGAGGATCTCCACGAACTCGATGACGCCGCGGTTCGCGATGTTGAACTCGCCGTCGAAGTTGAACGCGCGCGGATCCGAGTCGGAGCCGTACTCGGCGATCTTCCGGTAGTTGATGTCGCCGGTGAGCTCGGTCGAGTCCTGGTTCTTCTCGTCCTTGGGCTGGAACGTGCCGATGCCGACGCGGTCCTGCTCGGAGAGCACGAGCCTGCGGACGCGCACGTGCGAGACCACCTTCGACCAGTCGCCGCGGTAGTGCTTGAGGAGCTCGTTGAAGATGAAGCGGCACGCGGGGTTGAGGTCGCCCTCGAGGTAGATCGACTGGTCGGTGGTGCCGAGGCCGAGCTCCTTGAAGGCGCGGTCACGCCACTCGATCGGGATGATGCGCAGCGGATCCTCGTGCATCGGGCAGGGGAAGACCTCCTGCCCGCCCGCGTGGTGCTGGAGCTCCTTCGGCAGCACCCAGTCGTACGTGTAGAGCGCCCCCTCGGGCGTGCGCGAGTACTCCTCGATGCCCTTCTTGAGCTGGCGCGCGATGGTGGACTTCGCGCTGCCGACGGGGCCATGCAGCAGGATCACGCGCTTCTCGGTGCCGTAGCGCTGCGCCGCGCTCTTGAGCACCGAGACGAGCCGCATGAGCGGGATGTCGAGGCCGTAGACGGCGTCGCGACCGCCGTGGTGCTCGTCCTTGAAGAAGTTGTAGCGGATGATCCGCTTCTTGTTGTCGATGTACTCGTCCTGGCCGAACGACAGGATCATGTCGTAGAGGCGCTGGAACGAGGTGCGGCAGACCTTCGGGCTCTTGCGGACGATCTCGAGGTAGTCCTCGAAGCTGCCGGTCCAGTGGAGCTCGTTGTACTCGTCGTAGTTCTGGAGGGCGGCGATGCGCGACACCAAGGAGGCGACCATGCGGCGGATCGTAGCACGGCCGTAAACGGGAATCCCCGGCCCTTGCGCCCGGTTACTCGGGCCGGGAGATGTGGGCGGCGCTTGTTCCTGGAACTTTCCGCGGCCGCCCCGGCTCTTGATGGGTGCGACCATGAGCACGCGCAGCTTCGGAGCCGTCATGCTCCCCCACCTCGAGGGCCTGCACCGGTTCGCCCGGCGGCTCACGGGCCGTGAGGCGGACGCCGAGGATCTGGTCCAGCAGACCTACCTCGATGCCTTCCGCGCGTTCTCGCAGCTCTCGTCGTCCGAGCGCGCCCGCGCCTGGCTCTTCCAGATCGCGCGCAACCTGTGGTCGAAGGAGCGCGCCCGGCGAGCGCGCGCGCCGACGCTGCACGTGGTGGCCGATCTGCCGGAGCCCGCCTGGCCCGCGGGCGCCATCGCCGCCGCCGAGCCCGAGGGCTTCTGCGACGAGGTGACCGCGGCGCTCGACCGTCTCGCCGAGCCCTACCGGACCGCCGTGCTGCTCGCGGACGTCGAGGATTTCACCTACGAGGAGATCGCCACGGTGCTCGGCTGCCCGATCGGCACGGTGCGCTCGCGGATCGCGCGCGGACGGCTCGAGCTCGCCGCACGCCTGGCCGAGCACCTCGGCAAGAGCCACAGAATGGGAGGCGCGCGATGACGTGCACCGAAGCGATCACCTCCCTCGCCGGCTCGCTCGCGGGGAGCCCGCTCGATCGCGAGCTCGAGACACACGTGCTGGCCTGCGCGAGCTGCCGCGCGCGGCGGGCGGACCTCGCGCGCATCCGCGCGGCGCTCCGGCAGTCGCAAGGGGCCGCCCGGCTGTCCGCCGACGTGCGGGCCAGACTCGAGGCGACGTTCGGCTCGCGGCCCCGGCCTGGCTTCGGGCGCGCGGCGCCGATCGCGGCCGGCCTGGTGGCTGCGGCAGCCCTGGCGCTGTTCTGGCCAGCAGCAGCGGAGCGGGTCGAGACGTCGGGCGGCGAGGCCTTCTTGGTCCGAGCCGGGCAGCGCACGCCGGTGCGTGAGGTCATCGCG
The DNA here is from genome assembly GCA_964593795.1 of uncultured Myxococcales bacterium. GTDB lineage: Bacteria > Myxococcota_A > Polyangia > JAHFDS01 > JAHFDS01 > JAHFDS01. The sequence goes on along the minus strand of CAZQJC010000031.1, from coordinate 1,045 downwards.
CTCCTCCCGGGGGATCGCGTGGAGGCGACGAAGGGTGCCACCACCGTCCACGTCGACGGCGCGGCGCTCCGCCTCTCGTCGCCTGCGGCGCTGTCGCTGACACGACCGCTCGAGATCGAATCGGGCCGCGTCGAGGCCGCGGTGCGGGCGCCGCTGACGATCGCCGTCGCTGGTACCCGCGTGGAGATGGACGACGGCGAGTACCGGATCGCGGTCTCGCCTGAAGGCGACGCACACAAGGAGACGATCATGAGACGAGGGACCAAGTGGGCAATCGGCGCCGGGGTGGTGGCCACGGTGGCGACGCTGGCGGTGCTCCGCGGCACCGCGCGCGTGGACGCTGCAGGGGGGCGTGAGCTGCTCGGCAGCGGCGAGCAGCTCACGCTGACCGCCCCGGCCGCCGTCGCAACGCCCGCACGCGAACAGGCGCTCGCGCTCGAGAACGCGCGGCTGCGCCAGGAGAACGCGCGGCTGCGCGCCGGTCAGGACAAGGCCGACGCCGAGGCGGCCAAGGCGAGCCCGCACGGCCCGCGGCTCGCGATCGCCGGCGAGGGCGGCTGGACGGCGCAGGGAGGGCACGCGATGCCGGGCGCGGTGGCGATGAGCGACGAGGAGCGCCGCCTGCTCAAGGACGCGAGCGCGCGCGCGCGGCGTGAGATGCGGCAGCCGCTGGCCGAGCTCTACAGGGAGCAGAAGGGCACGACCCCACCGGCCGAGCTCGGATCCGAGGAGCTGACGAGCGAGCTCCTGGCGTCGCTCGGGCCGACGGACCTGCTCGACGCCGCCGGCCGACAGCTCGAGCCCGGCGACGGGGGTATCGCGCGCGCGACCGCCGCCGACCGCCTCTTCTCGCTGCTTCGCGACCAGAACCGCCGGACCCGCGACGCGCTCGCGGCCCAGGTCGGCGCAGACCGCGCCCGCGAAATGGTGCCCGAGCAGCCCGCCGTTCGCGCCGCGGTCATGGTGCCCGAACCGGGTTCGCCACCGCTCCCCGCGCGCACGCCGGCCCCCTAGAGCACCGATCATGTTGAACCGTGTGCTGCAA